>JBOFGV010000001.1:0-79948 GCA_051649305.1 Beijerinckiaceae bacterium
ATCACTGACATCTCGCTCCACTGAGATAACAAAAAACGCCGGGCTCACTGCCCGGCGTTTTCATGTGTCCCGTCTGGATGCAAAAAACTGCTTCAGCAGCAAGGCCGCCTCACTTTCGCGAAACCCGCCATAGACCTCCGGCTTGTGATGGCAGGTCGGCGCATTGAAAAAGCGCACGCCGTTTTCAACAGCCCCGCCCTTGATGTCGCTGGCGGCAAAGTAAAGCCGTCGGATACGCGCGAAGGACACAGCACCAGCGCAAAGCGTGCAAGGTTCCAGCGTCACATAGAGATCAGCCTCAGGCAATCTCTCGCTGCCAACGCGCTCGCAGGCCATGCGGATCGCCAGCACTTCGGCGTGGGCGGTCGGGTCTTTCAGCTCCAGCGTGCGGTTGCCAGCCGTTGCCAGCACAGTACCGTTGCAGACAACAACCGCCCCAACCGGCGTCTCTCCGCGCGCGCCAGCAGCCTTCGCTTCGTCAAAAGCGATGTCCCAAATCGATTTTAGGCCCTCGCGGCCCGAAACGTCACTCGCCATACCCATCCCATGCTGATAACAGGACGGAATGCGTGATGATAGAAATAATGGACGTCCACCCCGCAGTGGTGGACCCGGAAGACCTCCTCGCCGTGATGGCGACAAGCCCTTCCGCCCCCGTGGTGCTGATGACAAGCCCTTTCGCAAGAAGCCTTTTGACGGGCCAAAGCCCTATGAGGCGCGCGGCGATGGCGAGAGGCCAGCCCGGCGTTTTAGCCGGGACGATGTGCCTGCGCGCAACTATGGTGACAAGCCTCGCTTTTCGGACTCGCGGCCTGACAGGCCAAGATTTGACAAGCCAAGATCTGATAGACCAGGCTTTGACAAACCTCGTTTTGATCGTCCGCGTTCAGATGCGCCTCGCGGTGACAGACCGCGTTTTGCCCCGCGCCGTGATGAGGAGGCATCCACCTTTGAAGGCGAGCGCATAGCAAAGGTCATGGCGCGTGCAGGCCTTTGCTCCCGCCGGGATGCCGAGGAGTGGATTGCGGAAGGCCGCGTCAGCGTCAACGGCGCGGTGATCGACAGCCCTGCTCTCAACATCAAACCTTCCGACAAGGTGTCGGTTGATGGCGAACTCATCCCTGAGATGGAGCGCACGCGCCTCTGGCTTTACCACAAGCCGGTCGGACTGGTGACAACAGCGCGTGATCCCGAAGGTCGGCCAACGGTCTTTGATAATCTGCCGGAAGATCTGCCGCGCGTTGTCTCTGTCGGCCGGCTGGACATCAACACTGAAGGCCTGCTGCTGTTGACGAACGACGGCGGTCTCGCCCGCGTGCTGGCCCACCCAGACACCGCATGGTTGCGTCGTTACCGCGTGCGCGCCCATGGCAGCATCAATCAGGCGGAGCTTGATGCGCTGGCCAATGGCATCACCATTGACGGCGTCGATTATGAGCCGATCCATGCCACGCTGGACCGCACGCAAGGAGCCAATGCCTGGCTGACGCTGGATCTGCGCGAAGGCAAGAACCGCGAAGTGAAGGTTGTTCTTGAGCACCTCGGCCTCAAGGTGAACCGCCTGATCCGCGTCTCGTTCGGGCCGTTTCAGTTGGGCGATATCGCGGAAGGTTCTGCTGAGGAAATCCGCACAAAGATGCTGCGGGATCAGCTTGGCGAGCGTCTGGCAACAGAAGCGAGTGTGAACTTTGATGGTCCGCGCATTGACCGCGCTTCCTATGAGGCACCGGAGCGCGACCGCTACACGACATCGCGCGATGAAGGCCGCTTCACCCGTGACCGGGATGACCGCCGCACGCCAACCCGCTTTGTGGGCGAGCAATCAGAGCCCGTTGAAACGCGGGTACTGACCGACCTCACCGATCCTTATGCGCCACCGCCCGGTGTGCGCAGCGAGAAGCCTTCCGAGCGCAATGTTTACCGCGACCGGGATGAGGAAGCTCCACCCAAGCCCCGCCACAAGCGCCTCGACAAGGAGGGTTTCAGCGAGCGCCGCCGTGCTGCCATGACAGGTGAAGACAAGTCCTTCCGCGTGGAAGAGGATGAAACCGCTGACCGTGCAGGCCGCAAGGTGCAGGTTTCCCGCATCGTGCGTGATGCGCCTGAGCCAGAAGAAGCACCACGCCGCAGCTTCCGTGAGCGCGACGAAGGCCGGGGACGTCCGCCATCAGATGGTTTCCGTGGCCGTCCATCAGGAGCAAATTCTTCTGGAGGCCGCCCTTATGGTGATCGTCCAACCCGCCGCGACAGCGAGGACAGACCACCAAGACGTTTTGAGCGTGATGGCGACAGCCGCCCACCGCGTGGTGAAGGGCGTCCCTTTGGGGATCGTCCGCCAAGGCGTGATGGTGACGACAGGCCGCCACGGCGTTTTGACCGCGACAGTGGTCCGAGACCACCAAGGGCAGAAGGCCGCTCTGACCGTCCGTTCGGAGATCGTCCGCCCCGTCGCGAAAGTGGAGACCGCCCATTCGGTGATCGCCCGCCACGCCGCGAAGGTGGAGGCAGGCCGTTTGGGGATCGTCCACCACGCGCCGAGGGTGGTGCAGGCGGTGGTTTCCGCGGACGTCCCTCTGGTGACCGCCCGTTTGGCGACAGACCTCCACGCCGTGATGGCGAGGATAGGCCACCAAGACAATTCAGCCGTGATGGTGGAGCACGTCCTTCAGGAGACCGCCCACCGCGTCGTGATGACAAGCCATTTGGCGGAGCACGCTCTGGTGGCGGACGATCAGAGGGCGGTCGCCCCGGTGGTGGATTTGGTGGCAAGCCCGGTGGTCGCCCAGGGAGCAGCAGACCTGGTGGTAGCCGTCCAGGCGGCAGGCCCGGCGGTGGCGGCGGTGGCTTCAAGCCTCGCGGCCCACGCTAATCCCTGATCCATGCGGATCGTTGCGGGACGGCTGAAGGGCCGCGCTATCCTCGGACCGAAGTCGGACGCTATTCGCCCGACATCGGACCGGTTGCGCGAAACCCTGTTCAACGTGCTGCATCACGGCCTTGCCAAGCATGGTGTTGAAAACTGCCTGCTTGAAGCCCGCGTGCTGGATCTTTTTGCAGGCACGGGCGCGCTGGCGATTGAGGCGATGTCACAGGGTGCGGCCTACGGTGTCATGGTGGACGATGGCACGGAATCGCGCGGTCTGCTCCGGCACAATGTGGATACGCTCGGCCTTGGCGGCGTGACACGCATTCTACGGCGTGATGCCACCAAGCTGGGGCCGGTGGCTCCGTTTGATCCCTTCACGCTGGTTTTTCTGGACCCGCCCTATGGCAAGGGCTTGGGCGAACGTGCATTGACCTCTGCCATCACAGGCGGCTGGCTGGCTGAGAACGCCATCGTAGTGCTGGAAGAGCGCGCAGGCATTGAGGTTGAACTGCCTGCCGGATTGACCCTGCTCGATCAACGCAAGGGCGGCGAAGGCCAGATCATGATCCTGCAATTCAGAGCGACACAATAGCTCAGCCTGATCGCGCCTCTCCCCTATCGACAGGCTGCATTCTGTGGCAACGATAAACACCTGAGAACAATTCCAAAGAGTGATGCCTGCCTATGTCGGCCGATAGCGTGAAAACCGAAAAACAAAAGACGTCACTGCGCAGCCTGTTGCCTCTCTTGCCCTATGCCCTGCAGCACAAGAAGCGCATCGCCGCCGCTGTTGTGGCACTGGCATTGGCCTCGGCAGCCACGCTTCTGATTCCGGTAGCCGTACGCCGTGTGGTTGATTTCGGCTTTACGGCAGAAAATGCTGATCTGATCAGCGCCTATTTTGGCATTCTGCTGGGTGTTGTCGGCGTCCTCGCGGTTGCAAGCTCCCTGCGCTATTACTTCGTCATGACCTTTGGCGAGCGCGTCGTGGCTGATCTGCGCGCCGCTGTTTTTGGTCATCTCACCAAGCTGGATGCCGCCTTTTATGATCGGTCCCGTTCGGGCGAGTTGGTCTCGCGGCTGTCAGCTGACACAACGCAGTTGAAATCCGCCTTCGGTGCCAGCGCCTCCATTGCACTCCGAAATCTTGTGCTGTTCTTTGGTGCCACCATCATGATGGTCTGGACCAGCCCTCGCCTGTCTGCGCTCGTGCTTGTGGCCATTCCACTGATCATCCTGCCGCTGATTGGTGCTGGCCGCTCCGTGCGCCGCCGCTCGCGCGAAGCGCAGGATGCGCTTGCGGAAACCTCCGCCTATGCCACCGAGCAGATTGGCGCATCCCGCACCATGCAGATTTTCGGCGCGGAAACCCGTGTCCGCCAAACCTACAGCGCTGCGGTTGATACAGCCTATGCCACAGCGCGTGATGCCTTACGCGCTCGTGCCATGCTGACGGCCATTGCCATCTTCTTCATCTTTGCCAGCGTCATCGGCATTCTCTGGCTTGGCGCTCAGGCCGTCATTGCTGGCTCGATGACTGGAGGGCGTCTCTCGCAGTTCATTCTCTATGCTGTCTTTGCCGCAAGCTCTTTGAGCCAATTATCGGAAGTCTGGACCGAGATTTCAGCAGCTGCCGGTGCTGCTGGCCGCATCGCCGAATTGCTGGAAACAAAACCTGCGGTACAGGAAGTGGCCAACCCTGTCGCACTGCCCGTCCCAGCAAAGGGTCTGGTCGAGCTTGATGCCGTCACCTTCGCCTATCCGTCGCGGGAGGATCATCTCGCCATTGGTCCGTTGAGCATCACCATCAAGCCGGGTGAGCGCGTTGCGGTTGTCGGGCCATCAGGGGCAGGCAAAAGCACGCTCATTCAGCTTCTCTCGCGGTTTTATGATCCCACCTCAGGCATCATCCGCATGGATGGCACAGACATCAAGACTGTGGCTCTTGCAGACCTGCGCAGCCGTATCGCGCTCGTTCCGCAAGACCCCGTGATCTTCTCTGGCACCATTGGCGATAACCTGCGCTATGCCCGCCCTGATGCAACGGACGCCCGGTTGCGTGATGCTGCCGCCAAGGCTTCCGCGCTCAGCTTTATTGAAGCGCTGGACAAGGGCTTTGATACGCTTGTCGGAGAGCGGGGCGTTACGCTTTCTGGCGGCGAGCGCCAGCGTCTGGCGATTGCGCGTGCGATCCTGAAAGATGCGCCGCTCCTGTTGCTGGACGAGGCGACATCAGCGCTTGATGCCGAAAACGAAGCCGCCGTGCAGACTGCACTTGAAACCCTGATGATCAACCGCACCACGATTGTGGTGGCGCACAGGCTCGCGACTGTTCTGCAGGCTGACCGTATTCTGGTCATGGACGGTGGCAAAATTGTTGAGGAAGGCACGCATGCCAGCCTCACCGGCAAAAAGAACGGCCTTTATGCACGATTGGCCAAGTTGCAGTTTGATGCGGCGATTACTGCTGCCAACGATAGTGATAGATCGGCAAGCCGGACCGCGGGTTGACGCCTTCGCCGGTCCGCACAAAGCCGTTGCGCTCATAAAAGCGGATCGCCCTCGGGTTGGCCTGATTGACCGACAGCGTCAGCACACCCGATGCCAAGGATCTGGCAAGGTCCAGCAATTCGAGGGCAAGGCCTGAGCCTTTCTGTGAAGCGCCCACACAGATATGGTCGAGATGACCAGTCTCAGCTTTCAGCGCGATGAAGCCTGCCAGAGCGCCTGTTGCATTGAAGTGGCCGACAATGCGGTAGCCATCCTTTGAAAGCTCGTCGAGAATCTGGATAAAGCTCGGGCGACGCGCCTCGAAATCAATCTGCGGCATGGCCTCAGACCAGCTCTCGACCCAGAGATCGAGCAGCTCCGGCATGTCCGCCGCAAGGATATCGCGATGAAGCGTTATGACCGTCAGTCCCTTGTGCCAACAGCGGTCAGATAGAGATCGATCAGCTGCTCCTGCTCGATCCGCTCTGCGGTTTCCTGCTTGCGGATGGAGACAATCTTGCGGATGATCTTGATGTCAAAGCCGTTGCCCTTGGCCTCGCCGTAAACTTCCTTGATATCTTCGGCGAGTGCCTTCTTCTCTTCCTCAAGACGCTCGATACGCTCAACGATGGATTTGAGCTGCTGGGCTGTCTGGGGGTTCATATTGGCGATTGCGTCGTTCATGTCTGCCTCGAAACTGAAATGATGCTTTCAACCGCCTGCTGTCGCCTGCGTCAAGCGATGATGCATACGAAGGCAAGGTTATCCGTGGGCTTTCGGCACGGCGGCAAAGGCAGCCTTCTGCACATCGCTGGCTTCCACCTGATGCTTTGCGCGCCATTCATCATAGGGCATACCATAGACATGCTCACGGCTTTCCTCTTTTGAAAGCGCAAGTCCCTTGTCCTTGGCGGCATCCATCATCCAGTTGCTCAGGCAATTGCGGCAAAAGCCGGTCAGGTTCATCATGTCGATGTTCTGCACATCGGTGCGGTGGCGCAGATGGTGCATCAGACGGCGGAAGGCAGCAGCCTCCAGTTCTGTTGTGGTCGCCTTGTCAAACTTGCTCATGCTCATTCTTTCATCATGCTGGCACGCCGTTGCGCACGGCTGCCGAAATGCTGGATCTGGTGCATGTCTGATCGCTGCAAAAGAGGCAGCAGATCATCCGCCAGACGCTGCCCCCAGCGCCGGGCATCCCGGTCATTCGCGATCAGATCCTGCCTGACCTCAATGAGAATATGGGCCAGCCCGCGATGAATGCAATGGCGCGCCATGGTGTCACCTTCCAGTGCACCGTCATAGGGCTCGTTGTCGCCGACAATGATGGCTGGATCACGTCGCAAAACCTCCAGAAGGGCTTGTGGCAACCGGGGGTCGCTGTCCCACAGAATGCCAACATCCCATGGGCGGGGAATGCCCTTCATAACGGGTGTGAAACTGTGGATTGAGACAACCGCAGGGATCACACCGGCAGACAGCATCTGGTCAATCGTGGAAGAAACAGCCGCATGATAGGGCAAGGAAAACCGCTGCTTGCGTGCCTCAACCTCATCCTCACCAATGCGGGCATTGCCGGGCACAAGAGCGCCGTCAGACAGGCGCATGACAAGCGTCGGGTCATCGTCGCCCCGGTTGGGATCAATCAGCAGGCGCGAGAACCGCGAGAGGACAGCGGGTGCTCCAAGCCTTGCGGCCATGGCGCGGGTCAGCGCTGCAACGCCAATATCATAGGCGATGTGGCGGGCGAGTTGCGCTTGCGCCATGCCGAGACCGGCGAACTCATCCGGCATCGCATTGGACGCATGATCCGCGATAATCAGAGCGCCCGAAGCAATGGGACCAGCAACAACCTCGTGGGATTCTCCACCATCAGCTGCTGCAATCAGGGTTTGAACGGGCGCGTGCATCCCTGATGCGATAATCCAGCAAGGGGGCTTGTGAAACCCCATCGCTATGGCCTACACAGGAATCTCCGTCTAAAGTCGAAGTTACACCATGCCTGAACCTGTCAACGGTTCGGCGTTCGAGAGACGCCGCGCCCTTTTGCTTCACCTGTTTGATGCAGCTGTCAAAGCTGCGCACCCTGCACAGGCATTGCCATTGGCGCTGCCACCACCCCCAGATTCGGGCGGACGTATCCTTTTGCTGTCTACCGGCAAGGCCGGAGGCAGCATGATGGCAGCGGCTGTTGACCATTATCACAACACTCTTGGTGTTCCCGCCAATCTGCTTTTCGGCCTCGGTACAGCCCGTCATGGTTATGAGGGATCAAACCCGCTGATTCGCATGGCCAGCGCGGGACACCCCATGCCGGATGCCGGAAGCGTAGCTGCCACGGTGGAAACACTGGCGCTGGCCCGGCAGGCAAGACCGGAAGACATGGCAGTTATCTTGATGTCGGGCGGTGGTTCCGCCAACTGGATCGCGCCAGCGGGCATGATCACGCTTGAAGAGAAGCAGGCGATCACGAAAGCCTTGCTGCGCTCTGGCGCGCATATCGGCGAGATCAACTGCGTGCGCAAACATCTCTCGCGTATTAAGGGCGGTCGTCTGGCTGCATGCCTTGCCGCACACAGCATTGTGACGCTGGCGATATCGGATGTGCCTGGCGATGACCCGTCAACCATTGCTTCTGGTCCAACCGTGGCGGACCCAACCACACAGGCCGATGCGCTGGCTATTCTGGCCAAGTTCAAGGTGCCCTTGCCTGCAAGTGTGCAGCAGGTTCTGACTGATCCGAAAGAGGAAACACCCAAGCCCGGCGACAAGCTGTTTGACCGCTGCCGATTCGAGATCACCACCCGCCCGCGTGACGGATTGAATGCAGCTATCGCCGCAGCAGCCGATGCTGGTTACGAAGTCATTTCCCTCGGTCCTGATATCGAAGGCGAAGCACGCGATGTAGCAGCCCAGCACGCCCGCATGGCGCTTGATCTCAGGGCGGCAGGACGGCGCGCGATTATCCTGTCGGGTGGTGAGCTTACAGTGACCATTCGTGGCGAAGGTGCAGGCGGTCCCAATCAGGAATATGCCCTGGCGCTTGCCGCTGCTCTTGATGGCGCAAAAGGCATTGCTGCCATGGCAGCTGACACCGACGGCACAGATGGTGGACGGGGAGACCCCGCTGATCCGGCTGGTGCCTTGATTGACGAGACAACGCTGGCACGCGCCAAACAGGCCGGCCTTGATTTGGCCGCGCATCTTGCCAACAACAATTCCACGCCGTTTTTTAAAGCCTTGGGGGATCTTGTCTCTCCCGGCCCGACATTGACCAATGCCAACGATCTGCGTGCTGTTCTGGTGGATCCATGATGCGTCTCCTGTCCCTCACTGCATTGGCAGCAGCTGCTTTCCTGCAAAGCGAGGCAGCTCTGGCTGATCTCCGGATCTGCAACATGACGACAAGCCGCGTCGGCGTTGCCGTCGGCTACAAGGATGCACAGGGCTGGGTGACCGAAGGCTGGTTCAAGCTCAATCCGAACGCCTGCGAACCCATTCTGAAGGGCGACCTTGGACAGCGCTATTACTATGTCTACGGCGTTGACTACGACAAGGGCGGCGAATGGGGCGGGCGCTCTTTCATGTGCACGCGGGAACGCGAGTTTACAGTGCGCGGCTTTGACAACTGTCTGTCACGCGGTTTTGACAGAACAGGGTTTTCAGAAGTCGATACGGGCGGCGAGCAAAAAGGCTGGACCGTGCAATTTACCGAGGCAAACCGCTCTGGAGGGCAGCCCAAATGAGACGCATGCGGAAGACGAAACTTCTGGCAACCCTTGGACCAGCCACGCAGGATGACGCGATGGTGGAAAAACTCTTTGAGGCCGGGGCCGATATCTTCCGTATCAACATGAGCCATTCCTCCCACGAGGTTCTCTATGCCCGCGTCAAGCAGTTGCGCGCGATGGAAGCGAAGTATGACCGGCCTGTCGGGATTCTCGCCGATCTTCAGGGACCAAAGCTGCGCGTTGGCATGTTCAAGGATGGCTCGGCCATGCTTGAGAATGGCCAGACCTTTACATTGGACAGCAACCCGGAGCCGGGCGATGCCACGCGTGTGCAGCTGCCGCATCCGGAAATTCTGGCCCCATTGGAGGTCGGCCATTCGATCATCATCGATGATGGCAAACTGCGCCTCAGGGTGGTTTTAGAAACGCCTACCGAGGCTGTTACCGTTGTCGAGATTGGTGGTAAGATTTCCAACAAGAAAGGCGTCAGCCTTCCTGACACCATGATCCCGGTTTCGGCCATGACCGAGAAGGACCGGAAAGATCTCGATGCCGCCCTTGATGCGGGTGTTGACTGGATTGCCCTCTCCTTCGTGCAGCGACCGGAAGACGTGGCAGAAGTGAAGAAGGTGGCCCGTGGCCGCGCGCTTGTCATGGCCAAGATCGAGAAGCCGCAGGCTGTGGCGCGACTTGAAGATATTCTCGAAGTCTCGGACGCCCTCATGGTCGCCCGCGGGGACCTTGGCGTGGAGATGCCGCTTGAAAAAGTGCCGGGCATTCAAAAGCGCATCACGCGCCTTGCCCGCCGCTACGGCAAGCCGGTCGTTGTCGCAACTCAGATGCTCGAAAGCATGATCAGCACACCGGTGCCAACGCGCGCTGAAGTCTCTGACGTTGGTACAGCCGTGTTTGAAGGCGCAGATGCCGTGATGCTGTCAGCCGAAAGTGCCTCAGGCCAGTTCCCGCTGGAAGCCGTCAGCACCATGAGCCGCATTGCGGAAGAGATTGAGTCTGATCCCAACTACGCCATCATCATCGCTGGACAGCGCAGTGAGCCGGAGCATACCGGTGCTGACGCCATTGCCGCTGCTGCCCGCCAGATTGCCGAGACGATTGACCTAAAGGCCATCGTTGCCTGGACAGCCTCAGGTTCAACCGCGTTTCGCATAGCGCGTGAACGCCCGCTGACGCCAACACTTGTTCTTACACCTTCATTGCAGACGGCGCGCCGTCTGACCCTTGTCTGGGGTGTGCATGCCGTTGTTGGACCAGACCCGCAGGATGTCAGCGATATGGCAGAGCGTGGTGCCAGCGTGGCGATGAAGGAAGAGTTTGCCAAGCCCGGACAGCGCATCATCATGGTGGCTGGTGTGCCCTTCGGAACACCGGGTGCAACCAACATGATCCGCATTGCTTTCGTCAATGCAGAGGCAAAAGGCTAATAGGTGAAAGCCTTTCTGACATCGCTGGCTTTCGCCGTTCTGGCGTTGCTGCCATCTGAAAACAGCAGCGCCCAGAATGCGAATGCGGTGCCTTTCTTCGATCTCGCTCGCAAACCGGAGAAACCAGATCTCGCCAACCTGCGTGCCATCCGGTTTTTGACAGATGATGATTACCCGCCGTTTCACTTCGCTGGTCCTGATGGCCAACTGACGGGTTTCAATGTCGATCTCGCCCGCGCAATTTGTGTTGAACTCAAAGTCGCCTGCACCATACAGGCGCGGCGTTGGGAGACTTTGATTCCTTCTCTGGTTGAAGGGCGTGGCGATGCCATCATCGCCTCCATGGCCAACCGGGAAGCGGCGCGTGAGCAGGTGGAATTCGGCCTGCCTTATTACCGTGCGCCCGCCCGTTTTATCGCCCGCAAGGAATTTCCGGTCAGCACCATGGATCAGGCTTCGCTCAAGGACAGGACTGCTGGCGTGATTGCGCAGTCTAGCCATGCTGCTTTTCTTAAAGCCTTCTTCCCGTCCCTTACCCAGAAAACATTTCCGGATCAGGACGAAGCGCTGAAAGCTCTTGAAGCCAAGGAGATCGACGCTTTCTTTGGGGATGGGATCAGTCTGTCGCTCTGGCTGAACGCACCAACCGGAGCAGCCTGCTGCCAGTTCCTGAGTGGTGCCTATTTCGAAAGCAGGTTCTTTGGCGAAGGGGCTTCGATTGCATTCAGGAAAGACGGGCAGCAGATCCGCAAGGCTGTTGATTTTGCGATCTTCCGGCTCGTCGAGAACGGCACGTATCAGAACCTGCTGCTGAAGTACTTTCCGGTGCGGTTCTATTGATGGCCGTTGTACGGTCGGTTGGCATGCTTGATGAACAAGGGAGCTCTCGCTGTGCGCCGTACTGCAGAACACCTACCTCCTCCTGATGCCGATCAACGCCGTGCCGCAAAGGCTGTGGTCTGCTATCCTGTTGATGCGTTGCAGGCCCCTGACCTTGCAGCACTTCGCGCAGCACGCCCTGGCTGGAGCCTTGCCGACACAGTGACAGTTGCGCCGCGCGATGCAGCCACGTTTGAAGTCCCGGCAGGATCATTCTTCCGCATCATCAGCATAGATGGCCCGCAGGTGGGTGATCTCAATCTCTGGGCGGCGGATAACATTGAGGAGCGGTTTTTCTCTGGCAAAACGCGTGCCCTGCACGGGACGCACGTCACGACGGGACACCGTCTCTGGTCGAATTTGCCCTATCTTCGACCGCTGGCAACTATCACCGACAACACGCTCGACTGGTATGGGTTTGATGCCGATGGTGGCGGTGTGCATGATGTGATCGGCACCCGCTGTGATCCCTATACCCACCGGCTGCTGTCTGGAAATGACTACCATCATTGCTGCCACTCAAACCTCACACGAGCGCTTGCTGGACATCGTGGTATGCCATTGGCTGAGGCAGAGCGTCATGTGCATGATGTTCTCAATGTCTTCATGTGCACGGGCTTCACCAGAGACACGCAGCAATATTTTATGAAGGCAAGCCCTGTGCGCCGCGGCGACTATATCGAGTTTTTTGCCGAGGTGAATCTTCTGGGGGCGCTGTCTGCTTGTCCGGGCGGGGATTGCAGCAGCGAGCACTCAAGCGATGTTGCGGCGTGCTATCCTCTGCGTGTCGAGATTTACAAACCACACTCTGCGCCAAAAGGTTGGACCGCGCCAAAGCCGAATGCCTATGCCGGGAAACACGGCCTGTAGATGCCGTTCACTTCGCTTTCTGCTGCAAACATATTTGACATTGTGAGCATTGCCCGTATTTCAACCGGACCATGACAGACCTTTCGACAATGACCCGCGCTGAAGCGGCACAGACCTCCCTCTCCTGGCCTTTCGAGGAAGCGCGCAAACTTGTGGCGCGCCAGCAGAAATCCGGCAAGGCGGAAGTGCTGTTCGAAACAGGTTACGGACCATCGGGCCTGCCGCATATCGGCACATTCGGTGAAGTGGCCCGCACCACCATGGTGCGCCGTGCCTTTGAGGTGCTGACCGAAGGCAAGATCAAGACACGGCTCATCGCCTTCTCGGACGACATGGATGGCCTGCGCAAGGTGCCGGACAATGTGCCCAACAAGGAGATGCTGGCGAAGCACTTGGGCAAGCCTCTGACCGAAGTGCCGGACCCCTTTGGCACGCACGAGAGCTTCGCACATCACAACAACGCCATGCTGCGCCAGTTCCTCGACCAGTTCGGCTTTCAGTATGATTTCCAGTCCTCCACCGAGAGCTACAAGGCGGGCGTCTTTGACCAGACACTGCTGAAGATGCTGGAGCGCCATGAGGCCATCATGAAGATTATGCTGGCCTCACTTCGTGAAGAGCGTGCTGCCACCTATTCGCCCTTCCTGCCGATTCATCCCAAGACCCGTGTGGTCATGCAGGTTCCGGTCGATGAGTGGAAAGTGGCTGACGGCAGCATTGTCTGGCGTGATCCTGATACTGGCGAGCGTTTTGAATCTCCCGTCACGGGCGGCCATTGCAAGTTGCAGTGGAAGCCCGACTGGGCGATGCGCTGGGTGGCCTTGGGCGTAGACTATGAGATGGCCGGCAAAGACCTGATCGACAGCGTCAAGCTGTCTGGCCAGATCACGCGTGCGCTGGATGCGCCGCCGCCCGAAGGCTTCAACTACGAACTCTTTCTCGATGAGCAGGGCCAGAAGATCTCCAAATCCAAGGGCAACGGCCTCACCATCGATGAATGGCTGACTTATGCCTCGCCCGAGAGCCTGTCGCTGTTCATGTATCAGAAGCCGCGGGAAGCGAAGAAACTGCACTTCGATGTCATTCCACGCGCCATGGACGAGTATCTGCAGTTCCTCGACGCCTATGGTCGTCAGGACTGGAAGAACCGACTGGGCAACCCGGTCTGGTATATCCACGACGCTGCACCACCGGCACCTGAGACCATGCCGGGCAGCGAAGGCGGCAACGCGCCCCGCGCGCAAGTATCCTTCGCGCTGCTCCTCAACCTTGTGGCGGTTGCCAATGCCGAGGACAAGGACGTGCTCTGGGGCTTCATCCGGCAATATGCACCGGGCGCTGACCCCGCCACGCATCCGCGTCTGGATCAGATGGCGGGCTACGCCGTGCGCTACTTCCGCGACTTTGTAAAAACCGAAAAGAAGTACCGCATGCCCGATGAGGCAGAGCGTGTGGCCCTCACCGACCTGATACAAAAGCTGGATGAAGTGGCAGCAGCCGGTATCACCGATCCTGCTGAAATCCAGAATGCTGTTCTGGAGGTCGGACGCCGCGATCCCTACCGCACGCCCAACAAGGACGGCGGCTTCAACGTTGGCGGCAGCTGGTTTGCGATGCTCTACCAGATTTTGCTGGGCGAAGAGAAAGGCCCACGCTTTGGTTCCTTCGCTGCCATCTACGGCGTGGCCAACACCAAGGCGCTGATTGCAAAGGCGCTGTCAGGCGACCTGATCAGGGAGCACGAGGCATTTCTGGCTGGGCGGGGATAATTGATTCTAATCCCGAACCAGTCTGATGAGCGGTTCAAAAGATTGGACAGCAGGACGGCTTCCGGATGCAGGAACGATTGTCTTAAGTAGGTTTGAATTGATAAGGGTGCGAACAAACCTGTGTGCTGTTGCTTCAGGAATGCCTGATCTTTTTGTGAACGTGTTGTTCTGGAAAACGGGTCTTGTGAAAACAAAGTCCAGCGCTGGTGTGCTCCATTGTGACGAGAGGTTTTCACGGAATATTTTTTTCATCTCTTCATAGAGATCTTTGATTTCCTCGGCTTTCTGCAAATTGGCCAGAGCCTGTGCCTCAAGAGCTTCCAGAAAGAACTGGACCCATTCTGTCCATGCACCACTGGCAGAAACCTCACGCATGCTGTCGATATAATCGTCTTTTCTTCTCTCGAAATAGGCACTCATATAGAAGTATGGTTCCGTCAGAGCACCGTGTTTCCACAAAATGAGAGGGATGAGCATTCTGCCGATGCGTCCATTTCCGTCCTTGAATGGATGAAGGGCTTCAAACTCCAGATGGGAAACAGCTGTCTTGATCAAAAGTTCAACGTCATCATCTGCGATGTACGAGATGAGTTTCTCCATGCCACCGCCCAGGTGTTCCGGGCTGATCGGTGTAAAGAGGATTTTGCGTTTGGACCTGTCCGCCAGATAGTTCTGCTCTGTCTTATATTGCCCTGGTCCCAGTTCTGCACCGCGTCCAAAACTCAAGAGCATCTTGTGTGCTGATCGAATGAGCCAGCTTGAAATAGGCTGTCCATCCTGCATACTTCCCTGAGCAAAGCGCATGGCACGGCTGTACAGCGCGACCTCGATCGTATCGCTGCGATAGTTTTTCTCTGTCTGGCTGACAGGATCGCCATTTTCCTCATTCTCGGCTTCATACCGCAATACTTCATCAAGTGTGCTGATTGTTCCTTCCATCCGGGATGAAACAACGGCTTCCTGACTGCGAAGAGGACCGAGCAGAATAGCGCCGTTGTGCATACTTTTCAGCATTTGATTATAACGCGCCAGCGCCGCCGCTGCCCTGGAAAGAGCCTTGGTCAGTTTTGCATAATCGACATTTTGTGGTGGAAATTGACTATAATGGTAGCTGACCGCACCAGAGATATCAAAATCAGCAGGCTCTTTGGCGCTCATTTGTCTCTCAGTTCTTCACAATTTTGATAGACTAACTCATTTGAGTTCAATCTGTGTCACACAAACTCATTTGTCTATCAAAAAGATATATTTTTGATAGACAAATGAGTTTGTCTTACATGGATGAGAGACAATCCAGGTCGTCTCTCAAATTACCTAATTTTTGAGAGACAAACTCAAGGTGGCGCAACAAGCCCCTTCCGCCCGGTCAAACCCTCCACCATCAGGCGGCGGACATCATCTTCCGCAGTCTTGGTAAGCTGCTTGCGGTTGCCGTCACGGTCATAGGACAGGGGCGTGCCATAGCTGATGGTCATCTCCAGCGCGCCACCGCGTAAGATTCCAGCGAGGTGCGGCAGCATTTCCATATCACCGTACCAGCCGATGCGGGCGCGACCCATGCGGCCGGTCGGCAAGCCATCCGCTCCTTGATAGGAAAGCGCCACGGGCTGCAGGCAAACCTGTGCCGTAGGGCTATCAGACAGGATGGAATCACGCGCTGCGCCCACAAGGGCCGAGCGGAAGGGAAGCAGGCGGTTGCCATCGGATGTGGTGGATTCTGCAAACAGCACGATCGGATCGCCTTCCTCCAATCGGTTGGCAATGCTCTCGGTCATGTCCTTGGTGGCGCTCCTGCGGGTGCGGTCTACAAAGATCGAGCGCTGCAACTTGGCCATGAGGCCAAACAGCGGCCAGTGCGCTATCTCTGATTTTGCAACAAAGGACAGCGGAAACTGCGCGCCCAATGCAATGATATCAATCCACGAGACATGGTTGGCCAGAATGAGCATCGGTCTGTCTTTGGCTGGTGCACCGACAATCCGCACCTTGATGTTGAGAATGCGCAGGACTGCACGGTGAAACAGCAACGGCAGCCAGCGGCCAAGCCGCCAGTTCATTTTCCAGCTGAGATACTGGAACGGAAAGATGGCTACTGCCACCAGCAGAATGGCAGCACTGGCGATCACCAGTCGCCATGTACCCTTGGGCTGGCTGACATCATCAATGAAAGACGCCATGCCTAGAGCGCCCGGCGCATAACAAGCGCTGTGGCGGCAGATCCGTCCGCCTTGCGGTAGTAGGCATCACGCCGCGCAACCTCAGCAAAGCCTTGCCGGGCATAAAGCGCCAACGCAGGTTTGTTGCCTTCTTCCACTTCCAGAAACAGCGTCTTCACACGCGCCAGCGCCAGCATATCGCGATGCGCACTCAAAAGCTTGCCAGAGAGGCCTTCGCCGCGCCTTGCAGGTGCGACGGCAATCGAGAGGATTTCAGCTTCATCCGCTGCGATGCGCGAGAGCACAAAACCCTGTGCCTGGCTGCCAGCCGTTTCCGCAATGGCGACATGGGCCAGAATATTTTCTTCAGAAATCAGGCGCTCGAACTCCATCAGGCCCCACGGCCGGTCAAACGATCCGGCATGCACCTCGGATATGGCGCGGGCATCCGCCATCATGGCTGGGCGAAGCGTCAGGTGTGGACGGGAGCGGCCAAATCCAAAGATCATCGGGATGCCTTGATGCTACCTGCGGGGAACACTCTTGCTCTCCTGTGGGGCAGCGGTTGGCGGGCGGAGATACAGCGGCTTTGCTGGCGCGTTGGCTGGATCAGCCGCCAATCCCAAACGGCCAACCCAGACCACATCAGGAGCCGCTTTCAGATCAGCGATGGAAGCTTTGAGGCCAAGCGCCATGGCTTCAACGGCCAGAGCTGTTGAGCCCGAACCCGCGAGACGAACCGGGCCTGCCCCAATGGCGCGCCCGGCCTCTTTCAGGCTGATGACACGCGGCAGAACAATGGTACGACCTGTTGCTGTGAAGGCCTGAAAGAATACCGCGCCATGGCGGGCATCAATGCCAACGGCGATCACGCCGGGCTGGTTGGCATCAATCAATGGGGCGGCATAAGCCGCAAGCGTCGATACGCCAACAACGGGAATTTCGGCCGCAAGACCAATGCCGCGTGCTGCTGAAATGCCAATGCGCAAGCCGGTGAAGCTGCCCGGACCTATGCTGACAGCCACACGCTCCAGCGAGGCAAAGCCACCTTCAACCTGATCCATGACACGCTCGATCATCGGCATCAGCGCTTCGGCGTGGCCGGTCGCCATGTCTTCTGTGTCGAGTGAAAGCGGCAGAGGCCGACCTTCCTCGATCACAGCAACAGAACATGCACCAAGGGCTGTATCAATGGCCAGAACACGACGTGGTCTGGATGAAGGGGTTGAATTCGTCATTCCCAATGCTGTGCTACAGTTTGCGGCAGATTTGAAGCCCGCAAAGGGATTTTATCGCCTTAGGCAACAGCTTCGACAGACTGCACTTCAGGCAGGAAATGTTTCATAAGGTTCTGAATACCGTGCTTCAGCGTAGCCGTCGAAGACGGGCAACCGGCGCAGGAGCCCTTCATGGTCAGATAAACCACACCGTTCTTGAAACCTTTGAAGGTGATATCACCACCATCGCCAGCCACAGCGGGGCGGATGCGGGTTTCCAGCAGTTCCTTGATGGTCGTCACAGTGTCCGCATCTTCGGGCGCAAAGAACTCTTCGGCGTCTTCGGAGGCGGGTACAGCGCCCGACTTCATGATCGGCGCACCGGACATATAATGTTCCATGATCGCGCCCAGAATGGCGGGCCGCATATGCGCCCATTCAGCGTTGCCCTTGGTGACGGTGATGAAATCACCGCCAAAGAAAACGCCTGTCACACCGTCAATGCCGAAAAGCTTTTCAGCCAGTGGTGACTGCGCAGCAGCAGCCTCGCTGTCGCGCATCTCAAGTGTTCCCTCTCCCATGACATCGCGTCCGGGCAGGAATTTCAATGTGGCTGGGTTGGGGGTGGCTTCTGTCTGGATGAACATCGGACTTCTCCTGAGCATGCGGGTTCAAGGCCCACCGATCACTTTGGAATAATTCTAACAGGTATCGTGCATCGATGGAAGATAGAGAGTGTCATTCCCTCGCTACGCTCGGTGATGATTGAGAGCCAATTGCTATTGTGGCGCGTAGTCCATGTCCCATCCATCATAACGTAAATTAAACTGATGCGCGATGCGTTCAATTTCAAGGCCGCGGCGTGTCAGGCTCTGAACCGAACAGGAGCCTATGTTTGGGAAAATCAAATTGGGCGGATCAACCTGCAGCTCAGCTTTGAGGTTTTGTGGAAGTGATGCTTTCATTCGCATCAAGTCAATCAATCTCCCAGGAACAAAGTGTCGGATCAAACGCCGCCTCGTACAATCGTCGCCGCGTTTCGCAATAGCTATCAGTGCAGTCCGATTTTTTTCCTCCCAAGTTCCTTGCATTTGCTCCATTGGGACAATCCGAAAATCATTAGCCAAGGGAATGGTCGGCAATGCAAACAGGCCGAAAGAAAACACATAAGATAGCATTGTAATTCTTACATATCGCATTGTGCACCAATAGCAAAAAACCGGAGCTTATGCTCCGGTTCATTGTAAATTGGTGTTCAAGTCAAAGGCAAGCATCAAGCCTTCTTCTTGTCGTCCTTCACTTCCTTGAAGTCGGCGTCGATGACATCGTCCTTGTCAGCCTTTTTGCCACCGGCTTCCTTGGCCATGTCCTTTTCGGCATCGGCCTTGGCAGCTTCATCAGCCTGCGCCTTGTACATGGCTTCGCCGATCTTCATCGAGGCCTGCATCAGGTCGTTGGTGTTGGCTTTCACCATTTCAACGTCGTCCTTGGCCAGCGCATCACGCAGGGCAGTGATGGAATTTTCCACCGCTTCCTTGTCCGCCGTGCCCACCTTGTCACCATATTCCTTCAGCGACTTCTCGGTGGAGTGGATGAGCGATTCCGCTTGGTTGCGGGCTTCTACCATTTCACGCCGTGCCTTGTCGTCAGCAGCGTTGGCTTCGGCTTCCTTCACCATCTTCTCGATGTCGGCATCCGACAGACCGCCTGACGCCTGAATGCGGATCTGCTGTTCCTTGTTCGTCGCCTTGTCCTTGGCGGACACGTTGACGATGCCGTTGGCGTCGATGTCGAAGGTTACTTCCACCTGCGGCATGCCACGCGGTGCGGGCGGAATGCCCATCAGATCAAACTGGCCGAGCATCTTGTTGTCCTGCGCCATTTCGCGCTCGCCTTGAAAGACGCGGATGGTGACGGCTGTCTGGTTGTCTTCCGCTGTCGAGAACACCTGTGACTTCTTGGTCGGGATCGTTGTGTTGCGATCAATCAGACGGGTGAACACGCCGCCCAGTGTCTCGATGCCGAGCGATAGTGGTGTCACGTCAAGCAGCAGCACGTCTTTGACGTCGCCTTGCAGAACACCGGCTTGAACGGCAGCACCAATCGCCACAACTTCATCCGGGTTGACGCCCTTGTGAGGCTCCTTGCCGAAGAAGTTCTTCACGATTTCCTGCACCTTGGGCATGCGGGTCATGCCGCCCACCAGCACCACTTCGTCGATGTCACCGGCTGACAGGCCTGCATCCTTGAGGGCCTTCTTGCAGGGGTCCATCGTGCGCTGCACGAGATCATCCACAAGGCTCTCGAACTTGGCACGGCTGAGCTTGAGGGTCAGGTGCTTGGGACCGGACGCATCTGCCGTGATGTAGGGCAGGTTGATTTCGGTCTGCGCGGTTGACGAAAGCTCGATCTTTGCCTTTTCAGCGGCTTCCTTCAGACGCTGCAGCGCAAGCTTGTCCTTCTTCAGGTCAATGCCCTGCTCTTTCTTGAATTCATCCGCGAGATATTCAACAAGGCGCATGTCGAAGTCTTCACCGCCGAGGAAGGTATCGCCGTTGGTGGATTTGACTTCAAACACGCCGTCGCCGATTTCGAGGATCGACACGTCGAAGGTGCCGCCGCCAAGGTCATAGACCGCGATGGTGCCGGAGGACTTCTTGTCGAGGCCATAGGCGAGAGCCGCCGCTGTTGGTTCGTTGATGATGCGCAGCACTTCCAGACCGGCAATCTTGCCTGCATCCTTGGTGGCCTGACGCTGAGCGTCGTTGAAGTAGGCAGGAACCGTGATGACGGCCTGCGTGACCGGCGAACCCAGATGCGCTTCCGCCGTTTCCTTCATCTTCATCAGCGTGAAGGCTGAGATCTGCGATGGCGAATAGCTCTGGCCATCGGAATCCACCCAGGCGTCGCCGTTGGCATTCTTGACTATCTTGTAAGGCACAAGACCCTTGTCCTTCTGCGTCATCGGATCGTTGTAGGTGCGGCCAATCAGGCGCTTGATCGCGAAGAAGGTACGCTCCGGGTTGGTGACGCCCTGACGCTTGGCAGGCTGGCCCACAAGGCGCTCGCCATCATCCGTAAAAGCGACGATCGACGGCGTGGTGCGCGCGCCTTCGGCATTCTCGATCACCTTTGGCGTTGAACCGTCCATGACGGCCACGCAGGAGTTGGTGGTTCCAAGATCAATTCCAATAACTTTACCCATAGCATGCCCCTTTGAAGCTGGCGTTATCTCCACGTCCCGTAGCAACGCGGACTGTTCGAATGCGCCGGATATAGGGGCTGGTTTGGCGGCTCACAAGAGTGTGATGGAATCGTTTTGCCAAAGAGAGCCTGTTCGATGGTCGCAACTGGAATGAGTCGGCGCTAAAATCCCGGCTTGACAAAGTGAAAATGAGTAAATAGGAATTAATACCTTATTTGGAGAAACGCATGATACCTGCCCAGCAATCAACTGCCGCAGCAACGCAATGGTCTTTCTTTCGCTTGAAATATGCAATGCAAAGTTTGGGCCTTGCATTGAAGGCTTACGATCCAGAGCAACCTCGCGCCCCGGGCGGAACGGAAGAGGCTGGACAGTGGATCAGTGTCGGCGCTGGGAGCAGCGATGAAATTGTTGTTGCAGGAGGTTTTTCAAAAAGTGATCGAAACCTGACTGTGCAAGATTTTATCGCGAAAAACTGCGAAGGACGCGTGAACCGCAAAGTGCCCGGGGAATTCCTCAATACTTCAATTGGCGAATTATTGACGCTCCGCGCTCAAGGAGCTCCGAATGCAGACAGGTGTTACAAAATTCTCAATGATAATCGTTTTCGGAAATGAGGAAAAAATGAAAAAAACAGATGGACTGCAGAGAATGCTGGATTTTATCGATTTTCTGAACAAGCAGAAAATAAAGTTTTCCGTTCACAACAGGTCACATGACTCAATCTCAATCGATTTTGCAGGTGTCGGAATTCGATATGAAGTTGATTTCTTCGTTGACCACATGTGTTTCAGTTATTTCAAAGGGGATGAGGATGTTTTCAGAGGGGATGCCAATCTCAAGAAGCTGATCAAAGAGCATTGGGGTGATTGAAATTGAGCTGTTGCAGGCCCTCTTGCTGCCAGAGACTTATAGCTCAGTCTTTCGCTTCACGTTGTCGATAAACCGGCAGTGACCAGCCAAAGCGGATGGCCAGACCACGCAGCAGAAAGGCAGCGAGGAAACCTGTAAACAAGGCTCCGTTTCTGCTCATCACAAGCGTCGCCAGCAGAAATGTGATGGCTCCGGCCAGTGCCGCCGTCGCGTAAATCTCACGGCGCAAAATGACCGGACTTTCACCGCCCAGAATATCGCGGATCATGCCGCCCATGGTCGCGGTGATAACACCCATCGTGGCGGCAACAACAGGCCCATGGGGCAAGGCTTTCTCTGCTCCCATGACACAGAACAGCGCCAGACCCAGCGCATCCAGCCACATCAACAATCTGAGACGAGAACTGGGGATGTGCGCCAGCACGAAAACCATGGCAGAAGCACCTACACAAACCATGAGATAGATCGGCTGCTGCACCCAGAAAACCGGCGTTTGCCCCAAAAGCAGATCGCGAACTGTACCACCGCCAATGCCGGTCACCGTGCCCAGAAAGGCAAAGCCGACGATATCCATCTGTTTGCGGGAGGCGACCAGCGCGCCTGTAATGGCAAAAACAGCAACACCCAGCAGATCAAACCAGAAAAGTGCTGAAAAATTCACGAAACCCGCACTTTGGCGGCTGGTTCCGCGGCCAGGCTTTTGCGCTCAACGCCTTCCCACATCTCGTTGCTGCGCGCCTCGTAGGTTTCAGCTGCACCCAGCGCCACGCGGCTGCCATCAACCACCCGCTTGTAGGTCTTTTGCGCGGGCAGGCCCGTGACATTGCAGCGCGCTGTCAGCTTGGTCACATGGTCAGCCATGGCCAGCAAACGTGCGGTCACATCAAAGGGCAGGCCGCGCCAGTCGAGGTCCAGACCGCCGCAGGTGACCGTATGGCCGGCCTGCAGGAGGCTGTGCACGACCAGATGGAAATCACCCTCGAAGTACGGCTTGTCCAGAAACTGCACCTCGTCGACGAAGATGTTCACGGTGGTATCAGACTCGCTGCTGGCAGCGGCCACGGCAGAAAACACATCATGCGCGGATGATACCGGCAGCGCCATATGGCTCACGCCGTCATGGGTCACGATGGCCGCATCGGCATAGCGGTTGTCCATGGCGGGCTTGATGATCACAACAGGCTGGGCAGACGCACTGACGGCGGCATTGATGGCCTTGATCAGCGCCGAGGTCTTGCCCGCAAACATGGGGCCGGAAAAAACAGTCAGAGGCGCAATCACGGGTAAACTTTCAATCTGGGACATTCCTTCCCACCATGATTCGCGCCGCCTGTGAGCCGGCAAGGCTGTCTTTAAGAGAATCATCCACTGAAATTGCAATTTACTCACTCGTGATTTGTTTGTTTCGAAAGAGCAGGAGACATTGTCGATCCATGGCCCGACTTCACTTCGCAACCGCTCTGCTGCTCTGCTTGATGCAAACACCTGGACTTGCCTGCGGAGGTGATGCTCCGTGTCGTCTGCAAGACGATGCAGAATACCGCGTGTTGCCGCCACCGGAATGGGATCGAAAAAAGCCGATAGGTGCGTTTCTTTTCTTCCATGGGCACAGGTCGAGCGCAAAAGAGATGATCGCTTACAGGGAATTGACAGAGGTCGTGCATGCGCTTGGGTTTCTCTTCGTCGCGCCACAGGGTGTTGCTGAGAGCTGGTCAACACCCGGTTCGCCAGGTGAGGGCCGCCGCGATGAACTGGCTTACACCGCGTCTATTCTGGATGATCTGGTGAAGCGCTTTCCCGTCGATCCCAGCCGCATTGTTGGATCTGGCTTCAGTCAGGGGGCGTCTGTCGTCTGGGATCTGGCCTGCAAGGGTGATGCACGCTTCAGCGCTTTCCTTCCCGTGGCCGGTGTGTGGTGGCAACCAATGCCGGCGCCCTCAGACTGCACAGCCCCGTTGAAGCCGCTTCTGCATATTCATGGTACAGCCGACAATGTGATGCCGATGACGGGGCGCAACCTTCGGGGGCGGTGGCAGCAAGGCGATGTGCGGCAAGCATTTGGCACCTTGCAGGCTCTTCATGCCTGTTCGACCAAAGAACGCATAATGACACACCGCGGTCCTCTGGAATGCGAGACATCTACAGGCTGTGGCAGCGGCAAAAGTCTGGTGCTGTGTCTCCACAATGGCGATCACCACACCAATCCAGTCTGGTTCATGGAAATCAAAGACTGGTTGAAGGCGCAAATGCCTGGGCGGTAAACGTCGCTGATCGGGCTGCTTTCAAGACTTGTTCTCAAAACCAAGGGCCGCAAAGCGCACCAGCATGCGCAACTGTTTCTCGGTTGTCGCAGGATCAAAGGCATCCGTCAGCTTGCGATCCAATGCCAGCATCACAATGCCATGAGCCGCTGAGAACAGCATCTGTGATGCTGTGATCCGCTCGGCCATGGACATACTGGCTGGCAGGCTTTCTGCGAGTGTCGAGAACAAAGGTGCCTGACGGTCCCGGTACCATTGAGGAACACTGTCGCTGTCCGTCATGACGTGCTCAAACACCGCTTTCCAGCGCTTGCGGTGCTTGCTGGCAAACTCAAGGTAGGTCAGCGCCAGCGCGAGTATACGCACTTCGAGAGACTGGCTGGCAGCCATCTGCTGTGCGGCCTGAAGCTGCTCGCCCAGATGCTGGAGTGTTCTGGCATTGGCCAGCAGAACCAGCTCATCGATGTTGCCAAAGACATTATAGATAGTGCCAACCGAGCATTCCGCCTCCTGCGCGATACGACGCGCCTGTACGGCAGCCAGTCCATCCTTCTCGATGATGGCTTCTGCGATTGCCAGCATCGCATCCCTCAGTTCGAGGCGTGGTTTGGCTTTGGCCATGGGATACCCTTCTTTTTCGCGGTTTCTGGCAAAGCGATATTTACCATCACTTTCATAGGATGAACAGTGTTCAAAATAGTGATTGAACGATGTTCATTTTATGTCTATATACAGAATGAACGACGTTCAAAGCAGCCGCTGGAACCGTTCACGAGGGAGAAACCGCAATGTCCATGATACCAGCAGACACAATGCTCACGAGCCGGGTTGGCAATGGCCCCTTCGGCTTTCTGTTCCAGTCAGATGCTGCAGGATCGCTCATGGCGCAGTGTGGCGTCGCCTACGCAGTCGCTGCCGTGCTGGTCCTGTCGCTGGCTTTCGCTGCCAGCCGGGCCGAGCACAAGATCACCCGCAAAACTTCAATCTGAGCCAGTTAAATCCAATTAATCCAAGGAGTTGACCCATGTTTCGCCTGTTTTCCACCCTGATCAGAGGTGCCGCCGCTGAAGCCGAAGATAAGGTCTTTGACGCCAATGCTATCCGCATTCTCGAGCAGCAACTGCGTGATGCCGCACAATCTCTGGAGCATGCCAGGAAAGAACTGGCCTGCGCGATGGCCTATCGCAGTGGAGAGGCCCGCGCCGTTGAAGCCTGCGAAAAGCGCATTGTCGAGCTGGAGCCCGCAATCCGAGAAGCAATTGCTGCTAACCGCACGGATCTTGCTGAAGATGCTGCCGCCGCAGTCGCCTCGGCCGAGGATGAGATCCGCGAACGCCGCGAGGCCATGGTGCGCTTTGAAACAGACATCAACCGCCTGCGTCGGCTGGTGGACGATAGTCGTCAAAGATTGCTGGAACTGCGGCGCGGTCTGGAAACAACCCGCGCCAGCGAAGCTCTGCGCAGGGCTGGAGCCAACGGCCAACGCGCAGTGCTGGCAGGCACAGGTGCCCTGCGGGAGGCAGAATCCACTCTGGCCCGCATCCGCCAGAACCAGACGAAAGATGATGATCTTTCAGCGGCACTCGATGAACTCGACCGTCATACGATCGGCAATGATTTGAACAAGCGCATGGCAGAAGCCGGTCTTGGCCCAAAACGTTCCACCACAGCAGCCGATGTGCTGGCGCGGTTCACCTCGAATGCGGCTGAAACACGCTCTGGCATTCCATCCGCATGACGACGCACACAAGACCACCACCACTCTTCATTCCAATCCAACACAAAGGAACTTCGACAATGACCACCTCTTCCAACAGCCCGGCATGGGTAACCTTCACCTACATCTCTTTCGGCATTGCTGCCGCGATGACAGCCATCGGTATCTGGGCGCTGCCCGGCGATCTCTGGCAAAAAGGCTACATGGCCATGGCCGCCGTTATGCTCACCGGCTCATGTTTTACACTGGCAAAAACGCTGCGTGACGAGCAGGAAGCCAAGCGGCTTAGCAATCGCCTCGATGAAGCCCGCGCTGAAAAGCTGCTGCTTGATGTGGAACGCGCTGCTTCGTAAGTTTCTTCAAGCCAACAGAAAGACACGGCCAGCGATGGCCGTGTTTTGTTATGAGGCTGTCACCTGACCTGCTTCCCAGCCCAGAATTGCCTGCTTGCGGGTAAGGCCCCAGTGATAGCCGGTCAAAGCGCCTGTTTTGCCAAGCACCCGGTGGCAAGGCACCACAAAGCTTATAGGGTTACGCCCGACAGCGGCACCAACAGCGCGTGCAGCCGATGGTTTGCCGATATGGTTGGCCACATCGCCATAGGTTGTCGCCCGGCCCATGGGGATTTTTAAAAGAGCCGACCAGACACGAACCTCGAAGTCTGAGCCCAGCATGACCACGTTAAGCGGTTGATTATGCTGCCATTTTCCAGGTTCAAAGATGCGTGCTACTGTCTGCGCCGCTAAGGCGCTGTCTTCGACAAATCGGGCGAAAGGCCAGCGCCGCACCATGTCGGCCATAGCACCTTCACGCCCGCCAGCGGGTTTGCCCGTATCACTGGCCCGCCCTGCTTCCGCCTTGTCGTCCACCCAGCCAAGACCGGCCAGACCACGGTCCGTCATCACGGCCAGCGCTTCTCCAAAAGGAGACTGCGCATAACCATATTTCAGCACCAGACCTGCTGCACCCGTTTTCCACTCGCCGGGTGACATCGCCTCATGGGTGATAAACAGATCATGCAGGCGGCTGGGTCCGGAAAGCCCTACTTCATAGGTGGCGTCCAGTACACTGGCACTATCCTTCAACAGCATTTTCGCATGATCCAGCGTGATAGCCTGCAAAAAGGCCTTGGGTGTCAGGCCAGAAAACCGCCGGAAGAGATGATGGAAATGTGATGCTGACAGACTAACATGCGCAGCCACGTCATCAAGACTGGGCTGATCGCGCCAACGGACAGTCATGAACTCCAGCGCGCGGCGGATGCGGTCATAATCCGAGCCATCACCTGCGTTCATGGGCATCGGCTCGTCTGCAATTTTCATGAGCATGGGGGAAGCTCCTGTTTCATTCACTTCACCGAAGCTAGACCGGTTACAGCGGCATAACCACCCGAAAACAACGGCTACTGCCGTGGACCACGCCGCGCCACAATCAAAGCCTCTGTCAGCGCACCGGCAAAGTCAGCTTTCTCCTCGGCTCCGAGAAAAGACGCAAGTTCCACGCGTCGCTGTCCTTCCTGCAGGGCGATCCACTGTGTGCCAAACTCGGCATGATCTTCCCGCGTCAGTTTCACCCATAGCGGATTGAACGACCATTCGCGCAAACGCCCACGCCATGTCATGCGGCGAAACTGGAGTTCTATATGGGTCAGGACAAGCTCTTCATAGGCACGCGCGCGGGCGTTGGAGACGCGAAAAGCGATCCAGAGCAACAGCACATCAAGCCCAAAAAAGCCGACAACAGGCAAGGCGCCCACCAGATAGAACGGGACTGAGAGAACAAGCGTTCCACCGAAGATGCAGGCAAACAGAATAAACTGTCCCTTGCGCCCGAGCGAACGATGCGGCGAAAGCCGCGCGCGAAAGACAATCTCTTCCGCTCCGGTGGACATCGCAGGATTCGGGCTGTCTGGGTTCATCAGTTCGAATATAACGCAGAGATGGGAACCGAAAAGTCTGTAAAAGCTTTGATGGCAGCGCGCAGGGCGAGACCAAGCGCCGCAGTGCCTGACACTGCTAGCCTTACACCTTCCGCCAAAGATTTTCGCGGGGCGGAGGAGATAGCGAAGGCCAATGGCAAGAAAGCCAATACGCCTGCCTTGCTCTCCGACGTTGAACTCAGTGAATTCTTCCGCCGGCTGCATGCGATTGAACCTGAACCCAAGGGTGAGCTGGAGCATGTCAACGCCTTCACCCTGCTGGTGGCTGTGGTGTTGTCGGCACAAGCCACCGATGCCGGTGTCAACAAGGCGACGCGCGCGCTGTTTGCTATCGCCGATACACCGCAGAAAATGCTGGCTCTGGGAGAGGATGCCGTCCGCGAGCATGTGAAAACGATTGGCCTTTACCGTAACAAGGCGAAGAACGTCATTCTGCTTTCAGAGCAGTTGTTGCGGGAGAAAGCAGGTGTTGTGCCTGCTGACCGTGATTATCTCGTCACGCTCCCCGGAGTGGGGCGCAAAACCGCCAATGTCGTGCTGAACATGGCCTTTGGCATCCCCACCATGGCGGTGGATACGCATGTGTTTCGCGTATCAAACAGGCTGCCGCTCGCGATTGGTCGAACACCTGAGGAAATTGAAGAACGACTGATGGCGCGGATTCCAGATGAATACGCCCTGCACGCCCACCACTGGTTGATCCTGCATGGGCGATACACCTGCAAGGCCCGTGCGCCGGAATGTCATCGCTGTGCTGTGGCTGATTTGTGCAGAAGCCCGGAGAAGGTGGTGTAGCGCTCTTCAGAGCATACAAGCTCGTCATTGCGAATGCAGTGAAGCTCCTTGGCTGATCCTCCCCACTTGGGGGAGGTGTCCCGAAGGGACGGAGGGGGCTTCTTTCCCATTTCTCACATCGTAAGCCCCTCCCGTCAACGCTGCCGCGTCGCCACCCTCCCCAAGAGGGAGGGATCACCCCACAAACAAAAACCCCGGAGCAAGCTCCGGGGTTTCAGTATCTCAGATCAGGTTATGATCAGAAATCGCGCTGGATGCGCAGACGGCCTTCCCAGGCACCGGCGCTGCCAGTTGCTGTACGCACTGGGCCGATGAAGTGACGGCTCTGAACGCGACCCTTTGGATCGGCGTAGAGGTAGTTACCTTCAACACCAACAACCAGGCCAGGAGCCAGTGTCAGCTGCAGACCTGTACCAACGCGGATGTTGGTCATGTCAAGAGCAGCGTTACGCACGCCAACCAAAGCAAGTGGTGTAACAGTGCTGGCTACGTCTACACGACGGTATGTACCAACAACCCACTGACGCAGTGTTGGTGTCCACTGATGAACGAAACCAGCGTCGATGCTGAAGCCCTTGGACTTCGAAACACCACCGAGAGCAGTTACGTATGCATCAGCAACGCCAACAGCCAGGTTACCTGGTGTCGAGAAGCCACCGAGGTAGCTCAGAGCGCCTTCAGCGTAGGCAGCCTGCAACCAGAGGTAATCGCCAGCAGCGATCATTGGCAGGTTAACCTTCACAGCAGCCTGAACAGCGTAGCCGTAAGTTGTACCAACAAAGCCACCAGCTGGGTTGTAGTTCACGCCACGAACCTGGTGAACAGCACCAGAGAGCTTGAACGAACCCCAAGCCTGGTTGAGGTCCAACGAACCAACAACGTCTGGCATGCGCTGACCACCGTAGGTGAAGTTAGCATTGCCACCAGCAAGAACGGCTGTTGTCGAAGCTACACGGCGTGTGGAAGGATCTTCCAGCGATACTGTCAGGCTAGCACCGGTTGAGCCGAGTGGCAGAGTGTAGGCCAACATGTTGGTTGAACCATTCTCTGAACCCAGACCAACCGAGAAGTTGTAGGAAGGAGCGAAGTTGCCCGAGAAGTCGAAGAACGACTGGGCGCGACCAGCTGTGATACCAGCAAACTGAACAAAGGCTTTGTCAAGTGACACGCCAACGTTAGCTTCACCACCGCCTACGGCTCTTGCGTTACCGCCACCGAGCGAACCACGATCACCGTTGAAGAAGATCGAGAAGAACGAACGGACTGGTCCGATTTCCGACTGTGTCACTGCATCCATGTTGATGATGGCGCGTGTACGCCAGCCGAATGTATCAGCCGAACGACCAAGACCTACACCAGCTGCTGTAGCGTTGGTGAATGTTTCGCCGTAAACGTAGTCAGCGCGAACGCGGCCCGAAATGCGCAGGCAGGTGTTGCTGCCAGGAATCACGAAACCACCAGCTGTACCCCAGAGTGGGTTGTAGCAAGCTTTGACGTACTCAACTGGGCTTGGCTTCTTGGCGCCGAGATCCGCAGCTGAGGCACCCGAAACAGCAACCAGACCGGCTGCTGAGGCGAGGAGAAGGCTCTTGAAGAGCTTCATGGTAAACCTCCAGTTAAATTAAGTTGAGACCCAATGGGAGCTTAGAATTTCCGTTTGGATCGTCTCTTGCGAGATTTTCCGCCCTTGACCCTTCCCCCTGTACCCACGACCACCGTTTTCTTATGATTACGGCAAGCGCAGAAGGAACGACTGGGGAGCCCCCTGTCGCAAAATCACCATACATGTGGCAGCCGGAGGAGCAACCGCCGAGAGCGCCGCAAGGGCCTTCCGGGGGGTGTTTTCAAACCCCTGTTGCCAAAACGCCACGGTTTGAGCCCCCATTAACCTTTCGCGGCAAGAAGTTATTAACACCTGTGGCAGAACCGGCTCGCTGTTTGCGTGCAATGCATTGAAATGGTTCGGGAAAGGAGAAGGACAGCGAGATGGGTGAAAGGAGCTGTTAACAAGCTTCAATTCACTGTTTCTGCGGCGCAATGGGTCGAAGGGAAGAACAACCACGTCTATAGCTGTTCGGGCACTTGTTTATGTTTCCGGCTTGCTCAGGCTAGCGCGCACTGCACGACTCTCAAGAAATTTCCAATGATTCGCCCTTCTTGATCCTCCCCTTTTGGGGGAGGTGCCGAGCAAAGCGAGGCGGAGGGGGCTTCTTTCCAATCTTCGAGATCGCAAGCCCCACCCGGCTGCTTCGCAGCCACCCTCCCCAAAAGGGAGGGATCAAGCACCAAGCTCACGCCACATCGGGCTCCTCAACGCATTTCATCAGCGAAACCCGCCGGGGCATCTGGCCAACCGCCGGTACAAACCGGCCACTTTCGACATCACGGAGCATCAACACGCCTGTTGCCACGTCAAAGTAGGCACCATGCAGCTGGAGTCGTCCCTTCTCTTCCAGAATCTGCACACAGGGGAATGTCCGCAGGTTGTCGAGTGACTTCTCGATGCCCGCGAAAGCCAATCGCTCGGAATACTCGCCAAGCCCTTCGTTGAAACCGCGTCCACCTGTGCGCTCGGCGGCGGGGGCCAGAAGACGAATCCATTTTCCTATGAAATCTCCTGAAGACAATGGCCCCTGCGCATCATCGGCAAAAGCCCGCACACCGCCGCAGCGGGCATGCCCCATGACGATGATGTGCTTCACCTTCAGTGCCTGCACCGCATATTCCAGCGCAGCGGATGTGCCATGCAGCTCGCCATCGGGTGAAAACGGTGGCACAAGATTGGCCACATTGCGCACGACGAACACCTCGCCCGGGCGCGCATCAAAAATCACTTCTGGGGAAACACGGCTGTCGCAACAGCCAATCAGCATCACTTCAGGGTTCTGTCCTGAGGCCGCAAGCTCCTCAAAACGGGATTGCTCCTTGGGCAGGCGATCCCCCAGAAAGGACTTGTAACCTTCAATCAGGCGCTCGGGAAACATGCAACACTCCGTACTTGCGGCGTGTCTAGCCAATCCGGAGCGTGTTTGCACCCCTTAAAAATGCAACCCTCAGAAGTGCTCAGGTCGGATCACTTCGCAATCTGTGATGGTGACAATGCCCAGCTGGCGCGCAACGATGGCGTAGATCGGCGTCAGGATCATATCCACTTTCGAGGCATCGCAGATACAGACAACACTCACCATGCGCCCGGCATCAGATACCAGACCATCAGCGCGCCAAGCCCCCTGCCGCCCGCGCCCGGCAATGGCCTGAGACACGGTGTATCCCGTCACAGCCAACTGATCGAGCGTATCAAGCACGCGGTTGAGGGCTGGTTGCTCGATGACGATGGTGATGCACTTCTTCAGATGCGTCTTCATGAGGGATCATCCTGCAGTGGTTATCTTGCTGGCGAGCCAGATGTAGAACGGAATACCAAGGGTCAGATTGAGCGGAAACGTGACGCCGAGCGAGAGCGTCAGATAAATCGACGGTTTAGCCTCGGGCAAGGCGAGACGCATGGCTGCAGGAACTGCGATGTAGGATGCTGAGGCCGCCAGCGTGATCATCAGCGCAGTGCCCCCCTGTGACAAGCCCAGCAGCAAACAAAACACAGCGGCAAGCGCCGCAGAAATCACCGGCATGTAAAGCCCGAAAGCAATGGCTGAAGCCGACAGGCTTTTCAGCCCCGCACGCATGCCGCGTCCGGCGAGCAGACCCATATCCAGCAGAAACAGGCAGATGATGCCGAAGAAAAGCTGGCCAATGAAAGGCTCAACAGCCGCCATGCCTTTGGGGCCAGTGATGCAGCCGATGGCGAAGGAACCTGTCAGCATGACGACGGAGCCGTTGAGACCAATTTCCCGCAGCAATGCACTGCCGCTGGCCTTCTCGTGAGCGATGTCATTGCCAGAGGAGCCTGATCTCCTTGCCAGATAAAGCGCTGTCAAAATGGCGGGCGTTTCCATCACGGCGGCAACCGCTACGAGATACCCTTCGAACGTCAATCCCATGGATGTCAGGGACTGCGTAGCCGCCACAAAGGTGACAATGGAAATAGAGCCATAATGCGCCGCAACCGCAGCTGCATCCACAGCTGAAAGTGCCGTGGTTTTCCGCAACAGCCAGAAACCAATGAAGGGCAAAATGGCCGAGAGCACAACTCCAGCCAGCATCACGCCGAGAAGCCGCAGGTCCACGCCGTTCTGCGCGACAGCTGCGCCACCTTTAAAACCGATGGCCATCATCAGATAAAGCGCCATGAATTTGGCGGCGGCTTCAGGAACCGTAAGATCAGATCGCGCCAGTGCCGCCATCAACCCCAGGGCGAAGAACAACACCATGGGTGACAGAAGATTGGAAAGGGCGAGATCAAGCACAGACATTTCAAAAACGCATCCAGAAAAACGTCAACGCATTGATGCGCAAACTACAGACTGGACTGTGAAATAGAGCTGTTGCTGAAAAAGCCAAGGCACAAAACGGGCAGTCAACAAAATGCTCTTTGCTGCCTGCTCGCTTGCACACAGTCTTTCGACCTATTTTTTAGGCTTCTTCTCAGCTGCTTTCTGAACTGTTTCGCCCATTGATTTCATCTGGCCCTGCATCGCCTCCATCTGGCTGCGCATGAAATCTGATTGCAGCTTCATCACCTCATCGAAGCCTTTGGCCTGCACCAGCTTCTGCGCATGATCGAAAGCAGCTTTAACATTCTGCTCGGCAAAGCCAACAGCCTGACGTGTGGCATCAGCGGCATTTTCCTGCACAGTCTGGGCTGAACCCTGAATGTTGCCGGCGGCATTCTGTGTTGCGCCCATAAAACTGTCGAAAGCGCGCTTGGCCTGCTCCACGCTCTTGTTGGCGAGATCACGCATTTCATTGGGCACTTCAAACTTCATGGTTTTGAATGGGTCAGTCATGGTCTTTCCTCCTGATCCGGCAGCGGGATGATGCTGCCCTGCATTAAGATTAATGCAAGGTAAACCAGCCACTTTGTCGCCAGGTTCTTCCTTCTGGCATTCTAACGGATATATTCATCGTTCATTAGCCATAGCCAGCGGTCAAGCGCTGTCTTTCGCAAACCACGAGGAACAGAGCCGTTTTGACAACCGCCATCCACACATGGGTGAAAACACTGGGTGACTTCCCGCTTGATCCTCAGGCGGGCATGGCCTGGCTGTGGGCAGCGGGTGGCGAGAACATCTTGTGGATTTCCCCTGCTGCGGCTGTCCGGTTTGGCAGCGGTATCGACGACGGACCGCCGGCACTCGATCATCGCGGCACATTGCGCAGCCTTATGGTGGATCTGTCGCAGGATACACCGGATTTGCAGCCCGTGCGCGTGCAGCAAGTTGAACTGATGAACAACCAGCACCGTGATGTCTTCACCTGTCTGGCCCGCGCAGTGCCTTTGCAGGCTGGCGGATATGGCATGCTGGTGGTGGCTGTAGGCGCACCTGCGCGCAGCCTTGAGGAGATAAGGGCAGCATCAACCAGTGAGCCGGTCAACAAACCGGTCACTGCTGAACCCGCAGTCAAATCTGTTGCACCTGTTGCTCCTGAGCCGGAACTGCCATTGGTCGCCACCGTCCCGGCAGCAGCCGCGCCTGCCCCACAGATCCAGCCGGTTTCCGCGCCTGCTCCGCGATGGGTCGAAGAGGATATCACAGCCCGCCGCCCGCTCCGCTTTGTCTGGCAAACAGATGACAAGGGACGGTTTGTGCATATCTCGCGCGAAATGGCTGAGGCTGTTGGCCCGTCTATGGCGATGCTTTTGAACCAGACCTGGCAGGAAAGCGTTGCAAACTACGGTATTCTGGAAAGCGAGGATATCCAGCGCGGTTTCACATCGCGGGATACATGGACTGCCAAACCGGCGCTCTGGCCTGTCGCAGGTTCAAATCTCGGCGTTCCTGTCGAGATGGCGGGCATGCTGATGCGCGAGGACAATAAGTTCGCCGGATTCAGAGGCTACGGTATTGCAAGGATAGAACGCGCCATTGTCCGTCCCGGAACGGCCGAAGAGGCGCTGATCGCCGATGAAACCCCGCAGACTGAGAGCAACGAAGACAGGTTCGGCCCTGCTGTACAGCGTGCGCTTTCAAACAACGCGCAGTCTGCCATGCCTCTGGAAATAGCAGCCCGGCAGGACAAGCCTGTGTCCAACCCGTTGACCGCGCCATCCGTTCTGCAGGCCACTTCTGTATCTGCTCCGGTTAACTTGCGGCGGCCTCTTCCGCTTACCCGTGAAACAGAAAGTGAAGCAGGAAGTCCAGTTTTGCCGACTCCAGTCGATCAAGAGGCGCCACAGAGAGACACAACGCCTAAACCTGCAAGCCTCCATACGCCAGAACCAAAAGCCTCTGTCAGAGACTTGCAGAGATTCATCGACAATGCACACAAGCCAGCCGAACCAGTGACCGGGGACATGCGCTCAGATGACATTGGCAAAAACCTGACCGAGCAGGAACGTTCCGCCTTCAGGGAAATAGCCCGTGCGCTTGGCAAAACGCGGGATGAGGCTCTGCCACCGCGCATGGCAAGAAAACCGCTTGAGCCACAGGAAACACCCCAAAGGAAGAAAGACAGAGATAATACGGCTGCAGACGACAGTTCAATTGTCGGCAATCCTGACGTCAAGCCTGTCATCTCATTCGAAACGGCTCAAAGCCTGCGCCAACAACGCAACCAGCCGCTTGTCGCGCAGAATGCCCTGGCATCTGTGCTGGAGCGCCTGCCGGTTGGCATTCTTGTCATGCAAAATGGCGAGAGTGTCTTTGCCAACCGCATGCTGATGGATATGCTGGGCTATGCTGATTTTGAGACCTTTCTGGCGGCTGGCGGTGCGGAAAAACTGTTTCATACACAAGCCACAGTGCCTGAGTCTGATACGCGCACCTATGCCATTCTCGACAGCAAGGGCGAAGCACTTCAGGTTCGCGCCACCATTCAGGCCACGAGCTGGCACACCCAGCCAGCGACACTGACGTCCTTTGTTCTGATCCCCAAGGTCAGGCCTGCCCTGAGCAACGAGGTCACAGAACTGGAAATGATGGCCACAAAGGCGGAACTGCGTGAGCTTCAGTTTGTGCTCGATACGGCAACCGACGGGATCATCTCGCTCGACAGCAATGGCCGCATTCTTGGGCTCAACCGTTCAGCCGAGGCCTTGTTTGGCTTTGACCAGAACGAGGTGGCCGGTGAAAGCATCACAACATTGCTGGCACCTGAAAGCCATGTGGCCGCGCTTGACTATCTTGAAGGCCTTAAAACCAACGGTGTCGCCTCAATCATGAATGATGGCCGCGATATCATTGGACGGGAAAGACATGGTGGATCCATTCCATTGTTCATGACCCTCGGTCGCCTTGGTGACAATGCAAAGGCGCAGCGCTTTTGTGCTGTTTTGCGAGATATAACCGCCTGGAAAAAGGCAGAGGCAGACCTAAAGGAAGCCAGACGCATTGCAGAGGATTCCAGCGCCAACAAAACCGATTTTCTTGCCAGAATCAGCCATGAGGTCCGCACCCCCCTGAATGCCATCATTGGCTTCTCGCAGGTGATGATGACCGAGAGTTTTGGCCCCGTTGGCAACAGCAAATATGCCCAGTATGCGAAAGATATCCATGCATCGGGGCAGCATGTTCTTTCCTTGGTCAATGACCTGCTGGATCTTTCAAAAGTCAGTTCGGGGAAGCTGGAGCTTGCCTTTGCAAGCGTTGATATCCAGGCGGTGGTTGCAGAGTGTGTTGCGATGATCCAGCCTCAAGCCAATACTGGAAAGATCATCGTCAGATCACAGCTGTCGAACCGGCTGCCTCCCGTGGTTGCCGATGAACGTTCACTGCGCCAGATCGTACTGAATCTGCTCTCTAACGCAGTCAAGTTCACCGATCCCGGTGGTCAGGTGATTGTCTCAGCCACCTTTAATGATCGTGGTGAGGTTGCCATCCGGGTGCGCGATACGGGCATTGGCATGACGGATGAGGAAATCAAACAGGCGATGGAACCATTCCGCCAAATTGCAGGTCCGCGTTCAGCAGGCGGCACCGGCTTGGGATTGCCTTTGACAAAAGCGCTTGTCGAGGCGAACAGGGCTTCGTTCTCTCTGGCAAGCGAAGCAGGAAAAGGCACGCTGGCCGAGGTTGTTTTTCCCTCGACCCGCGTGCTTGCAGAGTAGGATCTAAAAAGTTCAGAACTTGATGGCTGCACCCGCGCGGGCAGAGTTGATCGATGCGCTGGTGTCACCTGCATTGCCGAAGCGAATGTGCATGACTTCAGCACGCAGGATCAGGTTCTGTGACAGCGCCCAGTCCATACCTGCACCAACAGCATAACCGAAGGCAAAGCGCGTGCGGGAGCCGTCCTTCAGTGCATAATTCCCAGCAGGGCCCCATGGACCAACAATTGTCTGTGGAATACCCAGGCCATTTGGCACCTGTGTTACGCTACGTGAATCGCTCGTCAGTGCCGCCGTGTTGCCATAGCTCGCACGTGCCCATGCCAGGCCGCCTGTTACATAAGGCATGAAGCTGCCCATTGGCGCACCGATACGGCCTCGGATGGTGCCGAAGTCGCTGATCTTCAAGCGTGAGGTTGTGCTTGTTGTGTAGCGAAAGTCATCATGCGGATATGTTGTGGAGTCTGGCAATGAAAAGAAACCATTGCGACCTGCTGTTGATGCACCCTTGAGCTGCGCTTTGGTGTAGTCCGCTTCGAGACCAACCACGTAATCTTCCATTGTCCAGTTGTAGCCGAGGTAAAGTCCGTACCCAACCGCATTGCTGGTTGAACGGCTTGTGGCGACAATCTCGTCAGCGCGGCCAGGATCGAGGTAAGCTGTTGAACGCAGCATTTCGCGCACAAGACCAACACCGGCCTGACGTGGTTCAAACTCCATCTGTTTGAAACCGCCGAAGCCGCCGACATAAAAGCCGCTCCAGTCATTTGCAGCCTCTGCCATCGGTAACGGGCCGCGCAGGACAGGGGGTGGCCCCATATCAGCAGCCAAGGCAGGAGAGGCCAGAAGGCCCAGTAGAGCAAGAACACCGACTTTACGCATGGAGCGAATCTCCGAAACAGCGGACAATTACCGCTTTAGATATTATCATGGTCTATTAACCCTAATAATCAGTTAGTTATGGAAAAAATATTATGTGCCAAATGAAGAAAGCCCGGCAGAGCCGGGCTTTCTTTGTTCTCTTGGTAGAGCTTGTTATCAGAATTTCTTCATCACACGTGGTTCTGCTGGATAGTGCATCGGCGCAGGTGCAGCAGCGTAGCTTGGGCCACCCAGCATCCAGCGCATGCCAATCTTGAACTCATGGCTGTCGAGTGTCTTGGCACCCAGCGAGTAGGTTGCCGCACAACCACCGGCACAGGTGTAGTTGCCAGTCGAAATCTTGCCAAGGTTGAGGTAGCGGTAGCCGAGTTCAACCTTGTAGTTTGGTGTCACGTCATATGCGACACCGGCCATGAGCGCCCAGGCAACGTTTGTTTTGCTGGCGTTGGCTGCTGTACCGTAGGTAGCGGTTGTTGCCGACTGGCCAACAGGAGCAATCAGAGGGATTGTGGATGCTGTCACTTGGTTTGTTGCATAGCCCGTGTCCTGGACGCCATGAACTGTGTTCTTGGTCATACCGATACCAACACCGACGAAGGGTGTCAGGCCACTCCAGGTGCCCAGATCAAGATATGCGTTTGCAAGGAAGACTGAGGATGAAACGCTGCCGCGGTTCGCATTCTCACCGAAGTTTGTGCAGGTGACAGCAGCTGCAGGCTGTCCGTAAAGATTGCCGCAGTTCTGGCCACCAATGCTGTATTTGTCATGCACCGAGAATCCAGTCTTGCCACGGATTTCTCCGGTCACATCGAAGCGCAGCCAGCTGTTGAACTGGTAGCCAACACCGATGCCGCCGAAAATCTGCTGCTGGAAGTCCTTGCTGGTGAAAGCGAGGCCAGCAGGACGATCTGAATATTCAAACTTCTGGGCGTCAAGCGCACCGATGCCGATGTCACCGCGCAGATACCAGCCGCCGCTTTCGGCAATCGGGTGCGCCATAGGTGGGTGTGGCATGGCAACAGGAGGTGGTCCGAGGTCTGCGGCTGAAGCGACAGCCGTCGCTCCGATTGTCACGACACCCGCGAGAACGAGAGTTTTGAGGCTGCGCATAGCAGTAGTCCCTTTAATTGGCCGGGACTCACACGAACGCGCCCGGCAATGAAGCCAACACGCAGAACTTCGCAGGAAATGACTAAGGACAGGTTAACCTTACCGTTTAACCATAAAAATGGCCGAGAGAAATGTTGGTCACGCACCTTTGTTGCAAAATCGCAACAAAGAATGCGCGCTACTCTTCACTGTCTGCGGCGTCTGATGCATCTGTATCGGGAATCTCTTGGCCAAGATTCTTGCTGACCTTCTTCAAAAGACGGCGCAAACGACGCATGTCCTTGTCATCAAGACCTGCAAGGGCCTCTTTTTCAAGCTTCTTGGAAATGCGATCAATTTCCATAGAACGCTTCAGGCCCTCTTCTGAGATAGCAACAGCGACAAGGCGGGCATCGCCATCCTTGTCCTTTCGCAAGAGCAAACCTTGCAACTCCATGCGGCTGATCATCTTGGAGGCTGTTGGTGGCCTGATGCTCAGCATCTCGGCAATCTGCCCCATGGTCAGGTCATTTTCGGAAGCAAGTGCCCGCAAAACCTGATCCTGACCGGGAAACAGGCCCAGTTCTGACAGCAAGGCCGCAGAGCGCACCCGGTGACGCCTCGCCGCCAGCGTCAGCGCGTTGCCAACCGGGTCTACAAGCTTGACCTTGGCCGTGTCCTTTGTCTTCACCATGTCACAATCCTTTGCCGACACATGTCTTTCGGCCACTCGGTGCATGAGAAGTGTAACAGTTTTGCGACGTGACAATGTCGCAAGCCCGTATTTCGTGAGAATTTACAGTGAATTAGCCGCCGAGCGCTGTTTTAACCATCTGGCTTGCCTTGGCAAAATCCATTTGGCCGGCAAACTTGGCCTTAAGGCCAGCAACCACTTTGCCCATGTCTTTCATGGAATTAGCACCGGTTTCAGCGACCATGGCCGCGATGGCGGCCTTGGTTTCGGCATCATCCATCTGCTTGGGCAGGAACCCGTTGATAATCTCCACTTCGGCTTGCTCACCTGCAGCAAGCTCAAGACGCCCGGCCTGTGTGTAGATCGCGATGGATTCCTGACGCTGCTTTACCATTTTCTGCATCAGCGACAGCAGATCGTCATCGGTCAATTGGCCTTTGCCAAGCCCGCGCGCCTCGATGTCTTTGTCTTTCAGAGCCGCCTGAATCAGCCGGATTGTGCTGACACGCAGCTTGTCACCCGATTTCATGGAGACTTTGAGCGTCTCCATCAGTGTCTCGCGTAATGTAACAGACATTGTGCTCTCCATATCCTGTCGAAACATGACTTCGGTGGTTGACCAAGGTGCCTGCATCGCCTAGCACCGCCCCTTAGCCACATTTCAATTCACACCGTAAACCGCAAGGTTTGCGACGCACGCGCCCGAACAGGTGCCGCGAGGGCATAGAATGACCAACGCCAATCAGCAAGCCTTGAGTGGCATGCATCAGACAGAAGGATGGCATGAGCCGAAAGTGACGGCCCTGCTGGTGCTGGCCGATGGAACGATCATCGAAGGCGCTGGACTTGGTGCGACCGGCGAAGCTGCGGGCGAAGTTTGCTTCAACACTGCCATGACCGGCTATCAGGAAGTGATCACGGATCCATCCTACGCCGGGCAGATCATCACCTTCACCTTTCCCCACATCGGCAATGTCGGCGTCAATGATGAGGACATGGAAACGGTCAACCCTGCCATGGCCACCGGCACGCGCGGCATCGTGCTGCACGCGGATATCACCGAGCCTTCAAACTACCGCTCCGGCCAGCATCTGGATGCATGGCTGAAGACACGCGGCATCGTCGGCCTGTCCGGCGTGGACACACGCGCGCTGACCGCATTGATCCGAGACAAGGGTATGCAGAATGCCGTGATTGCGCACAATGCGGACGGCCAGTTTGATCGGGCGGCTCTTGTGAAACAAGCCACCACCTTGCCTTCCATGGCAGGCCTTGACCTTGTGCCACTCGTCACTGGCAGCCAGAGCTACAAGTGGGATGAAACCCCCTGGGTCTGGAACAAGGGCTACGGCCAGCAGACCAGCGGACAATATCACGTGGTCGCTATCGACTACGGCGTGAAGCGCAACATCCTGCGCCTGCTCGCCGAGCGCAACTGCAAGGTGACGGTTGTTCCACCAACCGCATCCGCTGCTGATATCATCGCGCTGAAACCCGATGGCGTCTTTCTGGCCAACGGTCCGGGCGATCCTGAGGCGACGGGTCAATATGCTGTTCCCGTGATCAAGGCGCTGCTCGACAAGAAAATTCCAACCTTCTGCATTTGCCTCGGCCACCAGATGCTGGCGCTGGCGATTGGCGCAGACACCATGAAGATGAAGCAGGGCCACCACGGCGCGAACCACCCCGTGATGGATTTCACCACCAACAAGGTGGAAATCGTTTCGATGAACCACGGTTTTGCCGTCGATGCCACAAGCCTGCCTGCCAATGCGCGCGAGACCCACAAATCGCTGTTTGATGGTTCCAACTGCGGCATCGAGTTGACAGACCGTCCGGCTTTCTCGGTGCAGCATCACCCGGAGGCCAGTCCCGGCCCGCAGGACAGCCACTACCTCTTTGATCGCTTCGTCAAGCTGATGGAGACACACAAGGCGGCAGTATAATGCCTTCCTGGGTCGACTACTGGAACTCTGACCATCCGATCTATGTCAGCGAGCGGCACAAGGTGCTGCATGCCGCTGGCATCGCGCGGGATTTTGCCCGCCATATCAAAACAGCGGATGCCACTGTTCTGGACTACGGCTGCGGTGAAGCGCTCTATGCCGAAGATGTGGCGCGCCTCTGCGGCAAATTGGCGCTGTCTGATGCAGCGCCCGCCGTGCGCGATAAACTGGCGACGCGTGTCGCTGCGATCACAACGATTGAAGTGCAATCACCCGAACAGACCGAGGCGATGCCAGCGGGCAGTTTCGACCTCATCGTGGTCAATTCCCTGCTGCAATATCTCTCGGTGGATCAACTCTCGGCGCTGTTGGTTGTCTGGCGCAAGCTTTTGAAGCCAACGGGCCGTTTGGTCATTGCCGATGTCATTCCGCCAGATGTCAATCCAGCAACCGATGCGCAAGCGCTGCTGTCCTTTGCGCTGAAAGGCGGCTTTGTGGGTGCGGCCTTCCTTGGCCTCGCGAAGACTGCCCTCTCAAACTACCGCAAATTGCGCGAGGAATTGGGCTTCACCACCCACGAGGAATATGCGTTCCTCGCCATGCTCTCCCGCCATGGCTTTGCCGCCGAGCGCTCAAAACCCAACTTCGGGCATAATCAGGCGCGGATGACCTTTGTGGCTAAGGTTGCGGCGTAGCTCAGGCGAAGCGGCCTACAGAAAGCCGCAGCGCTTCACATCTGTTGCCTTAAACTTTGTGCAAAACAGCTTTCGAACACGGCAGATTCAACCCGGTTCCGGCCTTTTCTCTTGGCCGCGTAAAGCAATTCGTCGACGTTCCTGACAAATGCACCCGGGTCATCCCCAGGGGAGGGAATGATGGTGCCCACACCAATGCTGGCCGTGAGAATGTTGCTGACGGCAGAACTCTCATGCGGAATGGCGAGATGGGCGGTAAACTGGCGGCAGAGATCAGCAATCTTTCGCGCTGCGGTGCCATCGGTCTCCGGCAGCAACAGCACAAATTCTTCACCACCATAGCGTGCCGTCACGTCTTTGGCGCGCGTGGACACAGTGTTCAGCGCGCGTGCAAATTTCTTCAGGCACTCGTCACCCTGAATATGGCCGTATGAATCATTGAACTGCTTGAAGTGATCGAGATCACACAGGATCAGGGACAGCGGCTTTTGCGCGGCGCAGGCATTTTGCCATTCCGTTTCCAATGCCATGTCAAACTTGCGGCGGTTGGCAATGCCGGTCAGGCCATCTTCAAACGACAGGGCCTCCAGTTCCTTTTGCAGATCGATCAGTTTCTGCTCGATCTTCTTGCGCTCGCTGATGTCGAACATGAAACCAACGAGGCTTTCCACCTCGCCCGCCGCATTGCGCACCACATGGACCACATCGCGAATCCAGACATAGCCATTGTCCTTGGTGAGCGCGCGATAATCCGCCTCATGGTCTATCCCGGCCTTGGACTGGGAGACGCAGAAGTTGACAACATAATCCTGATCATCTGGGTGCATGCGGGCCACCCAGTCATTGACCGTTTTCCAGCTGTCCTGTTCCCATCCCAGCAGCGCTTCAATCTGCGGGCCGATGTAGGCGAAGGTCATGGTGGCCCAGTCAATCTTCCAGGGGATCGCCTGCGTTGATTCGAGCAGTGTCCGATAGACGGAGAGGTCCGTTTCCTTGTTCAAACCGGCCGTTTCAGGGAAAAAATCCTCAACCGAGGCATGCATGTTCATGACTGTATGTCCAATTTAGTGCGGCACTTCGTTGGTCCGGACAGTATGGTTAATGTGCTTAGGAACGGTTAATGGCTGGTTGGGCGTGTAGGGGTGAAGATGGGCAGGCATTTGGTGGTTGCGAGTCGTGTGAAGCCGAGGGGATTTGAAGCTCAACTTCAGGCGCAGCTGACGTTAGTGGCTAAGGTTGCAACCTAAAGCTGGTCATTATCTTTCATAAAACGAAACAGGCTCCGCTCTTTCTCAAACACTCCTGACAGCAGGCTGTCAGTTGATGTTCTGTATCTGCCAGGACGGGCGCAAGGAGGCCCAGTCGATGACGGAACATGTAATGGAGATCGTGCGCTTTAAAGCAAAGGCAGGAGCAAGCACACAAACAGTGATAATTGCGGCCACCAAGCTGGAAACATGGTTGCGCAAACAATCTGGCTTTGTGCAGCGGCGTCTGTGCCAGTCAGAAAATGGAAACTGGATTGATATTGTTGAATGGCAGGACATGTCTTCGGCTCAGGCTGCGGCTCAGGCCATTATGACGACACCGGATGCAGCAGCCTTCATGGGGCTGATTGCTATGGACAGTGTTGACATGACTCACGCGCACATCACACTGGCGCAGTAACAGGATTGGACAAAAGCCTTTGCGCCGCGCTGACCGTCTCTTCGCAATTTTGCAAATGCTGCGAGGCGGGCGGCTGCGGCGCGCCGAAGATATCGCCGAGTCTCTCGAAGTTTCGGTACGCACGGTCTATCGCGACGTTGCGGACCTTCAGAGCCATGGCGTACCTGTCGATGGGGAGCGCGGGATTGGATACCTGCTGCGCGATGGACATTTTCTTCCCCCTCTCGCTTTGTCACCAGATGAAATGGACGCACTGCGTTGGGGTGTCGCCTTCGTCCGCGCATATGGCGATGAAGCACTGGCCAGCGCCGCGCAAGAGCTTCAGATCAAGCTGGACAAGGCAAATGATCATGCTTTGACAAAAGGCCCTTACATAATGCCTTCAAAACAGGCGACAGCAACAAGTGCCGACGACAAAGCCGTAAGGAGAATGCTTGGAATCATTCGAAAAGCGGTTCGGATCAGCTACAGACTTGAAATTGATTATCGCGATTTGAACGACCTGATCACAAACCGCAAAGTCCGCCCCTTAAGTCTGGAACATTGGGGTACAGTCTGGACCCTGACATGCTGGTGCGAGCTGCGGGCAGACTTCAGATGCTTCCGTGTTGATCACCTGACAGATTGCAGAATGACTCCTGAGCGCTTTGCACCAGAAGCAGGCAAGCGCCTGAGCGACTATCTAAGCCAATCTACAGGCAAAACACTCCAGCCCTTACCCGCGATGCAATGATATGAAGGATAAAATCTCGGGAATGCGAAATCTCGGTTCCGTCATGGAACGCCGGTTGAAAGAAGTTGGCGTCTGCAATGCCGAAGACCTCAGGCAGATCGGTGCTGTGGAGGCCTATACCCGCCTCCGCCTGATGTCACCGGAACCCGTCAGTCTTATTGCACTTTATGCAATGCATGCAGCAATTCTTGACTGCGACTGGCGTTGGCTTGAACCAGACCTTAAGGCGGAATTGAGACGGTTGGTGTTCTGAAATCGCCCTGACTTCCGAAGCCACAATCCACTGTTTTTGCACGCTTCAAAACATGAACTAAGGGGCAATTGGCCGCTCGCCGATATCGCTAAAGAACCGCAGCAGATAGCCATCAGGATCGGCCACAACAAACTGCCTATTGCCCACTTCGGTTTCATCGCGGCGATACCATTTCTCTTCCAGAGGAATAAGCATCTCAAAACCTGCGGCAAGCAGGCGACCATGGATCAAATCAACATTCTCAACCTCGATCTGAAAGTTCACGCCACGCCCAAAGGGATATTCAAGCGGCGCTGAATGAAAGCGCCTGCCGGGTCCCGCGGCCTCCTCCAACATGAGGTGGATATCGTTGAGCGCGAGATAGGCAAAGCGCTCTTCCGGGCGCTGATAGCGAATGCTGAACCCGATGAGGTCAACATAAAACGCCAGAGAGCGATCAAGCCGGGCTACATCCAGTTCAGGTATCAGCTTGGGTGTCATCGTTTTTGGCCTGTGTTTCACGTTGGGTATCAGCAATAGCCGTGACAGCAATAAGAACTACTATTTCTCATCGACTTCCCTTCCGACCGCAGCACACCCCCCAACCCATCACAAAATCTACTGCCTCACCCCCGTTGCCCCGTTATGTCATATCCTGCTAGGGACACCGCTTCCAAACACGCGAACAGGTGTCTTATGGCTGCAAAGAAGATCAACAAGGTGGTGCTCGCTTATTCCGGCGGCCTTGATACCTCGGTTATCCTGAAATGGTTGCAGACAGAATATGGCTGCGAGGTTGTCACCTTCACGGCTGATCTGGGACAGGGCGAGGAACTGGAGCCTGCCCGCGCCAAGGCGAAACTGCTGGGCATCAAGGACGAGAACATCTTCATTGAAGACGTGCGCGAGGAATTTGTGCGTGATTACGTCTTCCCGATGTTCCGCATGAACGCGCTTTACGAGGGCCAGTATCTGCTGGGCACATCCATTGCGCGCCCGCTGATTTCCAAAAAGCAGATCGAGATTGCGCACAAGGTTGGCGCTGATGCCGTGGCGCACGGTGCCACCGGCAAGGGCAACGATCAGGTGCGGTTTGAGCTCACCTATTACGCGCTTGATCCCAACATCAAGATCATCGCCCCCTGGCGCGAGTGGGACCTGACATCCCGCACCCGCCTGATCGAGTTTGCCGAAACCCATCAGATCCCGATCGCCAAGGACAAATACGGCGAGGCCCCCTTCTCGGTGGACGCCAACCTGCTGCACTCCTCATCCGAAGGCAAGGTGCTGGAAGACCCGGCCCTTGATGCACCCGAGATGGTCTATATGCGGACAATCTCGCCGGAAGCCGCCCCCGACAAGGCGACCACCATCACCATCGATTTTGAAAAGGGTGATCCCGTCGCCATCGACAGCAAGGCGATGTCACCCGCCACATTGCTCGCCAAGCTCAATGATCTCGGCCGTGCCAACGGCATTGGCCGTCTGGACCTCGTCGAGAACCGCTTTGTCGGCATGAAGAGCCGCGGCATCTATGAAACACCGGGCGGTACGATCCTCCATCTCGCGCATCGCGGCATCGAGTCGATCACGCTCGACCGCGAGGCGATGCACCTGAAGGAATCGCTGATGCCGCGCTACGCCGAGATGGTGTATTACGGCTTCTGGTTCACGCCGGAGCGCGAGATGCTGCAGGCATTGGTCGACAAGAGCCAGGAGTATGTCAGCGGTCGCATCACCATGAAGCTCTACAAGGGCAACGCCACGGTGGTTGGCCGCGAAAGCCCGTATTCGCTCTATGATCAGGAGCTCGTCACCTTCGAGGAAGGGGCCGTGGCCTATGATCACCGCGATGCGGCAGGCTTCATCAAGTTGAACGCCCTGCGTCTGCGCACCTATGGTGTCCGCAAGGCGAGATCAGGCAAGTAAACAACGCCGACGCTGGTTCTGTTCTTTCAGAGCCAGCGTTTCCATTTGAAAAACATGTAGGGCACAATGGCGGCACAGACCATTAGTCCAAGCGCCATGGTGTAGCCATAGGCCCATTCCAGCTCCCACATGCCCACCTTGAAGTTCATGCCATAGACCGAGGCCACAAGCGTGGGCGGCATGAAGATGACAGCCAGAACCGAGAAGATCTTGACGATACGGTTCTGCTCAAGGCTCACCAGACCCAGCGTCGCATCCAGCACAAACTGCATCTTGCTGGACAGGAACGAGGCGTGCTCCTCGATGGACTGCACGTCGCGGATGGCTGTGCGCCATTCCGCCTGAAAGCCGGAGGCGCGCTTGGGGCGGCTGATGTTGGCCGAGAGATAGAGCAGCATCCGCTCCAGCGAGACCATGCTTTCGCGCACGTTCGAGATCAGGTCACCGTGGCGGCCCAACCGGCGGATGACACTCTGGAAGGCTGCGCCCGTGTTGGATGTTGCAGTGTCGGCCTCAAACACGTCGCGGGATGTCATTTCAATTTCGTCGCCAACCTTGCGCAGCACCTCGGCAGCGCGGTCGATGATCGCCTCCAGCAAACCGTCGAGCACCGCTTCTGACTGGATGCCGCAGGCATCAGGCTTGGCAATGCGTGTCGAGAACATGGCAAAGGAGCGCGGCTCATCATAGCGCACGGTCACCAGCGCTTTTTCTGTAGCGATGAACGAAATCGGCACCAATTTTGGGGCCTGTGTATCCGAGCGGCAAAGAATGCGCGCCGTCATGTAGCGCGCACCGTTTTCGGCATAGAGCAGGTTCGATGGCTCGATATCCTGCATCTCGTCACGGGTGGGAATCTCGATGCCCAGATGCCGCTCAACGAGCTGGTCTTCCTCGCGGGTCGGCTCGAGCAGGTCGATCCACACCGTATCCTCAGGCAGAGGACCGCTTGCCGAAATGATCGAGCGGTCCAGACAGGTCTGCTCTCCACCCGTCAGCTTGCGAGCCACATAGGCAACGATCATGGCTCACTCCGTCTCTTGGTAACGAGACGGGTCTAGAGCATCACCGCAAAGGCTTCAAGCTCACAGGCGGCAGGCTGTCTGCTGGCACGAAGAAATCAGGTGCCAGATGCTGCGTGGGATCAACACGGTAATGATCAAACTCCGTCACACCACGCGACACCATGAATGTGTCATCGATGAGGAATTGACCGGTGAGCTCCCGCGACGGTGTGGTGAAGATCATATGTGCCGCATCCGCCAGAATTTGCGGCGTGCGCGAGGCTTTCATCAGCGTATCACCACCCAGCAGGTTGTTGACCGCCGCTGTGGCAATGGTGGTGCGCGGCCAGAGAGCGTTGACGGCAATGCCCTGCTTGCGGAACTCGCCCGCAAGACCCAGCACACAAAGGCTCATGCCGTATTTGGCGATGGAATAGGCGAGATGCGGCGAGAACCACTTTTCGCTCATATCCAGCGGCGGAGACAGCATCAGGATATGGGGGTTTTCTGCCTTGATCAGGTATGGCAGCGCCAGCTTAGACACCATGAACGTGCCACGCGTGTTGATCTGGTTCATCAGATCATAGCGCTTCATATCAACATCCGCCGTGCGGGCCAGATTGATGGCTGAGGCGTTGTTGACGACGATATCGATGCCGCCAAAGGTTTCAGCCGCCTTCGCCATGGCGACGCGCACGCTTTCCTCATCGCGCACATCCACCACCAGTGGCAGCGCCTTGCCACCAGCCTTCTCGATGTCTGCCGCAGCAGAATAGATCGTGCCCTCGAGCTTGGGGTGTGGTTCGGCGGTTTTGGCCGCCACCACGATGTTCGCGCCGTCAGCCGCTGCTTTCAGGGCGATGGCGAGGCCGATGCCGCGCGACGCGCCAGTGATGAAAAGTGTTTTGTTTTTGAGTGTAGCCATGATCAACCCGCCTTGTTCAGAAATGCCATGAATGCTTTTTGAGCCTCCGCCGAGCGCAACCGCTGGGCAAAGAGCAATGCCTCTTCGTCAATGCGCGCCAACACTTCATCCGGCGAACCCCTGATCAGTTTGCGCGCCAGTTTCACCGCCTCGCGTGGCTTGGCGGCAAGCTCTGTGGCCGCCGCCATGGCTGTTGCTTCCAGCGCATCGCTGGCGATAACCGCATTGGCGAGGCCAGCGGCAACCGCCTGTTCGCCGCTGAAGGGCCGCCCCATCACCAGCATTTCAAAGGCGCGTGCATGCCCCATGATACGGGGTGCAAGCAGGCTGGAAGCCGCTTCCGGCACCAGTGCCAGACTGATGAACGGCGTTGTGAGCCTCGCCCTGTCACTGACCAGCACATAATCACAATGCATCAGCATGGTGGTGCCCACACCAACCGCGATGCCATCCACCGCAGCCAGCAAGGGTTTTTCGGAAATTGCCAGTGCACGCAGGAAAGACAGCACCTCCTGTCCAAGGTTACCCTTGGCCGCAAAGGCCGCGAAATCTTTGAGGTCGTTACCGGCTGAAAAGATGCCCGGCACACCCAGAATGAGCGTCGCGCCGATGCTGCTGTCGCCATCCGCTGAGGAAATCGCCTCTGCCATGGCACCGTACATATCGGCGGTCAGAGCATTCTTCTTGTCGGGCCGGTTCATCCGGATCGAGAGAACGCCATTCTGGCGGTTGATATCGATAAACTGGCTCATGATTTTACTCGGCTGCGCTGAGGTAAGCGGCGTTGACAGCAGAAGCACCATCGATAACCGAGGATTCAATGCCAGCGGCTATCGATGCTGTGTTTTCGGCGTAGAAACGGCAATCCTGAATCCGGCGCTGATGGGCCGGGTTGCTGTCCCCCGCCTGCATGGCGGCGCGGGCTGCAAGGGCAGCTTCCGCAAGGTAGGCACCACCGGCTGCAACACCGAAGAGCCGCAGATAAGGTGTCGCTCCAGCCATGGCATCAGCAGGTGCTGGCCCCATGGTTTTCAGCATCCACTCCGTGGTGCGCTCCAGGCAGTCAACCGCCTCGCGCAGGCGCTGGCCCGAGCGGCCAAAGGCAGGGTCGTTCAGCTTGGCGACGTTGTCCGCCGCAGCCCGGTAGCGGGCAATCGCCGCCTTCACCGTCTCACCACCATCCAGCGGCAGCTTGCGCATCACCAGATCAATCGACTGGATGCCGTTGGTGCCCTCATAGATCGCCAGAATGCGCGCATCGCGGTAGTGCTGCGCTGCACCGGTTTCCTCGACAAAGCCCATGCCGCCATGGATCTGCACGCCGGTGGAAGCCACCTCGATGCCCATATCCGTGCCATAGGCCTTGGCGACTGGCGTCAGCAGTGAGGCTTCCTCGTGCGCTGACTTGCGCTTCGCAGGGTCCGTCTCGCGGTGGTAGCGGTCGAGAGCCGCTGCCGTCACATAGCAAAGCGCACGGGAGGCTGCTGTTTTCGTGCGCATGTCAATCAACATGCGCTTCACATCAGGATGCTCGATGATCGGGCTCATACCAGTCGCGGTTGAACCCGGTGCCTTGCCCTGTTTGCGGTCCTGCGCAAATTTCAATGCCTGCTGGTAGGCGCGGTCAGCGATGGCGACACCTTGCAGCGCGACACCGAGGCGGGCGTTGTTCATCATCGTGAACATGCAGGCGAGGCCCTTGTTCTCTTCGCCGATGACCCAGCCGATGGCTCCTCCCTTGTCACCAAACACCATGGTGCAAGTAGGCGAGGCATGGATGCCCAGTTTGTGCTCGATGCCGCTGCAACGCACATCGTTCACGCTGCCATCAGGCATGATCTTGGGCACCAGAAACAGCGAGATTCCGCGCGTACCAGCCGGTGCATCCGGCAGGCGGGCCAGCACAAGATGCACTATGTTGTCGGTCATGTCGTGATCGCCGTAGGTGATGAATATCTTCTGGCCAGTGATCTTGTAGGTGCCATCACCCTGCGGCTCGGCTTTGGAGCGCAGCGCTGCCAGATCAGAACCGGCCTGTGGTTCTGTCAGGTTCATGGTGCCGGTCCATTCGCCTGAGATCAGCTTTGCTAGATAACGATCCTGCAAGTCCTTTGAGCCGTGGGCGGACAGCGCTTCAATCGCGCCCATAGTCAGCAGCGGGTTCAGTGCAAAGGCCAGATTGGCAGCGTTCCAGATTTCGGTGCAGGCAGAGTTCAGGAGGATTGGCAGTTCCTGCCCTCCGAAATCACCGCGTGCCGGCAGTGCCAGCCAGCCGGAGGCTGCCCAGTCTGTATAGGCCTCTTTCCAGCCCGGCGCAGTCTTGACGCCGCTGGTCTCAAGCTTTGCGCCATTGCGGTCCCCTGCCCAGTTCAGCGGCGCAAGACGCTCTTCGGCAAACTTGCCAGCTTCGGAAAGCACGGCATCGGCTGTCTCGTTGTCGAGATCTGCATAGATACCGCTGGCCTGCCCGCGGGCCAAACCCGCGACATGCTGCATCATGAAAGCAATATCATCGACCGGCGCACGATAGCTCATCGCGTTTCTCCCCTTCGCCTGCGCTTCAGACTGGCTGCTGGCCTTCATCCACTTGCGCAGGAACCAAATTGTGTATTGACGCTGCAAGCTAACGCTCCATACCGGCAGCGGCAATCCCTCTTGTATATAGTTCACATGTAAACTAATGTCACGCACTCAATCATGCAGCTTCACAATTCACCATTGACTGATCAGGACCAAGAGCGCGGCTGCGTGCTTATGCCAACCACTGAGGCTTTGGCAGCGGCAACGGCGGCTCTGCTTGCGGGTGACATTGTTGGTATGCCCACTGAAACTGTTTATGGGCTGGCCGCAGATGCAACCAACGGCATGGCCGTAGCGCGTATCTATGAGGCGAAAGGGCGTCCGTCCTTCAACCCGCTGATCAGCCATGTCGCCAGTCTGGCGGAAGCCGAAAAGTATGGCGTCTTCAATGCTGATGCCCGCAAACTGGCAGAAGCCTTCTGGCCAGGCCCGCTGACGCTGGTTGTTCCTTACCGTGAAGGATCAGGCGTCTCTGATCTTGCCCGCGCCGGATTGGATACCATCGCCTTGCGCGTTCCATCTCATCCCGTAGCCCTTGCTCTTCTTCAGCAATGTGGCAGGCCGCTGGCTGCACCGTCAGCCAACCTCTCTGGGCGCATAAGCCCAACACAGGCTGTTGATGTGGCGCACGACCTCGGAGACAAGGTAGCAATTGTCCTTGATGGCGGGCCTTGTGACATCGGACTGGAGTCAACCGTTGTTCTTTGCGATGGGGAGCGCAGCCTGCAGTTGCGGCCGGGAGGCATCCCGCGCGAATCGCTTGAGATGACGCTACGTCACAAAATTGCCTTCAACAGCGACTTAAAAGCATACCGTTCGCCAGGAATGCTTGTATCGCATTACGCTCCGCTTGCGCCAATGCGGCTGAACGCGCTCTCCGCCAGCAAGGGAGAGTGCGTCCTTGCATTTGGACAGGAAACTTTACATTGTTTTTCTGGCATTGACCCTGTCTTGAACCTTTCGCCGGACGGTGATTTGCGGCAAGCTGCCGCGAGGTTATTTTCCGCTCTACGAGAACTTGATGCTTACAATCCTGCCGCAATTGCCGTGGCGCCTATACCAAGCCATGGGCTTGGCGAAGCCATCAATGACAGACTGGCGCGTGCCGCAGCGCCCCGTGACGCTAAACTTTAGATTCAGTTTTCATCAATTGTCTCCGCAACCTCTGGTTTGCCGATTTTAGAACGAGAGGTAATGTGGCCAATATGTCAAACGTATCGTGGGACGAATTCCGACTGGTAAAGGCTATTGCAGAAACTGGCTCGCTTGCTGGAGCGGGGGATGTTTTGGCACTGAACCACTCAACCGTCTTCCGCAGGCTGAATGCGCTGGAAACCGATCTCGGCAGCAGACTCTTCGAACGTTCAAGAACAGGTTATGTGCCCACTCCTGCCGGCGAGGAGATGGTGACGATTGCTGCACGTATGTTTGAGGAGATTACGGACTTCGAACGCCGTGTTGCCGGACGTGACGTCAAACCATCAGGCGAATTGCGGGTGACGACAAATGACTCACTGGTCGCCCATCTGACCACGCCTCTTTTCGGCGCTTTCTGCCGTCAGTTCCCCGAGATCAAGCTTGATGTCGTGATCGAGAACCGCGCCCTCAACCTGTCGCGCCGCGATGCGGATGTTGCGATCCGGGCGACCGCCGAGCCACCTGAAACGCTTGTGGGCCGCCGCATTGCCTCCATTGCCTGGTCGGTTTATGGGGCCAAAGGCACAAGCATCCAGCCAACCGATGACCCCTCGGATTTGTCCGAACAGCCATGGATTGGTTTTGGCGATGCCATCAGCACCATTGGTCCGGCGCGCTGGATGGCACGTGCTGTTGCGCCCTCGAAGATTGTTTATCGCCTGAACACGGTCCTTGGCCTGTCGCAGGCCGTTGAGGCCGGGCTTGGCATCGGCTTTGTTCCTTGCTTCATTGGCGACAAGGCCCCCGGTCTTGTGCGGCTGCTGCGCTCACCGATGGTGTTTGATTCATCGCTCTGGATGTTGACGCATCCTGACCTGAAGAATTCGGCCCGTGTGCGTGCCTTCGTGGATTTCATGGGCCGCGAGTTGATCAAGCACAAACCGCTGATCGAAGGCCACGCGGTCTAAGCCACACTCTGCTCTGGAAATCTCTCACGTTTTGTCCGATGTCTGTTGGGCAAAACCCTTAGGATGCTCCATGACACAAGAGATTCGCCCCCTGCCCTTGCGAGACCTTGGGCATATGACCGGCCTCGAGATGCTGCTGGGAATGATAGCAGGCACTTTGCCTGCCCCGCCCTTTGCGATCACCACAGGCATCACCATGCTTTCCGCTGAAGACGGCAAGGTTGTCTTCACAGGGGAACCCCGCGCCGAATTCTACAATCCTCTGGGAACGATCCACGGCGGCTGGACAGCAACCATCATGGACAGCGTGATGGCCTGTGCCGTTCACTCCACTCTGAAGCCTGGCGAAGGCTACACAACGCTGGAATTCAAACTGAACTTCTGCCGCCCGATCCTGCCTTCAACGGGCGTGGTGCGCGCGGAAGGCATTGTGCTGTCGCGTGGGCGGCGCGCAGCAACATCGGAAGGGCGCCTTTATGATGCGGCTGGCAAACTCATCGCCCATGGCACAGAGACCTGCATGATCTTCGATATGCCAACGAAGGCGGGAGCATGACACCAAAACGGGCTTAACGCTTCCTTCGCTCCGCTTTGATAAAGGTTCTCGTGAAAACAGAACCGCGCCATGCTTGTTGTCACGACCTTTCTTATCAACTCAGCCTTCAACTTTGCACTGGGGCTGCTGATTGCCCGTTTCCTGGGGCCGCAGGGCTTTGGTCAATACGCCATTGCTGCCGCACTTGCGGTTGTTCTCAACACGCTTTTCCTCGACTGGATCAGACTGGCAGCAACCCGCTTCTACTCCGAGCGCACGCGGCGTGAAGCACCGGATGTGCGTGGCACTCTGGACGCGCTCTTTGTGCTGTCGTCCTTCGGCATTGCCATCACTGGCGGCGTCTCGATCTGGCTCGACAAGGACTTCGGCCTCATGCTGGGTCTTGCCGCACTGGCTCCAGCAATGAGCATCTGCAATGGGCTGTTTGACTATCACACTGCGCTGGTGAGGGCGCGGTTTGAGGAGAAGAGCTACAGCCTGCTGGTTATTCTGAAGAACGTCCTGTCGCTCATCCTGATGGTGGGTGGCGCATGGTACTTCCAGTCACCGGTCATGGTGGCGCTCGGCTTCGTCATCACCGTGATTGCCACTCTGATGACGGGCCGCAAACGCCTGCTTGATCCTGATGTGAAAATCATGAAACCCGACTGGAGCAAGGCCAGAGGTTTCTTCCTCTATGGCTTTCCCATCATCCTGGCGACCCTCATCTATTACATCATCCCGCTCTGGAACCGTGCGGCAATCGCCAACCAGCTTGGCTTTGCCTCCTCCGGACAATTTTCGCTGAGCTACGACATCGCCATCCGCGTTGTGCAGACTGTTGGCTCAGCGCTCGATATCATCCTGTTCCAGATTGCCTTGAAGGCAGAGGATGAGAGCGGCCTGTCGGAAGCCAAGCGCCAGCTTGCCAGCAACATGGGAATGGTGCTTGCCGCCATCGCTGCTGTGGCAACAGGGTATTGGCTGGTTCTGCCGGGCTTTGAGGCCGCGCTGGTGCCAGAAGCATTTCGCGGCAGCTATGCGGCCATAACGACAATCCTGCTGCCAGGGCTTGTCTGCTTTGCCCTCATCCAGTTTGCTATCACGCCGGTCTTTCAGCTTTCGCAGAAAACCTGGCCGGTGGTGATTGCCGGTTTGGTAGCCCTTGCCATCAACGCCCTTCTCACATGGACTCTCGGACCATCCGCGACGATTCAGGATTTCGCCAGAGCACAGGCCTTCAGCTACGGCGCGGCCTTGCTTGTGGCGACTGCACTGGCGATGCGGGAGGTGCTCATCACACCTTCCCTACGGGACGTCGCAACCACAATCCTTGCAACCGCAGCTATGGTCGCGGCTGTTTGGCCCATCAGAGGCATGGAACCTGGCCTGCTTAGCCTGATGCTCAGCGCAGCCGTCGGTGGGCTGGCCTTTGCAATCGTCGTCTATCTCGGCAATCTTGGTGATTGCAGAACGCAGCTCAAACAGCGTCTGGCGCGGAAACAGGCTTGATCGTCTTGCCTCTGGCCACAGCAAGGCATCCAAACACCACCAGCAAAGCCCCTACCCACACCATCTGGCGTGGCGTCTCACTGAAAAAGGCATAGCCGATCAAGGCGGCCCAGATCAGCCCGGTGTATTCCGCCACAGCAACCTTGGCTGCCTCAGCTTTGGAAAAAGCTGTTGTCAGCGCATAATTTCCTGCTGTGCCCAGAACACCAACGGCAATGATCTTGTAGAGATCAATCTCCTGCGGAAACGGCGTGCGCCATGCCACCAGCGGAATGATGATGGAACCAATGAGCAGGGACTGCATAAAGATGATGCGAGGCACAGGCTCGGATCCGGCCTGCTTGCGCAAGAGCACCATAGCAAAAGCATAGGTGATGGGCGACAGGATGCCCGCAATCTGACCATCAAGACTGCCGCCACCAAAGCGCGCATTGGGATCCGTCAACAGGATGACCAGAATGCCGGAAAAACCGAGGGCCAGACCGATGATGACCGGCTGCGATAACCGCTCTTTCAGAATGAGACTGCCAAACAGGGCAACAAACATGGGCGCTGTGAAGGTGTAGACGAACAGCTCCGCCAGAGGCATGCGCCCAAGGGCGTGAAAGAACATCAGGCCCGTGACCATCATGATGGCAGACCGCACAGCGTGATCCTTGACCTGCGTCCAGCTGGGCCAACCCGGCTTCAGCATCGCAAACAAAGTGCCGGTGCAGGCCACCCCAACCACAGTGCGGAAGAACATGATCTGGAAGGCATCGAACCGCACGGCCAGGCTCTTGATCAGCGCATCCATGATCGTGAGCAAAAGAATGGCAAGTGTCGCTAGCGCGATGGCGGACCGGTCAGACGACAAGGGAGATTTCCAGATAGGCAGCGCAGAATAGCGAGACTTGAGTGATGACAGCGCTTGCTGTCATTGTCACCTTCGCAATTCTGATGGCAGCAATGATAAAATCTGCTGGTTGTCGCCAGCTGCTTCCGGCATTGTAGGAGGCATCAACTCAGGAGATTCGTGATGCGTATCAGGCTTTCCATTCTAGCCATGGTTCTCTGCTCTTTTGCATCAGGCGCGTCTGCCCAGACCACGGATGATCTCGTAGGACGTTGGGGTGTGGCAGCCTACTGGAACGCCGGGGATGCAGCCAAGACCACCGCGCAGGCCCGCAGTTTCTGCAACCAGCCCTATGTTATCACCAAAGGCCCAAAGGGTGGTGCGGTGATGTTTGAAGCTTTTGATGGCAAGCGCCGGGAATATCTTATCCAGTCCGGCCAGATAGTGGCGGCTGACGGCGCTGATGCGAAGACAACAAAGACCATCTCATCCTGGACAGGCCAGACGCTGGTGTTCAACTACGTCGAGGAAGAAGCCAAGCGTAAGTATGGCAACATGGTTTTTGTGAAGTGCGGACGATAAGAGCCTCAATCACGGCCGCGCTGGCGCTTTGAGGAAAAGCAGCAGGACGATCAGCAGTGTGAGGCCAATGCCGCCGTGCAGAACGGCATAGGCCTCAACCGGCGCTGTACCCTTGCCCAGCGCGCTTTCCATGGCCTTGCCTGTCACGACCTGCATGAGGCCCGCACCGCCAATAGCCAGAAAATTGAGGAAAGTGACGCCACGCCCCAGAAGATAGTCCGGCAGGAACGGGCGACCATGGCTCAACAGCAGGCTGTAGGTCAGCCCAAAGAAGCCAATGGCTGTCAGCACAACCGCAACGAGTCCAAGGTTCATCTGCGGCACCATGGCCAACCCCAGAAACAGCATGGCTGTGATCCCGGTGGCAAGGACAGCTGGCAATTTGGGACCACCCAGAAAGCGCGCAGCTGGCCCGCAGGCCAATGCGCCGCAGGCCATGCCTAGAGACATGGCAAAGGCGATGTTGCCCCGCGCAATCGCATCAAGACCATGCACCGAATGGAGGAAAGGACCGATCCATAACCCGCGTTCCGTCGCGACAGCCGCATAGCCCAGGAGATGGATGGGCAGGACAAACCACAGCGCGCGGATCTTGAGTACCGTCAGTATATCGCCCAGCATGCTGGCCTTGCCGTCCTTGCGCTCCACTGCGGGGGGATCCTTTAGGAAGAACAGCACCAGCATTGTCGCCAGTCCCAATGCAAGGCTGACTCCCGCCATGCTGGAGCGCCAGCCGATGGTGCTGGCGGCATAGGCCAGCGGCGTTGCCGCCAGCAGATTACCGATATTGCCAAGCCCCACCAGCAGGGACGCCAGAACGGCAAACCGCTCCGGCGGGCTGGTGCGGCCAAAAATATAGAGGCCAGCCATCAGCATGGGGGAGCACCCAATGCCCACAAGCGCCATGCCAAACACACTCATGGCGAGGCCGCTGGACATAGAGAAGATAAAACCTCCCGCGACACCGACAGTCATCAGCCAGCCCATGGTGCGCCGCGGCCCTTTGGTATCGAGCAGATAGCCGACCGGAAACTGCGACAGGGCAAAGGCCATGAACCAGGCCGATGATATCCAGCCGAGCTCAGCCGGGCCAAAGCCCAGATCACGGGTCAGATCAGCCGCGATGATCGATACGAAGGATCGAAAGAACTGGCTGAAAAGATAGGCGAAGAGGAGGATGAGAAAAATCTGCATGATGCCTTTGCAGCTTCTTATGAAAGGCCATGCAGCATGCTGCTTCCTGCATGGTTTCTAGAGATATCCTGCGACTTCAGCCAACAAATTTAAGCAATAACGGCCTTGAATAAATCTGAACGGTTGAGCTGCCTTTGCTTAGCCTCCGCAGACGGCCCTGTCTGACGCCTCAAGCCCTCGCGCCTCTAAAACCTGCCCGCGTTGAACACGGAAAACCGGCGCTTCCGATGTTCCCTGAGCGAGCGGAACCACACCCGTCGCCAGATAGCTCCCGGGAGAATCGGGCTCCATTGTCGAAGCCACGATGCCAGCTGCTGTCTGCGCCATGGGAATGTACAAGGTGTCTGATGGAAGCGTCATTTCACGGCTGGACACTGTGGCGCGCAAAGCCTGATCAGGATTGATGTTCTCGCGTCCGGCAACAGCTGGCACTTCCACCAGCGCGTAACTATCGACGTTGAGCTTTGTGCCTGAAGGTATCTGGCAGAGAACAACACCCTTCAGACGCAGGCGCTCTTTCATATTGTCTGTCGCCCCTGTCACAAGGTAGCCAGCGGCCCGCGCACGAGTCTGTGTTGGCTCGATAATCCGTGAATCCTGAAACGGCACGCTGACCGTTTTTGTCTCGCCGGTTACAGGATCAAGCAAGGGGATATCGCGGGGCTTGGCCACAATCCGGCTTGCGACAACCAGATCATCGGAGGCTGCTGCAACCGCCGCTCTTTCGCGTGTGATTGTTTCTTTCAATGCCTGTCCGCCATTCGCTGTGGCATCAATGACAGCACGTGCAGCGATGAGATGAGTAGCGACCCGACGCTGCCAGCCCTCCATGCCGATGCCGACGCCGCGCGTTTCAATGAGGAACGACACCGCACCGCCAAGGCCCATCGCATTGCGCGCAATGCCCGGATTGTTGCCGCCCATCGAAACCACTTTGTCAGACTGGCGCGTGCTGGTTGTATAGTACCAGAAGGACGACAGGTTATGTCTGGCGAGAGCAGCATCGACCGCAGGTCTGTAAAGCTGCTCGGCCAGTGTCGAAATGCCCTTCGACACCATGGGATTGGTTGCCTGAAGCAACAAAGCATCTGCCGCTTGAAGCATTCCGTATTTTTCCAGCCAACGGTTTGCCACGGAAAACTCATGGTGATCAAAGACCACATCAGGCTGAAGCTGCCGCATGGCCCCGTGCAACCGGCGGGTTTCGGGCAGGAACAGCAAAAGATGATCACGATTGGGATCAGAACCGTTGGCCGTATTGCGCTGGAAACGCTCTGCACCATCAGGGTTGACGCGCGGCACAATGACGATCGTTACCTTTTGGAGCAGCGCCTGCATATCAGGTTGGGCAAACTCCGCCGCCAATGCGAGCATCGATTCACCACCGGCAGGCTCATTGCCGTGCTGCAATCCCAAGAACCAGATGACAGGCCGATCCTTGTGGCGGCTGGCCGCCGCAAGCGTGGCATCGCCCTCAGCAGTCAGGAGCAGCATGGGAATGTCGCGTCCCTGCTGGGATTGCCCAGCCGACAGCAAGGCCATCCTGCCGTTAGATGCCGCTGCGGTTTCACGCAGAAACTGCATCATTGCCGCGTGATCAGTGAAGTCCGTTCTGGCGTTCAGAAAGAACGGAGATTTCAGTGGAACGGGAATATCCCTGTAACGGCTGAGGACAGCATCACTCTGACGATAGATTCCTGTTGTGCTGATTATGTCTGATGGCAAAACGGTCTGGCTCTGCGCAGCTGTGGTCAGCAGGCAGCTGATGAGTCCAGCGACGATCGACAAACGCGTCTTCATGCCAATAGGCCTACCTCACCCGCTCAAGCACACTTGTGTAGTTCGCCACCGCAGCACCACCCATGTTGAAAATGCCACCAAGCTTGGGGGCTTTCACCTGAATGCCTTCGGGCGCTTCACCTGTCAGCTGCATCGCGGTGAGCACATGCATGGAGACGCCGGTGGCACCGATGGGGTGGCCCTTGGCTTTCAGCCCGCCTGATGGATTGACGGGCAGTTTGCCGTCTTTCTCAGTCCAGCCTTCCTTGACAGCGCGTGCGCCCTGCCCCGGCTTGGTGAGGCCCATGGCTTCGTATTCGATCAACTCGGCGATGGTGAAACAATCGTGGGTTTCCACAAACGAGAGATCATCGATGCTGATGCCCGCCTGCGCCAGCGCGCGGCCCCAGGCCACCGAGCAGCCCTCGAAAGCCAGAATATCGCGCTTCGACATCGGCAGGAAATCCTGTGCATGGCCAACACCACGGAAGTACACTGCGCGCTTCATGCGGAGCGCAGTGTCAACATCGGCGAGCACGAGGGCTGCAGCACCATCGGATACAAGGCTGCAATCCGTGCGCTTCAATGGGCCAGCAACGTAAGGGTTCTTTTCGCTTTCGGCGCGGCAGAAATCATAGCCGAAATCCTTGCGCATCTGCGCATAGGGGTTGCCCACACCGTTGCGGTGGTTTTTGGCGGCTATCAGCGCCAGTGCATCGGATTGATCGCCGTACTTCTGGAAATAGGCTCCAGCGATCTTGCCAAAGACACCGGCAAAGCCAGCAGGCGTATCACCGTCTTCCGGCAGGTAAGAGGCCTTCAGCAGGTTCTGGCCAATCTCGGGACCCGGCGTCTTGGTCATCTGCTCTACACCCACAACCAGCACAATACGCGCCTGTTTGGCCGCTATGGTTTTCAGTCCCTGATGCACAGCGGCGGAACCGGTGGCACAGGCGTTTTCCACCCGCGTTGTCGGCTTGAAGCGCAGGGCGGGATCAGCCTGAAGGATGAGAGACGCCGTGAAATCCTGCCGCGAAAAGCCGGCATTGAAATGCCCCATGACGATTTCATCCACATCGCCAGGGGCAATGCCTGCATGTAACATGGCATCGCTTGCGACGCGCACCACCATGCTTTCCAAAGTTTCGTTCTCGTGCTTGCCGAAGGGCATATGCGCCCAGCCAACGATGGCAGCGGTCATGTGGGTGTCTCCTGATTGCTTTGTCAGAGCATGAAACCTTTGCCAGCCTGAAGCAACCGGACAAACGGGCATGAGACACAAAAAACGTTATACCAATCCTGAGAGCTTTGCCAAAACACCGAGGCCTGCACACACCATCAGCACGCGGATCATGGATTGTTTCCAGACAAACGTCAGTGCAATTGCCAGCACCGCCAGCGCAAGTGCTGCAATATCAAGATCACTGAACGCCACCTTTGGTATCCGAAGATAGCCAAACTCTGCAAAACCCGCTTTTCTGAAAATCGTGTTCAGCGCAAACAGCAGCGCGAGCCAAGAAATCGCCCCCACAACAGCCGCCGTGATGCCCTGCATCGCCCCGGCCAACGCCTTGTTGCGCAGCAGATCATCCAGCCATGGCGCACCGGCAAAGATCAACAGAAACGAGGGCGCAAATGTCACCCATGTGGTGAGTATGCTGGCCAGTACTGCCGAGACAACCGGTGAGAGTTGACCCGGCGCGCCCCAGCCGCCGATGAAGCCCACAAATTGCGTAACGAGGATGGTTGGCCCCGGCGTTGTTTCAGCAAGTCCGAGGCCTGCTATCATTTGCGGTGTTGTCACCCAGCCACGCACCACGGCTTCATCAGCCAGCCATGCCAGCAGGGCATAGGCCCCGCCAAAGCTGAGGACCGCAAGCTTCGAGAAGAACAGACCGAGCTGCACCACAGCATGGTCCCCGCCCAACGCCAGTACAGCAAGGCCAACCGGCAACCACCAGCCGACCATGCCGCCGGCAAGCGCCTTGAACGTGACACCGCGTTTCTCGGCAGTGGTCAGATCACCCGGCTTTGGAGGAGGCACAGTGTCTGCGCCGCCTTTCCATGTCAGTGCAATGCCAATGAGAGCGGCAGCGATGATGACCACCGGAAACGAGATATTGAAAAAGGCAAAGGCCACAAATGCCGCCACTGCCAGCATGACAAAGCCTTGCGTTTTCAATGCACGCTTGGAAAGCTTGATCACAGCCTGCGCCACAATCGCCAGCACCGCTGCCTTGATGCCGAAGAACAACCCGTCGATGAAGCTGACACCACTGCCCATGACGTAGAGCATGCTCAGCGCCAGCATGCACAAGGCACCGGGCACGACAAAAAGAATGCCCGAGATCAAGCCACCACGCACACCATGCAGATACCAGCCGATATAGGTGGCAAGCTGCTGTGCTTCAGGTCCCGGCAAAAGCATGCAGAGATTGAGGGCGCGCGTGAATCGGCCATCGTCGATCCACTTGCGCTCATCAACAACCAGCGTGTGCATCATGGCGACCTGCGCCGTCGCACCGCCAAAAGACAGAATACCTATCTGGGCAAAGGCACGTGTCAATTCACCCAGCGTCGGCTTGGTGGCAGTGGGCTCAACCACTGCCTGGGACAATGAATTCATGACTGCCTCCTCACGCCTTGGGTGGCCAGTTATGTGTCTCTCCAGATGCCCTTGCAGCCCAGGCATAGAGCGCATCGTAAACCACAAATGCTTGCCTGATCATGCCATGGTCATCATCGCCTGCGAGCGCAGAAAGCCCAAGCGAAACAGCCAGGAGGCCTGCCGCTTCCGGCGCCAGATCATAGCGCGCATTGTCCGCACCGCGCACGATCAAGGCCAGTCTGGCAAGCGGTGCATGATCAGCAATGCCAGCCGTTTTCAACAGCGTGTCAAAACTGCAGTCCTCCCCAACATGGCTGATAGCGACATCGGGAATATCGTAAGGAATGCCACCTGTGCGCTGCGCAACAGCCATCACCTGATCTGGCTCAACATAGAGAAACGTTGCTGCCGGATCGATGAACCGCGTGATCAGCCAAGGGCATGCTGCCCGGTCAATTTTCGGGCGACGGCGGGTGACAAAGACTGTGCCTTCCTTGATGCCAGCTGCCTGTAGCCGGGTGCGATCAAGCAGGGGAAGGCCTGCTTCTTTCCAGGCGACATTGCCCCCCATAAGCGAGGATGCCTGCCAGTTGCGTGCGCGCAGCTTTGCAACAACCGCTTGCGAAACCTTGAAGCCGCGATGGCACGTGACTACGACTGGCCGCGTACAATCAAGTTGCGCTGCCCAGCTTTCCACCTCCGTTTCAGACCTGTGGATCGATCCGGGAATATCAAAAGGGTTGGCAGCATGGTCATCAGCAAGGCGCACATCGACAATTTGGGGGGCTGAGGCGCCACCCAGTTGAAAGGCCAGATCTGCAGGTGAAATGAAGAATGGATTGTGAGTCATGATACGCCCTTTGTTGCCTGTTGCCACGATTATGGCAACAGCAAACGTCTTGGGCGAATGCCTGACGGGGCGACGTGTAAACCCCATGACAAACTCTTTAACTTTGCATTTTGCTCAGGTCAATCACTGTCCGATGATTCTTCTCTGACATTCATTGCACTGGCAATATGCACACAAAACAGACAATTAAATCCATTCAAACATAGAATTGAGAGCCGTTAACAAGGGGAAAATACGTATTTTACATCAAAATCTAGGTATTCCTACAGGGGCAGACTTTAAGTACAAAACGAGTAAAGTAGCTTTAAACTATTTAAATGTGCCAACAATGGTGCGCTTATAATTATAATAAAGAAGGCTACCGGATGACCCTGAATGATGCAGCCAACAGACGTGCCGAACAAGGTCGCGTGACGCTGCAGATCATTGCAGACCGTCTTGCGGTATCGACAGCAACAGTCTCCCTTGCCCTGCGTGACAGCACCGTGGTTGCGGATGTGACGAAGCGCAAGGTGCAGCGTGTCGCCCGCGAAATGGGCTACATCTACAATCGATCCGCTGCCAGCCTGCGCACCTCCCGCACCAATATTCTGGCCGTTGCTTTCCACGATGTGTCGAATCCCTATTTTGCAGAAATGCTGACAGCGATTGACGAAACAGTTCGCTCCAGCGGTCGCACCATTTTGCTTGGCACATGCAACGAGAGCATTCCACGGCAGGAAAACGTGCTGTCATCTCTGCGTGAATACCGACCGGATGGCATCATCGTCTGTCCCGTCGGCGGTTCCACAGAAGACAGCCTGCGCAACATCGCCGAAAGCGGCATGCCCATCGTTCAGGTCGCCCGCGAGATTGATGGCCTTGATGCTGACTTCGTGGGCGCTGATGATACGCATTCCGTGGAGATTGCTGTTGATCATCTGATCAAGCTTGGCCACACCCGCATTGCTTATGTTGGTGGCAACGAGAGCACCTCCAACGGCCGCCTGAGACATCGCAGCTTCAAATCCCATCTCGAAAAGAATGGTCTTCAGTACGACCATAACCTGATGATATCGGGGAGCGGAACGCGTGTTACGGGGCTGGACAGTGTTGCCGTGCTAATGGCGCAACGCGATGCACCAACAGCCATCGTCTGCTTCAACGACAGTGTTGCTTTCGGTGTTCTGCACGGCTTGCAGCGCAGCGGCCTTGAAGCAGGCCGGGACGTCTCGGTTGTTGGCTGTGACGACGTGGGTGACGCGGCACTCTGGGTGCCACCACTCACCACGGTTCACAACCAGCACATTGAAATGGGACGGTTGGCCGCAGAAATGCTGATGCGCCGGATTGCCGACCCAGGCCAGAAACCACGCCGGATTACACTTGAGCCAAGACTTGTGCTGCGCAGCACAACAGCTCCGCCTCGCGCAGCCTGATAGTCACCAAAAAAGCAAAAGCCCGGCATGCCGGGCTTTTTTTAATTCAAGGTTCGCAATGCACTCAGAGCATGCTCAGCATGGCTTCAGCGCCTGAAACAGCGGCCTGACCCGGCGCCTCTTCAATCGCCATCTTTTCGACAACGCCATCCTTGACCACCATGGAATAGCGCTTGGAACGAATGCCAAGACCAAAGCCTGTTCCATCGAGATCCATGCCAATCGCTTTGGCAAAGTCTGCGTTTCCATCGGACAAAAAGATGATCTTTCCATCGGTGCCGGAAGCATCTTCCCAAGCCTTCATGACAAACGGATCATTCACGCCTGTCACCGCAATGCCATCAACACCTTTGGCCTTGATCAGATCGCCGTGCTGCACATAGCCGGGCAGATGATTCTTGTGGCAGGTTGGGGTGAAAGCGCCTGGCACTGCAAACAGCACCATCTTCTTGCCGCCAAAAACATCCTGTGTTGTCACAGGTTTCGGACCATCCCCTGTCATGATGCGAAATGTAACGTCTGGCAGGCGGTCACCAACTTTGATTGTCATGGTCTGTCTTCCTGAAAAAGGGGAACTGAAGCCATATTTAGGGCGCTATGAGTGCCACGTCGAGCCTGTTGCTCACTTCAATGGCATTTTTCTCTGTCACAAGCGTGAGCGTAAGATCGGCACCTGTGCAATCCACAGCTTTGGACTTTTCAATCACGGCAACCAGAAACGTACCTTTATCGTCGCCTGTTTGCGTGAAAGACTTGGTCTCCATGAACCACGGGCTTTCGCCTTCGATGAACAGAACAGGCTGCGCTTTGGCAGGTAGAATGACATCAACCAGAAAATGCTCTGGTTCCGCAGCCTTGCGCAATCCCATAACCTTCAGAACATCGCCCTCTGCCATTTTGTGCATGGACGGCACGCGTTTTTCCGCCTGAAGCAGCGCAGGATGCATGCCGGCAAGTATATTTCTGCTGATGACCAGCTTCGCCTGACCTGAAGCAGGCACGCAGAGCTTCTCGCAAACGGCATAGTCCATCTGCAAATGAAGATGCACGGGCTTGCCGGGATCAACGGCGACAATCTCTAACGGCAGCACCACATCAGGCCCATGATATCCATAGGAATGGCCACCTGCCCCATCGGCAAACTTCACCGGTGCAGGAAAGCGCACGACAGCCGATTTCAGGTTTTGTGACCCTTCAAACCGAAACACGGGCGGCACGCCACTGTCTCCGGGGTGACGCCAATATGTCTTGAAGCCCTCATGCATGCGGATATGGATGCCCGCACGGTGTTGCGAGGGAGTGCCTGCAACAGGCCCGCCCGCGAGGAGGCGAATGCCGGAGTGTGAGGCCTGTGACCATGCTGACTGCACCGGCTCGGCAGCGGAAGCACTGCCGGCCACAACAAGCACAGCCGATCCCGCCCCCAGAAGGGCAGAGCGCCGTGTCAGTTGAAAAGCGTCAGACCGTTGCATACCAATATCCTATGCCCGTGCCTTGCCATCAGTAACGGTCAAATGCCATCCAAGTTTCCGTGAACGGCGCAGGTGATTTGGGCCATGATGCAATTGTAAACTTTCCAAACCGTTCATTTCGTGTGTACGATGGACATTATGAGCTTTCGCAAGTTTCAGGACCGGACAGGAAACACCAGCATGCTTGGCGGGCAGATGCTGATTGCCATGCCCGGCATGAGCGATGAGCGTTTCCAGAAAACCGTGATCTATATCTGCGCCCATTCCAAGGATGGTGCGATGGGGATTGTCATCAACCAGCGCTCCCCCAGCATGACTTTCCGTGATCTGCTGGTGCAGCTGGATGTGCTGGAGGCCGATCAGGCTATCCGCCTGCCGCACCATGTATCACACGCCCATATCCTCAAAGGTGGCCCTGTCGAAACCAGCCGAGGCTTTGTGCTGCACACGCCTGACTATGAAGCCGGGGACGCCACACAGAAGATTGCCAACGGCATTTGCATGACAGCCAGCCTTGATATCCTGCGCGCGATGGCACGCCTCGAAGGGCCGAAGTCAGCCATCATGGCACTGGGCTATGCAGGCTGGAGTGCCGGGCAGCTGGAGCGTGAAATCGCCTCCAACGGTTGGCTGCATTGTCCGGGCGATGAGGACATTGTCTTCGGGCGCGATTTCAGCGTGAAGTATGATCTCGCCCTGAAGAAAATGGGCATCAATCCTGCCATGCTCTCCAGTCAGGCCGGAAGAGCATAGGGAGCAAACTCAGCTGAAACGGTATTCCGTAAGCTGGGAATAGACTTCACCGGGCCACAATTCAGCGTTCGTGAAGTGCGGACGGTTCGGGCTGTCGGGATAGACCTGCGGCTCCAGACAGAATCCCGCAAAAGCCCCGTAGGCAGCACCATCAAGTCCCTTGGGCTGCACGTTGATCTTGGCCCCGTCGTAGAACTGGACGGCAGGCTGGTCGGTCCAGCATTCGAGGGTCAAGCCGTTCAATTTGCTCTCGACACGGGCGCAGCGGCCAAAGCCTTGGGCTGAACGGATAAAATTCCCGTCGAAGCGCACGCGTTCTCCATCCTTTATGACAGCCATGGGCTTTGCCTTGCGATAATCGTAAGGTGTACGCGCGACAGCAACGATCTCACCCGTCGGAATGAGATCCTTGTCTGTCGGTGTTCTGAAAGCGGCATCAAGAGTGAGATGATGATCCTTGATGTCAGCAGAGCCATCCAGATTGAAATACGAATGCTGGGCAAGGTTCACGACGGTCGGCTTATCAGTTGTGGCGCTCAGCTCTACCCGCAAGGTGCCGGGGTCGAGCAGTGTATAGACACAGGTCGCCGTCAATGTGCCGGGGTAGCCCTCATCACCGTCAGGCGAGACAAGCACGAGTGTCACGCTGTCAGCAGTCAGTCTTGCGATGGTCCAGAGCCTTTTGCCAAAACCGGCCTTGCCGCCATGCAGGTGATGCTTGGGTGTTCCACCCGGGCCGGGCGGATCGTTCTGGTTCAGGGAAAGCTGGACCTTCTTGCCATCCAGCCGGAATGTGCCCCGGTTGATCCGGTTGGCAAAGCGACCAGCAATCGCGCCAAAATGTGGAGAGTGCTGCGGATAGGGTTCGAACCCATCAAAGCCAAGCACAACGCGTTGCGGCCTGCCCTTGTGAGGCACCATCAAATCGCGGACGACTGCCCCCCAGGTCATGATCCTTGCCGAGGCACCAGAGGCTGATTTCAGCGTCACTTCCTCAACAGACTTGCCTTCAAACTGGCCAATCACTTTCGCAATATGCATATCCATTCTGCCTGTCAGTTCAGCCTGTTGCCTGTTCCGGCATCAAAGACATGTATGTCGGATGCCTCAACCGAAAAGCCGACCTTGCCACTGCCTGTCACCAGATGCGAGGCCTGAACCTGCATGATAACTGGCTGGCTTGCAAACCGGCCATGGAGAAGGCGGGTTGCACCTAGCTCTTCGACAAAATCGATCTCGGCTGTGATGCTGCGATCCCGCGCATCAGCAACCGCAATGTCTTCCGGTCTCAGACCAACGATGATCTTTGTGCCATCAGCCAGACCGGCAGGCAGGCCCTGAGCTGGCAGTTTCAGGTCTCCCACCACAGCCTGACCACCCTGAATTTCACCGTTGAGCATGTTCATGGGCGGTGAGCCGATGAAGCTTGCCACAAAGGTTGTCTGCGGCCGCTTGTAGACATCCGACGGCAAACCAATCTGCTCGATACGCCCGGCGTTCATCACCACCAGCTGATCGGACAGCGTCATGGCTTCCACCTGATCATGGGTTACGTAGATGGATGTAACACCGAGCGAGCGCTGGAGCTTCTTGATCTCGACGCGCATCTGCACGCGCAATTTGGCATCAAGGTTGGACAGCGGCTCGTCAAACAGGAACACCTGTGGCTTGCGCACGATGGCGCGGCCCATGGCGACACGCTGGCGTTGCCCGCCCGAAAGCTGGCGCGGACGGCGCTGCAGGAACGGCTCGATGGCGAGAATGCGCGCGGCTTCCTTCACACGCGCATCAATCTCGGCTTCCGGCGTTTTCCGGTTTCTGAGACCGTAGGCCATATTATCATAGACGCTCATATGCGGATAAAGCGCGTAGTTCTGGAACACCATGGCGATATCGCGTTCGGAAGGTTCGACTTCGTTGACCACGCGGCCATCAATGGAGCATTCTCCGGTGGTGATGGTTTCAAGCCCGGCCACCATGCGCAGCAATGTGGATTTGCCACAGCCTGAGGGGCCGACAAGCACGGTGAAAGAGCCATCAGGAATATCCACCGATACGCCCTTCACGGCTTCCACATTGCCGGCATAGACCTTGCGGATGTTATCGATCTTGACTGTTGCCACTGTCTGCTCCGAGTTCCGCTACTTTTCTTGATCCACAAGGCCCTTGACGAAGAGCTTCTGCATCAGCACCACCACCAGCACCGGTGGCAGCATGGCCAGCATGGCTGTTGCCATCGCCAGCTGCCATTCCGTCAGGGCATCCGCAGTCACGATCATCTTGCGGATGCCGATGACAATGGTCTGCATCGAATCCTTGGTGGTGATCAGGAGTGGCCAGAGATACTGGTTCCAGCCGTAGATGAACTGGATGACGAACAGTGCCGCCATCGTTGTCATGGACAGGGGCAGCACCGTGTCCTTGAAAAACTGGAACGCGCCTGCGCCATCAATCTTGGAGGCCTCCAGCAATTCATCCGGGATCGTCATGAAGAACTGACGGAACAGCAATGTGCCTGTGGCTGAGGCGATCAGCGGCACGGCAAGGCCCTGATAAGTATCCAGAAAACCGACGTCTGAGACCACCTTGAAGGTTGGGAAGATGCGCACTTCAACCGGCAGCATCAGCGTGATGAAGATCAGCCAGAAGGCCGCCATGCGGAACGGAAAGCGATAGTAGACCACTGCATAGGCAGAGAGGATCGAGATAAAGATCTTGCCGCCTGCAATGGCCAGCGCCATCACCAGTGAGTTGAACATCATGTTCAGCACCGGCTCGCGCGTTGTGCCCGACGTGCCGACAAACAGGATGCGGTAGTAGTTCTCGAAAAAGTATGGGCCAGGATAAAGCGGCATCTTGCCGTTGATGATCGTCGCCGCATCCCATGTGGAGGCCACAAATGTGAGGTACACCGGAAAGGCAACAATCATCACCCCGATGGAGAGGATGATGTAGGCAAGCCTGTCGCCGAAGGTGCGGTTCTCAACCATCAGGCAACGCTCCAGAGACGAATAAATGGCGCCAGTTCTGTCATGTCTGTGGCTTCAACGTTGCGGTGAAGAATTGGTCAGCGAGGACCGGAACAGTGTTGAGCGCTGCTGCTGATCCGTAAACGATCGCCGCTGGACCCAGCCCAAGGACAGTATACGGACCGTCCTTGCGCATGGCCATCAGCTTTCCGGCCTGGAGCGAGCGAACCCGAAGGAGGATATCATTGGCACTGCCGGTGGGCTGCGATACCTCGAAACGGACATGCAGCACCTTGAGAACATCAAGACCTTCATCTGCGGCACGACGATCGAGGGCGGCATCATCGGCGAAGACTGGCACTGCAACAAGGCGCACCTTTGCGGCCTCTGCCCGCTTCTGCATCTCGCCGATCATCCTGCGGCAGGCGCTTTCCGCCCATGGCGCACCTGTTACAACACCACAGTTCAGGACAATGCCAGACCAGGCGTCGACGATCCTGTCCTTCGCAACGACCGGCGACGAAACAAAAAACATTGTCACCACGGCGTACAACAGTGTCATTGACTGGCGCATCAGTAGGTCACCTTACGCTCGATGTATTTGAACTGGATAGCGGTCAGCACAATGACCATGCCCAGCAGGATCACAGACTGCGCAGCAGACCCGCCAAGATCAGCGCCGCCCTTGCCATCGTGATAGACCTTGTAGACCAGCGTTGTTGTAGCCTTCGAAGGCCCGCCGCCGGTTACTGTGTCGATGATGCCGAAGGTATCAAAGAAGACGTAGACGATGTTCACGACCAGCAGGAAGAAGGTGGTGGGCGACAGCAGCGGAAAGACAATGGTCCAGAAACGCCGCCAAGGGCGTGCCCCGTCAATGGTCGCTGCCTCAATGACGCTCTTCGGAATCGCCTGCAGGCCAGCCAGAAAAAACAGGAAGTTATAGCTGATCTGCTTCCAGACAGCGGCGATAACAACAAGGCCCATGGCCTGCTTGCCATCCAGCAGCGGGTTCCAGTCAACGCCCATGCTTTGCAGGCCACGCCCGAGAATGCCGAGGGAGGGATGAAAAAGGAACATCCACAACACACCGGCAATGGCTGGAGCCACAGCATAGGGCCAGATGAGCAATGTGGTGAAAACCTGATGGCCGCGAATATGCCGGTCTGCCATCACGGCGAACAACAGCGCTATCGACAGCGAGAAAAACGTGACCAGACTGGAGAAGACCAGTGTGGTGCCAAGCGCCTGCATATAGTCAGGCGTCTTGAAGAGCTGAATGTAGTTTTCAAACCAGACAAATTCTGTGGACGTGCCAAAGGCGTCCTGCACCAGAAAGGACTGCCAAACAGCCTGGCTGGCAGGCCAGTAGAAAAACACAACAGTGATGAGGAGCTGCGGCATAAGCAGCAACCCTGGTATCAGCAGGCCTTTGAAATGTGCGGTCTTGTTCATGGGAATGCAGGATCAGTGGGCGGCGAACAGAAAACTCTCTTCGCCACCCACCTTTCGCTTTTTAGCGTGTCACTGTCCGCTCGAACTGGCGAAGAACGGCGTTGCCGCGCTCGACAGCTGCATCCATGGCGGCCTTTGGAGCCTTCTGGCCATTGAGGGCAGACTCGTATTCTTCAGACCAGATATCACGGATCTGCACGAGGTTGCCAAAGCGCAGGCCGCGGGAATTCTCGGTCGGCTCCTTGTTGTTCAGCTGCAGCAGCGGTGTCTCGAGGAAGGGCTTGTCCTTGTAGAAACCCGAATCCTTCACCTTGGCATAGGCCGCCTTGGTGATTGGCAGGTAGCCGGATTCTGTGTGCAGCTTCACCTGACGGTCTGTATCAGACAGGAAGGTGAAGAACTTGGAGACACCCTTGTACTCGGCAGCATTCTTGCCACCCATGACCCAGAGCGAAGCGCCGCCGATGATCGAGTTCTGCGGAGCACCTGCCACGTCTGGATAATATGGCATCACAGTGTTGGCCCAGTCGAACTTGGCATTGGCCCGCACGTTGCCGAAGAAGGCCGACGAGGTCAGGAAGATCGGGCATTCACCCGAGGTGAAGCGGCCTTCGCCGGTGTTGGTGCGGCCGGAATAGCTGTAGACGCCTTCCTTCTGCAGGTTCACGAGGTTGGTGAGGTGCTTGACGTGCAGGTCACCGTTGATCTGGAAGGATGTATCAAACCCGTCCATGCCGTTGGCCTTTGTTCCCAGCGGCACGTTGTGCCATGCGCCCAGCTGCTCGATGTTGAGCCATGTGACCCATGCTGTCGAGAAGCCGCACTTGTCCCAGCCAGCTGCTTTCAGTTTGCGGGCAGCATCAAAAACATCTGGCCATGTCTTGGGTGGGGCATCAGCATTGAGGCCAGCCTTCTTGAAGGCATCCTTGTTGTACCACATCACGGCAGATGACGAGTTGAACGGGAAGGAGAGCATGTCGCCCTTCACCGTAGAATAGTAGCCGGTGATGGCTGGCAGGTAGGACTTCGGATCGAATGATTCGCCGGCTTCCTTCATCATTTCCTGCACAGGCTTCACAGCGCCCTTGGCACCCATCATGGTGGCGGTGCCCACTTCAAACACCTGCATGATGTGAGGCGCATTCCCGGCGCGGAAGGCGGCGATGCCGGCGTTCAGCGTATCGGCATAGCTGCCCTTGTAGGCCGGAACGACCTTGTAATCCTTCTGGCTGGCATTGAAGTCTTCGGCCAGCTTGACGATGACGTCGTTGTTGGCGCCAGTCATGGCATGCCACCACTGAATTTCGGTCTGGGCCATGGCAGCGGTTGCGCTGACAGTCATGGCCAATGCAAGAGACAATCTCTTCAACATGATACTTCCTCCATATCGTCCGAAGCTGTTCGTTTAAATCCGGCGATCACGGGGTGTTCCCATCACGGCCATATGACAGTTAGATGACGACTGGTCATAATTGATCACGTCAACGCGCACTCTGCAATGGCATTCTTGTAGTAGCGAAAAATGACAGTTTAAATGTTATTCGCGGGATTAAACACCGGGACGACGACCAGAGTTTGTCTCAAGCGTTTTTTGCAGCTTTGTTTCATCGAGACGTGGTGCAATGCGCCCCGGAGCGACCGGGAATGTTGCAGGCTGGCCAGTCCTTGTATCACTACCGGAAGCGATCGATGGCGCGACCGCCTTTACTTCAGACCGCTTTTTGATGCTGCCGGTTGCAAGCGCGTCAATCATCGGCTTTGCCTTTGGAACAGGGGGGCCTGATCCTGTGGCTTGCGCCATGGCTTCAGCAAGCCGCCCGGAATGACGCAGGATTTCGAAGGTTGCGCGCTGGCCTTCGTAGCGGCTCTCGATCTCGCTGCGCCGCACGGTGAAGCTCGACATTTGCGAATCCAGCAATTCAAACACAGTGCGACGACCGGCCTTGAACTGCTCCAGATAAAGCTCCATCACCTTGCGCGAGGTGGCAACACCCTCACCAACCAGCCGCTCCTTGCGCAGGGCGCTGTCCACAGCCCTGTAAGCCTGTCTGATGTCTGCAGACGTCTGCTCATCTTCGTTTTGCAGCGAATAAAGATTGGCTTCCCTGCGGTGCGTCAGCTGATCAAGCGTGGCATTGCCCAAACCGCCATCCATGAACCTGTAGCGCATGGTGATCAGGGCACGCGCCTCGGATTCGTTCTTGTGCCGGTTCAGGGCAGCATAGTTCTTGCTGTCCCCATCGACCTCAAGCTGCACCTTGGGCAGTTGCGAGGCGCGCTGGAATTCAAACTCTTTTTGAATGGACTGTGCCGTTGCGCGAATGGACCCAAGGCGCGGGTTATTGCGCTTCATCAGCACAATCGCTTCCGCCGGTGATTTGGGCAGGCGCGCTTTCAGGATTGGTGCTGTGGCAAGTGATCCCGGCGCAATCTTGGTGAGGCGCTGGAACTGCTCTTCTGCGCCAGAAAGCTGCAGGCTGACATCGCTGCGGATAGCATGCATGTCTGTGAGGCGGGAATTGACACGGTTCACATCGGCAGCAGTGCCGTTTCCTTCACGCTGGTTGGCCTGCACAATCAGGGCAAGCTTGCGATGAGACGCAACAGTTTCATCAACAAGCGCCAGAAGCGCCCGCGTCTCCAGCACCTTCAGATAGGATTGCGCTGTCTTCAGAACAATCTCGTCCACCTTGTCGAGAACCTTCAGCTGTTCCGCATCGCGGATGTAGGTCGTACGCTCGATATCGGCACGCACAGCGCCAAAGTCATAGATCAACTGCTTGAGCGAAAGTGAACCATCAACACGTCCGTTCGCATCAGGGTTGGCGCGTTCATAGATGCTCTTGCCGACCGCATTACCACCAAAGCTGCCGCCGCTTGCCAACTTCACATCACCTTGCGGATAGAGACCAGCCTGTGACATGGCGATACCCGCCTTCGCTTCCCACAAGCGCGCTTCCGCAGCTTTGATGTCCGGGAAAGTCAGCACAGCCTGCGTTACGGCTTGATGCAACGTGATGGACCTGCGGGATACTGCAACTGGCTCGGATCTGGGTTGGCTCGCCTTGATCTCTGGTTCGGCTGGAACAGAGCCTGTCACATCACCGTTGCCGCGCATGAACGGCGGCAACACCAGCGGATTGCGCGGCGTGGGTGCCTGCTGCTGGCGGAAAAATGAGAAGCCGGGGCTTACAGCTGCAACAGCCTGTGGCTGTGGCAGCGGTGGTGCAGCGGCAAGAACTTTAGGTGGCAAAGTTTGCGAAGGCACGCTTTGGGCTGTTGAATTCGAATAGACTGTAGCCGGTTTCTGCGACTGCTGAGGCAGCGGCAATAGCGTCGACTGTGCAGAACCAATGCTGCCAGTATTCTGTGACACCCCACAAGCTGCTGACTTTGCACCAGCCCCCGGGAAACAGATGGTATCACTTACAGATGTAGAAACACTCTTGCAGCCAGATGCGCCGACAACGAGCATCAAGGCCAGACCAAACTGGCAATGACCCTTTCGTAAACCTGAAATGACACCCAATGCGAAAAAGCGCACGACACAACCCATATGCTACTATGGGTCGACAATGCCTTGTTAACCTTAATGGACCGTAAAAATGCTGATAAATCAGATAAATAGTTCTTAAAGCTGCATTAACACTTTATTATGTGATCTGCACCTTTGCAATTTCGGTGGTGTAGGTGGCATCATTATAAAAGGTCAGCGTTTCAGGCCCAGTGAAAGTAGCCCCAGCAGACAGGTTGGTGTTTGCAGCGTTCCGCGCGAACTGGCCAACACCAATGCTCAAATTATCCGACCCGTCCGAGCTGAAGTCCAGCTCGAGCGTTCCGGTGCCGCTGGAAATGCCAAGAATCGATCGGATATCAGCCGCAGTAGCGTTGCTGAAGTTGGCGTAGATATTTGTCTGGTCAAGATCAACTCGCTCAACACCACTGACTTTGCTGGTGACGTCGGCAATGGAAAGCGTCGCCGTCGCGCCGTCAAGCACGAGCCTGTCAGAACCGGGTTCGCCCATGATTGATGTGCCGGCACTCTGCAGCGAAAGCGCATCAAGAAAAAACCTGTCGTCACCTGTGCCACCGAAGAGCGACACGATAGCCGAGCCGGAGCCGTCCAGCCTATCGTCACCGTCGCCGCCATGGAGACTGTCCTGGCCACCATTGCCGACAATGGAGTCAGCTCCACCATGGCCGCGGATTTCGTTGATGCCGCTCGTGCCAGTGATTGTGTCATTGTAGGTAGATCCTTCCACGCACTCGAAATCGTTCACGACGTCCCCGGTGGCATGACCGCCACTGACCACATTGGTGGAGATGTTGACATTCACCGCTGCGTCTGAGTTGTTGTAGCCCAGCCAGTCCGACCCAAAACCGCCGTCAAGAGTATCGGCTCCTTGCGCACCTTCAAGCGTGTCATTGCCATTTTCACCACGAAGCGTGTCGTTGCCCTGATCGCCCCATATGGCGTTGTTCTGGGTATCGCCGGTGATGGTGTCTCCCGCATTTCCACCAATAATGTTTTCAATGCCGACATAGGTATCGCCGTTCGCATCACCACCTGTTCCAATGCCTGTAGTGAGGTTTACGTTGATCGCGGTGCCCGTTCCAGCGAAAGACACCGTATCAATGCCGCTGCCCCCGTTGATGCTGTCCGCACCGCTGTTGTCGTGGATCAAATCATTGCCATTGCCGCCATTCAGGATGTCGTCGCCGAGACCGCCGTTGAGGTAGTCATTGTCGTCACCACCTTCGAGACGATCAATACCATCACTACTGTTCAGGTTGTCGTTGCCTCCAAAGCCGAGAATCACATCACTGCCTGTGGTTCCATTCAGCGCTTCACCTGCTGCGTTTCCAAGAATCATTGACGCCGCTACAACAGTTCCATCCGTGAACTGGAAATTCTCGACATTGGTGATTGTGTCTGTCCCATCCGGCGAGCCGCTGCGGTTATCGACAACGGTGTAGACAGCACCAACCTGTGTGATGGTGTAATTAGTCAGTGCACCAGAAAACTCGACTGTATCCGTTCCGGCATCACCATCGATGGTATCATTGCCAGCGCCCCCATTGAGGGTATCATTGCCTGTATCGACATCCTGCGAGGCCACGCGGCCACCAAACAAAACGTCATTGCCAGCGCCACCGTAAACAGTGTCGTTGCCGCCAGCGCCATAAACCGTATCGTTGCCATCACCGGCGTTCAGGCTGTCGCCCAGATCACCAGTGTCGCCACCACCATTGGTAAATTGATATCCCCCGTAAAGGTAGTCAGCACCCGTACCACCTGTGATCGTGTCAGAACCAAAATTTCCATACAGCTGGTTGCCAACATTGTTGCCGATGATGATGTCACCAACCCCAGAACCTTCAATCCATTCAACATTTGAATAGGTGTCCCCCTGTGCGTCACCACCTGAACCGAGGCCAGTCAGAAGGTTGACAGTGACGCTCGTTGAAGAATTGTTGTAGCGAATGTTCTCAAGGCCAGCCCAACCAATGAAGGTGTCCGCTCCACCACCGCCGTAGAAGTTTATGTGGCTTGTGATGTAAAAGGTGTCGTTACCGGAACCAGCGTGGATGTATGCAGCACCTCCGCTAGCATAGATGGTGTTGTTGCCTGAACCCAGCCAGATCATATGGAACCCTGAGAACTGGTCGCCTGTCGCTGAACCACCTGTTGCTGTTCCTAAGGCAGTATTGATTGTCACATCGGCTGATTCTCCACGATAATCCAATATATCGAACGTTCCACCACCCAGCATAGTATCGGCACCAAGTCCACCTGCTATGGTATCGCTGTCCGGTCCACCATTGATCCAGTCATCACCGGCCCCGCCATTGATGGCGTCATTTCCGCCATTGCCATAAATAACGTTGGCAACACCTGTGCCATTCAGCGCAGCATCATTACCTGCCGTTCCTTCGATATCAACCACTTCTCCAAAAGCAATAACACCATCAGAAAACTGAAAGTTTTCAACCCCGACAACAGTGTCAACGCCGTCGAATCCCGCACCACGACCATCGGTGATCGTATAAGTGGAGCCTGAAAGCGTGATGTTGTAGTCGGCACGCTTGCCTGTCAGAATGACAGTATCTGTTCCGTTTCCACCATCGATCGAGTCGTTGCCTGCTCCGCCCGTGATCGTGTCATTTCCGGTCGTGAGGCCGCTGGGATCGCCTTCTCCTGTAAGCGTATCGTTTCCGCCGCCGCCGACGATGCTATCGTTGCCCGCCGACCCGAATAAAAAGTTGGCCTGTCCATCGCCGGTCAGCGTGTCATTGTAGGCTGTAGCGAAAATGCGCTCGATGCCGATCAGCCTATCTCCCGTGGCTTCGCCCGGGCCGGTCTGAACAGTCTGCGTCATATCGATCGCTATGGCCGCCGTAGCAAACTGATATCCTGCGGTGTCGAGAGACCCGCCACCACCGTCGAGTGTATCGGCTCCAGCGCCGCCAATCAGCCAGTCGATGCCGTCTCCGCCGGTGATACTGTCATCTCCGGCATCACCAGAGAATACCTCGTCGCGGATGGATCCAATGAGCGTGTCATTGCCGTTGCCGGAATAGACAGCTTCGATGTTCATCAGAACATCACCCTGAGCGTTGCCACCTGTGCCCGTTCCAAGATTGAGATCGACCGAGATGGCAACAGTGTCGCCGGTATAAACCGCTACATCGTAGTTTCCAGCGCCACCGTCCAATGTGTCCGCGCCGACGCCACCAATCAAGCGGTCGCCTTCGTCGACATTGTTGTCTGCACCGCCGTCAAGGTAGTCATTGCCTCCGCCACCTGACAGCGTGTCATCGCCGCCGAGACCGCGAATAACGTTGGCATCACCTGTGCCATTGAGGGCGGCATCGTTGCCTGCAGTGCCAATGATATCAATCAAATTTGCTTCCAGAATCAGACCATCTGAAAACTGGAAACTCCCAAACCTTTGTATTGTATCAACACCATCATACCCGGCACCCCTGATATCGGTAATCGTGTAGACCAAACCAGAGACGGTAACATTGTAGTCTGTGCGTTTGCCGGAAAAAATGACCGTATCAATTCCGCTTCCACCGTCTATGATATCGTTTCCAAGACCGCCTGTAATGGTGTCGTTGCCACCTCCGCCATCAACAACATCGTTCCCGGCGCCTGCATCAATAATATCATTGCCGTCTGCAACATGAGAGGCAAGCGAATCTCCGTAAATGGTATCATTTCCATCAAGCCCTGAGATCGTGTCAGAGCCATAGAACCCACGCAGTTCATTCGCGCCCGTTGTGCCTGTCAAAGCATCGGTGCCGGCACTACCAAGGAGAGATTCAAACCCGCTGATCACATCGCCCTGGGCAAAACCTCCCGACGCAGCATTGGTATCTAGATTGACGACGACACCAACACTGCCATCCTGGTAATTAAGCCAGTCATTTCCGGAACCGCCTGTCAGGGTATCTGCACCTGCCCCCCCAAAAATGAAATCATTGCCATCGCCGCCGTCGATGATATCGAGTCCGTCTTGACCAAAGATGATGTTATCAATGCTGGACCCGGTGATCGTGTCACCACCCGCACCACCAAACACATGTTCAAATCCGGAAATCATGTCGCCGTTGGCTTCACTGCCTACAACGCCTGTTGCCGTGCTGGTATTGAGATTGATGTTTACGCCTGTTGTATCAGTGTCATACCGAATATAGTCGTCGCCAGCGCTGCCTGTCAGAGTGTCGGCACCTGCGCCGCCGATCAGTTGGTCGTCAGCTGTTCCACCGTCGATAACATCGTTACCGGCTTCGCCATAAAGAATGTCAGCGTCATCACCGCCATTGATGATGTCATTGCCCAGTCCCCCCGAAAGCACGTCATTGCCCGCAAGACCATTGATGACATCTTCTTCGTTGGTTCCGCTATAGCTGTCTACTCCGGCAGTACCCGCAAAATTCCCTGAGGCATTCTGCACAGAGATAGTCAGCACTTTGTCAAAGGTCAGGCCACCCTGGTCCATTACACGAACCGTGACTGAGTGCGATGTTGCACTTTCGAAATCCAGCAATGAACCGTTGGCAACAGTAATCTGACCACCTGCCGAAATGGTGAATCGGCCACCAGCGTCCTGACCCGCTACAAAGGCATAGGTGAAGGTTGCTCCAGCATCCGGGTCAATGCCTGTAACAGAGCCGACAACGGTGCCGTTGGCTGCATTCTCGGCAACGGTATTGGCTGAAAGAGTAGCATCTGTTGGCGCTTCATTCACATTCATGAGCGTGACCGCAATCGCCTGATCATCAAACAGGGTGCCGTCGCTGGCGCGAACCACCACATCGTAGATGTTATTGCCATCGAAATCGTCGGGAGTATCGAAGCCCGGTGCAGTGATGAAGGTCAGCACGCCTGTTGTTGAGTTGATCGTGAATTTCAGTTGATCAGCGCCACCAACAAGACTGTAGGTGATAGTGGTCGCAGCATCGGGATCAGACGCAACAACCGTCGTCACAGCGGTGTCGTTCTCTGCCACACTGACAGAAGCTGTCGCAAGGCCACCGTTGGAGGAGATTGTTGGGGTCTCGTTGGTGTCGGTCACCGTCACAAAGATGGTCTGGACATCCACGCCACCCAGGCCATCGGACACCTGCACATCAACACCGTAGATATTATCGAAGTTACTGTCTGCAGGTGTTTCAAAATTTGGTGGCGCAACAAATGACAGAGCACCTGTAGTGGAATTTATCGTGAACAGCAGCTGATCGGGACCGCCGACAATCGAATATGCCAAGCTTGCACCGGCATCTGGATCTGATGCAAGGATGGTTCCAACGACAGCGGTGTTTTCCGCCATGTTCACATTGGCCAGTGTACTGCCGCCATCAAACGTAATCACTGGCGCTTCATTCACATTCATGAGCGTGACCGCAATCGCCTGATCATCAATCAGCGTGCCATCGCTGGCGCGAACCACCACATCATAGATGTTGTCACCACCGACATCCCCGGGAGTGTCGAAGTCAGGCGCTGAGATGAAGGTCAGGACGCCTGTCGCCGCATTGATCGTGAACCTTGTCTGGTCCGCACCACCCACAAGACTGTAGGTGATGGTGGTTGCCGCATCGGGATCGGACGCTGCCACCG
>JBOFGV010000002.1:0-19266 GCA_051649305.1 Beijerinckiaceae bacterium
ATCCGGGTCGGCAGGTGCGCCGAATTCGAGGAGCATTCCATGGCTCACAAAAAAGCAGGCGGCTCATCCCGCAACGGTCGCGACTCCGAGAGCAAGCGCCTCGGTGTGAAGAAGTTCGGCAGCGAAGCCGTTCTGGCCGGCAACATCCTCGTGCGTCAGCGCGGTACCAAGTGGCATCCCGGCACCAATGTGGGCATTGGCGTCGATCATACGCTTTTTGCACTCACAGATGGCCGCGTTTCGTTCGTCAATAAGGGCAAACGAGCATACGTAGCGGTATTGCCGGTGCAAGCGGCAGCAGAATAAACGGCGCGGTTTTTGACAAAGGAACCCCGCCGGTCTCACAAGACCCCGGCGAGGATCCAGAGCAAAACCAAGCTCCAAGACCTTGAAAAGACCTTCCGGGGGAATGTGGGACACCACGTTCCCCTTTGTCGTTTCAGGCTTTGGAGGTTAGCCATGTTTCCCGATTTGACTCGCGATGATGTTTTCCGCATCGAGACCAAGCGCCTTTGGCTGCGCTGGCCGCGTGTGCAGGATGCGGCTGCGATTGCGCAATTGGCGGGAAACAAAGACGTGGCTGAGATGGTGGGCGTATTGCCGATACCATTTCCGGAAGGTGGCGGTGAAAATCTCGCCTTTGAGGCCCGAAAGGCCAACGCGACGGGTGCGCAGATCAAGCTTGCGATTGCTGACAGGCGCAAGCCTGGCCAGTTCATGGGTATTGTTGGCTCCCGCATCCTGACTGATGGTCCCGGCCATGTGCAGCGGGCGAGCTTCGGCTACTGGCTCGGCAAGCCCTATTGGGGCGAAGGCTTTGGCACCGAGGCAGCCCACGGTCTGATCGACGCGATCTTCTCCTACACGGAAGTGACGGAGCTTGAAGCCTCCGTGCGCGTTCTCAACACGGCGTCCCGCCGCGTCATCGAGAAATGCGGCTTCCAGTTCACTGGATCAGATATGTGGGATGCACCCGCATTGCGCAGCCGCGTTCCGGTGGACAAGTTCCTGTTGACGCGCGGCATCTGGTCCAGCCTGAAGGAATGGCGCGAACCACGGGTGCAGACGGAAAAGCCTGTGCTGGAGCTGTGTGCGTGAGCCTAATGAGTTTTGTCGCGATGAATTTCCTTCCCCCTTGCGGGGAAGGTGTCGCGGCAAGGCCGTGACGGATGGGGGTGTTTCAGACAGTGGCGCAAAACCACCAGTCACCCCCATCCGACCCTTTGCTGGCGCAAAGGGCCACCTTCCCCGCAAGGGGGAAGGAACAGGGTGCTAAACACTGAGTTTGCTGCAATCACCCACCCGCAGCGAGCGCCGGGAACATATATGTTTTGCCGTCTTTGTAATCGAAGTTCGGGTCTTCCCACGCAATCATCTTGCCAGGGTTGAGCAGGCCTTGCGGGTCTGCTTCGCGTTTGAAGGACAGCTGCACATCGTTGGTCTGCTTCATGCCGCCTTCTTCCAGCGTGTAGCGGTGCGGATTGAAGATCGGCGCGCCCATCTCCTCGTGGATGCGCATGATTTCTTCCAGCCGCTCCTCGGTGGTAAAGCGCACCAGTGGCAGGCCGAACGCCGTTACTTTGCCGTCAAAGCGAACAAACTCCAGATGCGCCATCACCTCGTCACCAAAGTGCTTGTGAATTTTTGACACAAGCTCCAGCTGGTTGGGGAAGGGGTAAAGCACCTGCAGATAGGTGATGGTGGGGTCAATCCGCAGGGCGCGCAAGGTGGTGTGGTTCCAGCCAAGCTCGAAGCTGGGTGGCAGGCCTTTCTTGTCTTCGTCACTCAGGGCGGCGGAGTTCATCAGCACTTCTGTACCCGCAATATTGCGCGTGAAGGCGAGCAACGCATCAAGCGCATGGCGAGCCACCATCACAGAAGCTACGTTCTTTTCCCGTGGAACATACTTCTTGAGTCGCAGAAAGTAATCATGCGCAACAGGAGCTGCGAACACGGCCAGCTGCTTCAGTAGGATGCCATCCTGTTCGCCAAGCTGGTTGGCATAGGCTGCAGCACGCTCAAGGGTATCAAAACCAACCAGCACATCCACCCATTCATATGCGGGGGCAAGCGGCACCTCCACCTCGGTAATAATGCCGTTGGTGCCATAGGCGTGGCTGACCTTGTGGAGATCAGCACCGGTCATTTCCAACACGCGTGGTGTTGCTTCCATGGTTACCACGCGCAGGCGGATGATGTTGCCCCAGTCGCGCAGGCCGCCCCATTTTATCGAGCCTGCACCGCCCGATCCGCCGGCGATGAAACCACCAAGCGATGCGGTGGCATAGGTTGAGGGATGCAGGCGGATTTCCTGCCCGGAGTGGGCGCGGGTTTCATGGTCGATATGCTCCATGATCGCGCCAGGCTCACAGACCAGACGGCCCGGAGCAATGTGCTTCACCTTATTAAAGCCGGAGAGGTCCAGCACCACACCGCCAGACAATGGCATGGCCTGACCATAGTTGCCCGTACCAGAAGCGCGCGGCGTGACAGGGATTTTAAGTGCGTGGCAGGCAGCCAATGTGTCGATCACGTCCTGCTCGCTGGTGACATAGACAATCGCATCCGCTGTCACATGCGCCAGTTGGCGCTTGAGGGGCGGCGAGTACCAATAGAAATCACGGGATTTCTGCTGCACCAGCGCAGGGTTTTCCTCCATCTTCAGATGGGAGAGTTTTGTCTTCAATGCGGCTGTATCGTAGCGGCTCATGTCAATGTGTCCCGTCTTGAAGTCTAAGGCCTATGTTTCTGAATTCACGGCCTACGGCCGCATGCCGGCCAGATGATCGAGTTCAGAATAATCTGGAAGCACGCGCTCGATCTTTTGACCATGGCGCAGAACGACGCGGTCAGATTGCGGACGCGACAGCAGTTCCGTCCAGTTGCGTGCCTTGAACAGGATGAGGTCAGCAGGCAAGCCGACGCCGATGCGCCCTGCTCTCGGCAAACCCATGATGTCAGCCGGTGTCTGCGTGATGGCGCGGGGCCAGTTTCCGAACGGATGGTCCATCTGGATGATGCGTGTTGCCTCGCGGAAAACCTCCAATCCATCAAGATCGCCATAGGCATAGAAGGGGTCGCGGGTGTTGTCGGATGACACCATGACGGGCACGCCAGCGGCGCGCAATTCATGCATGGATGTCACCCCGCGCCAGCGTGGCGTGCGTCCGGTGTTTCGGTCCTGCAGATACATGTTGCACATCGGCAGTGATACAACAGCAATGCCAGCCTCCTTTACCAGCGCAATGATGCGGGCTTCATCCTCTGGACCCTGCAAGGCCAGCGAGCAGCAGTGGCCGCACAGAATCTTGCCTTTGAATTTGTGCCTGAGTGCCGCCATGGCAATGCGTTCAAGGGAGCGTGCGGCAGGGTCGCTTGCTTCATCCACATGGAAATCAAGATCCCAGCCATGCTCCATGGCTGTACGGAAAAGGATATCCAGCGCCTGATCAAGCTCCGGAATCATGTAGCTGACAGCGCCCAGAACCTTGTTGCCATAGCGCTTCACGGCATCGACAACATCTGCCATGTGTTGGGCATCAAGCGCAAAGTGAATGCCGAAGAGCGGGGTTGCCTGCAGCGTGATGCGGTCTTTCCACGTCTCGCGCATCTCTGCCAGCACCGGCCATGAAATGCCGATCTGCTTGCCGAGTGAATCGATGTGGGTGCGGATAGCGGTTGTGCCATGGGCGTAGGCCGTGCGCAGGGCAAAATCCATGCGGGTGCGCACATCTTCAGTGCTCCAGCTCGCGTCACGGTCTTTGCCAACATTGTCGAGCGCGCCGGGGAATGTGCCATCCGGATTGGGCGTGCGCGACCAGATGTGCCCCTTGTCGAGATGGGTGTGGGCCTCCACAAAACCGGGGAACACGATGCCCTGGTTCATGTCGGTCTGCGTGTCGAAAGCCGCAGTATCGCTGATGCCTCCCGCAGCGTAGATCTGGCTGATCAGTCCATTAGTGATCGCAATATCAACCGATGCAAAATCGCTCTCTGGTTGGGTCAATGTTGGCGCACCACTGAGCAAGCAGACAGGCACGCGCGCGTTGCGGATCAAGTGAGATTTCGCCATGTGTCAGTGGTCCCCAGTCATGGCGTTTTCAGGCCAGTTTCGAGCAGCAGGTTAAGTACGGGAACAAGTGCGCAGAAGATCACGGCGGCTGCAAGCAGAGTCACAAATGATCATGTGAATCCATGGCATTGTGCAGTGCGGCGGATGCTGCTGCGCATGTCTGGGCATAGGTCTGTGTCTGGCGGAAGGCCTCGCTGCGCGGGTAGGGCGCATCGACACCAATGCTGGCCACCACGCGTCCCGGCCTCGCTGCCATGACGATGATGCGCGAGGAGAGATAGGCGCTTTCATAAACCGAGTGGGTGACGAAGACGATGGTGATGTTGCGGGCTTCTTTCAGACGCAGGAGGTCATCGTTCAGTTTGAACCTTGTGATTTCATCGAGAGCTGCAAAAGGCTCATCCATCAACAAGAGTTTTGGCTCTGTTACCAGCGCACGGGCGATTGAGACACGCATCTTCATGCCGCCGGAGAGTTCTCTGGGAAAGGCTTTGGAGAAATCGCCTAGCCCAACCAGCGCAAGCGCTTCCTGCACTTTGGTTTCCCCTTCTGATTTTGACAGCCCTTTCAGCTTGAGCGGCAGGTAGACATTATCCGCGACATTGGCCCAGGGCATCAGTGTCGGTTCCTGAAATACAAAGCCGATGTCGCCTTTCGCTGATCCACCACTCGGCCAGCTGATCTCGCCATCCGAAACATCTGCCAAACCTGCTATCAGGCGCAGGGCTGTGGATTTTCCGCAGCCGGATGGGCCGAGAAGCGACAGGAATTCACCCTGATGCACTTCCATATCAAGGCCTTCCAGCGCAATGACGCCGTTGGCAAATTCCTTGCGGACATGAGAGAGTTGGACGAGAGGCACTTTTAAACCTATGTGCAAACCTACTTGCGCAGTTCCTTGCCAAGCCCCTTGTTGACGAACTGCAAGGTGTAGCTTTTCTTGTAATCAAGGTCCGCCTTGTAGAGGCCGGCTTTCGCCATCTTGTCAAAGAAGCTCTTCATGCGGGCGTCTGTCATCGCGCCGATACCAAGCTGCAGGGTGTCGCCGGAATCGACGATGCCATTGGCTTTCATAAGGGCGATGGCCGCCGTAATCTTGTCATCCGTCATGTCAGGGTTGCTCTTCCTGATCAAGGCGTTCGCCGCAGCGTTGTCGCCGTAGAGATAGTTGTACCAACCTAGGATCGAGCCCTCGACGAATTTCTGTACAACATCCGGCTTCTTTTCGACCAGCTCACGCCGCGTTTCGATGGTGGTTGAGTAGGTGTCGAAACCATGGTCGGCCAGCAGATAAACCACAGGCTTCAAGCCGGTTGTTTTCTCGATAGCGACAGGTTCAGACGTGAGATAGCCCTGCATCACAGCCTTCTTATTCACAAGGAAAGGTGCTGCATTGAAGGTGTAGGGCTTGGTCTGCTCTTCCTTGAAACCATGCTCTGACTTCAGCCATTGGTAGAAGGAGGCCAGCCCCTCCCGCGAGACCATGATGCTGTCAGATTTTTTGAGGTCAGCGAAAGTATCAAAGCCCTCACCGGGATGCGCGATGAGAACCTGTGGTTCTTTCTGGAAGCTGGCAGCGACCACAACTGTCGGGATATCCTGCTGCACGGCAGAGAAGGCCTGCAGCATGTTGCCGCCCATGTAAAAATCGATCCTGCCGACCGTCAGCATCAGGCGGTTGTTGGATTGAGGTCCACCGGGCACGATGGTGACATCAAGGCCCAACCGGCTGTAGGTGCCGTCAGCCACGGCCTGATAGAATCCGCCGTGCTCGGCCTGCGCCAGCCAGTTGGTGCCGAAGGACACTTTCTCCAGCGTTTGCGCCGAAGCTGATGAAAAGTTCATGCCAGCCATAGTTGCGACCGCAAGTCCTGACAATGCGCGGCGGGTGATCATGGCTTTCTCCTCAGGTTCACCAACGGAATGGTATGAAGAGATATGGTTATGATCAATCAAGAGTCCATGCTTTGTTTCAATGGATTACCGGTTTGTAATTTCTTCTTGCAAGAGGGCGCGCGATGCAAATTGACACATCTCATTTATGCGCATATAAATGTGTATATCGAAGATTTTTGCGATGCCAGTACCGGGTTGCCATATTGCATGCTTTGGTGATGAGATCATCTCATGGAGTTGAACCGCAAGAAGATCATCGCCCGTCTTGAGCGCGATGGATGGGAAAACAAAGGTGGCAAGGAGCATGACAAATTCCGTCACGCCACACTGGCAGGCGTTGTCATGGTTCCCCGTCATAATCAGGTGACGCCCGGTGTCGCCCGATCGATTGCCAAAGCTGCAGGTTGGCCAAAGGAGTAAGTTATGACTCACTATATTGGACTTCTTGACGGTGAAGCAGGAGCTTACGGGGTTTCTTTTCCTGACTTGCCCGGTTGCACAGCTATGGGTGCGACGATGGATGTGGCGTGGAAGAATGCGGTCTCTTCTGTTGCAGAATGGGTTCAGGACATTGGGGGCTTTGAAGCGGCTCCTGCGTCAACACCGCTTGAAGTTTTGCGGCTTGATTCTGATGTGCGTGAGGCCTTGCTAGAAGGGGCTTCATTCATCACTGTTCCCTTGCTGCTTGAAAGCGGAAAATCAGTGCGCGCCAACATTTCCATGGATCAGGGCGTGCTCGATGCCATTGATGCCGCCGCACAGCAGCGGGGACTAACCCGCTCGTCGTTTCTGTCGTCAGCTGCACTTGAAAAGATTGCCGGTGTACGGATCTGAATTGCCGGTAGTGATGATACGCAGTGTGTCAGTCATCTTCCGTTGCAAATTCGATCAAATCGACATATAGCAGCTCTATTCCCGATAGTCAGAGCCTTTTGCTCCGCGCCGATGGGGCCGGCGGACAAAGAAACTTTGCCTGATCCATAGCAGGAGACGACGATGACCACATTGCTGATGCCCAAGGCTACTGCCGTTTGGCTTGTTGAAAACACAGCGCTCACTTTTGGTCAGATTGCGACTTTCTGCAATCTTCATCCGCTTGAAATCAAGGCCATCGCCGATGGCGAAGCTGCAACCGGCATCAAGGGTTTTGACCCGATTATGCATGGCCAGCTGACCCGCGAGGAACTTGATGCAGCGCAGAAGAACCCAGCGCATGTCTTGAAACTTGCAGTCTCTAAGGTGCGCGTGCCGGAAGCGCCCAAGCGCAAGGGACCACGCTACACCCCGCTGTCACGCCGTCAGGATCGTCCGAATGCTATTCTCTGGCTGATGCGCAACCATCCTGAATTGAAAGATGCGCAGATCATGCGTCTGGTTGGCACCACCAAGAGCACGATTGCCGCGATCAAGGACCGCACGCACTGGCAGTCCTCCACCCTGTCACCGCTTGATCCAGTGACCCTCGGTCTCTGCTCGCAGATTGACCTCGATTTCGAGGTGAACCGTTCAGCCAAGGATCGTCCTGCCGTTGTTGAGGACACCGGCCCGACCCTGTTGCGCGCCGAGGAAACCACAGGCGACAATGCGGACAAGGATGGTGATCTCGATGTCAACGCCGTCTTCGCCAAGCTGAAGCAGCTGAAGGGCAACGACTCGGACGAATAATCGCTTCTGCGATTACAACCCATCAAACAGGGCGCTTGAAATATAGCGCTCTGCAAAGCTCGGGATAATGACGACAACGGTCTTGCCCGCCATTTCTGGCCTCGTGCTGACTTCAAGCGCCGCTGACATCGCGGCACCCGATGATATGCCCCCTGGAATGCCTTCGGTTTTCGCAAGCAGCCGGGATGTATCAAACGCGGTCTGGTTGCCGACTGTCATCACTTCATCGATCACGGTGCGATCCAGAATGTCTGGAATGAAGCCTGCGCCAATGCCTTGAATCTTGTGTGATCCCGGCACGCCACCTGACAGAACTGGCGAATCCTCAGGCTCCACGGCAATCACGCGCAGGCTAGGGTTCTTCTCTTTCAGTGTTCTGCCAACACCCGTGATCGTGCCGCCAGTGCCGACACCGGCCACCAGTGCATCCACCTTTCCGCCGGTATCGTTCCAGATTTCAAGCGCTGTTGTGGCGCGGTGAATGGCTGGGTTGGCAGGATTGGTAAACTGCTGGGGAATGATGGCGCCCTTGATTTCCTTTTTCAGCTCCTCCGCCTTGGCAATGGCACCGCGCATGCCCTGCGCTGAAGGCGTGAGCACAAGCTCTGCGCCGAGAAAAGCCAGCATCTTGCGCCGTTCAACGGACATGGTCTCTGGCATGGTGAGGATCAGGCGATAACCGCGGGCGGCTGCTGCAAAGGCCAGTCCAATGCCGGTGTTGCCGGATGTCGGCTCGATGAGGACACCGCCGGGTTTCAGCGCACCACTGGCCTCCAGTGCGTTGATCATGGCGACGCCAATGCGGTCTTTCACGCTCGCCAGCGGGTTGAAGAACTCAAGCTTGGCAAGCAATCTTGCCCTTGCACCGTGCGACTGGGCGAGGCGGCCAATCTCCACCAGAGGCGTGTCACCAACGGTTTCGGTGATTGAGCTGTAGATGCGGCCTCTTCCTGGCGGCTTGCCGGTCAGTAGGTCGTTTTCAGCAGCTCGTGGGTTTGAGGGCATAACAGTCTCCCGATTGGTTGCCCCCCAAAGGAAGGTAACACGGTCAACGAGACAATATTGATTCTGCGCTTCTTGTCGATGATTTCGCGAAAAAACTGGTCAGATTGCGAAATCAACGGCCTGTAGGCTGCCGTTCGCGAAAACGCGCTTCTTTTCAGCTGCGTTGCACATGTCTTCAATTGTGTAGGTATCCAGCGACTTGAGGAAGGCATTGCCTGCATCTTTCACTGCAGGTGCGATGATTTCATCCACCAGCATGGATTCTGGTTCGGGATGGTCCTCGTCCAGAATCTGCGATGTCATGGCTGCACGCACCACATCTCCGGCAGTGATCTTGCGGCGCTCTTTGGCCAGTTCATAGCCACCGCGTGGTCCACGCACACCCTTCAGAATTCCGGCCCGCACGAGAGATTGCAGCAGTGTTTCCAGATGCCGGGGCGGAAGATTGTGCCGCTCTGCCAGAAGCTTGGCTGCCACCGGTGTGGGGCGCGCATGCAAGGCGATATCAACAACAGCAGCAATGCCCAGCATGCTGCGACGCGAAAGCAGGATCATCTCAAACTCCCTTTATGCCTCCTGTCGAGCCAAATCCGCCATCGCCCCTTTCGCTGTCATCCAGCGCAGCCACGGCTATCAGCTCAACAGTCACAACCGGGGCAACAACCATCTGTGCAATGCGCAATCCGCGCGAGACAACAAACGGCTCCTTCCCATGGTTGATCAGCAACACTTTGATCTCACCCCGATAATCCGCATCGATCGTGCCTGGCGCATTGAGCACGGTGATACCGTGCTTGAGTGCCAATCCTGATCGCGGGCGTATCTGGGCCTCGTAACCTTCCATCAACTGGAGCGTGAGGCCGGTTGGGACAAGGGCTCTTTCACCGATTTTTATTGTAATATTCTCTTTTTCTGAAATCGCCGCCATCAGGTCCAGCCCGGCGGCCCCTTTGGTCTGGAAGGATGGCAGCGGCAAACCTTCGGCGTGCGGCATTTGCCGCACCGCAATTTGCAGCGGGTTGCTCATGTCAGCATGTCAGCGATATGGGCTACCAGCTTTTCTGCCACCGTGTCTTTGTTCATGGTTGGCCAGCTTTCCACGCCGGACTTGCTCACGAGATGTACGGTGTTGGAGGCCTGCCCCATCACGCCGCCCGGTGTTGCGCCCGTGGTGCTGACATCATTGGCCACGATGAGATCGCAGCCCTTTTTCGCCAGCTTTGCCTGCGCATAGGCAACCACGTTGTCGGTTTCAGCAGCGAACCCCACCACAAGGCGCGGGCGGTTTTTGGTGCGTGTGCCCACACCAGCCAGAATATCGGCATTCTCGGAAAGCACGAGAGCAGGCGGGCCGCTTTTGCCCTTCTTGATCTTTTGCGCCGATGCATCCACCCGCCAGTCAGCCACTGCGGCTGCACCGATGAAGATATCGCAAGGCATAGCGGCAGAGACCGCAGCTTGCATTTCGGCAGCTGTTTCCACCCGCCTCACATCAACACCAAAAGGATCCGCAATCGTCACCGGACCAGAAATCAGCGTCACCCTCGCGCCTGCCATGGCGGCAGCGGCAGCAATGGCGTGGCCCTGCTTGCCGGAGGAACGGTTGGCAATGTAGCGGACAGGATCAATCGGCTCATGTGTGGGGCCAGACGTGATGACGACATGCTTGCCCGAAAGGGGTCTTGCCCCGCTGTCTGTCATCTCAGCCCAGGCACCCTCCGGCAAGGGCACGATGGTGTCGCCTTTCAGCATGGTTTCGATGGCGACCAGAATATCAGCGGGTTCTGCCAGACGCCCGACGCCGAACTCCCCGCAGGCCATGGAGCCAGCGGTTGGTCCGATGAAGGTCACACCATCCGCCTTCAGCTGCGCCACATTGCGGCGGGTGGCCGGGTGCGCCCACATCCTGAGGTTCATGGCGGGTGCGACCAGAATGCGTTTGTCCGTGGCCAACAATGCAGTGGTGGCAAGATCATTGGCCAGACCATGCGCCATCTTCGCCAGCAGATTGGCGGTTGCCGGTGCGACCACCACGAGGTCTGCATCGCGCGAAAGCTGGATATGCCCCATCTCCGCTTCGTCGGTGAGCGAGAAAAGTTCGCCGAAAACCTTTTCGCCGGTCACTGACCCAAGGGACAGCGGTGTAACAAACTCACCTGCTGACTTCGTCATGATGGCGCGGACGCTATGCCCCTTGCGCTTGAGCAGGCGGCAGAGGTCCAGCACCTTGTAGGCAGCAATGCCACCACCGACGATCAGCAGAATGCGTTTTTGAGTCATACCTCTGCATACTCCCACGGGTTGATTGCGTCGATTCTGAAATCAGACCATCCGCCATGCCAGAACAGCCAGCAATCCCGCAATCACCCAAAGCGCGCCGTTTCCCCATCTCGCCCGGCGGGCTTCAGCCTTGCCAATGGATTCGATGCTGGCGGACGACAGGGTGAAGCCGCTGGCAACGGCGCCTTCCAATTCGCCCACAAGGCGCTCGCTGCGGTTGACAAGCTCGGGCATCTTGAAGGCGGCGCGGGCGATGCTGCCAACGCCTTCGCCCGCATCCTGCAACTTGCCAATGGGGCCGAGGTGCCGCTCAATCCAGCCGCGTACTACGGGTTCAGCCGTTTTCCACATGTCGAGTTTGGGATCGAGCGTGCGGCCAACGCCTTCCACCACCACCATGGTTTTTTGCAGCATCACCAGTTCCGGCCGGGTTTTCATGTCAAAGAGATCCGTGATCTCGAAGAGCAGGGTCAGCAGTTTGGCCATGGAAATTTCATCGGCGCGCCGCTGATGGATAGGCTCGCCGATGGCACGGATAGCCTGTGCGAAATCGTCAATCGAGTGCTTTGCAGGCACATAGCCCGCCTCGAAATGCACCTCGGCGACGCGGCGGTAGTTGCGCGTGATGAAGCCGAACAGGATTTCAGCCAGAAAGCGCCGCTCCTTGTCGCCGATGCGGCCCATGATGCCGAAATCCACCGCGACGAGATTGCCCCCGCGGTCCGCGAAGAGATTGCCCTGATGCATGTCAGCATGGAAAAAACCATCGCGGATGGCATGGCGCAGGAAAGACTCGATCACAGTGCGCCCCAGTGCCGGCAGATCAAGCCTGGCCTCTTCCAGCGCGGTGATGTCGGACAGCGGAATGCCGTCTATCCAGCTCATGGTCAGCACGTTGTGGCCGGTGCGTTCCCAGTCCGGTGTTGGCAGACGAAAGCCGGGATCGTCCTTGGTGTTTTGTGCCATTTCGGAAAGGGCCGCCGCCTCAAGGCGCAGGTCCAGCTCCATGGCCACCGAGCGTTCCAGCACCTCCACGATGGCCGTTGGTTTCAGGCGTTCCATGCCAGGGAGATACTTCTCGGCAAATTCAGCGCCGCCTCTAAAGGCATCAAGATCCTTGCGGAATTTGTTGCGCACGCCGGGGCGCAGGATTTTGACCGCAACCGTCTCGCCCGTGTCAGCGCGTGTTGCCTTGTGCACCTGCGCGATGGAAGCAGCAGCCACGGCCTCGCTGAAATGGCTGAAGTTCTTGGCCAGCGGCGCTTCCAGTGTAGCTTCTACAAGTTTGATAGCTTCTGCCTGCGGGAAGGCGGGCATGCGGTCCTGAAGCCGCTCAAGGTCTTTTGCCAGCTTTGCGCCCACCACATCGGGCCGGGTGGACAGGAACTGGCCAAACTTCACATGGCTGGGGCCGAGACGCCCCAGCGCGCGGGCAAGGCGCCCGGCAGCATCGGCGCTCGTTTTGCGGGCAATCAGGCCCGCCAGCCATAGCAGCGGCTTGGCCTGCGGCGGCGCAATAGCGGGATCGATGCGCGAGATGACGCCCTCGCGCGCCAGCACATAGCCCACATGGGCAAACCGCATGGAATGACGGATGAAGTTGAACAAGATCTACAGTTTCCAGCCGGAATGGATGTTGACGATGCCGCCGGACAAGGCCCTGTGCGTGACGCGGCGGAAGCCTGCCTGCGCGATCATCTGTGAGAAGGCCTCGGGCTTTGGAAACTGGCGGATGGATTCGACCAGATAGCGGTAGCTCTCGCTGTCGCCGGTGATGGCCTTGCCGAAGGCCGGGATCAGGTTGAAGGAATAGGCATCATAGACCTTGTCGAGAACGGGTGTATCCACCGGCGCAAACTCCAGACACATAAACCGCCCGCCGGTTTTCAATGTGCGGTACGCCTCAGATAACGCCAGCGGAATGCGCGGCACATTGCGGATGCCAAAAGCGATCGTATAGCCATCAAACGTGTTGGCCTCTTGCGGCAGGGCCTCAGCGCTGGCTTCGATGAAATCGATCTTGCCGGGCAAGTTGCGTTTGGCGGCGCGGTCTTCGCCGACTTCCAGCATGCTGGCATTGATATCAAGCACACTGACATGGGCCTTTTCGCCAGCAGCCTCCAGAATACGGAAAGCCACATCGCCAGTGCCGCCCGCCACATCGAGATGCCGCCATGGCCGGTGCGGCGTGGGCCGCAGCTGTGCGATCATCGCATCTTTCCAGACACGGTGCAGGCCCGCTGACATCACGTCGTTCATCACATCGTATTTGGCAGCGACGGAATGAAACACATCGTTGACGCGGCCCTGCTTCTCCTGAAGCGGCACGGTTTCAAAACCAAAATGGGTTGTCTGCTGAGCCACGTTTTGCTCTTTCCCAAACTTTTCAGACGTATTGCCAACGCCTGTGGTTGCGGTAGGTGTCAATCACCTTACAGAACTGCGTCGATCAACGCCACGGTGGCAATGTCGCGCCGCTATCTTTTCATCAGGAGTGGTAAAGTGCCGGAATTGCCCGAGGTGGAAACAGTGCGGCGCGGGTTGCAGCCTGTCATGGAAGGCAAGCGCATCGCCCATGTGAAGCTGAACCGCGCGGGCCTGCGCTTTCCTTTTCCATCAGGTTTTGCCGCTGCCCTGAAGGGACGCGCCATCACGGCCATGGGGCGGCGCGCGAAATATCTTATGGTTGATCTCGATGATGGCAACTTGCTGGTCATGCATCTGGGCATGACAGGCCGCTTCATCATCGAGACACAGGAAAGCCTGTCCGTGCCCGGTGAGTTCACGCAATCGGTCAACCGGTTGGCGGCGCATGACCATGTGGTCTTCACCATGGAGGATGGCGTACGCATCACCTACAACGATGTCCGGCGGTTTGGCTTCATGACGCTGTTTCCGCGCAAGGATGTGGAAACCCACCCGCTGACCAAGGACATTGGCATTGAGCCCCTGGGCAATATGTTGACAGCTGTCACCCTTTCCGGGCTTTTTGCGGACAAGGCAGCGCCTTTGAAAGCTGCATTGCTTGACCAGAAACTGATTGCAGGCCTTGGCAACATCTATGTCTGCGAGGCGCTGTTTCGCGCCAGCCTTTCGCCTCGCCGTGCGGCTGGCAGCATCGTCAAAGCGGACGGATCACCCACCGCGCGAGCCGAGAAACTGACCACCGAAATCCGCCTTGTGCTCGAAGAGGCGATTGAGGCGGGCGGTTCAACCCTCAGGGATTTTGCCCATACCGATGGATCGCTGGGGTATTTCCAGCACCGCTTCAAGGTTTATGACAAGGAAGGAGAGGCCTGCCCCAATCCTGCATGTAATGGTGTTGTGGAGCGCATCGTGCAGTCCGGGCGCTCTACGTTTTTTTGTGCCAAATGCCAGAAGTGAGGGGGAGTTTTCCCTCTCCCGCCTGCGGGAGAGGGTGGCGCGCAGCGCCGGGTGAGGGGAAGATGCTTCACTTAACCAATGTTTCCGCCCTCATCCGCCCTTTCGGGCACCTTCTCCCGCACGCGGGAGAAGGAAAACACCACCTTCCTTATGGACACTTGCTGTTCTGGCGTTAATTTGTTGTCATCTCTTTTATGAAAGTCCATTCCATGCCCTATGAAACCATCCTCGTTGAAACCGCTGGCCCCGTTGGCATCATCCGCATCAACCGGCCCGATGCGCTGAATGCGCTCAATGCCAAGGTCATCTCCGAGATCAACAAGGCGATGGACGGATTTGAAAAGGACAAGGCCATTGGCTGCATGATCCTCACCGGTTCCGACAAGGCTTTCGCTGCCGGGGCTGACATCAAGGAAATGCAGAACAAGAAATATCCCGGCACCTATATGGATGACCATATCGCGCCTTGGGACAAGATCAGCCAGCGCCGCAAGCCGCTGATCGCTGCCGTTGCAGGCTTTGCACTGGGGGGCGGCTGCGAGGTGGCGATGATGTGCGATTTCATCATTGCGGCAGATACCGCAAAGTTTGGCCAGCCCGAGATCAAGCTGGGTGTCATGCCCGGTGCTGGCGGATCGCAGCGCATGGCGCGCTACATCGGCAAATCAAAAGCCATGGATCTTTGTCTTACAGGCCGCATGATGGACGCGGCGGAAGCCGAGCGTTGCGGGTTAGTGTCGCGCGTTGTGGCCGCTGACAAGATGATGGAGGAGGCGATCAAGGCCGCCACCCAAATCGCCGGTTATTCACTGCCCATCGCCATGATGACAAAGGAAAGCGTCAACCGCTCGTTTGAGACAACGCTGGCGGAAGGCATCCGTTTTGAGCGCCGCCTGTTCTCAGCCATGTTTGCCACGGCGGACCAGAAAGAAGGCATGGCGGCCTTTGTTGAAAAGCGTAAACCGGTTTTCAAGAACCGTTGACGTAATTCATGCTGTTTCTCGCGGGTTAGGCGGCGCACGGCATTGACTTCGTCACGGGCTTGCGCTTATACGGCTCACAACTTGCCGTGGGCTTTCCTGCGGCGACAACATATTTTCTGTCGTGTCAGGCCTTTGGTGTCTGTTCTGGCAGTTCCCACAGAGGTTTCTATGGCCAACACATCATCGGCAAAAAAAGCCGCCCGTCAGGCAGTCAAGCGTACAGCCATCAACAAGATGCGCACAACCCGCGTTCGCAACGTTGTTCGCAAGGCTGAAGAAGCTTTGGGCGCAACCGATGCCAAGGTCGCTGCTGCCGCTTTCGTTGCCGCTGAATCCGCCATGATGAAAGCTGCCCAGAACGGCACGCTGCACAAGAACACAGCCTCGCGCAAGGTTTCACGCCTTGCCAAGCGCGTGAAGGCGATGGCTGCAACAGCCTGATTAGGTTGGGTTGCTAAAAGTTCAAAAGGCTCCTTCGGGGGCCTTTTTTGTTGTCTTTGTTTCTTCCTTCCTTCTCCCCTTGCGGGAGAAGGTGGTCGCCGGATGGCGACCGGATGAGGGGTCTTGCCAAGTCTAAACCCCTCACCTGACCTTCGCTCACGCGAAGGCCACCCTCTCCCGCAAGGGGAGAGGGGAGAAGAATACTACCTCACACTCCCCACCACAGCCACATCACCCCAATTCCGCTTGCCCATTTCAAGCGCGATATCGCTCTGGAAGCGCTGACCATCGCCCTCGATGATCTTGGGCAAGAGATCAGCACACAGCCGGTTAAGATCATCCACCCAGCCCTCTTCGGCGCGGGCGAAATCGTTCAGCACATAGGTGTGCACCGCGTCCTTGTCGCCGGGGTGGCCGATGCCCATGCGGATGCGGGGGTAATCATTGCCGCAATGGGCTGAAATGGATCGCAGGCCGTTGTGCCCGGCATTGCCGCCGCCCAGCTTCACCCGCAGCTTGGCGGGTGCGAGATCCAGCTCATCGTGGAACACGCTGACATGGGCGAGGTCGATCTTGTGGAAGCGCATGGCCTCGCCCACGGAGCGGCCGGATTCATTCATGTAGGTCTGCGGTTTCAGCAAAAGCACCTTTGTGCCCTGCACGGTAGCGTCGGCAATCTCGCCCTGAAACTTCTGCCGCCATGGACCCGCGTTCCAGCGGCGCGCCATGGCGTCCAGCGCCATGAAGCCGATGTTGTGGCGGTTGCGGGCATATTTCGCGCCCGGATTGCCAAGGCCAACAATCAGATGAAGTTGATCAGATTTCGCGGAGATCGCCATCGCTCTGTCCTGTCAAAAAAACAGGCCGGGTTGCCCCGACCTGTTCATCTTGCCGAATGATCGGGTTTGATTACTTTTTCTTGCCTGCGGCAGCAGCGGCGGCAGCGGCAGCCACTTCAGCAGCGGCCTTCTCTTCCTTCGTCAGCGCCTTTGGCGGTGTGATCGTGGCAATCGTGAAATCACGGCCCTGAATCACGGTGCGTGTGCCAGCTGGCAGGGTGATGGAGTGGATCTTGACGGCTTCGTTGAACTGAAGGCCGGCAAGGTCAGCTGTCAGGCTGTCAGGAATGGCTTCGGCAGGAACAATCATTTCCACGGAGTGGCGAACGATGTTGAGCGCGCCGCCCTGCTTGAGGCCGGGGCAGGTTTCCTGGTTGATGAAGTGCACAGGCACTTCAACGCGGATGGTCGAGCCCTGGGCCAGACGCATGAAATCCACATGCACAGGGAAATCCTTGACAGGATCGAGCTGGTAATCGCGCGGGATGGCGCGGATGGTTTCTCCGCCAACCTTGATTTCAAAAATCGTGGTCAGGAAGTGGCCGGCGTAGATCAATTTGTTCGTCGTGTTGTAATCGAGCGAAATCGACACGGGCGCCTGGCCACCACCGTAAATAACCGCAGGAACGCGGTTATCACGACGAACGGCCCGGGCGGCCCCCTTGCCGACCCGCTCACGCATTGTTGCGTCAAGCTGCTTCATGGAAGCCATGGGTCATCTCCGGATAAGTTTAAACAAAAACACGGTCCGAAATGACCGTGTCTGCCGTCGCCTCCAAGGGTGCGGGACGGTTGGTGGAGCCTATGGCAGAAAATGCGCGGGATGGGAAGGGGGGAGCGTATGTTGGCAAAACACTTCGGATTTTACCGGGTTGAATTTCTGGCCATCGTTTATTGGCAGATTTTTCAACCACCATTCTAAACCGGCATCCGCACCGTCGCACGAAGCCCGCCCAGCACACTGTCTGACAGCGTAATCTCACCACCATGCGACCGCACGATATCCCGCGAGATGGCGAGGCCAAGGCCGGAGCTGCCGTGGTCTTGGTTGCGGGCTTCGTCCAGCCTCAGGAAGGGGCGGAAGACGTCTTCGCGGTTTTCCATCGGAATGCCGGGGCCATCATCATCGATATGCACGGTCAGGTATTTTGCATCATGCACAGCGGTGATCTGGATATCGTCGCCGTAGCGCGCGGCGTTCGAAACAAGGTTGCCCAGCACGCGGCGGAAGGCATCGCGGCGCAGGGTCACGTTGGGATCACCTTCCAGCGTGAGCGTGGTGGGGTGGCCCTGCCGCTCAGCATCCGCCTTGAACTCTTCGAGCAGGCTGCGGATATCGGTCGGCTGGGCAATCTCGCCCTGATCGCCACGCACGAAGGCGAGGTAGGCCTCCAGCATGCGCGCCATTTCATCGACATCGCGCTTCAGGTCGTCCAATCCGTCTTGCGCCTCGATGAATTCTAGAGACAGGCGAAAGCGGGTCAGCACCGTGCGCAGGTCGTGGCTGACACCGTTGAGCATAGTGGTGCGCTGCTCCATCTGGCGGGCGATGCGGCGCTTCATGTCGAGGAAGGCGGCACCTGCACGGCGGACCTCGCGCGCACCACGCGATTTGAACTCAACCTCGCGACCCTTGCCGAACTCTTCTGCGGCATCGGCCAAGGCCAGAATGGGCTTGATCTGGTTGCGCAGGAAAAGGATCGCCACCAGCAGCAACACCATGGAGGTGCCCACCATCCAGACCAGAAAGATATGCGCGTTGGAGGCATAGGTCTGGCTTCGGCGCGCGATGACACGCATCACGGCATTGTCGAGCTGCACCCGCACTTCGACAAGGTTGGAGCGCCCGACCGTATCGATCCAGAACGGCCTCGCGATGCGCAGGCGGATTTCATTGGAAAGGGCTGTGTCCAGAATATCAAAGAACGGCTTGGGGCTGATGCGCGGCAAGGGCTCATTGGGCAGGATATCAACATCAAGACCCAGTCTGATTTCGGCTATTTCTGTCAGCCGTCGGGATTCCGGATCCTGCGGGTATCGCTCATAGACATCAATCAATGCGGCGATATCGGAGGCAACCGCTGCCGAAAGCCTGTTTGTCACGGTCTGCCAGTGTCGTTCCATAAAGGCATAGGCAATGACGGATTGCAGCAACACAACCGGCGCAATGACAATGAGCAGCGAGCGCGCATAGAGCCCTTTTGGCAGGATCGCCTTGAGGAAATGCGTGGCGCGCGTAAGGTGCTTGCGTGCCCCGAACAGGATTGTGGCGGGGCGCGCCAGCATCAGTCGACTATCAGGCGGTAGCCTGATCCCCGGACTGTCTGCAGGTAAGATGGATTGGCGGGATCACGCTCGATCTTGCGGCGCAAGCGGTTGATCTGCACATCTATTGTGCGCTCGTTGGCATCGGAATCCGGGCCAGCCAGCGCCTCACGGGTGACAGGCGCGCCATGTGCTTCCGCCAGCTGGCGCATCATGTCGCGCTCGCGATCCGTAATCTTGATCGCTTCATCGCCTTCCAGCAATTCCCCCTTGCTGATGGTGTAGCGGAAGTTGCCAAAGGACACGGTTTCAGGCGCTGGTTTGTCTGGCTCCGGTGGGGGGGCGCTCACGCGGCGAAGGATGGAGGCGATGCGCAGCAGCAGCTCACGCGGATCAAACGGCTTTGAGAGATAGTCATCAACGCCGATTTCAAAAC
>JBOFGV010000003.1:0-15357 GCA_051649305.1 Beijerinckiaceae bacterium
AACCGAAACTGCCCCGCAGAAAGTACTGTTTTTGTAGCCTCTTGCTTCAGGACAATCAGTGGTGGAATGAACCCGGCCATATCCTCGCGGTTGCGACCTTCCCAAGGCACATCGCCTTCGGGTGCCACCATCCAGCTGCGGTCCAGCGGCAAGCCTTCCGCAGGCTCCAGCACTACCCTAAGCAAGGCATCGGACATGGCCCGCACGCGCAGGGTCCAGCCGTGCTCAAGATGCGCGTCAAAGCCTAAGGCGTGCGGCGTTATCGACTGGATCGACTGGAAAATACGCATGGCTGATCCTCAGGAAAGCGCAGGAAAAGCCTTGCCTGTTTCCGCGTTAAACAGACGGCGAAGCCCGGCATCAGCGAGCTGCAACCCGACACTGTCTCCGCGCGAAACCTTTGTCTGTCCAGTGAGGCGGACAGACAAAGCTTCTTCCGATTTCAACGTGCCGTGAAGATAGCTTTCACCGCCGAGCTGCTCGGTGATGGTTACGCTGAGCGCCACATCGCCTTTGCCAGGGTCAGCAACGCCAATATGCTCCGGCCTTACGCCGAGCTTGACTGGCAGGCCTTCAGCAGCGCCAGCAGTGTCGCAGGAGACTTTTACGGCTCCGCCAGCATCAAGCGCCACAGTGGCCGACTTGCCTGTAAAGGCGCTTATTTTGCCTGAAAGGAAGTTCATGCGCGGGCTGCCGATGAAGCCAGCGACAAAGAGATTGGCGGGGTTGTTGTAGAGATCAAGCGGCTTGCCGAACTGCTCCAATCGCCCGTCTTTCAGCACAGCAATCCTGTCCGCCATGGTCATGGCCTCCACTTGATCATGCGTCACATAGATCATCGTGTTGCCCAGACGTTGGTGCAGGTTGCCGATCTCGATGCGCATCTGCACGCGCAACTCGGCGTCAAGATTGGATAGCGGCTCATCGAACAGGAAAATCTTGGGTTCACGCACCACAGCGCGGCCAATGGCGACACGCTGGCGCTGCCCGCCAGAAAGTTGACCGGGGCGGCGCTCCAGCAACTGGTCCATGCGCAGCATTCGGGCGGCTTCCGCCACGCGCCGCTCGATTTCAGGCTTCGGGGTCTTCAGGTTTTCAAGGCCGAAGGACAGGTTCTGCCGCACGCTCATATGGGGATAAAGCGCGTAGCTCTGGAACACCATGGCAAGGCCTCGCTCGGATGCCGGGATATCGTTAACAACCGTATTGTCGATTTCAACCGCACCGGTTGAGACAGGCTCAAGGCCTGCAATCATACGCAGCAGGGTTGACTTGCCGCAGCCAGAAGGGCCAACAAACACAATGAACTCGCCGTGGTTGATCGAGAGGTCGATGCCGTGGATGACCTTCGTTGTTCCGAAGGTCTTTGTGACCTGTTTCAGCTCCAGTGTGGACATTACTTGAGCCCCGTATTGGCGATGCCAGTTGTGATGTGTTTCTGTAGGACAACAAATACGAGCGTGACCGGGAGCAGGGTCAGCACAGTCATTGCCAGCAGATAGTGCATGTTGTCGTTCAATTCGCCCTTGAAGGTGGAAAGGCCGAGCTGAAGCGTGAAAACCTCGGATTGTGTGAGCACAATCAACGGCCACATGAAATCATTCCAACGCCACATGACTGACAGGATTGCGAGCACTGACAGGGCGGGCAGAGACAGCGGCAGCATGATGCGCCAGAAGATTTTCCATTCTGACGCGCCGTCCATGCGGGCCGCTTCCAGGAGTTCGTCGGGAATAGTGAGCATGTATTGACGCAACAAAAACACGCCTGTGGGTGTAGCGATCGCCGGAATGATGACGCCCCAGAGAGAGTTCAACATACCGAGTTTGCTGACCGTAATGAAGAGCGGCACGAGGATGACAGTCGGTGGAATGAGCAGTGTCGAGACAATCACCAGCACCATCGCATCCCGCCCGCGGAATTTGTATTTCGAAAGCGCAAAGGCGGCCATCGCGTTGACGATCAGTGTCAAAAGCGTTGCAACAACAGTGACAAAGGTTGAATTCCAGAAGTAGCGCAGGAAGTTGAACGTGCGTGATTGCGTGGAGCCGATGGTGGGATCAGAATAGTTTTCCCAGCGTGGCTGGATGATGTCCTTGCGGGCAAGCGAGGTGCGGGGCACTTCGATGACTTCGGTTGGCTTGGTGAGTTCATAGACGCGTGCATTGGCTCCGCGCGGGCCAACGAAAGCGACATCGACTTTCGAGCCATCAGGTTTGGTCAATACGAAAACACTGAGCTGGCGACTGCCGTCAGCTGCAGGTGCGGTCAGTTGCTCATATGGCAAAAGGCGAGGATCATTTTCCACCAAAGCGCGCGGTGATTTGATCGAGGACATGAACATCCAGAAGATCGGCAGGACCACGATCAGCACGCCAAGTGCGAGGTAGGCGTAGGACATCCAGTCGGTCCAGTGCAGGCCGTTGCGCCCACGCTTGCGGGTGATGAAGGTGGAGACGTCGGTCGAGTTGATCATGGCGCACCAAGTCTGTGCGTGCTTCGAGACGCGCCTGCGGCGCTCCTCAGCATGAGGAACATTGGGGAGTGCAAATTACGATTGCCCTCATCCTGAGGAGCCGCAAAGCGGCGTCTCGAAGGACGCACTGTGCTGATGCCATTCATCATCCGCCCGCCTTCTTCTTTGTCGCCGTCAACTGGATCAAGGTGAGGACCAATAGAATGCCTGCCACCAGAACCGAGGAAGCCGCTGCAATGCCGTAGCGCTTGGCATCGCCGATGAAGGCGCTCTCGTAGATATGCTGGATGATCATCTTGGTCGCCTGGCCCGGCCCACCGCCGGTGAGCACATAGACCTCATCAAACACCTGGAAGGCGCGGATGAGGCTGAGCACCAGCACGACAATCATGGTGGGCATGAGCAAGGGCAGGGTGATGCGCCAGAAAGCGCGGGATTTCGAGGTGCCATCCATCTCGGCGGCTTCGTAGAGATCCTTGGGGATCGCCTGCAATCCGGCAAGCAGGATCAGCATATAGAAGCCCATATGCCCCCATGTGTAGACGAAAATGACCCAGAACATCGGCCAGCCGGAACGGCCATCGATCAGCCAGTTGATGGGGCGATAGTCGGGGAGGGTGAGGCCAGAGCGTCCGATAGTCAAAGCAACAAAAATAGCTCCAAGCAAAATAAAACCCCAACGAACAGCTGACGGAATTGCGGCTTTGGATCGCTCTAAAACCAGACTTGCAATAGGCCAACCGATCAGTCCGCCAATTGCAAGCAAAATGGCGAAATACCCTGTTCCAGAAACAAGCCCGTTCCAGAATACTGTGCCATCATCCAGCAGCGCGTTCAAAATCCCGCGCCGCTTCAGCACCCAGTCCCAGATGACGGCCACCACGACCGGCGAAAGCATCACTGGATAAAAATACACAGCCCGCCAGAAGCCGCGGGCACGGATGTCGCGGTTGAGGATCAAAGCTGTCACCAGCGCCACAACGATCATGATTGGCACCTGCACTACGGCGAAGAACAGCGTGTTCCAGATACCGGTCCAGAACGAGAAGCCAGCCACCGGGCATGTTTTGGGATCAAGATAACTCGGACAGTTAAGCAACTCGCGGAAGTTATCAAGGCCAACAAACGGGCGCTCTGTCAGCAATATGGACTGGCCGCCGGTGAAAGAAATGTAGAAATTCAGGATCATCGGCCAGAAGGAAAACAGGCTGAAGACGATCAGGTTGGGCAGCAGGAAAACATAAGCCATGCGGTTTGCACCGATGTGCTTTTGCAGCGCCCGGAAGGGGCCATCCAGGATATCGCCCAATTTGCCCCATGCCCAAGGTACCCAAGAGGAAATGGGGGAGGTGGTGGGCTTTGCTGATGCTGTGGAAGCTGTGTCGCTCAAGGCCAGTCCCCCAAACTTCCTTACCAAAAGTGCGAAGTGAATTGTGTCATTCCCGGCCGGAGCGAAGCGGAGGGGAAGGGAATCCACTCTTCAGAATGTTGCTATGGAGCGAACATTCAAAGAATGGATCCCCTTCCCGATGGCAAGAGCCATCGCCGGGGATGACATTGCCTTACGGCAAGGTCACTTCTTCACAGCGTTGTCGATTTCTTCCTGCACCTTGGCATAGGCCTGCGCCGTTGTTAGAGTGCCGGTGATCGCCTGTGCCACGTAGTTCACGGTGGCGTTGAAGATCGCGACGTTGCGCTGATAACCCTGCAGCTGATGCGCAACCGGCGAAATCTTGGCGAAGTCAGCTGTGAACTGCTTGAGGGCCGCCACTGTCGCAGGCTTCACTTCCGGGCCGTAGGTGAGGCCCTTGTCAGCAATGCCCTTGTGCGCAGGAATCTGCACAGTCTTCTCGTAGTACTCCTTCAGGATTGGCTCGGAGGTCATGAACTCCATGACCTTGCCCACTTCCGTAGGGTGCTTGGTGGACTTGAAGGCCACCATGGCAGCACCACCTGGCATGGCCGAGCAACCGGCAGGACCGCAGGGCTGTGCAGGCACAACCCACTCGAACTTGTCGCCGATATCCGACTGGAACTTCTGGATCATCCACGAGCCAGCGATGTGCATGGCTACGTCGCCGTTGATGAACATGTCACCGGCGTTTTTCCACTTGGCACCGGCAGCACCGGGCCAGATGTCCTGTGGCATCAGGCCGTCCTTGTGCCACTGCACCATGCGCTCTGTGAGGGCCTTGAAGCCGTCATCAACAACAGCACTTGGGTTGCCTGCAGCATCAAAATACTTCGCGCCGTAAGAAATTGCAGGGCCAGCAAAACGGTGGCCTGTGCGGTCCATCGCCATACCGGCATAGACTTTCAGTTTCTTCTGCACTTCGCCAGTGGCCTTCGCCCAGTCATCCCATGTTGCACCGGGCGCTGGCATCTTGATGCCAGCCTGATCAAACATTGTTTTGTTGACGAAAGGACCGGTGACAGTCAGCTGGGTCATCCAGCCGTAAATGCCCTTGTCGGCTGCGCCAACACGCATCCACGGCAATGTAGAAGCAAAGTTGGCTTCCCAGTTGGCCGCATTCACATGGGGGCGCAGGTCAAGGTAATATTTGTTGAGGCCGCCGAGGTTGACGACACGCGCCATATCAGGCGCTTCGCCGCCCTGAAGGCGTGTTTCCAGTTGCTCGCGCACCACAGCAAAGCCCACCTTGTCGATAGTGACCTTGATGGTTGGATTGGCTTTCTCGAACCTGTCGAGAAGATCGCGCGCCACATCGCATTCGTTGGCGTCCGCATAGCAGAGATAGCGGAGATTCACGGTCTGCGCCGAAACAGACGACGACAGTGCTGTCATGGAGGCGGTTAGCCCAAGCGCGAGCAAGCCCGCATTGCGGAAAAAATGGTTCATGGTGACTTCTCCCAATGGTCCCTTGAGCCGGACCTGTATTATGGAATGAGGTTCGGTATGCCCAATGACAAACCTCGCGCTTCATTCTCTTGTGACGGCATTTGGCAAGCGTTTGCCAAATGAGTCAAGATTGATTTGAGACAAGTTTCTTCCCGTGCAAACTGCTGGTCTTAAGGCTTATGATTCAACAGATTTGGCCCGGAATGCGCTGTGTCTGATGCAGGGAATAAAATGGACGGACATTTTGCTGAGCGACAGCAGCTTCGCGCACTTCTGGGCAACGTTCCGCCCTGTCATTTCGCAGTGCAGAATCGGCAGTCAGCTGATGTGAATCTTGCTGACACTCGCGTCGAGCAACTGCAGCTTCAATCGTCAAACGGTCAGTCCATCAGGGCCTTTCTCACAGGGCCGAAGAGCCACTGGCATGGTTTGCCTGCGGTGCTTTACTGCCATGCCCACGGCAACCGCTATGCCATGGGTGCCAATGAATTGATCGAAGGAAGGCCCATGCTGCTGGCTGAGCCCTACGGGCAGGTGCTGGCGCGGGAAGGCATTGTCGCGCTCTCAATAGACATGCCGTGCTTTGGCGAAAGAACAGGTGATGTTGAACTGACACTGGCCAAGAAACTGCTCTTCAAGGGGCAAACGCTTTTCGGGCAAATGCTGGCGGAACTAGGCGGCGCGCTGGCCTTTCTAGCCACTGTTGAGGGCGTTGATCCAAACCGCCTTGGCGTGTTGGGTTTTTCTATGGGTGCTACGCATGCCTTCTGGCTGGGTGCGCTGGAGACGAACCTGCGGGCTGTTGCGCATGTCTGTTCCTTTGCAGACCTTGGCACTCTGGTTGCGTCAGGCGCGCATGATCTGCATGGCATTTATATGACAGTGCCCGGATTGCTGGAGGCCTTTTCAACGGGTGAAATTGCAGGACTGATCGCCCCGCGCGCGCAACTTGCCTGCATGGGACTGCTCGATCCTTTGACACCTCCCGGAGCCGTTGAGACAGCACTGGCTGAAACGCGTACTGGATATGAAAAAGCTCAGGCAACTGCGCAGTTTCGTTCTCTCGTCCATACGGATTCAGGACATATTGAGACTGAAGCGATGCGCCGGGAAATCGTGCAGTTTTTCAAACGTGCGCTTTGAGCTTCATGAAAGCTTCAAGCCGCGCCTTGTCTTTTTGATCAACCAGAAGGCCCAGCTTGGTTCTGCGCCACAGCACATCGTCTGCGGTTGTCGCCCATTCCTCGCGCATAAGATAAAGCACTTCGGCTTCAGTCAGATCCGCACCAAAGGATTGCCCGAGATCAGCAAAGTTTTGCGCCTTGCCAAGAATGGTTCTGGCGCCTGTGCCATAGGTTCGGGCCAATCTACCGGCGTGATTTTGTGACAGAAACGGCCAGGTTGCAGCAAGCTCCTGCGTGAAAGCAGCAAGCTGCGTGAGCGGAAAATCACCACCGGGCAGTTTTTCAGTGCCTGTCCAGCCAGCGGCCTTGCCAGCAACAGATGCTTTCAGATGAGGCTCAAGCTTTTTGAGAACAGCTTCGGCGAGACGCCGGTATGTCGTGATCTTTCCGCCATAGACAGAGAGCAGAGGCGCTGCATCGGAGCGTGCGTCAAGCGTCAGCACATAATCCCGCGTGGCTTCCTGCGCTTTTGAAGCACCATCGTCGTAAAGCGGGCGAACGCCGGAGTAGGTCCAGACCACATCGGCTTCCACAACAGGCTTGGCGAAATACTCGCTGGCTGCGGCGCAAAGATAGGTGATCTCTTCCGGCGAAGCTTTCACATCGGCAGGATCGCCTTTGTAATCCTGGTCTGTGGTGCCGATAAGCGTGAAATCCTGCTCATAGGGGATGGCAAAAATGATCCTGCCGTCTGCGTTCTGGAAGATGTAGCTGCGGTCGTGCTCGAAAATGCGCTTCACGACGATGTGTGAGCCCTGCACCAGCCGGATGCCAGATGTGCTGTTGGCGCGGATGCGGTTTGCCAGCACGTCAGCCACCCACGGTCCTGCGGCGTTGACAATGGCGCGGGCGTTGATGGTTTTGCTTGCGCCATTGCGGCTTTGCACCTGCAGTTCCCAATGGTCCGCCTTGCGCTCACAAGACGTGAAACGGGTGTTGGTTTCGATCAAAGAGCCGCGATTGCGCGCATCCATGGCGTTCAGCACCACGAGGCGCGAATCTTCCACCCAGCAATCGGAGTACTCAAACCCCTTGTTGTATCCAGGCTTTAGCGGCTTTCCTGTATCGCTGCTTGTGAGATCGACTGTGCTTGTGGCAGGCAGCAGTTTACGCCCGCCTAGATTGTCATAGAGAAAAAGGCCAAGGCGCAGCAGCCAGGCAGGCCGCAATCCTTTGTGGTGGGGCAGAACAAAACGCATCGGGCGAATGATGTGAGGCGCCAGATTCCATAATGTCTCCCGCTCGATCAGGGCTTCGCGCACAAGACGGAATTTGTAGTGCTCAAGATATCTCAGTCCACCGTGGATGAGTTTGGTAGACCATGACGACGTGCCACTGGCCAGATCATTCTGCTCGCACAGATAAACCTTCAGGCCACGCCCGGCTGCATCGCGCGCAATGCCGCAGCCGTTGATGCCGCCTCCGATGATGGCAAGGTCGTATACCTCTTCCATCGTGCTCTGCCTTTTGGAACCATGTTTGTTACTGTTGCTCACACTGGCTGTTTAGCGGAAATATCAATGCAGGCAAGAAAGCCGTTTGGGACTGTATGCTCGATTTACAATAGGCAATTGTCTTGGGTGCGCGCTGCAAAACCGGAAATTGCCATGTGGTGCTTGCCATCCGTAGCAACATCTGCCATACGCGCGCCATCCCACACGCAAGGGTTTCGGTCTGCTTCAAGATCGTTCCGGTGCTGCAACCGCAGCAACATCTCCCTTGCGGCGGACCAACCGGAGAACAAAGACTATGGCACTTCCTGACTTCACCATGCGCCAGCTTCTGGAAGCTGGGGCCCACTTCGGCCATCAGGCGCATCGCTGGAACCCAAAGATGGGTTCATATATTTTCGGCACACGCAACAACATCCACATCATCGATCTGTCTCAGACCGTTCCCGCCCTGTCGCGCGCCCTTCAGGCTGTCAGCGATACAGTGGCCAAGGGTGGCCGCGTGCTGTTCGTGGGCACAAAGCGTCAGGCGTCGGATGCAATTGCATCGTCTGCCAAGCGCTCGGCTCAGTATTATGTGAACTCCCGCTGGCTCGGCGGCATGCTGACCAACTGGAAGACTGTTTCGAACTCCATCCAGCGCCTGCGCAAGGTTGATGAGTTGCTGAACGCTGGTTCGGGCTCGGGCCTCACCAAGAAAGAGCGTCTCCTGATGTCGCGTGAGCGTGACAAGCTCGAGAAGGCTCTCGGTGGTATCAAGGATATGGGCGGCACGCCTGATCTCCTGTTCATCATCGATACCAACAAGGAGCAGCTTGCCATCAAGGAAGCCAAGCGCCTCGGCATTCCTGTGGCTGCCATCGTTGATACAAACTCTGATCCAGATGGCATCACCTTCCCAATCCCTGCCAACGATGACGCCAGCCGCGCTATCGAGCTTTATTGCGACCTGATCGCACGTTCTGCCATCGACGGCATTTCGCGTGGTCAGGGCGGTGCTGGTCTTGATCTTGGCGCCATGGAAGCGCCTGCAATGGAAGAGCTCCCAGTGGATACCGGCACCAGCGGCGAAGGCTTTGAATTGCTGACATCGCCACGCGGTGGTGTTGACGATCTCACCAAGCTGACAGGCGTTGGTCCTGAGCTTGAGAAAAAGTTGAACGAAGCCGGCGTGTTCCATTACTGGCAGGTTGCTGCAATGTCGGATTCCGATGTTGCCAAGATCGACGGTACATTGAAGCTCAATGGTCGCATCGCCCGTGATGGCTGGGTTGAAACCGCCAAGGCTCTCGTCGCCTGATTTGCGACGATAGCTGAAAGAATTCAGGGCGCGGACAGAAGACTGTCTGCGCTCTTTTCCGTATAATTTCATTGAGATGAAGGAACTGGCTATGGCCGAAATCACAGCAGCATTGGTCAAGGAACTGCGCGACAAGACTGACGCAGGCATGATGGATTGCAAAAAGGCGCTTATGGAAGTGGGCGGCGACATCGAAGCTGGTATTGACTGGTTGCGCAAGAACGGCCTTTCGAAGGCCGCCAAGAAGTCTGACCGCATCGCAGCAGAAGGTCTTGTTGGCCTTATCGCTTCAGGCACAATGGGCACGGTGGTTGAAGTTAACTCCGAAACTGACTTCGTTGCCAAGAATGACACGTTCCAGGGCCTCGTTCGTGCGATCACATCTGTTGCCGCCAAGACCGGCACCGATGTTGAAGCCATCAAGGCTGCTGCCTATCCAACAGGCGGCACTGTTTCAGAAGCCATCGCCAATGCCATCGCCACCGTTGGCGAAAACATGAGCCTGCGTCGCGCTGCCAGCCTGTCGGTCAAATCAGGTGTTGTAGCCAGCTACATTCACACAGCAATCAATGACAGCATGGGCCGCATTGGCGTGCTCGTTGCCTTGGAATCTACCGGCAAGGCAGATGAACTTGCGGCTTTCGGTCGTCAGGTCGCCATGCATGTGGCCGCTACAAACCCGCAGGCGCTTGATGGTTCGGGTGTCGATCCTTCTGTGATTGCGCGCGAGAAGAACCTTCTCATGGAGAAGAACGCTGGCAAGCCTGCCAACGTGATGGAAAAGATCATCGAAAGCGGCCTGAAGTCCTACTTTAAGGAAGTGACGTTGCTGGATCAGTCTTTCGTCATTGATCCTTCAAAGACCGTGGCACAGGCTGCCAAGGAAATGGAAGGCAAGGCAGGCGCGCCTGTCGTGATTGCTGGCTTCATCCGCTATGCGCTCGGCGAAGGCATCGAGAAGAAGCAGGACGACTTCGCTGCAGAGGTTGCAGCGGCAGCCAAAGGCTGATCAATATCAGCAATTGAGAATCAAGGGCGGATCCAGTATCCGCCCTTTTTCATATGTGATACCAACGCGTTGCAAGCAGCTGCGCTTCTTATCCGGAGTCCCTCATGGCCAAAAACCCGAAGCGTTTTCTGGTAAAGGTGTCCGGCGAAGCCCTTATGGGCACACAAGGCTATGGCCTCGACAGCGCAACAGTCAGCCGCATTGCGCAGGACATCGCCAATGCTGCAAAGACACGCCAGATCGCGGTTGTGGTCGGCGGTGGCAACATCTTCCGTGGTTTGCAGGGCATGTCGCGCGGCATCGAGCGCAACACAGGCGATTCCATGGGGAGGTTGGCGACAGTCATCAATGCGCTGGCATTGGCTGATGCCATCAAGGCTGCCGGGCAGGTCGCTGTAGCGCTGTCTGCAGATGCCATGCCTTCGCTTTGCCGCACCTATCACCAGCGTGACGCAGAAGACTATCTTAATGCCGGAACTGTTGTTGTTCTGGGCGGCGGCACCGGCCAACCCTTCTTCACCACCGACAGTGGGGCAGCATTGCGTGCCGCAGAGCTTGATTGTGCGGCTGTGCTGAAAGCCACCAATGTGGATGGTGTTTACACGGCAGACCCGAAGAAAGACCCCAAAGCTACGCGTTATGAGCAATTGACCCACAATGAGGCCATTGCAAAGAACCTCGGCGTCATGGATACCGCTGCTTTCGCGCTTGCACGCGAGAACGCATTGCCGATAATTGTTTTCTCGATTCAGGATGAACATGCGATCAGCAATGTTCTTGCAGGCAAGGGCAGGGCGACCCATGTGGTTCCCGGCTGACAAGTGGAGTGAAAATCATGGCAGCAACCTTTGATCTCGAAGATCTGAAGCGGCGCATGCAGGGTGCAGTTGCTGCGCTTAAGCATGATCTTGCCTCACTGCGCACGGGGCGTGCCTCGTCCAATATTCTCGACCCGATCGAAATTGAAGCTTACGGCTCCATGATGCCGCTCAATCAGGTGGCCACTGTTTCTGTTCCAGAACCGCGCCTGCTTTCCATTCAGGTCTGGGATCGCAGCATGGTCGGTGCTGTTGAAAAGGCCATCCTGAAATCAGACCTTGGCATGACACCCAATACAGAAGGGCAGGTTATCCGCCTTCGCGTACCGGAAATGAACCAGCAGCGCCGTCAGGAAATGGTCAAGGTTGCGCATAAATATGCCGAACAGGGCCGCATTGCTGCCCGTCATGTCCGCCGCGATGGTATGGACTTGTTGAAGAAGCTCGAAAAAGACGGTGATATGAGCGAGGACGAAGTCGCACGACATTCTGATCAGGTGCAGAAAGCCACCGACAGCACCATTGCTGATATGGACAGCGCCTTGGCTTCCAAGGAAAAAGAAATCATGCAGGTCTGATGATGTCTGGCCAGCCGGTCGCCAAACAGGACAGCAGTGAACTGTTGGTGAAAACCGGCGGGGGTGAAACACTTTCGCCACCACGCCATATCGCCATTATTATGGACGGCAATGGCCGATGGGCATCACGGCGCGGCTTGCCGCGATTTGAAGGGCATCGTCGCGGCGTCGAAAGTGTACGCCGCACGGTCAAATCCTGCATAGAATTGGGTGTTTCCTACCTCACAATCTACAGTTTCTCGACAGAGAACTGGAGCCGGCCGGCTGCTGAAGTGGCTGAATTGATGGGACTGCTCCGTCGGTTCATCCGCAATGATCTGGCGGATTTGCATAAGCAAAATGTGCGGGTGAAGATCATTGGTTCACGAGCAGAGCTGACGGACGATTTGCGCCTTTTACTGGCCGATGCTGAAACCGTAACCGCCGGGAACACTGGCCTCACACTGGTTGTGGCCTTCAACTACGGCGGCCGGCAGGAAGTGGTTGCTGCCCTTCGCACCATTTCTGGCAAGGTAGCATCCGGGCAGATTTCGTCCGATGATATCAACGAAGAGATGCTTTCCTGCGCCATGATGACGGATGGCATCCCTGATCCTGATCTCCTGATCAGAACCTCAGGTGAGCAGCGTATTTCCAATTTTCTGCTGTGGCAGATGGCTTATACCGAATTCGTCTTTCTGCCGGTGCTTTGGCCGGATTTTGACAAGGCATCCCTTGTTGAAGCCATTGCCCAGTATCATGGCCGTGAAAGACGGTTTGGCGGCGTGGACAGCGTAACATGAACGATCTTCCTGCCAAAACCTTGCCAAAATCCGAGTTAACGCTGCGGGTTCTCTCCGGCATTGTTATGGCCGCACTGGCAATCACCAGCGTTGTTATGGGCGGCTGGTTCTTTGCTCTTTTCTGGGGTTTTGCAGCAGTTGCTGTGGCTTTCGAGTGGCAGCGTCTTGTTCACCACAAGGCCGAAGTTTGGCCCACAGCAATTGCCTGCAGCGCCGCTTTACTGGGAACTTTTGCCGGCTTTTACGGTAACTTTCTTCTGGCCGCTGTGATCCCGTTTTTGGCTGCTGTTGCTGGATTTCTTGGTCCTGAAAACAACAGGCGCTGGGCCGCAACAGGCGTGCTTTACGCCTCAGGGCTTGGATTGACTATGATGCTTTGCCGGGGGGCTGGCTATGACGGTGCTGTTGTCATCTTTTGGCTTTTTGGCGTCGTGTGGGGCACGGATACCCTGGCTTACTTCACGGGCCGTGCCCTTGGCGGCCCCAAGCTTTGGCCCGCGGTTAGTCCGAAAAAGACCTGGTCCGGGGCCATCGGCGGACTTTTGGGTGGTGTGTTGATTGCGTGTATCATTCTGATGGTCGCAGGCGTCAGGCTTCAGTGGGAACACGCTGCATTGTCCATTGCCCTCTCGGCGCTGACACAGGCAGGAGATCTGTTCGAATCCAGCATCAAGCGACGCTACGATGCCAAGGATGCGGGATCCCTGATTCCCGGTCATGGCGGCGTGATGGATCGTCTGGATGGGTTCATCGTCGCGGTCATTTTTGCGGCTTGCGTGGGTGCGCTTCACAGCGGTTTGCTGAATATCCCAGCCGGTCTGCTCTATTGGCGCTGAAAAGCCCATTATGGCGCGCGTTGACTCTGTTTGGTCAAATTTTACCTGTTTTGAAGATGATGCTGGCCGATCAGGCACCTGATTTGGTATTGTTATGTCTGCGGGAGTGCGCCCGCTCGAACGATTTGAGGGCTTGATGTCTTTTTTGTCCGCGATGGGGGCCAATCTCTGGTCTGTTGCATCCTACGCTTTGCCATTTCTGTTTGTGCTGTGCCTTGTCGTTTTCATTCATGAACTCGGTCACTTTTTGGCCGGACGTCTGTGTGGCGTGAAAATCAACTCATTCTCGGTTGGCTTTGGACCTGAGCTCTTTGGTTTTACGGACCGCCACGGAACCCGCTGGAAGTTTTCAGCCATTCCCCTTGGTGGTTACGTCAAGTTTCATGGTGATCTTAACGTCGCCAGCGTGCCCGATGCTGCAGGTGCCGCCGCAATGTCTGCGGAAGAGCGCAGCTACAGCTTTCCGCACAAACCAGTTGGCCAGCGCGCTTTCATCGTTGCTGCCGGGCCATTGGCCAATTTCATTCTCTCAATAGTGCTGTTCGCCGGCATTGCCATGTTTGCCGGCCGTTGGGTGCTTGAACCGTATGTCGGCTCTGTTCGCACCGGCTCTGTTGCTGAAAAAGCCGAATTCAAGGCGGGGGACAAGGTCAAGTCGATCAACGGTCAGGAGATGTACAGCTTCGAAACCATGCAACGCTTTGTCAGTGCACGTCCTGGCGAATTGCTGACTGTGGTCGTGGCCCGCAATGGGGCCGATGTCATTTTGAAAGCAACACCGGAGTTAAGTGAAACAAAGACACGGCTTGGTGTTGATCGGCGCGGCCTTCTTGGGCTTCAGGCCAGCACAGATGTTGCACATCGCCGCCTCGAATCTTTTAATCCCTTAAGTGCTTTGTTGCACGGTGCAGGCGAGACCTGGTTCGTTGTCGAGCGCACAATGGCCTATGTTGGAAAACTGATCATTGGTCAGGAATCGCCTGATCAGCTGAGTGGACTACCGCGTATTGTTCAGGCTTCGGGCGAAATCAGCAAAACAGGCGGTTTCATTGGATTGCTTGGCCTTACAGCCCTCATGTCTGTTTCAATCGGCCTTCTCAATCTCTTTCCGATTCCGTTGCTGGATGGAGGACATTTGATGTTCTACGCCTATGAGTGGATCAGAAAACGGCCGCTTTCAGAACGCAAGCAGGAGGTCGGCTTCAAGATTGGCTTTGCGCTGGTCATGATGCTGATGATCTACGCCACCTGGAACGACATTATGCACTTTGTGTCATTGTGAATCACTTTCGGCGTGTCCGGAGTGTCACGGATAACGAAATTCAAACGAGTTTAACGAAACTCGGTTGCAACTGCGGACAAGTTAGTTAGAAGCAATCAAGGGGCAGAGCGTGCGCAAGCACTTTCGAATGATTCCCGCTTGAGATGAATGTAAGACGGACGAGACATTGATGATGACGAAAACCGGTTTTCGCCTGAAGCAACTGACAGCCAGCCTCTGCCTTGCAGCAGCCATGGTTTCACCTGCTTTTGCCCAATCCATTTCCGTACAGGGCAACCAGCGCGTTGATTCTGATACCATTCGCTCCTACTTCTCTGGCGAGAAACTGGATCAGGCTGGCATCGACCGTGGTGTAAAGGCCATGTACAACACAGGCAGCTTCTCTGATGTGCGCGTGTCGCGCACCGGAAGCGGTATTGTTGTTCGGGTGGTTGAGAACTCGACCGTAAACCGTGTGACGCTTGATGGAAACAGCAAGGTCAAGTCAGACCAGCTGTTCTCGGAGCTTCAGACAAAGTCACGCGGCCCCTACAGCAAGGCTATCGTTGACAGTGATGTGCAGCGTATTTCGGAAATCTACCGCCGTATTGGCCGCGGTGATGCGCAGGTCAGCGCAATTACTGATACGGCCGAGAATGGCCGCGTCAACGTCACCTTCAAAATCGTGGAAGGGTCCAAGACCGGCATCTATAGCATCAATTTTGAAGGCAACCGTGCTTTCGGTGCATGGCGCCTAAAGAACCTGATGCAGACGACTGAGTCGAACTGGCTTAGCTTCCTC
>JBOFGV010000004.1:0-88917 GCA_051649305.1 Beijerinckiaceae bacterium
TTGAAAAACCTCCGGTTTGAAGGTTGACATCAGCGCAGGCCTTTTCCATAAGCCGAGCGCTAACGCTGTTGGCGTTGGGAGAATGTCCCGAGTGGCAAAGGGGGCGGACTGTAAATCCGCTGGCTACGCCTTCGTAGGTTCGAGTCCTACTTCTCCCACCAACCCCTTCTTGTTTATTTGTGTTTGAACAGAAGTGACGCTTTTCAATGATTGTTTGACCATCAAGCACCGGGAGCGAAATCGCCTCCGATGCTTGATGTCCAGTTTGTATCAGTCTTTCCAGGGATCAAACTCGTCACTTCCTGCCATAGCGACTGCGAAGGGTTTGAGGTTGTGCGTCACCCTGATTGTACCGCCATGGTGCGCGAGCACTTCTGGCAAGCGCTTGTAGGCCATAGGGCTTTCATCGAGATCTCCACCGGATACCAAAACTCCTGCACGCTGCAGCCACTCGTCCATTTGTAGTCTACTGAATGTCCGAAGAGCCTGTTTGCGTCCAAAATTCCGACCGGCACCGTGAACCGTCGATGACAAGAGGCCTGTCGAAAGATTGTTCTCAACGCCTTCAACGATAACAGCATCATCGCCCATTGAGCCGCCAATAAAGCCTTCCTGTCCGGACCATGCAGGGGTAGCACCCTTACGGACGACCCAGCAATCGACACCCCTGTGCTTCTCCTTCCATGCGAAGTTATGGTGGTTGTGGACGGTATGCATCACTGCGCCACCAATGATTTTGCGAACACGTTCTACAACCCACTCACGGCCGGCATAAGCATAACGCCCGGCGAGGTTCATACCAGCAAGGTAAGCTTCTCCAATTGAAGAATCTTCATCGACAACAGTTGGAGGCACATGCATTCCATCCTGACCACCAGCCAATTTCAGGTACTTTGTTGCTGTTGAATGGCCAAAACCGCGCGAGCCAAAGTGAACACCGATCCAGACATACCCATCTGTATCGCGAAACAGATCAACGTAATGGTTTCCACTGCCGACAGTTCCAAGTTGAGCTTTGGCTTTTTGGCGATAATCTTCCATGCCTGAAGCACGCCAAGCATCATTGTCATCAAACAACGTGTGCTCGACCCTTTCCTCATTGGTCCTGCCGACGCCGAAAGAAACCGCCTTCTTGATATCAGCAAGGATCGCCGATGCTTTGCTCGCGATATCATCGTATCGCGTATCAAGACGCACAGCCATGTTCCCACAGGCAATGTCGAAGCCGACACCAGAGATGCTGATCTGTCTGTCATAGGCAATGACAGCGCCGACAGGCTGCGCATAGCCAAGATGCCCATCAGCACACAATGCCCCGGCCACAACCCTGCCAACAGACATGCAATTGCGCATCTGCATGATTGTGTTTTCATCATGATCCCCCACAATTGTGAGGGGCGCATCCCTGTATTGCTCAGGCTGTTCCGAAGGATTAAAAAGATTTTGAGCTTCCGCCTGCTGTGCAGCCTGCTTTTCCTTGCGTGCTGCTTCACGATAATTCGTCCAAGCTGGCTTGGTTCTTTCGCTACCAATCATAGGAACGCGTGAATCAGGATCAACACCAGCTTCTATAGCAAGTGCACGGGAGCGAATTTCAAAAGGATCTACTGGTCTGCTCATGGTTTAGCTCTTACAATCAAGCAACACTGATTTATGTCGCCAATCATAAGAGTGACATATGAATTGATCTTTATCTCATTCTAGTTTCTTATGAATAAAATTCGCATATTCTGTTTGCTATTGAAAGTGCTCCCCACCAACCCTCTTCAAAGCACGCGGTCGAGCCACTGCCAGAGGGATGTGATCCAGACCATTCCGGTCAACAGCAGCATCATCAGCACAGCAGCTGATCCGAGATCCTTCACATAACCGATGAGTTCATGCTGGTCCGGATGCAGGCGGTCGCAGAGCTTTTCGATCGCGGTGTTGAGGAGTTCCACCGCCAGAACGATCAGAATAACGCCAATCAGCGCAATGCGCTTCCATGTTTCATCGGCAATGATCAGGGCGAGGGGAATGGCGACGAGGAGCAGATACATCTCCTCGCGCACGGCTGATTCAGAGTGGAAAGCGCGCCCGAGAGCGCGCCTTGAATTGTTGTAGGCTGCAATAATCCGTTGCATAGGCGTCAATCAGTCGATGGCGATATTGGCGCCCTTGATGACGGGCTCCCAGATGCCGAGTTCCTTGGTCACAAACTCTGCCAATTGCTGGGGTGTTGTTCCAACAGTGAGTGCCGAGATGTCGGTCAACTTGGCTTTGACGGCTGGATCCTTAATCGCCTTGTTGGCCTCTTCATTCAATTTGGCAATGACGGCTGCCGGTGTGCCAGCGGGCGCAAACAGGCCATTCCAGGAATAGACATCGTAGTCCTTGAGGCCGGATTCGATGGCTGTTGGGATATTCTCGAAGCCAGGTACGCGCTCTTTCACGGTGACAGCCAAGGCCTTGATGGTGCCTGCACGGATGTGCGGAACCGCTGGTGGCAGGTTGTCCATCATGATCTTGATCTGGCCGCCAAGCAGGTCATTCATGGCTGGCCCGCCGCCACGATAGGGCACATGCTGCATGTCGGTGCCTGTCAGGCGCTTGAACAACTCGCCTGCCACATGGTTGGGGGTGCCATTGCCGGAGGAAGCATAGCTGTGTTTGCCCGGCTCTTTCTTCAAAAGGGCCACAAGTTCCGCAACTGTGTTCACGCCAAGCGAAGGATGCACCAGAATCACGCTTGGGATTGTTGCCAGCAGCGAGATCGGCGCAAAGTCCTTCACGGGGTCAAAGAGCTTTGTCTTCGCCATAATCGGGTTGAGAGTGTGGGTCGAGATCGTGCCCATCAGGATTGTGTGGCCATCAGGTGCAGCCTTGGCGACAGCAGCAGCACCCACGCCACCGCCAGCACCGGCGCGGTTTTCAACGATAACCTGCGAACCCAGTGTTTCGCTCATCTTGGCCGCAAGAATACGCGCCACAACGTCTGTCGAGCCGCCGGGCGCGAAAGGCACAACGATGTTGATGGGCTTTGACGGGAAGGCCTGTGCAAAAGCAACCGACGGTATGACGCCTGCTGCAGCGGCACCTGCCAGAATTGAACGGCGTGAAAGATTTGTCATTGGTTTCTCCCTAGGATTGTTTTGTCGTCTTTTAAACTGTCCGGGGCTTACGTCAAACAGCCAGATACTGCTCGCGGATCGACTTGTCCGAGATCAGCGTTTGCATTGTGCCATCAAAGCGAACCAATCCTTTTTCCACGACCACGGCGCGCTCTGCCACCAACTGGGCGAAATGCAGGTTCTGCTCGGAAATGAGCACAGAGAGTCCTTCGCGCTTCAGGCGGATGATCGCTTTTGCCATATCCTCGATGATGACCGGGGCAAGACCTTCCGACGGCTCGTCCAGCAGCACAAGGCGCGGATTGCCCATCAAGGTGCGCGCAATGGTCAGCATTTGCTGCTCGCCACCAGACATTTGCCCACCGGGTCGGTCTTTCATACGGCCGAGGTTGGGGAAAATCTCGAAGAGCGCATCAGGTGTCCAGCGCGGTGCACCGGAGCGGGCAGGGCGCTCGCCGACGGATAGATTTTCCATGACGGTCAGTTCCGAGAATATGCGCCGCTCCTCGGGCACATAGCCAAGGCCCAATCGCGCGATCTCGAAGGGCTCGCGTCCGGCGATGGCGTTGCCAGCAAACTCGACTGTGCCAGACGAAGGCGGTACCAATCCCATGATGGCTTTCATGGTGGTGGATTTGCCAGCCCCGTTACGGCCCAGAAGCGCCACCACTTCGCCATCCGCCATATCGAAGGTAATACCGTGCAGGATATGGGCGCGACCGTAAAAGGCATTGATGCCCTTTACACTGAGCAAAGGCGAAGCCATCAGTGCGCCTCCCCGTAAGTGGAACCTGTGCCGAGATAAACGGCCTGCACAGCGGGATTGGCGCGCACTTCCTGCGATGTGCCTTCGGCAATCAAGCGACCGCGGTCGAGGACGATCACGCGGTCGGCGTGCGCGAAAACGACATCCATGTCGTGTTCGGTGAAGAGCACAGCAATGCCGCGTGAGCGGGCGATCTCGGCCGTCAGATCCATCAGGGCAATGCGCTCGCTGGGGGCCATGCCCGCTGTTGGCTCATCCATCAGCAGCAGTTTTGGCGCGTTGGCGAGGGCAACGGCCAGTTCGACGCGCTTCAGATCCCCGTAGGCGAGAACACCGCAGGCGCGGCTCGCCTGATCGGCCATATTGACCAATGCAAGCAGCTCGTCAGCTTTGTCGCTGTGGAGCGCGGTGGCGCTGCCCGTGAAGCGCCATTCCTGCCGGTTGGCAGCAATAAGTGCGGTCTGGATGTTCTCCTTCACGGTCATTGAGCCATAGGTTGCCGTGATCTGGAATGTGCGGCCCACGCCCTTGTGCGCCACAACGCGTGGCAGCATGCCGGTGATGTTCTCACCCAGCAAGGTCACGCTGCCGCGGTCCGGCTTCAGATGGCCGTTGAGCATGTTGAAGCAGGTGGTCTTGCCCGCGCCATTGGGGCCGATGAGGGCGAGCAGCTCTCCGGCGGACACTTGAAACGAAACGCCGTCAACGGCTTTCACGCCGCCGAAGGTCTTGGCAATGGAATCGACTGTCAGCACAACACTCATGATTTCGTGTCCGCTGCGCGCCGCTCACGCCACTCGATTGCCGTTCCCACAAGGCCTTTGGGGAAGAGCACGACAAGCAGCACGATGACCAGACCGAGGATGAAGCGCCAGTAGGTGGTGAAGCGCATCAACTGCTCTTCGAGGCCAATGAAGACAATAGCACCAGCTACAGGACCACTGAGTGTCTGGACACCGCCCAGCAGCACCATCAGCAGCGCATCAACCGACTTTGGAATCGCCATATAGGTTGGAAAAACCGAACCTTTGAAGAAGGCAAACAAACCGCCTGCAAGGCCAGCAGCAACCGCAGCAAGCGTAAAGCCAATCCACTGAAGGCGCTGGACATTGAGGCCGCTGGCCTCCGCCCTGAGCGGGCTGTCGCGTCCCGCCCGCAGGGCATAGCCAAACGGCGTGAAGACAAGCAGGCGCAGCAGCAGAATGCCGATAACGGACAGCAGGAGTGCCAGATAGAAATACACCAGCTTTGGCTTGGCCCACGCGCTCGGCCAGACGCCGAGAATGCCGTTGTCCCCGCCGGTCAGGTCTACCCACTGGAAGGCGGTGGCCCATGCGATCTGCGCAAAGGCGAGGGTGAGCATGGCGAGGTAAACACCTGAGAGACGTACGCAGAACCAGCCGAAGAGCAGGCCAGCAAGACCTGCCATGAGCGGGGCAGCGAACAGGCCAACGACCATCGGCACAGCCAGCCATTTGATGGCGAGGGCTGCGCCGTAAGCACCAAGTCCAAAATAGGCGGCGTGCCCAAAGGAATGCATGCCGCCCGGTCCCATCATGAAATGCAGGGACGCCGCAAACAACGCAAAGATCGTGAGTTCCGTCATGAAGGAGATGCTGTAATCTCCCAGCAGGGGAGGCAGAAGAACGAAGACCGCCAACACAGCGAGACCAATCATCTTGGTGAGTCTGTCCGCTGGCAGAAACAGAGGTTCTGGCAAAACCTGCCCTTTGGCAGCGATACCAGAGGGACGGCGGCCTAGCAGGCCGTAGGGCTTCACCACCAGCACAATCGCCATGACTATGAAGGCCAGCACAAGTGTGCTTTTGGGAAAGAACACGATACCAAAGGCATGCACAAGGCCAATGAGAACAGCAGCGATGTAGGCGCCTGTGATGCTGCCAAGACCACCCACCACAACCACAACGAACACCTCGGTGATCATCGCAAGATCCATATGCAGGGTTACAGCCTCACGGGGCAATTGCAATGCGCCGCCTAGCCCTGCCAGCGCCGAGCCAAACAGGAAGACGGAAGTGAACAGCAGACGCTGGTTGACGCCAAGCGCGCCGACCATCTCGCGGTCCAGTGTGGCTGCCCGCACCAGTGTTCCCCAGCGTGTGCGGTTGAACAGCAGCCACAAAATGCCAAGCACAATGGGGCCAATGAAGATCAACAGCAGCTCGTAGGTGGGGAAGCGGTTGCCAAACAAGATAACAAAGCTTTTGAAGCCCGGCGCGCGCGGTCCAAGCTTGTCCTCTGGCCCCCAGATTGCCAGCGTAATGTCCTGTATCATCAGCACAACGCCGAAGGTGGCAAGCAGTTGAAAGAGCTCAGGAGCGTGATAAATGCGCCGTAGCAGGGTCATTTCGATGGCTGCACCAAGCAAGCCAACGACAATTGCTGCCAGCAGCACTGCGGACCAGTAGCTCCAGCCGCTGTCTCCTCCCAGCGCGCTGACAAGCGTGTAAGCGATGTAGGCACCCAGCATATAGAACGAGCCGTGAGCAAAGTTCACGATGCGGGTGACGCCGAAGATGATCGAGAGGCCGGACGCGACGAGAAACAGCGATGATGCTGAGGCGAGTCCGTTCATCGTCTGAATAAGGAAGAAGTCCATTCAGGCGCACGCCGTGTTTGGCGGACGCTCTGTGCGTCCTTCGAGGCTCGCCTTAGGCTCGCACCTCAGGATGAGGAAAACAGCGGGTTTCAAAACGATAATTTCCCTCATCCTGAGGTGTGTAGCGAAGCGAAGCCTCGAAGGACGCACAATATCAGTGTAGATCACCTTTGGCGGCGCTTCTCACTGCGGGCGAAGCGTCTTCACCACAGCATCCGATGGCAGATACTTCTCGCCGTCAGCATAGCGCCAGTTGACCATAACGCCCTTGCCGTTCTTCACATCCGTGCGACCAACGAAAGCGCCGAGCGTTGACTGGTGGTCAATCGCGCGGAATTCCACCATGCCGAAGACGCTGCTGAACTTCAGTCCCTTCATGGCATCGATGACCTTCTCGTTGTCGACAGTGCCAGCCTTCTTGATGGCTGCAGCAATGGCCACAACCGTGTCATAGCCAACAACCGAGCCAAGGCGTGGATAGTCGTTGAATTTTGCCTGATAGGCGGTGCGGAACTTGGTGTGCTCTGCTGTCGCAATATCAGCATGCGGGTAGCCGGTGACAATCCAGCCCTTGGGTGTTTCTGCTCCCAGTGGATCCATGTATTCCGGCTCGCCGGTCAGCATGCTGGCGACAACACGGCCTTCAAACAGGCCGCGCGTGTTGCCCTGACGCACGAAATTGATCAGATCACCGCCGAAGGTCACGTTGAAAATGCCGTCTGGCTTGGCTGCCTCGATGGCCTGCACGGTGGCACCGGCATCAATGCGACCAAGGGCAGGGTACTGCTCAACCACGAATTCCACATCGGGCTTCGCAGCCTTAAGCAGTTCCTTGAACCACTTGGCGGCAGACTGGCCGTACTCATAGTTTGGCGCAACCACAGCCCAGCGTTTGGCAGGCAGCTTGGCTGCTTCCTCAACCAGCATTGCGGCCTGCATGTAGGTGGAGGGACGCAGGCGGAAGGTGTATCGGTTGCCTTTGCCCCACACCAAGGCATCAGACAAAGGTTCAGAAGCGACGTACAAGCGCTTGTTCTGGTTGGCGAAATCTGCAATTGCGAGGCCGACGTTGGAAAGAAAACCTCCGGCCAGAATATCAACTTTCTCAGAGTTGATCAGATCGCCTGCAAGACGCACAGCATCCTCCGGCTTGCCGCCGTCATCGCGGAACACGCTTTCCAATTTGCGGCCCAGCACACCTCCAGCAGCATTGATTTGCTCAACAGCCATATCCCAGCCATTGCGATAGGGGCGCAGGAACGCGGGTTGGGCGGTATAGCTGTTGATTTCGCCGATCTTGATGTTTGCGCCTTGCGCGTGTGTCAGGCCGGGCAGAGCAAGCGTTGCCGCTGATCCAGCTACAAAATGACGGCGATTCAGGCGCATGGTTCAACCCCTCCGGTTATACATCGATACCGAAGGTTAAGCGTCGGTATTTTTATGTCAACGGTTGTTTGCAGAGACGCATCATAACCCACTTTGTGCTGGCACCCTTAAATACACAATTTTCTGCGTGTTATAAAAATAAAACAAAAATCATCAGTTTAATATTTGACATGACGGACTTATCGTTCTATTTAACGAACAGCGCCGATTTGAGCAACAGCTTGCGGGCGCTTCGGTAGCAGGGATGAATCCTGTTGCCGGTAAACAAATGCAGCTAAAGCGCCGGGAGCGCGGGATGTGCCATGCACAACTCGCAACCCCTCCGTTTGACGCTGCGGCCTCGACAAAACGGAGATTGAACATGTCGATTATCAGCCGCCGCACCTTCACTTCTGTTCTTGCTGGTGCAGCCTTTGCTGCCTCAGCAACTTTTGCAAATGCACAGGCGCTCAAAGAAATCCGCCTGGATTTTGCCACCTACAATCCGGTTTCGCTTCTGTTGAAAGAGCGTGGACTTCTGGAGAAGGAATTTGCCTCTGACGGCATTTCCATCCGCTGGGTGCAATCAGCGGGTTCCAACAAGGCGCTGGAGTTCCTCAATGCATCTTCGCTGGATTTTGGCTCGACAGCGGGAGCCGCAGCGCTTCTCGCCCGCGTCAATGGCAATCCGGTGAAGTCGATCTATGTCTATTCACGGCCGGAATGGACAGCGCTTGTCACCAAGGGTGACAGCAAGATCAATTCTGTTGAAGACCTGAAAGGCAAGCGCGTCGCCGTAACACGCGGCACAGACCCGCATATCTTTCTCGTTCGCGCCCTGCAGGAAGCGCGGTTGACCGAAAAGGATGTGAAGCTTGTGCTGCTGCAACATCAGGATGGCCGCACAGCCCTTGAGCGTGGCGATGTGGATGCCTGGGCGGGGCTTGATCCGTTGATGGCTGCAGCGGAAGTGGAAGGCGGAGCAAGGCTCTTCCACCGCAAGGCAGAGGCAAACACACTGGGCGTGCTGAATGTGCGCGAAGAGTTTGCCGCGGCCAACCCATTGATCGTCAACCGGGTTCTCAAGGTCTACGAGGAAGGCCGCAAGCTTGCGCTGGCTGAGCCTGCTGCTGTGAAATCGGTGCTGATTGCGGCTACAAAATTGCCAGACGCCGTGATCACCCGCCAACTTGAACGCACCGATTTTGCTGATGGCTCGTTTACAGCTGCCCGCAAGCAAACAATCCTTGCGGCAGCCACGGCACTGCAAGGCGCTGGTCTTATCAAGCCTGACGTTGATGTGCGCGAAGTTGTGCGTGCCCTCATCGATGACAAGCCAATCAAGAACGCCAAAGCGAACTGAGCCATTTTAATCAACCCCTCTTCCTGAACGCAGGAGGAGGGGTATTGCCATGGAAGAAAACCATGAGCCTTGCTCAATCCGTTGAAACAGCAGACCGCGCAGAGACCAGTGCTTCTGTCAAAAGTTGGCGCTTGCCAAACTGGACGCTTGGTCTCGTTGTTCCTGTTCTATTGGCCGTGTTCCATGAGCTCGCTGTAGCCAAAGGCTGGGTCAGCGGACGGTTGTTGCCGCCGCCCTCGCGTATTGTCCGCACATTGTGGGCGCTTGCGGTGGAGGGAGAACTTGCAACGCATATCGGGGCAACACTGCTCAGGGTATTGGCTGGCTTTGCATCCGGGGCGATCGCTGGCGTTGGGCTCGGCGCGTTGTCCGGCGTCTCGCAGCTCACGCGTTCGCTCATTGATCCGCTTTTGCAGGCGATGCGGGCCATCCCATCCATCGCATGGGTTCCGCTTTTCATTCTGTGGTTTGGGATCTTTGAAACATCGAAGATCGTGCTGATTGGTGTCGGGGTTTTCTTTCCGGTTTATCTCGGTGTGTCGGGTGCCATCCTTTCTGTTGATCGCAAGATTGTGGAGGTGGGCCGGGTGTTTCGCCTGTCCCGATTTGCCCTGATCCGCCGCGTACTATTGCCTGCCATTTTTCCTGCCACCGTGCTGGCGTTGCGTAGCGGTTTGGGCCTTGGCTGGATGTTTGTTGTGGCGGCGGAGTTCATGGGCGCGTCCGAAGGTCTCGGCTTTCTGCTGATTGATGGCCAGCAGCTCGGGCGACCTGATCAAATTCTTGCCGCACTTCTCACGTTTGCAGCCCTTGGCAAACTCACGGATGCCATTCTTGTGGCCATCACCAAACCTTTCCTGCTTTGGCAGGATTCTGCCTCAACCAACCGACAGGAACTCTGAATCATGCTGTCGATCCGCAATCTTTCAAAATTTTACATCAACGGCGTGCACGCGCTGGCCAATATCAACCTTGAGGTCACCAACGGTGAAATCCTCGGTGTTGTCGGTGGCTCTGGTTGCGGCAAGTCTACGCTGCTGCGCCTGATTGCCGGCCTTGACCTCCCGTCCGAGGGGCAGATTGTCGTGGACGGCGAGGCAATCACTGCGCCGCACCCTGCCATCGGCGTGGTATTTCAGGAGCCGCGGCTTTTGCCTTGGCTGACAGTGGAAAAGAACATCGCCTTTGGCATTGATCAGTTGCCCAAAGCCGAGCAGGCAACCCGTGTTGCCGAGGCCTTGCACCTTATCGGGCTTGAAGGCTACGGCCAGCGTTTGCCCAAGGAACTATCTGGCGGGCAGGCACAGCGTGTCGCCATCGCGCGCTCGCTGGTTGCGAAGCCCAAGGTGCTCTTGCTTGATGAGCCGTTCTCGGCGCTTGATCCGCTGACGCGCCATGCCCTGCACGGGCAGGTGATAGCGCTCTGGAAAGCCTACAAGCCGACGCTAGTGATGGTGACCCACGATGCCGAGGAAGCCGTTGCGCTGGCAGACCGTGTGATCGTCATGGCGCCAAAGCCGGGGCGGATTGCAGAGGAAATCCACATTGTTTCTGGCCGACCGCGGGACAAAATGGAGCACAGTTTTGGCGTCGCCAAAACCCGTGTGCTCACAGCTCTTGATAAAGCAATGAATCCGGGCGAAAGCGCTGACAACAGAATTGCTGTCGGTGCAGGCAGCTGGTGGTGAGGGATAATTGACATGGATTCTGATACACTGCGCCAGATACAGGCTCCGCTGAAGGATGCCTATCGCAACGAGGCGGGGGCAGCCAAACTGGTGCTGCGCGCCAAAGGCACGCTGGATGAGAGCAAGATCGCCTGCAAGGTGGAAACCGGACGTGCGATTGCCGAAGCTGGTCTGCATCCGCTCACGGGCGGTTCGGGTGCCGAGCTTTGCTCTGGTGATATGTTGCTGGAAGCGCTCGTCGCCTGTGCCGGCGTTACATTGAAAGCTGTCGCGACTGCATTGAATGTGCCATTGCGCTCCGGTGCTGTGCGCGCTGAGGGAACACTCGATTTTCGTGGAACTTTGGGAGTTACCAAGGACGCCGCAGTTGGTTTCGAGGATATCCGCTTGATCTTTGAACTGGATACAGATGCAACACAGGAACAGATCGACACATTGTTGAAGCTGACAGAACGCTACTGTGTGGTGTACCAGACAATTGCCAACAAGCCGCAGATGGGCGTTTCTATCATCCGCAGCTGACATTTCTGCGGAGTTTTCAATGCTGTCCTATGCCCAGAACATGGAAGATGTCGTGCTGGCACGGCTCTTTGCAGGACAGTCCAGTGGTTTTTATGTGGATGTCGGCGGAGGTCACGCCATCGCTGACAATGTCTCGTTCTATTTCTATGAGCAGGGCTGGCGCGGCATTGTGGTTGAGCCGCAGGCTAATCTCGCCGCGCTCTATGCACACGTGCGCCCGCGAGACACCGTGATTTCTGCGCTTGCAGGGCGCGAAGAGGGCACGCTGGAGCTTTTTGAGGCGACAACCTTTCACGGTCTTTCCACGGCCTCTGTCGCGCATGCGCTTGCGGCTGAAAAGGCGGGGGTAGCAGGAAAACGCGTCGTCAAGCCGGTCACGACGCTTGCCAGGCTTTGTGCAGACCATGCGCCTGCATCCATCGACTTCCTGAAAGTCGATGTTGAAGGTCACGAAGCGGATGTGCTGGCGGGCAATGACTGGAGAAAGTATCGCCCCAAGGTGGTTCTGATCGAGGCGATCGAGCCGATCACCATGGAAGACGCATCGCATCGGTTTGAACCAGCGCTTCTCTTAGCGGGTTATCGTTTCGCGTTCTTTGACAATCTCAACCGCTGGTATGTGGCTGAAGAAGTGGCGGACAGTCTGTTGCCGCGCTTTCCTGCGCATTCACCTGCCTGGAACAGCGTGAAGCATCTGGGTGAGTATGGCGCGGCCCATACCGACAAGACGCATCCGGATTATGCGCTGGCTGAAAAGCTGGTAGCCGCTTTCCTTGCTAAATTGCCCTCGTTGTCAAAGGACGAGTTGGAGCGTTTGACAGGGCAGGCACCTGAAAAGGCAGCGCTGGCGCGCATCTCAAGCCTGTTTGACGGTGGGTACATCGTTTAAACAGTCATTGAACGGGCTGTTCACAAAGTTCTCTTGCTGCGATAGGCACTTCAGTCCATTCCTTTTGGTTGGTGCCAGCCGTTTGATCGGCAGGCGGCAACAAAACTCAGGTTAGATATTCAGGTTTAAAGCTCAGGTTTCCATGGCGCAGATACAAGAAAACTGGCGGCATCCGCTCATTCTGGCTTCCGGCTCACCGCGCCGGTTGGCGCTTTTGCAGCAGGCCGGCCTGGAGCCAACCCATGTGCTGCCAGCAGAAATTGACGAAACGCCGGGCCGTTCTGAAGCGCCGCGCACTTTGGCAGGGCGTCTCGCACGCCAAAAGCTTGATGCTGCGCTGAAAGCCGCAAAGCACGATGATGCCATGACCGGCGCGTATGTGATTGCGGCTGATACAGTCGTGGCTGTCGGGCGGCGTGTGCTGCCCAAAACGGAGCTGGTGGATGAAGCGGCAGCCTGCCTGCGTATGCTTTCGGGCCGTGCACACCGGGTTTACACCGGCGTGGCGCTGGCGACGCCCAAAGGCGGTATTCGCGAGCGTCTGGTGGAAACGCGCGTGCGGTTCAAGCGTTTGTCCAAGGAAGACATGGATGGCTACCTCGCCTCGGGCGAATGGCGCGGCAAGGCGGGCGGCTATGCCATTCAGGGCATTGCAGGCAGCTTTGTGGTGAAGCTGGTTGGTTCCTACACCAATGTGGTGGGCCTGCCGCTGTATGAAACCGCGACATTGCTGGGCGGGGAGGGATATCCCATCCACCTCAACTGGCTGAACAGGGTTTGAGGGGAACCAATGGTTGAACCCACACGCCTGCCCACCAAAGCGCAGCCCGCCAATGACAACACGGTTGATGGCAAGCAGCTCGCCTGCTCGATTTGCGGAAAGCCGCAGCTTACGCGCTTCAAGCCGTTCTGTTCCAAGCGCTGTGCGGATGTCGATCTCAACCGCTGGCTAACCGGAAGTTATGCCATTCCGGTGACAGAGGACCCACAATCGAGTGATCCTGAAAGAGAGCACTGACTTTTCCAGAATCGCGCTCTATATTCTGTGTTACACCAACCAAGAGGATAGCATGAGCATACTCATCGAATTCTGCGGCTCCTGAGGCCACGAACCCCAGGCCTTGCGTGTCAAGGCGGAACTTGAAAAGCGCGGTGCCAAGGATGTTCAGCTGAAGCGATCATCCGGCGGCGTGTTCTATGTTTATGTGAATGGAAAGCTGATGTTTTCCCGCCACGAAACAGGCCGTTATCCTCTGCCAGATGATATCGACGGTTTTGTAGCCTAAGGCAGCCACAAAAAAAGGTTGCGCCCCCACGGTTATGGGTGGACAGGGCGCAATCGAGATTCTATACGCACTGAACTTCTGACAGCGGCAGCTTTGCCACGCAGACAGTGCCCGGATAGCTCAGTTGGTAGAGCAGCGGATTGAAAATCCGCGTGTCGCTGGTTCAAATCCGGCTCCGGGCACCATTTTCACACTTCAATCCAACAGAAGTCTCAATCACTCAATTTCTGGGTCTCTGTGCGTTACAAGTGTTTCACTGAAAGATCGGTGGACCATTTGTCAGAAAGATATTCCAAAGCCAATCTTCTGTGACATTTGTGCGGGAGCGCTTCTGAGCAGAGGAGACAGGCGTTTGCGAACATTTCCGGGTTCAGTCTTTTTTCGATTTCCCTGCCTCGCATGAGTGCCATGAACGATGTCTCATAGAGTGACCAATTCAGTTTCTTGGCACGATAAGCAGCAAGCATATCCTCTGTAGGTGCCAGCAAAGGCTCAGCGCGATAGCTGATGCCACCAAGTTTTTCCAGGAAGTAAGCAATGTCAGGTGACTTGGCGAAACCGGACAGTTGCGACCTGTTCCAGAGCCTGACGTCGACTACGCTTCGAACACCATTCTGAAGCAGTCGATCAAAAAATCGCTCTGCTGTCGTTTCTGTAAAACCGATCGTGTAAACTTCTGTTTTTGCTGCCATATCATTTCATCCAATACCGTATATTCCATTCACCTGAAGATAGCATCATCCATGAATACCAGTGAACATTCGCGATAGTCCAAGGCGAATATGAACCATTGTGATGCGCTCAAATCTGACCACTCTTCAAAATCGCAAACAGGCTTTGCATCCGGCGGTCTGGCATTTCCGTTTCTGCATGCCCATCTCCTGCACAGGCAGACGAACGGCTTGATCCGCAAGCACTGCCTTTCATCACAGCAGAAAGCATTGCTATGTCTGATCTCTCGCAATTTCCGATCACCAAGCGCTGGCCAGCAGCACACCCCGAGCGCATTCAGCTTTACTCGGTGCCGACGCCAAACGGCGTTAAGGTTTCCATCATGCTGGAAGAAACCGGGCTTGCCTATGAGCCGCATGCGGTCAACATCGGCCAGAATGAAACCTGGAATCCTGAGTTCCTTTCGCTCAATCCCAATGGCAAAATCCCGGCCATCATTGATCCCGATGGTCCGGGTAGCAAGCCGCTTGCCCTGTTCGAATCCGGTGCAATCCTGATTTATCTGGCAGAAAAGACAGGCAAGTTCCTGCCAAAAGATCCAGCCCAGCGCTATGAAACCATCCAGTGGGTGATGTTCCAGATGGCAGCCATTGGCCCGATGTTTGGCCAGCTTGGCTATTTCCACAAGTTTGCAGGCAAAGATATCGAGGACAAGCGGCCGCTCGAGCGTTATCGTGCTGAAACACAGCGCCTTCTGGGCGTGCTTGAAACACGTCTTGCCGGACGCGAGTGGATCATGGGCGATCAGTACACAATTGCGGATATGGCCATTGTCGGCTGGGTTCGTGCGCTTGTAGGCTTTTACGGCGCGGGCGACCTTGTTGACTACGGAAGTCTGAAAAATGTGCCTGCCTGGCTGGAGCGTTGTCTGGCGAGGCCAGCTGTACAGAGTGGACTGGAAATCCCGAAGCGGCCTTAACCGGCGTGCCACTGCGCGCAAGAGCGCCTGACAACAAGTTCGACAGGCAACTCGGTCTGTCTGTCAAACGCCTCTCCCCGGACCTGCGCAATCAGCTTTGTGGCGGCTGTCTGCCCTATCTGGGCTGTCGGAACATAAACAGTTGTGAGGGAAGGGGAGAGATGCGCTGACATTTCAAGGCCATCTATACCAATGACCGAGAGGGCTTGAGGAACCATCAATCCACGGGCGTGAGCCTCTTCAATGCACCCGATAGCAAAGAGATCAATGCCGCCGATCAAGCCCGTTGGCTTTTTGCTCAATTCCATGAGTGTGGCGCAACCGGCGCGTCCTCCAGCCAGTGTCAGTGGCTGTTCAGTGACACATTGGTCGGGCAAATCCAGTCCTGCTGATTTCAGGGCCGCGCGTGCGCCTGCCAAACGCGCCTTTTGACGATCATTGAACTGTCTGTATCCTGTAATCATGCCAATGCGTCTATGCCCAAGCTGGAGCAAGTGTTGGGCCGCAAGATAACCTGCGCGCTCGTTGTCGATGACCACTGATGGGAAGTGACCATCGCTGCACCAGGTCAAAACCACTGGCAATCTGGCCATCTTCAGAAGGGCTGTTGTTTCGGGTGCCCGTTCGGCTCCCACCAGCATCAGGCCATCAACACTGCGCCCAAGAAGAGCGCGGACCGCCTGTGTTTCGGCAGCAGGGCTTGCTTCATGTGAGGCAACAAGCAGGAGATAGCCCTCCTGCGCCAATGTGGCCTGCATTGCCTGCAGGGCGCGCGCGAAGATCGCACTGTCGAGCGTCGGTACGATAGCACCAATGGTCATAGAGCGGCCTGATGCCAGTGCGCGGGCTGCTCCGTCTGGCATGTAGCCCAATCGTCTTGCGCTGTTGCGCACTCTGGCGAGAGTATCCTCTGACAGCAGCTCCGGCTGTGCAATGGCGCGTGAGACTGTAGCCGGTGAGACCCCGGCATCCCTTGCGACATCAATCAGTTTGATTTTTTTTACCATGGGATGATTTATGAAAATTCTTTCATTCTGAAATGTCAGATGTTTATGGCTTCATGTCAATCTGCACGGTGTGATCATTGGATTATCAAAGTGATTGACAGCATTGCGCTCATCTGAAAGTCTGCAATGAAAGCGCTTTCATTTGATATGCGCTGGCAGGGAGAGACATGAAAGGTCGTCGCACGCTTATTGGAGTGGTGACAGTCGCAGCGCTTCTGGTGCTGTGGTTTATTGTTACCAAATTGACAGGCCTTGTCTCGCCAGCGCGCTTTCCATCACCTGCTGAATTTTGGCTTTCCCTGACGCAGGTGATGACCAAAGGTTATGCTGGCGGGCAGTTGATTACCCACGCCCTTCACAGCCTGAAACTTGTTGCCATGGGCTTTACGGTTGCGATCATCACCGGCATTCCGCTGGGGTTGTGGATGGGCTGGAACCGCAAGGTGGAAGCGGCCATCAACCCCATCTTTCTGATCATTCGTCCTATCCCGCCTCTCGCATGGATTCCACTCGCCATTCTTTGGCTTGGTTTGGGTGATGCCGCCAAGATTATGGTCATCTGGTTCTCGGCCTTTGTGCCATCGGTGATCAATGCCTTTGCTGGTGTGCGCAACATCGACAGGCCCATGATCGAAGCAGCTAAAATGCTAGGCACGCCCCGCTGGCGCATGGTGCATGAAGTGATTGCGCCTGCGGCCTCACCCATGATCTTCACCGGATTGCGGCTTTCGCTTCAGGCGGCCTGGACAACGCTTGTTGCGGCAGAGCTGGTTGGGGCGCTGGTCGGAATCGGGTTCATTCTCAACATGGCCCAGCAGGATCTTTATCCCGGCATGATTCTCGTTGGTATGGTGACTGTCGGCATACTTGGCTGGGCGACCACCTATCTTTTGGGGCGGGTTGAAAACCGTGCTCTTGCCTGGAACGTGGCGGCGAGGGACTGACCATGAACAGCGCGCCACTTTCCCTTAAGGAACAGATACTCTGGGGTTGCCTTGGAATGGTGCTGTTCCTTGGTCTTTGGACGTTTCTGACCGTTTCCGGCATCGTCCCGCAGCGGTTTTTGCCAACACCGCTCGATGTGCTCAACCGGTTTTTCACATTGCTGAGCACGCCGTTTGCGGGCTCGACATTGCCACAACACCTTGCTTCCAGTTTCCAGCGTTATGCCTACGGTGTTCTGCTGGCTGCCGTTATCGGCGTGCCCCTTGGCTTGCTGATGGGCTGGTTCCGTTTGCTGGATGATATCGTCACCCCGATTTTTGATGGCTTCCGCTTTATTGCGCCGATTGCCTGGGTGCCGTTTGCAGCGCTCTGGTTTGGTACGGGCATTGGTGGTCCTGTGATGATCATCTTCGCCGGGGCATTTCCGCCGTGCCTGATCAATGCCTATCGCGGGGCGCGGTTTGTGGAGCCGCGTTTGATCGAGGCGGCCCGCATGTTGGGAACGAGCAACACGCGCACCATTCTGGAAATCCTGCTGCCAGCCGCAACGCCTTCCATTGTTGCGGGCCTGCGTGTTTCTGCTGGCCTTGGCTGGCAATCCTTGGTGGGTGCAGAGTTGATTGTTGCGGCTGCCGGCGTCGGTTTTATGATGGTGCAGGCGCAGGCAACGGTTTCCACCACAACAGTGATGGCGGGTATGCTGGCTATTGGTATCGTCGGCATGCTGATTGATGTGCTGCTGCGGCAAGGTGAAGCCTGGTTGCGCCGCCGTCGCGGTCTGGAAGCGTAAGAGGGACAGAACATGGGCTCAATTCGCTTTGACAAAGTCGACAAGGTTTTCGGTTCCGCCGGGGGCGTGAAGGCGCTTGATGATATCAACCTTGAGATTGGCGACAAGGAATTCGTCGCCATCGTAGGTCCCTCCGGCTGCGGCAAGACCACATGCCTGCGCATGGTCGCGGGCTTTGAAGCGGCCAGCGCTGGTGTTGTCAGCGTGAATGGCAAGGCTGTGACAGCCCCCGGGCCAGACCGTGCCGTTGTGTTTCAGCAGTTTGCACTCTTTCCCTGGAAGACTGTACAGGAGAACATTGATCTGGGGTTGCGCAACAAGAACCTGCCGAAAGAGCAGCGTGACGGGCTTGTGGCGGATGTTCTCAAGCTTATGAACCTTGAAACGCACAGAAACGCTTTTCCGCATCAGTTGTCAGGCGGTATGCAGCAACGCGTCGCCATTGCGCGTGCCTATGTGCTGGACCCTGAAGTGCTGCTGATGGACGAGCCGTTTGGTGCTCTTGATGCACAGACACGTGTTGTCATGCAGGAAGAACTTGTGCGTCTGGCACGCGTCAACCCGCGCACAGTGCTGTTCATTACCCATGCGGTGGAAGAGGCGGTTTATCTGGCTGACCGCGTTGCAATCATGACCCGCAGGCCTGGACGCATCAAGGAAGTGCTTGATATCCGCACCATCCGGCAAGCTGAGAACTGGGATCGTTTCAGCAAGATCGAGGATGTGATGGACCTCGAGTCCTTCGTGCATCTGCGCACTCATATCTGGAAATCCCTGCGCGAGGAGAAAGGTGCCCATGGCGTCTGATCTCGCCCATCTGCCAAAGCTGACTCGCGACCTTACCGAGCCTGAACCTATTCCGGCGGCAGGCATTGCGCGCGCCAATGAGCTCATGCAGTCGGGCCGCCTGTTTCGCTACGGCGAGATGGGGGCGGACCAGCTTGATGTCTCGAATCTGGAGCAGGAATTCGCGGCTTTTGTGGGCAGAAAATTCTGCGTAGCGGTCAACTCTGGTGGCGCTGCCATCTTTCTGGCGCTCAAAGCGCTCGGAGTTTATCCGGGGGATGAGGTGCTGGTCAACGGGTTCACGCTGGCACCTGTTCCCGGTGCAATCCTCCATGCCAATGCCAAGCCTGTGATCGTCAACATCAATCAGGATTATGTCATTGATCTCAATGATCTGAGAGCGAAGGCCCGCAGCTCAAAGGCGCGCGTCCTGCTGCTGTCCCATATGCGCGGGCACATCCCCGATATGAATGCGGTGCTGTCTGTTTGTGCTGAACTCAACCTGAAGATCGTAGAAGACTGCGCGCACTCACTTTGTGCATCCTGGCGCGGCAAGACCATCGGCACATTTGGTGATGCAGCGGCTTTCAGTGCCCAAACCTACAAGCATCTCAATGCAGGCGAGGGCGGGTTTGTTGTTCTGGATGATCCTGAGATGGCCGCGCGGATTATTCTGCATTCCGGCAGCTACATGCTGCACAGTCAGCACATTAGCAGTCCCGGTGCAGACATGCTTGGAAAGTGGGCCGAGCACACTCCGAATTTCAGCATGCGGATGACGGCGCTGGCAGCCGCTATGCTGCGTCCTCAGTTGCAGGAACTGCCTCGTCGTGCTTCGCGCTGGAACGCCATTTATGCGCGCATGGCTTCAGGCCTGTCTCGTTCGCAGCACGTCAGAATGCCCGCGCGTCATGCCAACGCATCGCCCTCCGCAACATCTGTTCAGTTCTCTATCAAGGGATTTGACACCGAAGACATGGAGCAGTTTCTGGCGTTGACCAAGGCGTCAGGCCTGCCGATCAAATGGTTCGGTGCCCGCCAGCAGATTGGCTTCACGAGCGCACCACGCCATTGGAATTACGCCGGTGCGCAAGGCGAGCTCGAAGCAACCCATGCTGTGCTGTCCACCTTGTGTGACATTCGCACGCCGTTGGCATTGACCGATGAAGAATGTGACCTCGCTGCCGCCATCGTGCGCGAGGCAATCCAATCCGTAATCTCTGCAAAGGCAGAGATGGGTGAACCAAAACGCGCCAAGGCAAGCTGAGGCCGTTTAACAATGAAAAGGGAGAGAACTATGAAAAAAACAATTGCAGGACTGCTGCTTGCAGCAACAATGGGCCTGGCTGCACCGACAGCGGCAACAGCGCAGACCCCAACGCCGATTGGTGTCAGCTATCAGCCATCGCTCTATTGGGCGCTGCCGTTGCACTATGCCAACGTTAAGGGCTGGTGGAAGGATGTTGGCCTTGCGCCAAACTTCACAACCTTCCCGGCGGGTGCACCGCAGATAGCGGCTTCCGCAGCCAAATCATGGGACGTGGGTGGAACCGGTTCGGTGCCAGCAGTGCTTGGCGCAGTGCGTTTCAACATCCTGACCATTGGCATCATGAACGATGAATCCAAGACCAATGCCATGATGGTGCGCGGTGACAAGTTTGATGCCATCAAGGCCAATCCGCAGTTGCTGAAAGGCCAGCGCCTTTTGCTGACCACCAACTCCACTGTGGACTATGCCTCGCGCAAGTGCCTTGTGAAGATGGGCCTTGCTGCCAATGACATGCAGTTCGTCAACCTCGGACAGGCGCAAATCATCACGGCATTGACATCCAACAACGGTGATATCGCCGGTGTCTGGGCTCCCAACACCTACACGCTCGAAGAGCGCGCCGGTGCGAAGTATCTCTGCTCGGGTGCCGATGCGGATGCCATTGTGCCAGGTGCATTGATCGTGCGCGGTGACTTCGCCAAGGAGCGTCCGGATGATGTTGTGAAGTTCCTCGCTGTCTACCTGCGCGGATGGTCATGGGCCAAGGCGAACCCCGCTGAAGCCCGCACACTGGCGCTTGATTTCTACAAGCAGGGTGGTCTTGAAGTGTCTGCCCGCGCTATGGATCAGGAGTTTGCCCTGCGTCCAACCTTTGGTCTTGATGAGCAACTGAAGATCATGGCGCGTGGTGCCAACCCTTCCACAGTGGACGGCTGGTTTGCTGAAATTGGCAAGTTCATCACCGACGTCGGCACCATTCCTGCCAACCCTGATGCGAAGAGCTACATCACCGATGACTTCATGAAGCGCGTTGCTGCAGACGCCAAGTTGCGTGCCTTCGCAACCGAGTTCGACAAGAAGTGATGCAATGCTCGCTTCTCCCTTGGGAGAAGCTGTCATGCACAGCATGACTGATGAGGGAGAACTGCAAACGCATGTGGTTCTCCCTCAACCGACCGGCTCCGCATATCACCTTCTCCCAGTCGGAGAAGGAATGTGCTCGCTCGCCTTATTAAATACTTGAACGACAGGAAAACGCCATGGCCATCACCCACCTCAAGACCGCCTCGAAAACGCCTGAAACAGAAACCGATACCGCCCGCAAGGTTGTGACGGAAATGCTGGCAGCGATTGAAGCCGGTGGTGAGCAGGCGGTGCGTGATTACGCCCTCAAGCTTGACAAGTGGGATGGAGCCATCGTGCTCGACAAAGCGGCGATTGCCGAGCGGACACGCGATATTCCTCAGGCTATCAAGGATGATATCAATCTGGCAGCCGCGCAGGTGCGCAAGTTCGCCGAAGCGCAGCGGGATTCCACGCGCGACTTTTCCATCGAGATTTCACCTGGCCTGCATCTGGGTCAAAAAATGGTGCCGATCAACACGGCTGGTTGCTACGTACCAACTGGGCGATATGCGCATATCGCATCCGCCTATATGTCAGTGGCCACGGCCAAAGCGGCTGGTGTGAAAACGGTTGTTGCCTGCTCGGCGCCCTTCAAAGGGCAGGGCATTCACCCGCATGTGCTTTATGCCATGACAGTCGCAGGCGCTGACATCGTGATGTGTCTTGGCGGTGTGCAGGCCATCGCTGCCATGACCTATGGCCTTTTCACAGGAAAGCCTGCCGACATTATTGTTGGTCCGGGCAACAAGTTTGTGGCTGAAGCCAAGCGCATGCTGTTTGGCAAGGTTGGCATTGATGTCTTTGCCGGACCATCCGAAGTGGCGGTTCTCGCTGATGACAGTGCTGATCCCTTTATCGTGGCAACTGATCTCGTGGGGCAAGCTGAACATGGCCATGAAAGCCCTGCCTGGCTGATCACATCGTCGCGCCGTATCGCTGATGAGGTTGCCAGGCTTATGCCAGAGTTGATCGCAAAACTGCCGCCAACCGCTCGTGATGCTGCAGGTGCTGCATGGCGCGATTACGGCGAGATCGTGCTTTGCGACACACGCGAGGAAATGGTGCGTATCTCCGATGAATACGCCTGCGAGCATCTCGAGGTGCATTGTGATGATCTCGACTGGTGGCACACCAATCTCACCAACTACGGCTCGCTGTTTCTGGGAGAGGAAACCAACGTGGCTTTTGGTGACAAGGTGTCTGGCCCCAACCACATTCTGCCGACCAAGTTCGCAGCCCGCTATTCCGCCGGTCTGTCCGTGCACAAGTTCCTCAAACCACTGACATGGCAGCGGATGAACCGGGATGCCTGCAAGGCTTTGGCACCTGTCTCTGCGCGCATCTCGCGCCTTGAGGGCATGGAGGCGCACGCCCGCACCAGCGATGCCCGCATGGCGAAATATGCACCGGGAACAAATATTGATCTCGGCAAGCCAGTGGAGCTCTGATGGCTTTCCGGCTTTCCGGCCTGTTTGATCTCACAGGCCGCACGGCGCTGGTTACCGGCGGCAACAGCGGTATTGGTCTGGCGATGGCAAAGGCGATGGGTTTGGCCGGGGCCAGTGTTGTACTGGTTGCAAGGCGTCAGTCTGAACTCGATCAGGCTGTCGTGGTCCTTGAGAAAGAGGGCATAAAAGCCAGCGCCATTGTCGCTGATTTGGCTGTCGCTGATGACCTCAGGGCTTTGCAGGCTTCTTGCAGCAGGCAAGGACTCACCATCGATATTCTCATCAATGCTGCTGGCATTAACCTGCGCCAGCCATTCAACGATGTAACAGCAGAAGCCTTTGATCTGCACATGGCGTTGCATCTGCGCGCGCCTTTTCTTCTGACACAAGCCTTTGCTCCAGAGATGGCGAAGCGCGGCTATGGCCGTATCATCAACATCGCATCGCTCCAGAGCTACCGTGCGTTTCCCAATTCTGCGCCCTATGGCGCCGCGAAAGGTGGCGTGGTGCAGTTGACGCGCGCTATTGCTGAGGAGTGGTCAGGCAAAGGTATCACCTGCAATGCCATTGCACCAGGTTTCTTCCCGACGCCGCTGACAGCCGCTGTTTTCAACGATGCAGAACGCGCGGCCCGCAATGCAGCGCAAACCGCAATTGGCCGCAATGGCGATCTGGATGATCTCAGCGGTGCAACGGTTTTTCTGGCATCACAGGCATCGGCCTACATCACAGGGCAAACCCTGGCTGTCGATGGCGGCTTTACCGCGAAGTAGATGCAACGGGACATGACATGAAAGCACTTGTTTATACCGGTCCAAACACCGTGGTTTACCAGAATGAACCAGACCCGGTTCCATTGGCCGGTGAAGTGCTTGTCAAAGTTGAGGCCGTCGGCATTTGCGGTTCTGATATGCATGCCTATCACGGCTATGACTCGCGTCGTCCTGCACCCCTTATTCTGGGTCATGAGGCAGCGGGACGAATCCTGACAGGCCCGCGCACAGGCGAACGTGTGACCATCAATCCCTTGGTGGTTGATCCTGCCTGTCCGTATGCGATCGAGGGGCGTTGGCATCTCTCACCCACGCGGCAGATCATTTCCATGCCGCCGCGCCCCGGCGCCTTTGCTGAGATCGTGCGCATACCCGAGCGCAACGTGATTGCCATTCCTGATGCCATGCCAATTGAGCATGCAGCCCTTGCCGAGCCAATCGCGGTATCCTGGCATGCCGTGCGCGTCGGCATGGAGCGATTGCATCAACCGATGTCAGCCTGCCGGGTCGTGGTGCTTGGAGGAGGGGCCATCGGTTTGGCTGCTGCTCTTGTTGCCAGACTGTTTGGTGCGCAGGATATTCAGGTTGGCGAAACCAACGGATTGCGCAGGCAATCTCTCATGCAGAACGATCAGCTCAATGGTTATGAACCCGGCAGCACCAATGAGCCGGCTGACAACAGCATTGATCTGGTTATCGACGCAGTGGGGGCAAACGCTACCCGTGCTGCCGCCTGTCGCATGGTGCGTCCCGGAGGCGTGATTGTCCATGTGGGCTTGCTGCCCGGGCAAGACGGACTGGATGTGCGCAAACTGACGCTTCAGGAGGTCACGTTGATGGGTTCCTATTGCTACACACCCACAGACTTTATCCAGACGGTGCATGCACTGGCAGGTCAACAAATGGGGTCTCTCAAGTGGATTGAGGAACGTCCCCTTTCTGAAGGCGCTGACGCCTTCCGGCGGATTGACGCCGGACAAACCGCAGCGGCTAAAATCATTCTGCGGCCTGTTTGAAAGCATTGCCTTGCTGATCTGCATATTGCAGGCTCGCTTCAGACAAATCAGACCAAAGAGATGAGGAACGAATGAGCTTTGCATTGTTTGATCTTGCCGGCAAAACGGCGCTTGTTACCGGTTCTTCCCGCGGGCTTGGCAGAGCCATGGCTGAAGGACTGGCGCGCGCCGGTGCGCGGGTGGTTATCAATGGCACTGATCCCAAACGTGTTGACGAAACCGTTGCGGAAATGATTGGTGCCGGTTTTCAGGCACTGCCTGCTGCTTTTGATGTGACCAGTGAAGCAGCCATTATTTCAACTTTCCAGCGCTTGGATGCCGCCGGTATTGCCGTTGACATTCTGGTCAACAATGCAGGCATCCAGTTTCGCCGCCCCATGCTTGAACTCGATACAGCTGACTGGCAGCGCATCATCGATACCAATCTCACCAGCGCCTTCATCATTGGTCGCGAGGCCGCAAAACGCATGGTGCCGCGTGGCCATGGCAAGATCATCAATATCGGCTCATTGATGAGTGGACTGGCACGGGCAACGGTTGCGCCCTATACGGTTTCCAAAGGCGGCGTGAAACTGTTGACGCAGGCGATGGCAGCGGAATGGGCAGCGAGCGGCATTCAGGCCAACGCCATCGGACCGGGATATATGCTGACAGACATGAATCAGGCCCTGATCGACAATCCTGACTTTAACGCCTGGGTGACAGCACGCACGCCCTCCAGACGCTGGGGCAAGCCTGATGAACTGATTGGTGCAGCGGTGTTTCTGGCATCATCCGCTTCAAGCTATATCAATGGCCAGATCATTTATGTCGATGGTGGCATGACGGCCATTTTGTAGCAGCCTTATTTTTGTGCATTGCACAAAATCGAGGCACTGTGTGTGCCCATCTCACAATACTCGTTCATTTCAGTTTTGCATGTGGAAGAGGGCAAATACCACGCGTTTCTCGTGAAATGGCGTTTTGGCACGCTCTTTGTAACCACCGATCCTGAAAGTGATGGTCCGCATGTCTTCATGCGCGGATATCCAGAAAAAGGATCAGTGCGATGGGGCTTGCCCAACTGAAAACCGTTGAAACGACGCAGGCAGTCGTTGTTGCTCCGAAAGCTGAGGCAGTCGGGACGACAGCGAAGGTTGTGCATCTGAAAAAACCTGCCAGCGCCATTCTTGCCGAAAAGCTGAAGTACTGGAGCAACTGGACCCTTGTGACGGTTGTTCCGCCGCTGATCACAGTGGCTCTTCTGATGCTGGTTTGGCAGATCGCATTTTCCAAGCCCGGCGCATCCTTGCCAGCACCAACGGTTGTCTGGGCGGAAGCGCATGAACTGATCATGCAGCCGTTTTACTGGGCAAGCTCGCAGGACATTGGTCTGGGCTGGCGCGTCATGACATCGCTGCAGCGCGTGCTTATCGGCTTCGGACTGGCTGCTGTTGTCGGCATCTTTATTGGTGCGGTCATTGGCCAGTCGATCTGGGCCATGCGGGGGCTTGATCCCGTGTTTCAGGTGCTGCGCACGGTTCCGCCATTGGCATGGTTGCCCATTTCGCTGGCGGCTTTCCGCGACTCCAACCCGTCAGCAATCTTCGTGATTTTCATTACAGCCATTTGGCCGGTGATCATCAACACGGCTGTTGGCATCCGCAACATCCCGCAGGACTACCGCAACGTGGCGGCGGTGCTTCGGCTCAACTCCATCGAATTTTTCTTCAAGGTGATGCTGCCGTCAGCCGCACCCTACATCTTCACGGGCCTGCGCATCGGCGTTGGCCTCTCCTGGCTTGCCATCGTTGCCGCTGAAATGCTGACCGGGGGAGTGGGCATCGGCTTCTTCATCTGGGATGCATGGAACTCATCCAAGTTGCCAGACATTGTCGTGGCGCTTCTCTACATCGGCCTTGTTGGCTTCGTGCTGGATCGCCTCGTTGCTGCCCTCGGCAACGTCGTGACACGCGGCACTGCAGCATCCTGAGCGAAAGGAAAACAGCCATGACCAAAGCTCACCTCAAGCTTGACCATATCGACAAGAGCTTCCAGCGCGGTGCTTCCACCACTGAGGTGCTCAAAGATATCAATTTGACCATCAACAATGGCGAGTATGTCTCGATCATCGGCCATTCCGGCTGCGGCAAGTCCACCTTGCTCAATATCATCGCCGGTTTGACGCCTGTGACAAGTGGTGCTGTGCTTCTGGAAAATCACGAGGTCAACAGTCCCGGACCAGACCGCGCCGTGGTGTTCCAGAACCATTCCTTGCTGCCGTGGCTAACCGTTTACGAGAACGTGTCTCTCGCAGTGAACAAGGTGTTTGGCTCCAGCAAGAACAAGCGCGAGCGAGATGAGTGGATCAGGCATAATCTGGCGCTGGTGCACATGACCCATGCGCTCGACAAGCGTCCGTCCGAAATCTCGGGCGGTATGAAGCAGCGCGTCGGCATTGCACGTGCGTTGGCGATGGAGCCAAAAATCCTGCTGCTTGATGAGCCTTTCGGTGCGCTTGACGCATTGACCCGCGCGCACCTGCAGGACTCGGTGATGGACATTCACTCGCGTCTGAAGAACACCATGATCATGATCACCCACGATGTGGACGAAGCCGTCTTGCTGTCCGACCGCATCGTCATGATGACCAACGGTCCAGCAGCCACCATCGGCGAGGTTCTGGATGTGAAACTGGACAGGCCCCGTAAGAGGCTCGATCTCGTCAATGATCCTGTCTACATCCAGTGCCGTGTTGGCGTCCTCGAGTTCCTCTATGCGCGCCACAAGGCGCCGTCGATAGCAGCCTGAGAACACACGCTATTATGAGCAGTGACTTTTCATCGGACCAGAAGCGCTACCTGGAAGGGTTTGTCTCCGGCATTCAGGCAGGCAAACTGGCTGGCGGTGCGCCAAAGCCTGCGGCGGAGCCTTCCGGGCCTGATGCTGTGCACATCGCAGCGCAGGATGCGACAACCGCCAAAGGCGGCAAGCTGGTTGATCAGGAAAAGTGGAAGCGGGCGGAGCACCCGTTTGATGCTTACCAGCGCTTCAAGGCGCAAGCGGCCAAGGGTGAATATCCCAAGCCCGAAGATAATTTCCGCTGGCGCTATTTCGGCCTGTTCTATGTGGCACCTGCCCAGAACAGCTATATGTGCCGGTTGCGCATTCCCAACGGTATTCTGACGCACTGGCAGTTCTCGGGCTTTGCCGATCTCGCTGACAAGCATGCGGGCGGCTACAGCCATGTGACGACACGCGCCAACCTTCAGGCCCGCGAAATAAAGGCGGAAAGCGCCATTCCGGTCATCGAGGGCATACTCGATCTCGGCCTTTGTTCCAAAGGTTCAGGGGCTGACAACATCCGCAATGTTACGGGCTCTGCGACCGCAGGCATTGATCCGCAGGAGTTGGCCGATACCCGCCCGCTAGCTCGCGAGTGGCACCATCACATCCTCAACACGCGCACGCTCTACGGCCTGCCGCGCAAGTTCAATGTGGCTTTTGATGGTGGCGGCAGCATTCCGACGCTGGAGGAAAGCAACGACATTGGCTTTCAGGCTGTGATGGTGGGTGAGGGCGCATCGGTTGAACCCGGCCTCTGGTGGCGCATTGTGCTGGGTGGCATTTCCGGCCACCGTGATCTGGCGCGGGCCTCAGGCGTGTTCTGCAAGGCAGAGGATTGCACGCCCATTGCCGATGCGATGATCCGTGTATTCAGTGCCCATGGCGACCGCACAAACCGCACAAAGGCACGGTTGAAATACGTGCTTGATGACTGGGGCTTCGACAAGTTCATTGCTGAGACGGAAGCTGTGCTTGGCAAGAACCTGACGCGCATTCCGGAAAGCGCTGTTGCGCCACGCGGTGCATTTGATCGTCTGGCCCACATCGGTGTTCATCCGCAAAAACAAACAGGTCTGAACTGGGTTGGTGTCACATTGCCGGTTGGCAAGTTGAGCACAGCGCAAATGCGGGGGATTGCAGCGCTGGCCCATGCCTACGGTGATGGCGACATTCGCCTGACTGTCTGGCAAAATCTGCTGCTTTCCGGTGTGCCTTCCGACAAGGTTGCGCTGGTGGTCGCTGGCGTTGAGAAGTTGGGGCTTTCGACCAAGGCCACGTCCATGCAGGCAGGTCTTGTGGCTTGCACTGGCGCCACGGGTTGCAAGTTTGCAGCCGCCTTCACCAAGGAGGATGCGCTGAAGATCGCGACGCATGTCGATGCGCGCATGACACTGGACCAGCCGGTCAATGTGCATCTCACCGGTTGCCATCACTCCTGCGCACAGCATTACATTGGCGACATCGGCCTTATCGGCGCGAAAGTGCCGATCAATGACGATGGCGACACAGTGGAGGGCTATGACTTTGTGGTCGGTGGTGGCTTTGCCGATGCCGCAAAAATCGGCCGCGAATTGTGGAAAGGCGTGAAGGCGGAGGATGCGCCGGCGCGCGTGGAACAGCTCCTGCGTGCCTGGCAGGGCAACCGTGCTGACGCCGCCGAGAGCTTCCACAGCTTCGCCAACCGCGTGGACAACGAGACATTGACCAAGCTTGCGGAGAGCGCCGCATGACAATGCCCATGGCCCCGATCAAGAGCTTTGATTTGCTGCCAGAAAATGCGCCGTTTTCTGGTGATCAACGCCTGTGGCTCAGCGGGTTTTTCGCAGGCTACCTCAACCTTGATACCGCTGCTGTCACTGCGCTTTCACCCGGTGAGGCTTCAAGCCTGATCGCGGGTTTACCTGCCGAGGATGAAGACGCACCCTGGCATGATCCCGCTATGGAGATTGCCGACCGCATGAAACTGGCGGATGGCAAGCCCGTGAAGCGCCGGATGTTTGCTGCCATGGCGCAGCAGAACTGCGGGCAGTGCGGCTATCTCTGCGAAACCTATTCCGCTGCCATTGCCGACGGCAAAGAGCCGAAGCTCAATCTCTGTGCGCCGGGCGGCAAGGACACCCTGCGCATGCTGAAGCAACTGGCTGAAGAGCTTGGCTCTGGTGGCGCTGCTCCCGTTGCTGCAGAGATTGCAGCCCCAGTGGCCGTTGGTCCCAAAGGCTATGCACGGGACAACCCAGTGCAGGCGACGTTTCTGTCCCGCCGCAAGCTTAACGGTGCGGGCTCTGAAAAGGAAACATTCCACATCGAGTTTGATCTCGCTGCATCCGGCATCACCTACAAAGCCGGGGATTCCTTCGGTGTGTTTGCTGCCAATGATGAGCGCTTGGCCGATGCTGTCATCGCATTGATTGGTGCAAGGCCGGAGCATGATCTGGGTGGCAAGACACTGCGCCATGCGCTCATCCACGAGCGGGCATTGGGGGCTGCACCCGACAACCTGTTCCAGTTGATTTCCTTCGTCACTGGTGGCGCAACGCGCGCCAAGGCGCAGGCACTTGCAAAGGGCGAAGACCCTGACGATGATCTTGCCTTGCTGGATGTGCTGGGTACTCTCCACAAGTTTGCAGGACTCAAGGTCAGCCCGGAAGCCTTTGTTGAAGCGCTGGATGAATTGCAGCCCCGGCTCTATTCCATCTCCTCTTCGCCGCACCACGAAAAGGATCGGTTGACGCTGACAGTGGATTGCGTGCGCTATGCGCTCGGCAAGCGCCAGCGCTTTGGTGTTGCGTCCACATTCCTTGGCGAGCGTATTGCCGAAAGCCAGACACTGCCGGTTTATGTGCAGGCGGCCCATGGCTTCGGCCTGCCGGATGATGCCACCAAACCAGTGATCATGGTTGGTCCGGGCACCGGCATCGCACCGTTCCGTGCCTTCCTGCAGGACCGCGCAGCAACAAAAGCGCCTGGGCGCAACTGGCTGTTCTTTGGCCATCAGCGTGTTGCGGAAGATTTTTTCTATGCCGATGAACTCAACGCCATGAAAGACCAAGGCCAACTGGAGCGCCTGACGCTCGCATGGTCGCGCGATGGCAAGGACAAGATCTACGTGCAGGACCGCATGCGCGAGAATGGCGCTGAACTCTGGGCATGGTTCGGGCAGGGCGCACATTTCTATATCTGCGGGGATGCCAAGCGCATGGCGAAGGATGTCGAGCGGGCCTTGGTCGATATCGCAGCCGAGCACGGCAAGATGAGTACTGATGACGCCGTGGCTTTTGTGGCGGGCCTTAAGAAGTCCGGGCGCTATCAGGCGGACGTCTACTGATGAGCACCGTGACGCCCTTCGCACGCCAGCGCGCCCCGCGCGAGACCGTGGAGCGGATGGGTGATCTTGCGACTTTGCCGGTGTTTTACAAACTGCGCGGCAAGACAGTCCTGCTGGCTGGAGGCTCTGCCGGCACAGCCTGGAAAGCCGAGTTGCTGGCCGCAGCAGGTGCTGCTGTACGTCTGGTTTGGGATGAGCCTGATGCTGAAACAATCAAACTCAAGCACGCCTGGCCAGAGCGTGTTGTGCTGGTGGAACGCAAGCTTAAAGACACTGACTTTGACAACGTTGCCATGGCCATCGGCGCGTTGGAAGATGATGCGGAGGCTGCGCATTTTGCCTCAACCGCGCGCAGCAAGGGCATCCCCGTCAACGTGGTGGACAAGCCTGCCTTCTGTGACTTCCAGTTCGGTTCCATCGTCAACCGTTCGCCGCTGATCATCGGCATTTCAACAGATGGTGGCGCGCCGCCCCTTGGTCAGGCCGTTCGTTCGATGATTGAAACCTTGCTGCCTGCGGGTCTTGCACGCTGGGCGCAGGCCGCGAAAAACTGGCGCGGGCGCGTGATGTCTGCCGGATTGGATGGCGCTGATCGCAAGACGTTCTGGCGACGCTTTGCCAAGGAGGCGATGGCCAGACCCAATGAAGCGCCATGCCCGGTTGAGCGCGAGGCCATGATCGCTGATCTGGAGTTTGACAGCAAAACCCGGAGCAGGGGGCATCTCGCATTGGTGGGCGCTGGCCCCGGTGATCCCGAACTCCTCACCCTGAAAGCCGTGCGGTATCTGCGCGAGGCTGATGTTATTCTCTATGACGATCTGGTGGGTGAGGGCATTCTGGGCTTTGCGCGGCGTGAGGCCCGCAAGATCCATGTGGGCAAGCGTGGCGGCAAGACATCCTGTCTGCAGCAGGACATCACCGCTCTCGCCGTGTTGTTGGCGAGCGAAGGCAACCGCGTGGTTAGGCTCAAAGGCGGCGATCCCTTGATCTTTGGCCGTGCTGATGAAGAGATGCAGGCAGCAAGTGAGGCAGGTGTTCCTGTCACTGTGGTCAACGGCATTTCGGCGGCATTGGGGGCCGCGGCCGCACTCGGAGTATCGCTGACAAAACGCGGTGTGGCGCGGCGGATGCAGTTTGTGACTGCGCATGACGAAAAGGGCAGGTTGCCATCAACAGTCCACTGGCCCAGCATTGCTGATCCCGATGCGACGACATGCGTCTATATGGGCCGCAAGAACCTGCCGCCGTTTATCGCTGAAGCCCGCAGACATGGCCTTGCTGCAGACACGCCTGTCAGGCTTGTCGTGAACGCCACGCGGCCTGATGAAGTGGTTGTGTCAGGGACGGCAGCAACCATTGCTGAAATCGCAGGCTTCTCTGATGCCAGCGGTCCGGCCATGCTGCTGATTGGATATGCGCTTGAGAAAGCCAACAGTGAAACCGCCATTGCCCCTTATCGCCTCGCGGCGGAATAACTGATTATCCCGCCTGCCTCTTGAAACCGGTCTGCAAGCCCGTTACGGACGGATAAGCACGCCAGAAAGAGTCATGCGCACACAGGTCGTCATCATCGGTTCGGGACCAGCAGGCTTGCTGCTCGGTGCGCTCCTGTCAAAGGCAGGCATTTCCAATATCATCGTTGAGAGACAGTCCCGCGAGTATGTGCTCGGTCGTATTCGCGCGGGCGTGCTGGAGCAGGGCACTGTCAACTTGCTGCGCAAAGCAGGTGTTGCGTCAAGGCTTGAGAAGGAGGGATTGCCGCACGATGGCTTTGCCCTTGGTTTTTCCAACCGCCGCCTGCGCATAGACCTCAAGGGTTTGACTGGCGGAAAGCACGTCACAGTTTATGGCCAGACTGAAGTGACGCGCGATCTCATGGATGCGCGACTGGCTTCAGGCGGGACCACAATCTATGAAGCTGAAGATGTAGCGTTGCATGATTTTGACGGCGCAAGTCCCTCAGTTTCCTACAAAAAAGATGGCACGACCCATCGCATTGCATGCGATTTCATTGCAGGTTGTGATGGCTATCACGGCATCAGCCGCGCCAGCGTCCCTCAGGACGCGCTGGCCTTGTTCGAGCGGGTCTATCCTTTCGGCTGGCTAGGGGTTCTCGCTGATGTTCCGCCATGCTCTCACGAGTTGATCTACGCCGGGCATGAGCGGGGTTTTGCGCTTTGCTCCATGCGCTCGAGCACCCGCAGCCGCTATTACATTCAGTGCGCGGCTGATGAGAAAGTGGGCGAGTGGTCTGATGACAGGTTCTGGGATGAGTTGCGGCGCAGGCTTGATCCTGAAGCGGCTGAGAATGTCATCACTGGCGTTTCCATTGAGAAATCAATAGCGCCGCTCCGCAGCTTTGTGGCTGAGCCGCTGCGTTTTGGCCGGCTGTTTCTGGCGGGTGATGCCGCGCATATCGTTCCGCCTACAGGCGCAAAAGGCCTGAACCTTGCGGCTGGGGATGCTTTCTATCTGTCCGAGGCCTTTGCGGAGTTCTACGCCGAAAAATCTGCAGCCGGGATTGATCATTATTCATCACGCGCGCTGGATCGCATCTGGAAAACCGAGCGGTTCTCATGGCAGATGACAACCCTGCTGCACCGGTTTGATCACTATTCGCCTTTTGAAAAGCGTATGCAGGAAGCAGAATTCCATTATCTTGAAAGCTCGCAAGCCGCGCGCACTGCGCTTGCCGAGAACTATGTTGGTTTACCCCTCAACTAACGGGAGAAGAAGCAATGTCGATTGCCCCCCTCAATCCGCGAGACTGGTCATCCCAGCCCACCTATGTTGACGGTGGTTATCGTTCAACGGGATTGCGCGGGCCAACGAGGCCACTGATCCCGTTGAAGCCAGCGCTGTCAGCTCTTGCAGGCCCGGTGTTTGGCCACGAACTTCTGGGTGTGAACGATGGCAATCTCACTCTCAATGGCCGAAAGGACCATGATCCCCTTGGGGAGCGCATCATCGTCACTGGCCGTGTGCTGGATGAAAGCGGACGACCTGTTCCGGGCACACTTATCGAAATCTGGCAGGCGAATTCCGCTGGTCGCTACATTCATAAAACAGACCAGCACGCTGCGCCGCTTGATCCCAACTTCTTTGGAGGAGGGCGCTGCATAACAGATGCCGAGGGGCGGTATCGCTTTCTCACCATCAAGCCGGGCGCATATCCATGGGGCAACCATTTCAACGCTTGGCGACCAAACCACATCCATTTTTCATTGTTCGGGCATCATTTTGCCACCCGGCTTGTAACGCAAATGTATTTTCCCGGTGACCCGCTTTTGCTGCTTGATCCGATTTTTCTCGGCGTGCCGGAGAAATCCCGCAACCGCATGGTCGCCACGTTTTCCATTGATGTGACCGAGGAAGGTTACGCCCTTGGCTATGTCTTTGACATCGTGCTGCGCGGAACCAACGAAACCCTGTGGGAGACGCACCGATGAGCGCCGAAAAACCACCACTTCTTGGTCAGACACCCTCTCAGACGGTGGGGCCTTTTTTCGCTTATGGTCTTACGCCAGTCCAGTATGGCTATGCCTTTACTGCGGTTATGGATTCGACCGTCGCCGAGGCTTCTGCTGCAGGCACACACATTCGCATTGAAGGCTGCGTGTTTGATGGCAAGGGCGAAGTCATCACCGACGCTATGATCGAAATCTGGCAGGCGGATTCAGAAGGCCGCTATGTGCGGGAGCGTGGCGCCAACAGTGGCTTTGTTGGCTTTGGACGCTGCGGAACTGGCACAGATGCTGAAGGCAAGTTCTGGTTCACCACCATCAAACCCGGTGTCATTGCTGCTGGGCAAGCACCGCACATAAACGTCACGGTCATGATGCGCGGCTTGCTGCTGCATGCCTTCACACGCCTCTATTTTGAGGATGAAACTGAGGCAAATGCTGCTGACGAGGTGCTGCAGACTGTTCCTGCAGACAGGCGCGCAACCCTGATGGCAAAGCGCGTATCAGACGGTCTTTATCGTTTTGACATTCACATGCAGGGCGATCAGGAAACGGTTTTCTTTGATCTGTAGCATGTGGATATGGCACAAAGTGCCGTTACTTAAACCAGACTTCCAGAATCATGACTACGTCACAACACTTTGATGTCGCTGCTTTTTATGTGTTTCAGCCACTGGCTGATCACGCCGCTCTGCGGCTGCCCATACTCGCGTTGTGCCAGCAGCAGGATATCAAAGGCATTCTTTTGCTTGCGCCAGAAGGTTTGAACGGGACTCTGGCCGGCAGGCCTGAAGCATTGAGGCGCGCGCTGGAAGGCATTGCGGCAATCGCCAGAACACCGCCATTGCCCGTCAAGCTTTCTCATGCCGCAACGCAGCCGTTCAAACGCATGAAGGTGCGGTTGAAGCAGGAGATCGTCACCATTGGCGACACAACGGTTGATCCACTACAGCAGGTTGGAACCTATGTGGAGCCAGAGGATTGGAACGCTCTGCTGGCTGATCCTGATATCGTTCTCATCGATACGCGCAATGGTTTCGAATATGATTTCGGCACTTTCAAGGGGGCCATCGATCCCAAAACAACATCGTTCGGTGAGTTTCCGGATTTTGTGAAAGCGACGCTTGACCCAGCCCGACACCGCAAGGTGGCCATGTTCTGCACCGGTGGCATTCGCTGCGAGAAGGCCTCCAGCTATATGCTGCGCGAAGGTTTTGACGAGGTCTTCCATCTGAAAGGCGGGATTCTCGCCTACCTTGAAAGGGTAAAGCCTGAGGACAGCTTGTGGGAAGGCAGTTGCTTTGTCTTCGATGAGCGTGTTTCTCTCGGGCATGGTCTGGAAGTCGTTGGTGTCCAGAAATGCCTGAACTGCGATCATCCCTTGTCAGCGGAAGCCTTGCTGTCTCCGCACTACGAGGAAGGCGTCAGCTGCCCTGCCTGTTTTGCCGATTTGACTGAGGAGCGAAAAGCCTCCGCGCGGGAGCGGCAGAAACAGATCAAGCTTGCGGAAAAAGCAGGTCGCAAGCATCTCGGGCCACAATAACAGCTTCTATTTCTTGCCAATCGCTGTGCCGCGTATGACGGCCTTGTTGCCGAATTTGGCGCGGATGGCATCAAGCGCCGTCTCTGTGGCCAGATCGCGCTTCAGATCATGATCCAGCAAATCGCCCCGGTCAGCCTCGGTGGCTGGCACAAGGTTGGATACACCCACGCCAATGAGGCGAAAGGCTGTCCTGCCCTTTGCTTCCGGTGCCAGCATTTCTTTGGCAGCGTCAAAAATGCGCTTGGCCAATTGTGTTGCTGGGCCAGTTCGCGAGCGTGAAACCAGTTTGAAGTCGCTTGTCTTCAGTTTGAGTGTGATGGTTGTTCCGGCGAGTTGCTGTTTCTGCAAACGGCGATGAACCTTCTCGGAAAGATCCCAGAGAATGGGCAATAATGATTCAAAATCGCGGATATCTTCATTAAATGTTGTTTCGGCTGACACGCTTTTGGTGTCACGCTCCGGCTGCACTTTTCGGGTGTCGATGCCGCGCGACAGGCGGAACAATCGCCCGCCTTCTGATCCATACCTGCGGAAGAGATCAGCCTCCTCGTGTCGGCGCAGATCGCCGATGAGGCGAATGCCATCTTTCTCAAGGCGCTCACGCATGGATTTACCGACGCCCCAGATGGTGCCAACCGGCTTTGGTGCCAGAAATTCCAATGTTTCGGCTTTGCCAATAACTGAAAACCCCTTGGGCTTGTCGAGATCAGAAGCAATCTTGGCCAGAAACTTGTTGTGTGACAGGCCAATTGAAACCGAGATGCCAACATCCCGCTGCACATCTTTCGCAAAGCGTGCCAGCACCTCAACCGGCGGCGCATTGTGCAGGCGCTCTGTGCCGGTCAAATCCAGAAATGCTTCATCAATCGACAGCGGCTCAACCTGCGGTGTCAATGTCAGCATTTTCTCGCGCACGGCGCGTCCTGCGATGCTGTATTTTTCCATGCTGGGGGGAATGACGACGGCATGCGGGCAGGCTTTCAGCGCCTTGAACATCGGCATGGCGGAATGCACGCCAAAGGTGCGGGCGATGTAACAGGCTGTTGCCACGACACCGCGCTGTCTTCCGCCAATAATCACCGGCTTGTCATTGAGGGCAGGGTTGTCGCGTTTTTCGACAGCTGCAAAAAAGGCATCGCAATCTATATGCGCAATGGAAAGATCATCCTGTTCGGGATGGTTGAGAATACGCGGGCTGCCACAATGGGTGCAGCGTAAAGTGCTGCCGCTGCGCTTTAGACAATCGCGGCATAGAATGGTCATGAACTAGGCGTCTTCGCGCTCATGCGGTGGTCCTGACAGGAGGTGTTGCGCCCGCATGATCTTTTCGGGCGCAAGTCCCTGGTTGGCTGCAAAAGCCAGAAGCAGTGATTCGTTGTCGGCAATGTGGTTGACAATTTGGCCCAGAAAGTGCGGTTCCTGTGCAGCAGCACGCAGGTTTTCGGGCCCAAGGCCGGTTAATGCCAGGAATTTTTCCAGTTTTTCAGGGTCTCCAGCGATGAATCCCAGTGCCTGAACTGCGATTTCTTCCGCATCCTCACGATTTATGCGAAGATTTTCCCTGCGCAGCATGTTCCTTTGCCTTTCATCAACCCTTCGCTGTTAACACTTAACAACGAAATGAAATGAATCGACAGGCGTTTCGCACGTCGACGGGGTTATAGCATGCCTAAAACTGTCCTGATCGTCGAGGACAACGAGCTCAATATGAAGCTCTTCAACGATTTGCTGGAGGCGCGGGGGTACCGTGTCCTGCAAACACGCAGCGGGCACGAGGTGCTTTCGCTTGCGCGCGCCCATATGCCCAATCTCATCCTGATGGATATTCAGTTGCCGGAAATATCCGGTCTGGATGTGACCCGGTGGTTAAAGGATGACGATACACTCAAATCCATCCCGGTTATCGCCATCACCGCTTTTGCGATGAAGGGGGATGAAGACCGTATCCGCGCCGGTGGTTGCGAGGGGTATCTTTCCAAGCCTATTTCAATTCCCAAATTTCTTGAAACAATTCAGCATTTTGCCGGAGTAAATTAACGTGACAGCACGCATTCTGGTCGTTGACGATCTGCTTCCCAATATCAAGTTGCTGGAAGTGCGTCTTACGGCTGAATATTTTGATGTTCGCACAGCAACCAATGGTTTTGATGCCATTGAAATCTGCGAGCGTGGTGACTGCGATATCGTGCTCCTTGATGTGATGATGCCCGGAATTGACGGTTTTGAGGTTTGCCGCAGACTGAAAGCCTCGCCCAATACAGCGCATTTGCCCGTTATCATGGTGACCGCGCTTGACCAGCCAACGGATAGGTTGAAGGGGCTTGAAGCAGGTGCCGATGATTTCCTGACCAAGCCTGTCAATGAGGTGGCGCTTCTGGCGCGCGTCAAAAGCCTCATTCGCCTCAAGATGCTGACAGATGAATTGCGCACCCGTGCGGCTTCGTCGCGCGATGTGGGGCTCGATGATCCGAACACTATAGCCCTGGCAGAAAATGGCCTTGATGGGCGCATTCTGATTGTTGACGATCGCGCCACATCCTACGAACGTTTACTGGCAACCCTGAGCCAGATGCACACAGTTGAGATTGAATCAAACCCGCAGGCGGCGCTGCTGCGCATTCCTGAAGGCAACTATGATCTGGTTATGGTCAGCCTTGGTCTTGAAAACTACGATGGCCTGCGTTTGTGCAGTCAGTTGCGCTCGCTGGAGCGCACCCGCAAACTGCCGTTGCTTTTGATTGCAGATATGGATGACGAAGCGCGCGTCCATCGTGGTTTGGAAATCGGGGTCAACGACTACCTGACCAGACCTGTGGACCGCAATGAAATGCTGGCGCGTGTGCGCACGCAGATCCGCCGCAAGCGCTATATCGACAGCTTGAGCGAAACAGTTCAGCAATCCATGGAAGCGGCGATTATCGATCCGCTCACCGGCATGAACAACCGCCGCTACATGCAGAGCCATCTGACCGCTCTGACATCCGAAGCGGCCAACCACGGTATGCCTTTCTCCCTCATGATCCTTGATATCGACCACTTCAAGCAGGTGAACGACAGCTGGGGCCATGATGCCGGTGACGAGGTTCTGAAAGAATTCGCAAGTCGCATCAGTAAGTCCGTGCGCGGCGTTGATATGGCCTGTCGCTCCGGTGGTGAGGAATTTGTGGTGCTTTTGCCAGAAACCGAAACCCATATTGCTGCATTGGTTGCTGACCGCATCAGGACCAAGGTTGAGAACAAGCCTTTTCCCATTTACGGCGGGAAGAAGTATATCTCCGTCACGGTTTCCATCGGCGTCTCGGGCTACAAGTCCGGACATACGACAGCCGACGCCCTGATGAAGAGGGCTGACGAAGCGCTCTACAAAGCCAAGAAAGAAGGCCGCAACCGCGTTGTAGCCGCTGCCGCGTAAAACTCAGTGCTTTGAAAATTCAAAGGTAACTGCAGTTTCGTTGCATTGAACGGACAATTGATTGGCTGTTGCCAATTTCAGCCACTCTGCCTCTGAAGCAATGACAATAATCGGGCAAAGGATGTTGTAGAGTTCGGCTGCTACAATTGCACCTGTGACGACGATTGCATCGCGCTGGCGCATCAGAATGGCCGCCGGCGCGGTGCCTGCCCGGATCGCCTCAGCAAGAACGGACGAGCCGGACGATGATCCACGACCGGCCTCCATCATCAGAATGCATCCTGCCAGATTAAGCCCGTGGTCTGGATGATGCTGGTCTATGATGTTGCCAGTGGTGGAATCATACCCGCCCCAGAAACTGAGTGGCGTCTGCAAGAGCACAGGCTTGCCTGCCGCTTTTCCGGGGATCAGTGCAATGGCAGTCGTCATTGGCGCACCAATTGCCCTTTCTCGGCAGAAAAGACGCATTCTTCCAGTGATCCGAAGATGACATCAATATTGAGATTGCCTGGTGCATAATGCGCCCATTTGCCGGAATTGGTCATCACAACGCCGTCTAGATTGCGCATAATGCTGGTGACATAGGTGCAGGTATCTACCACAAGGGTAACGCCTTGCGCCTGCAACGACTGCTCCCAACCGCGTTTTTGAAGCTCTTTCAATGTGTCACGCCCGGTGTTGATATAGATATCGGAGCGAAAGGATTTTCCATCGACCAGCGGCATCAGTTTTTCGAACTCTTTTATCGAGAAGTGAGGCGTGCCCAATGCAACCGCCGCGATGGAAGCTCCAGGCTTCGCGGTTGTCAGGGTGTCCAGTATGGCTTTCAGGGCTGTGCTGTCGAGTGTTGCAATGACCGGCGCATGCTGGCCATGTGTCGCAGCCTCAAGTGTCGGCGCTTCCGGTGTTAGACCAACAGCATGGAACATGCCTACTGCGCCTGAGGAGGCTGCCACTGCACCAAGAGCCTTCAGGTCGTCTTCCGTGATCGTTTTGGGTAGGCCTGTTATGGCTGCAACATTGGTGCCCGCCAAAGTGCCAAGCACGTGACCCGTTGCAACAGCGAGAGCATCAGACGCCATGCCTTCAGTATCATTGATCTCAATAACGATGGTTGCGCGACGATTCTCTGTGCGGTGCAGACCGTAGTCGGGCACACGGCCTGTGATAGCGCAACACAAATCAATGAAGTCGCCATAGCGGTTTGTGCGTGCGCCAAGAACAGAGTTGGCGAAGACAATGGCGTTGGATTCTGCCCAGGCGATTTGCTCGCCAAGAAACGGACGGAAGATCGTCTGATAAGGCGCGCAGGTGAAAGTGGATATACACCCCAGTTCTTCATGCGCACGCATCAACCGCGCGCCAGCTGTACCCAGAGCATCAGGTCCATTGAAGAGTTCGGGGTGAATGAGATCAACCGAGCCAACATTGAGCGTGGTAGGGACCTTCACTTTGCCTTTCAGCGCCACGAAGCGCTCGACAAAATCGAGGCTGACTTCTCCGTGATAAAGGCATCCATCAATGTGAGCGCGGGTGCACGCAATAAAACGCGGCGCTTCAACAGCTTCCGCGAAGCGGACCAGCAGGCGCATGGCCAGTGCGGCTGCTTCACCATGCTCGCCAGAGAGAAGGGCCCTGTCCAAAGGGTCGAGAGCAACTGACGTCATGAAAGTCCTTGTGCAGCAATTACGCTCAATCGAGCAGGTCTGGGGGCATGTTTCAAGGACAAAAGGCGCTACATCGCACGCCTCGCAAAGCTTCATCCTGCGGCGTTAGCTTTAAGCCTTTACCCTAACGGCGAAGTCACCATTCGTTTACCATGTCTGTTAGTTGCCCACGCGGATGCGGTGCCGCTATCAGTCGTTGCAAGGGAGCGTTCCAAGACTGAAAGGTCAAAGAGGCGCTTCTGCCCAACACTGCTTCAGGTCCGCCGCATCTCCTGGATCGATGTTGGGATCGCTGGCGGGAACCATCCAAGAGTGGCCTCCTCGTGGATACCGTTCCCGCCAGCACCCTTTTCCCTCACATTCTGTGAAGTTGTCGAGCCGGAGGCAAAACCTCTGGCTTTTTTGGCATTGATACCCTACATCGGCTTCCAATCGCTTCTGATACCATTTGCCTGAAAGAAACTCCCATGGAGACCGTGCTTATCGTTGTTCACCTGCTCATCGTCTCGGCGCTGGCCGTCGTGGTGCTTTTGCAGCGTTCCGAAGGCGGTGGCCTTGGCATTGGTGGTGCAAGCTCCGGCCCATCAGGCTTTCTGACTGGACGCGGTCAGGCAAACGTTTTGACACGGACAACAGCCATTCTGGGTGCCGCGTTTTTTGTGACAAGCCTTATGCTGGCGGTGGTTGCCTCACGCTCTTCGGCGCCAAAATCCATCATTGATGGCCTTGCTCCAACAGCTCCTGCCGTTCCGGGCGCTCCTGGCGCGCCTGCGACACCCGGATCAGGTGGCGTTCTGGATCAGTTGAACCAGATACAGCGCAATGCGCCAGCCGCACCTCCGGCTGCACCGGCTCCTCCAACCGCAAACTGAGTGCTGCGGTTGATTTGCTTGCCTCTGCTTTGCTGAGGCAGGTAAAACCCTCTGAATTATTCCCTGTGAATACGGCATTTTACGCTACCCGAATCGGGTTGGCGTCCCTAAACGTGGAATCCCATGGCACGGTATATTTTCATCACCGGTGGCGTGGTTTCCTCGCTTGGTAAAGGTCTTGGTGCAGCGGCTCTCGCAGCTGTTTTGCAGGCGCGCGGCTACAAGGTGCGGCTCAAGAAGCTTGACCCCTATCTGAACGTGGATCCCGGAACGATGTCGCCTTACCAGCACGGCGAAGTGTTCGTGACCGACGACGGCGCTGAAACCGATCTTGACCTTGGCCACTACGAGCGCTTCACAGGGCGCTCTGCCAACAAGAGCGATAACATTACAACAGGCCGCATCTATCAGGAGATCATCGCCAAAGAGCGGCGAGGGGACTATCTTGGTGCAACTGTGCAGGTCATCCCGCATGTAACGAACGCCATAAAGGAGTTCGTTCTTGCCGAGAATGACGGCTATGATTTCGTCCTGGTGGAAGTGGGTGGCACAGTGGGCGACATCGAAGGCCTGCCGTTCTTTGAAGCGATCCGCCAATTGAAGAACGACCTGCCGCGGTTCCACGCTTGCTACATTCACCTGACATTGCTGCCTTACATCCCAAGTGCCGGTGAGTTGAAGACCAAGCCGACGCAGCATTCCGTGCAGGAACTGCGCTCCATCGGCATCCAGCCCGACATTCTGCTGTGCCGCACAGACCGCGAAATTCCCGAGAACGAGCGGCGCAAATTGGCCCTGTTCTGTAACGTGCGCCCTTCAGCTGTGGTCGAGGCACAGGATGTCAGCCACATCTACGAAGTGCCATTGACCTATCACCGGGAAGGTCTTGATACAGAAGTGCTGCATGCGCTGGGCATCGAGAACCCGCCAGCGCCTGATCTTTCGCGTTGGGAAAAGCTGGTTGAAACCATCCACAATCCCGAAGGCAAGGTGACGATTGCTGTCGTCGGCAAATACACCGGCCTGAAAGATGCCTACAAATCGCTGATCGAGGCGCTGGCCCATGGTGGTGTCGCCAACCGTGTGCATGTGGAATTGGACTGGATCGAGAGCGAGGTTTTCGAGCGCGAAGATCCGGCGGCCTATCTCGGCCATGTCCATGGCATTCTGGTGCCCGGTGGTTTTGGCCATCGTGGAGCCGAAGGCAAGATCAAGGCGGCGCAGTTCGCGCGGGAGCGCAACGTACCGTATTTCGGCATCTGTTTCGGCATGCAAATGGCGTGTCTGGAAGCAGCGCGCAATCTGGCTGGCATTACTGACGCCAACTCCACCGAGTTTGGCCCAACGACCCAGCCCGTCGTCGGCATGATGACGGAATGGATGAAGGGCAATGAGCTTGAAACCCGCAAGTCTGGTGGTGACCTCGGCGGAACCATGCGGCTTGGCGCCTATATCAACAGCTTCGCCAAGGGTTCAAAGATTGCGGAGTGCTATGGCGCAACAGAAGTGTCCGAGCGCCATCGCCACCGATACGAGGTGAACATGAGCTACCGCCCGCAGCTTGAGGCAGCGGGCCTTCGCTTTGCCGGTGTCTCGCCCGATGGGTTGCTGCCCGAAACTGTTGAATATCCAAACCATCCATGGTTCATCGGTGTGCAGTATCACCCGGAACTGAAATCGCGCCCGCTGGAACCGCACCCGCTGTTTGCAGGGTTTATTGGGGCTGCTGTGGTGCAGAGCCGGATGGTGTAGCTCAAAGCATGAGGTAGGCATGATGCAACTGGCATCAGGAATTGCCTTCTCCTTCACATACCTTGCATTTATACACCCAGTGTCTTTCCTCAGGTTGGTTGATTGTGCTCGATCAGGAAGGTGCAGTTAAGCGTGCGCGGTTCAAAGGACAAGCATATTTGCAATATGGGAAATTTTATTGAATTTTTGTTTGCAATATGAGAAGGTATTTTTGAATGAAGCAGGTGCGCTACTCATCTGATGCATTACTCGCGTTGCGCAAGCATCGGTCTGAGGCTCAGCAGATTATGGCCAAGATCGAGCGTTATGCAAAGACTGGCGCAGGGGATGTGAAGCGTCTCGTCGGTTCAAATTCATCGAGACTTCGTGTTGGTGATTATCGCGTGATTTTCAACGAAGACGATGTTGAGATTGCTGTGTCTGTTATTGGTCCACGTGGCTCAGTCTACGAATAGAGGGTATATCATGAACCATACACTCATAAAGACCCCTCAAGGTGAAGAGATGGTGTTGATGTCCAAGGCTGACTTTGAAGTCTTGGAGGATATGCTTGATGCTGCACGCCATAGGCATGTTACCTCTGATATCGCCACAGGCAAGCAAGAGTGGCTCACCTCGGATGAAGTTGCAGCCGCCCTTGCCGAGGCAACACCTCTTGCATTCTGGCGCAAGAAGCGTGGCATGACTCAAACGGCATTGGCTGCAGCTGTATTGATATCAAACAGTTATCTCTCAGGGCTTGAATCAGGTGCACGCAAGGGTGATCCTGCATTGTTCTTGCGTCTTGCTCGCGCGCTCAATGTGCGTATGGAAGATATCGTTGAGGGATAAAAAGTGTTCTGTCCTTTTTCCTCTAAGGGAAAAGGATAAGACGATCATGCATCCTTGAAGAACGGCTCAACCTTGCCCTTGAGTTTCAGGGTCATCGGATTGCCGAACCGGTCCTTTGCGACACCTGCAGCGACCTTGATCCAGCCTTCGCTCAGGCAATATTCCTCGACATTGTTCTTTTCCTTGCCGTTGAACAGGATGCCGACCTCGCGCTTCAGGATTTCCTCGTTGAAGTGCGGGCTGTCTGGATTGACGGACAGGCGATCAGGGAATGTGTCGGACATATTGGCCTCGAAAGAATGTGACAGCGGCATACAGCGTGAAAGCTGAATTGGCTATAGGTGTTGAATGAGGTTCAGTGTCATCCCCGGCGAACCCGAAGGGTGAGGGAAGGGGATCCAGCTCTTCTTCTGGTGTTCAAACGAAGCAACTATGGATTCCCTTCCCCTCCGCTTCGCTGCGGCCGGGAATGACACAGCGTCCACTCACCCAGCCTCAACCACGCGCAGGAATGTCTCCGTATCACCACTTTGCAGCAGCGGTATCAGTTCCACAATGCGGAAGCGGGGCAGGGCCCACCACTGGCTGGCCAGCAGGCGCGCGATGGTTGCCTCGTCAAAACGATATCGAATGACCTTGGCAGGGTTGCCGCCAACAATAGCATAAGGCGGTACGTCTTTGGTCACCAAGGCGCGTGCTGCAATCACAGCGCCATCGCCAATGGTAACACCGGACAGGATCATGCATCCAGACCCCAGCCAAACATCGTTGCCAATGGTCACATCACCCTTTGTGCCGTCGGTATAGGGCGTTTCGCGCGCCTCAGGCCATTGTCCGGGCAGAATGGAAAAGGGAAAGGTTGTTATCCAGTCGGTCCGATGGTTGCCGCCGAGCAGGATTTCAACCTGATCAGCGATAGATCCATAGCGCCCGATGGTGAGCTTTGCTCCGGATTCCGGGAAGCGCACTTTCGGGCGTCCGTAGGTGTGCTCGCCAATGGAAAACCCGTGCTTTGCCGACAACCGCTTGAGGTGCAGATGCGTCAGGTTATGCGGGTTGGACCAGTTCTTCAGGCGGTGACGCAGATTCATTGAATTGATCAGCTCTTAGCTGTCGCCACCGGACAATCCGCGCGGCTGCCCCACTCGGCCCAGGACCCATCATAGATCGCCTTGGCGTTGGCACCTGCGGTTTCCATAGCCACACTGAGGATCGCTGCTGAAACGCCGGAGCCGCAGCTGGTGATCACGGGTTGATCGATGTCAACGCCAGCAGAGAGAAACGCGCTGCGCACGATGTCCGGAGGCAACAGGCGACCGTCCTTCACCACCTGATCAAACGGCAGGTTGAGGCTGCCAGGAATATGCCCGGAAGCGACACCTGCGCGCGGTTCAGGAGCTTCACCTTTGAAGCGGGCTGCCGGGCGTGCATCCACGATCTGCGCAGAGCCAGCATCGAGTGTCGCCTTGATATCGGCTGTTGAGGCGACAGCACTGGCATCAAGCTTTGCCTTGAACACGCGCGGCTCTGCTTTCGGCGTGCCAGCCATCACAGGGCGATCCTCTGCCAGCCATTTTGGCAGGCCGCCATCCAGCAGGCGCACGTCTTTCGCGCCCATGACCTTGAACATCCAGCGCACGCGAGGCGCAGCGAAAAGGCCAGCGCCGTCATAGACGATGATGGTCATGTCCTCGCTCAGGCCCATGGCGCTGGCGGCCTTGGCGAAATCCTCGGCTGAAGGCAGCATATGGGGCAGGGGATTGGTTGTGTCCTTCACAGCATCGATATCAAAATGCATCGCCTTTAGGATATGCTTTTGGGCATATTCCGCCTTGCCGTCGCGGTTCATGGTGGGGAGATACCAGGAGGCATCCACTACGCCGACATCATCCCGGTTGATATTGTCAGCCAGCCACTGTGTAGAAACGAAGATCGTATCGTTCATGTTATCCTCACATCAGATCGGCGGTTACAGACGGTTCCCGCTCCAGCCAGGACGGAACTGGCAGGTCTTTCGAGCGCAGGAACGCCGGGTTGAATAGCTTCGACTGATAGCGTGTGCCATAATCACAGAGGATCGTCACGATGGTATGTCCCGGCCCCAGTTCCCGCGCCATGCGCATCGCGCCCGCGATGTTCACGCCAGATGAGCCGCCGAGGCAAAGGCCTTCATGTTCCAGGAGATCAAAGACGATCTGCACCGCTTCTGAATCCGGGATCTGAAACGCCATATCGACCGGCGCATCGACAATGTTGGCTGTGACCCGTCCCTGACCGATGCCTTCGGTGATCGACGAGCCCTCCATCTTCAGTTCCTGACGGGTGAACCACGAGAACATGGCTGCACCCATCGGGTCCGCACAGCCGATCTTGATTGACGGCTTCAACGCTTTGAGCGCCATGCCAGTGCCGGCCAATGTGCCGCCAGTGCCAATGGCGCAGATGAAGCCATCCACGCTGCCATTGCTCTGGTGGTAGATTTCTGGCCCGGTCGTATCGATATGTCCTTGCCGGTTGGCGACGTTGTCGAACTGGTTGGCCCAGATGGCTCCATGCTTCTCGGTTTTCGCGAGCTTTTCTGCGACACGGCCAGAAACCTTCACATAGTTGTTGGGGTTGGAGTAAGGCACAGCTGGAACCTCGATGAGTTCTGCACCCGCCAACCGCAGCATGTCTTTCTTCTCCTGACTTTGCGTATCGGGAATGATGATCACGGTGCGATAGCCCAGTGCATTGCCGACCAACGCCAGACCAATGCCGGTGTTGCCAGCCGTGCCCTCAACAATGACGCCGCCCTTTTGCAACTGCCCACGCTTCTCGGCATCGCGGATGATAGCCAAGGCCGCGCGGTCCTTCACCGACTGGCCTGGGTTCATGAATTCCGCTTTGCCTAGGATGGTGCAGCCTGTGAGTTCCGAGGCGCGGCGAAGCTTGATCAGCGGCGTGTTGCCAATTGCACCAATCACATCTGTATATTGTGTCATCACAGGTTCCTTTGATGTGAAACTATGGATTAGCCTGCGCGTGGGGTCAAACCTTGATCGGTTGAATGCTGGCGACAACGCCTGCAAATATCACCAGAGCAGCTTCCCCCTTGGGAGAAAGGCCGTAAACACCGCGATCCATCCTCTGAAACCAGCCATAGACATCGTTCTGCAAAATGGCGGCTGCCCGCGCCACGCCCATCTCGGTGCGGATAACGGACACTTTGGCTGTGGTACTCTGCTGAATACGGACGGCGCAGCGCAGGGCATCCTGCCGGTAGGCCGTCATGCGCGGGCCACGGCTGGAGCTTCCGCCGGGTGTGGTATCGCCCATGCGGTGCGCGAATTCTTTCAGCAGCAGCGCTGTGCGTTTGGGCATCTTGCGCGGCTGATAGGCGGCAGGGTCCACCACCGCCTCAACGTGATCACCTGTAACAAACAGCACGCCAAGCCCAAGCCTGCGGCAGAGCTTGAGAATATCGCCCTGCTGCCGCCGTTTGGGGGCAGGACAGGCGAGATAAACCGCATCCGTCATCGCCTGACGGTCAATGCCCTGCAGCATGAGTTGCAGCGAGAATGTGGTTTTCAACTCCACGACAACAGGCGGCTCGTCGCCGCGCAGAGCGACGATATCGCACTCGCGGATCTCGCCCTTCACAGCGTAGCCCTGCACCTCAAGATAGCGCTTCACCGGCGCGTAGAGATCAGTTTCGCGCATGGGGGTTTTGGATGTTCATGACACTGGTATAGCGGATTCGCGCTGGCAGTCCGTGTGAATCACCTCTATCCTGCTGCAAAGCCAACGAAAACAAGTGGCATAAAATAACTGTCTGGGAGGACAATCATGATCACGCTCACCCGCCGCGCGCTCACCTTTGGCGCCGCTGCCACACTGGCAACACCCGCGCTGGCGCAAAAACTGTCTGATCGTCCCATCACCATCATTGTGCCGTTCTCGCCCGGCAGCGGGCCAGATGTGCTCGCGCGCCTGGCAGCCGAGGAGTTGCGCGCGCGCTGGAACCAGTCTGTCGTGGTGGACAACCGCGTGGGGGCCAGCGGCACTCTGGGGGCTGCTGCCGCCAGCCGTGCAACGCCAGACGGCCATACGCTTCTGCTGTCGGTCAACACCATGCTGATGAACGCGGCTCTTTCCCGCAATCTGCAGTTTGATCCTGTAGCGGGCTTTGCGCCGATTGTTGAGCTGGCGAAGGGATCGCTGGCGCTTGCCGTTCACAGCGGACAACCCTTCACCAGCGCACGCGCACTTGTTGCGGCTTCCACCGCAAAGCCGGATGACATACGCTATGCCTCGCCGGGTCGCGGGACGCCACATCATCTGGCTATGGAATTGTTCAAACTGCGCACCGGCGCAAAGCTCGCGCATATCCCGTATTCTGGCACCGGCCCTGCGGTGAATGATTTTATTGGTGGGCATGTGCAGGCGATGTTCATTCCCATCCATGTGGGCCTCACGCATGCGAAAGCAGGCACCATTCGCTTGCTGGCTGTTGGAGGCGACAAGCGCACGCCGCTCGCACCTGATGTGCCGACACTCGCCGAACAAGGCATTGTCGATGCCGAGGTTGATCTCTGGTATGGCCTCAGCGCGCCTGCCGGAACGCCGGCCGATATCATTGCGCGATTCAACGCTGTTATGAACGAAGCTCTGGCGGACGCACGCGTGCGCAAATTGTTGGAAGGGCAGGGGCTGGAAGCCATGGGCGGCACATCGCAGGCTTTCGCAGCACTGATTGCGAAGGATCTGCCGCGCTGGGTCTCGATTGTACAGGGTGCTGGCATCACTGCCGAGAATTGATCGCCCATGACCTATGATGTTGTGATTGTTGGCGGCGGGCCTGTGGGCCTTGGCGCAGCCGTGTCGCTTGGCCAGCGTGGCATCAAGTGCCTCGTCGTCGAGCGCTATGAGCAGCCTTTGCCGATTCCGCGCGGGCAGAACCTGACCCAGCGCACCATGGAGCATTTCCATTTCTGGGGCATTGAAAAGAAACTGCGTGCCGCTCGCACCATTCCGCCGGAGTATGGCATTGGCGGCATGACGGCTTACGGCACGTTGCTCGGGGATTATCACTACGACTGGATGAAGCGTGAGTTGGTGCGACCATTCTATTTCACCGACAACGAGCGCCTGCCGCAGTATGCCACCGAGGCTGTGTTGCGCCACCGCGTGCGCGAACTTGATTGCGTAACGGTGCTCTATGGCTGGTCAGCGCAGTCCATTGTGCAGGATGATGCAAGTGTGACCGTGACGATTGCGGCGCGCGAAGGTGGTGAAACCCGTGAGATCAAGGCCAGCTATTGCGTCGGCTCTGACGGCAGCCGTTCCGTGGTGCGTGATCAGGCGGGCATCACGCAGACACGCTCGGATCACGACCGTCTGATGGTGCTGCTGGTGTTCAAATCAGAAGCGCTGCATGAATTGCTGAAACGCTATCCCGGCAAGTCGTTCTATTCTGTGCTGCATCCCGACATGAAGGGCTACTGGCGCTTTCTGGGGCGGGTGGACCTTGGCTCCACATGGTTTTTCCATGCTCCGGTGCCGTTGGGCACGACGCGCGACAACTACGATTTTCACACCCTTGTACACGAGGCCATCGGCGAAAAATTCGATATTGATTTCGATCACATTGGCTTTTGGGACCTGCGCTTTGCTATTGCGGACACCTATTCCCAAGGTCGCGTGTTCATCGCGGGGGATGCCGCCCACAGCCATCCGCCCTATGGCGGTTATGGCATCAACACAGGCTTTGAGGATGCCACGAACCTCGGCTGGAAGCTCGCCGCTGCTGTGCAGGGCTGGGCGGGACCGCACCTGCTGGAAAGCTACAGCGCGGAGCGTCATCCGGTGTTCGCCTCAACAAGGGATGACTTCATCGAAAAATCCATCACGGTCGACCGCGATTTTCTGGCAGCCCACGATCCGGCAAAGGACCGCGCAGCCTTCGAAGCCGCCTGGAACTTGCGGGCATCAGGGGCGACGGGGGAGGTGCATTCCTTCGAGCCGCATTACGAAGGCTCTCCCATTGTCTTTGGCGCTGAAGATGCAGTCTCCAGTGCGCGCGGGTCTCACAAGCACGAGGCGCGGGCCGGGCACCATCTTTCGCCTTGTGCGTTGTCGGATGATCGAAACGTCTATGAAGCGCTTGGATCAGGCTTCACCCTGCTGGCCTTTGGCGCAGATGAGGCCGTTGTAGCCGGTTTCGAGCAGGCGGCGGCAGATATGCGCATTCCGCTTGCGACAGTGCGGGATGATGCCAATGGTGAGCGCCACCGCTACGGCGCATCCCTTGTGCTGGTACGGCCTGATCAGTTTGTGGCATGGGCAGGCGAGATGGCTGATGCGGCAGATGTGCTGAAGCGGGCTGTAGGTGTAAAAACAGGGACTGCGCCAGCTTTTGAAGCGTAGCGGAAGAAACCATTCGCTTTCACTATAATGTGTCATGACACAGTGAATTGGCAATAGCCTGATTGATCGACTGCCTCAATTTCGCCACGCCTGTGGCGCGCATTGAGCATGGGGGCGTTGATCCGTATCGGGACGCCACTGAAAAACACATTGGCCGATAACGGTATGACGCCTCCACCCTTCAACTAAAAAATTAGGTTTGGGAGGAAGCTATGGACAACCGTCAAATGGCGGGCGCGCAGGCGTCTGCCAAGAATTCTGAACTGTCTGAAACGCACAGCATCAAGCTTGACCGCAGAAGTATTATGACCAGTCTTGCAGCCACAGGCTTGGCCGGGATGACAGGTGATGCTTTTGCGCGCAGTTTTCAGCCGGGTGATCCAGTACGCTATCCCGATCCGGATATCATCGCGCTGGACAAGCGCTTCAACAAATACAAGCTTGGCAACACCGCCATACAGCGCATTTACACAGGCATGTCCTGGGCGGAAGGTCCGGCATGGAACGGCGTCGGGCGTTATCTGTTGTGGAGCGATATCCCTGCTGACGAGAATTTACGCTGGCTTGAGGAGGATGGCCATGTCTCGCGCCGGTTCCGTTCCCCCGCCGGCAATTCCAATGGCAATACCTTTGATTTTCAGGGGCGTCAGCTCGCTTGCCAGCATGGCACACGCAAGGTTGTGCGCTACGAGCATAACGGCAAGGTGACTGTTCTGGCCGAGAAATTTGACGGCAAGGAATTGAATGCGCCCAACGATGTCGTGGTGCATCCCAATGACGGTTCTATCTGGTTTACTGATCCCGGCTACGGCTCGCTGATGGAATATGAAGGAAACCGGCTTCCCGCCAGCGCCAGCAACGTCAGTCCAATCCAGAAAGAGGCCGTCTACCGTATCGATGGTCAAAGCGGCGCAATGACCAAAGTGGCGGATCAGCCCTTCAAGCCCAATGGTCTGTGCTTCAGCGCGGACTACCGGAAGATGTATGTGGCCGATACTGGAATCTCGCACTACCCGGAGGCCAAAAGCCAGATCTGGGTCTATGACATCGACGGCGCGACGCTGAAGAACCCGAAGGCCTTCGTCAGCATGGAGTGGAACGGCAAGACAGGCTTTGCCGATGGCATCCGCTGCGATGAGGATGGCAACATCTGGTCATCCGCAGGCTGGGTGGGTGATGGGTATGACGGCGTGCATGTCTTCGCGCCCGACGGTGTCAGGATTGGCCAGATCAAATTGCCGGAAATCTGCTCGAATGTGTGCTTTGGTGGCGCAAAACGCAACCGCCTGTTCATGACGGCCAGTCAGTCACTCTATGCCGTCTATGTGGAAACAAGGGGTGCGCATATCACGTGAGTTGCATGGGCTGGGCGGCTGATGCAGCAGCTGTGCTGTAGCGGGCGGTGGGGATAGAAAAACGGGCGTAGCAAAGCGACGACATTTGTCTTTTCTTTTGAGCGAAGCAGAGAAAAAATTAAACGCTTTCAGTCTTGCAGTGGGTGCTGCGGTTGGTTCGTAGAATGATGAATAAGAGAGTGATATGGTTTATTTTTTAGTCGCGCGATGCACATGATGTCAGCAATTTTACATATTTCCAAAATAATGCTTGCGGCAGGTCAGTGTAAATGTTCCAATATTGAAAATGATAATTGGAAATGCATATGAAACAAATCGCGATTTTTAATCATAAGGGCGGCGTAGCAAAAACTACAATGACATTTCACTTGGCATGGATGCTTGCCGAGCTAGGAAAACGCGTTATGGTTGTAGACTGCGACCCCCAGTGCAATTTAACTGGAATTTTCCTCGGTAGTATTGAAATTGAAGATTATCCCTTCGAAAGCACTAATCCTCAAGAGCCGCAAAATATACGCGATGCGGTAAGGCCTGCTTTTGAGTCACGTCCTTATTTGATAGAAGCGACAAAATTAGAAGAATCTGTGCAAAGACCGGGATTGTTTCTTTTGCCTGGTCATGTTGGACTTTCTGAATACGAAAGTCAGCTGGCTGTTGCTCATGAACTTAGTAATACACTATCTGCACTTCAAAATATACCAGGGGCCTTGCGGCATGCAATATTTAAGGCGGGAGAAAAATATTCAATAGACTATGCATTGCTAGACATGAGTCCGAGTTTAGGTGCTATTAATCAAAATCTTTTTATGACTAGTGATGCATTTATATTGCCAATGGCGCCAGATTTATTTTCCGCAATGGCATTGAAATCATTGGCGCGGACGCTCCCGAAATGGAATGAATGGGGAAAGAAAGCATCCACCAATGCAATATTGCAAGCTGCCGATTACCCTTTTCCTGAAATGACTCCCAAGTACCTAGGGTCGTCTGTTCAGAATTTCCGCAAGCGCTCTCGTGACGGGGAGGAAGCTAGGCCGACCCAAGCTTTCCAAAAGTGGTTTGACAAATTGGCGGAAACCCGTTCGAGCGATCTTCTCATAGCGTTGCAAAAATCTGGCATGCTTCTTCCACCCGAAACCTATATAGCTGCAGCAGCACCTCCAAATGAGTTTTTAATGGAAATCGGATCTTTGGACGGGTTGATAGCTACAGCTCAAGAGCTCTCAAAACCCGTCTTTGCGATAGACCTGCTTCGCGATACCACATATAGAGGAGTGGTTGCTGATAATTATCAGGAAAAAATAGATGATGTTCGAAGAAAATTTAAAGCAGGTGCGGAGAAAGTGATTCAACTCACTTCAACTTTTTAATCATGGAGCGTTTTGGAAATGCTATTGCAACATTCGAACACGCAATTGAGCGTGCTCGACAAATGATTAAATTGTATGACGCGCTAGAAGCATTAAGACCAAGTGAATCCGCCAATGATGATGCACTACGGTCAGCATACTTTCAGACAGTAAGCAGTTTTGATTTTTTTTCTCATGAAATTGCAGCGATTGAAGCAAAGTACCGTTTTTCAAATTCAATAAAGACTCGCAATATATCTCTTCCAATGGAAATTATTACTATAATTGATGTTCAAGAGAGATTAATTGCTGCTGATCAATTTATTCGGCAAGCTAATTCATATAAAGCGTTTGTCGATCCGGCAAAATTAGCTGAATTAATATCTTGCTATTGCGACTCACCATGGAATAAAATTCGAGATAGGATAAACTTATTGAACCATTCTGATAATATAAAGACTGCTGAACAATTAAAGGGGCAATTAAAGAATATTTGGCGAAGAAGAAATCAAATTGCTCATTCAGCCGATATTAATCCTTCGCTCGCAGGTATTGGCCTTTGGCCGATTGATAAGAGCGATTCTGAGATAACTATAAAATTCATAGAAATTTTAGGGAGTGTCCTTCCGTATGTTTTCTCACTTCCCCTTGAAGGAGGAGATTTGAATGATTTAGAGGTTAATTGATAAATATCGATAGTTTTATTTTAGACTGCAATCTTTAGTCTGTTTTATCTGCACGGAGGCTAGAAGGTAGCATTCAGTTGCGTTTCGAGCATAGGCAACAGTCATCGTTGCCACCTTCAATCCTCACCCCTTGCGAATCTCTCTCATTCGTTCTATCTTCGTTCTCATTAAACCGATGCGGCAAATTGTGCGTATGTCCTGCATGGGCATAGGCGAGGGGCTGTTTTGCGCCTAGACACTGCGTCTCACGGAATAGGGTGCAAGACGCATGGCGGTTTCTCAATCCAGCAAGGCAAAATCCGGCAAAGCAGACGATATCGAGGCGCTGTTTGATGCCGTGAGTGACCGCCCGCACCGTGATCAGCGCGTGATTGCGGTGCGTGGTGCGCGCGAGCACAACCTGAAGAATGTTGATCTGACGATCCCGCGAGACAAGCTGGTGGTGTTCACGGGCCTCTCCGGTTCCGGCAAGTCCTCGCTCGCGTTTGACACGATCTACGCCGAGGGGCAGCGCCGCTATGTGGAGTCGCTTTCCGCCTATGCCCGCCAGTTTCTGGAGATGATGCAGAAGCCGGATGTGGACCAGATTGATGGCCTCTCGCCCGCTATTTCCATTGAACAGAAGACCACGAGCAAGAACCCGCGTTCTACGGTGGGCACTGTTACCGAGATTTACGATTACATGCGCCTGCTCTGGGCGCGCGTCGGCGTGCCTTATTCGCCCGCCACCGGCCTGCCCATCGAGAGCCAGACGATCAGCCAGATGGTCGACCGGGTTTTGACCCTGCCCGAAAAGACCAAGCTGTTGCTGATGGCGCCCGTTGTGCGTGGCCGCAAGGGCGAGTTCCGCAAGGAGTTTGGGGAATGGCAGAAGAAAGGCTTCCAGCGCGTCAAGGTGAACGGCGAAATCTACGAGATTGGCGATGCGCCGGTGCTCGACAAGAAGTTCAAGCATGACATTGATGTTGTGGTGGACCGCATTGTGGTGCGCTCTGATATCGCTGCGCGTTTGGCGGAAAGCTTCGAGACGGCGCTTGGCCTCGCGGAAGGCATCGCGGTTGTTGAGTTTGTGGACGAGAAGGACGAGGACGGCGCAGCGCGGCGCATTCTCTTTTCCGAGAAATTCGCCTGTCCGGTCTCTGGCTTCACGATTTCAGAAATCGAGCCGCGTCTGTTCTCGTTCAACAACCCCTTCGGCGCTTGCCCCACCTGCGGCGGCATTGGCCACGAGATGCGGATTGATCCTGAAATGGTGGTGCCGGACCGCGCCTTGTCTTGCAAGAAAGGCGCGGTTGCGCCATGGGCCAAGTCCACCTCGCCCTATTATGGCCAGACGCTCGATGCGCTCGCCAAGCATTTTGGCTTTTCATTGACCAAGCCCTGGGATGAATTGCCCGCCAAGGCTCAGAACGTCATTCTTTATGGTTCGGGCAATGAAGACGTGAAGTTCCAGTACGACGACGGCCTGCGCAACTACGAGGTGAAAAAGCCGTTCGAGGGCGTGATCATCAATCTGGAGCGGCGTTTCAAGGAAACCGACAGCGATTGGGCGCGCGAAGAAATTGGCCGCTTCATGTCCGAAACGCCGTGCCACGCCTGCGAGGGCAACCGCCTGAAGCCAGAGGCTTTGGCAGTGAAGATCGCGGGCTGCCATGTGTCTGAAGTGACGAAGCTTTCCGTGCGCGATGCCAACCAGTGGTTTGCAGATCTGCCGCACAAACTGACCGACAAGCAGCGTGAGATTGCCTCGCGCATCCTGAAAGAAATCCGTGATCGTTTGCGGTTTCTGGTGGATGTCGGCCTTGAGTATCTCTCTCTGGGCCGCTCATCCGGCACGTTGTCTGGCGGGGAAAGCCAGCGCATTCGTTTGGCGTCGCAAATCGGCTCCGGCCTTACCGGCGTGCTTTATGTGCTCGATGAGCCGTCGATTGGCCTGCACCAGCGCGACAACGAGCGGTTGCTCGGCACGTTGCGTCGCCTGCGCGATATCGGCAACACTGTGATTGTGGTGGAGCACGACGAGGACGCCATTCTGCAGGCGGATTATGTGGTGGATGTGGGGCCGGGGGCTGGCATCCACGGCGGGCAGATTGTGGCGGAGGGTACACCCAAAGAGGTGATGAGCAATCCGGCGTCGCTTACCGGCAAATATCTCACCGGCGAAATGCAGGTTGCTGTTCCCGCCAAACGCCGCAAGCCGATGAAATCGAAGATGCTGAAAATCGTCAACGCGCGGGGCAACAACCTCAAGAACGTGACGGTTGAAGTTCCGCTGGGCACCTTCACCTGCATCACAGGTGTTTCCGGTGGCGGCAAATCCACATTGGTGATCGATACCCTGTTCAAGCTTGCCGCCAAGCGATTGAACGGGGCGATGGAGCACCCCGCACCTCATGACAGGATCGAGGGCCTCGAACATCTCGACAAGGTGATTGATATCGACCAGTCGCCGATTGGCCGCACGCCGCGCTCTAATCCCGCCACCTATACCGGCGCATTCACGCCGATCCGTGAGTGGTTTGCGCAACTGCCTGAGGCGAAGGCGCGCGGCTATCAGCCTGGGCGATTTTCGTTCAACGTTAAGGGAGGGCGCTGCGAGGCCTGCCAGGGTGACGGTGTTATCAAGATCGAGATGCACTTCCTTCCGGATGTCTATGTCACCTGTGATGTCTGCAAGGGCAAGCGCTATGACCGCGAGACATTGGAAGTGAAGTATCGCAACAAATCGATTGCAGAAGTGCTTGATTCAACAGTGGAAGAGGCTCGCGATCTGTTCAAGGCCGTGCCGTCGATCCGTGACAAGATGGAGACATTGGCACGCGTCGGTCTGAATTACGTGAAGGTTGGCCAGCAGGCGACTACCCTGTCGGGTGGTGAGGCGCAGCGGGTGAAGCTCTCCAAGGAATTGTCGAAGCGAGCAACAGGCCGCACGCTCTACATCCTCGATGAACCGACAACCGGCCTGCATTTCCACGATGTCGCCAAACTGCTGGAGGTGCTGCACGAGTTGGTGGAGCAGGGGAATACAGTTGTTGTGATCGAGCACAATCTTGAGGTGATCAAGACGGCAGATTGGGTCATTGATATGGGGCCTGAAGGTGGTGACGGCGGCGGTGAGGTTGTTGGTGTGGGTACACCTGAAGATATTGCTGCCAACAAGATGAGCCACACAGGGCGCTTTCTGGCAGAAGTTCTGGCTCGCAGGCCACTGGTGAAGTCAAAGGCTGCTGAGTAAAAGCCGAATGTTCGCCACAATGACGCCATAGTCTCACGGCCATTTCGCAATGTTTCGTGTTTGTTCAGAACAATGCAATTCCTGAGCTATTTCGTGGTTTTGTATTCGAAGGCCTGTGCAATTGTCATCACTGTGGAGGGATAGGACAATGAAAGTTCTTCTGCTATCTCGTGCTTTTCTCGCTGTAGGCTTTTGTGCCTCGCTCGCCATTCCAGTGCTCGCCCAGGACGCTGTCGGCATTCCAGTCTGTGATGCTTTTCTGACAAAATACGATGCTTGCATGAAAAATCAGCCTGCTGCCCAGAAGGCACAGTTTGATCAAATGATGACGCAAATGCGCACAAGCTGGAAACAGATGGCGGCCAACCCCCAAAGCAAACCTGCGCTTGAAACTGCCTGCAAACAAATCACGGATCAGATGAAAACCCAGTTGAATGCCGCGCCTTACAACTGCGGATTTTGAATTCGAACAGAATGTGCTGTTGATTTGAAGCAGAAATATAAGCGCATTCTATCTCGGCATTTACGCAAATTGGTTACAGCCTTTTAAGATGATTGAGGCACAATCCCTGAAAAATAGGGACTTTGCGTCTATGAATATTCCTCTTCATGCTGCCCAGTTTCAAACTGTAGCTGACTCCGAGCGTCGCGATCACGAGCAGCCGATTGAGCGCATGATGGGGAAGGTCATCTCCGTAAATGGCGCCCGTGCGACCATTTCAACCTCCGCCACCAACGCCCAGAACGTCAACATTGAGTATTGGAGCATAGGCAAGCTCATATCCATCAATCTCGGCTCAACCCGGATTGTGGGCATGGTCTACGATATGACCGTGAAGCATGATCAGTGGGATGACCACGCTGCCAATCTGCTGATGGTGCAGGTGGAACTGGTTGGTGAGGTGGCTGATCAGCCCGATGGTCGCTTGCTGTTTCGCCGTGGTATTGCGCGTTACCCTTGGCTGGGTGCAACAGCGCACCGCATCAGAACCGCTGATTTGCGCGCTGTGTTCGATCTCGGAGACCGTAAGGGCGTCGAGATTGGCCGCGTTTCGCAGGATGAGGCTATCCCGGCCATGGTCAACATTCAGGATATGCTGAGCAAGCATTTCTCGGTTGTGGGAACGACAGGTGTCGGTAAGTCCAGCGCTGTGTCATTGCTGGTGCGCAAGGCGGTTGAAGTGAAGCCTGATCTGCGTGTTCTGGTGCTCGATCCGCACAATGAATATGCCCACGCTTTCAAGGACAACTCGATCACGCTTGACGCCAACACGCTTGATTTGCCGCATTGGCTTTTCAAGTTTGATGAGCTGCTGGATGTCATCTACCGTGGTCGCCCGTCTTCAAACGACGAGACAGACATTCTGCGTGAGCTCGTTCCGCTCGCCAAAGCGCAGTTCGCCGTAAACCAGAATGCGGTTTTTTCATCCTCCAGCATTCTGAGGAAGTCGGCAGAAGGCATTTCCTTCACGCCGGATTCGCCGTCACCTTACAGGATGATGGACCTGATTGCCCTGCTGGATGAAATGATGGGCAAGCTTGATCCGCGCCATGATCGCTATCACCTGCGGGTGCTTAAGGGGCGTCTTGAGGGCCTGAGCACAGATCCACGCTTCCGCTTCATGTTTGGGCGTGGTGCTACGGAAGACAACATCGAGACCGTTCTGGGCAAGCTGTTTCGTATTCCCCATGGTGGCAGCCCTATTACTGTGTTGCAGCTCGCAGGCCTGCCCTCAGAAGTTCTGAACGCGGTTGTTGCGGTTCTGGCCAGACTGGCATTTGACCTTGCCATGTGGAGTGGCGATGGTTTTGAAGTGCTCGTTCTTTGCGAGGAAGCGCACCGCTATGTGCCGCAAGATACCAGCATGGGCTTTGGACCGACGCGGCAGTCTATCGCGCGGATTGCCAAGGAGGGCCGCAAGTATGGCTGTTATATCGGGGTAGTAACGCAGCGCCCCGGCGAGCTTGATCCGACCATTCTGTCCCAGTGCTCAACGGTTTTTGCCATGCGTCTTGGCAATGATCGCGACCAGGAAATCATCCGTTCTGCTATTGCAGACTCGTCTGCCAGCACCATCACCTTCCTGTCTGCCATCGGTAACCGCGAAGCAATCGCCTTCGGTGAAGGTGTGGCTACGCCGATGCGTATGCGGTTCACGACGCAGACGCAGGCGCAATTGCCTTGTGCCGCCTTGCATGCTTCGCACAACAGCTACCCTGGACTGCAGGGGCAGGTAAGCATGCGCGCAATAGTCAGCAAGATGCGCGGCGGAACAGATTCAACAGAGTTCTGACGTCACCCTATATCATTTACACATCAGGAAGAGTGATGAATGAATGGTGATTCTGTGAATATCTAAAAGAAATGTGAATGAGATATGCGTTTGATGCATGTCTCCTGTTGTTTCATTTCGCTCCCATTCGCCACAAGAATGTCCATATTGCACTGCACAAACGGTGCCGTTGGCGAGGCAAAAGCGTTGCCCCACCCGTAAAAACAGTTCTCAGGAGACTAAAAATGATTATTTCGCAGATTATCGCCCGCGTCCGTCAATACATGCGTTACCGTGCATCCATGCGCGCCCTTTCTGCTCTTAACGAGCGCGAATTGAGCGACATTGGTCTGACACGCGGTGATATCGCGAGTGTTGCGCGTCAGGCTGCTGCTGCCTGATTTTTTCAAGGCAACCAGCGACTTTTCAAAAACCCTGCGCGAGCGGGGTTTTTTGTTATTCGGCAGGCAGAGCAACAGCACCCGGAGACAATGTGCCGTCCTTTGCCAGCAAAGCACGCTCTGCATCGCTTGCAGAGGTTCTGTCCCATTCGGCAAGCAATGGATCCACTGTGCGGTGCCACAACGGCGGAACCAGCGACAGCAGGATCATCGTCATGTAGCCATGGGGATACTGTGGACCGCCGGGCTCTTCCTCGAGGGTCCAGAAGGGCTTGGTGGCAAACATGTGGTGGTGCGAATGGCGGGGCAGGTTATAGAGCATTCCTGACGAAATGGCATGGTATGTGTTCCAGGAGTGACGCGGCTCCACGCGGCCGCCGGGCACCCGCACCAGTCCATAATGCTCAATGAAATTGACGAGCTCCAGATAAAGCTTGCCGTGAATGCCAACAGCAATGAACGCAAGCGCACCCCAAACGCCGCCGAGAGCATAGGCCAGAACCAGCAGGCTGAGAGACATCAACTGACCTGTCAGAAACCGGTTCTGTAATGACCAGATCGCCAGGTTCTTGCGGCGCAGACGCTCGGTCTCAATTCCCCAGGCTGAAATGTTGCCGTGCCATGTCGAGCGCAGGAAGAACATCAATGGGTATTCACCCCGGCGGGAGGATGCAGGATCAACCGGCGTGCAGACATTGCGATGATGACCGTAAACATGCTCTATGGAAAAGCTTGTATCAAACGAGAAGGCCAGCAACCAGCGACCGGCCAGCATGGCTCTTGCGCTGTCTGTGCGGTGCGTGAGTTCATGTGCCACGTTGGTGCCTGCTGCACCAATGTAAAGGCCCATGGCCACAAAAGCTCCCAGCAGAGACCAGAAGCCGCTGGCAGCACGCGCAGCCTCGACATCAATGCCAATCGACAAAAGGGCAGGGACCAAACCAAACGCCTGCCCGGTGCCAAACAGCAAGACAACCATCACAAAGTTGAGGAACAGCAGCGGCAACGACAGAAACAGCATGGCATTGAGAAAGGTGTGCGTACCTTCTGTTGGCGCTGACAAATCCTCGCCAGCGGCTTCATCAACCAAGGTTGAAAGGACAAAAGCTGCCCCGAACCCAAGCCAAATCGCGGGTCCTCCTACCGTCAAAGCGGCAAGATTGAGCAGCAGCAGGATATTCATAAGGCCGTAGTGAATCTGGCGCAGAAGCATGGGTTCATTCCTTTTGGTTTATATGTGATTTAATTTGGCAGATTGTCAAATCTGAACCGGCAAAATTAACCTTATTGATCACCGTTTGTTCTCTTGTGGCAATCGGCACTTGCAATGAGAACAAAGCAGGAATAAGAACAATGCAAGAACAGCGGAGAGGTTCCATGTTGAAGCGTGTACTGGCAGATACCACGGAAATGGCCATCATTGGCGTGTTTTTGATGATGGTTTGGATTTGGGCGACAGCACTGTCACCAAGCATGGTCGTTTGAAATCATGTTCATTTGCCCGAGATCAGGTGTGGACGACCAAATTCATTTGTAGAATCACACGAGCCTGCGCTCCATAGGGAAGGGCCGAGCGCAAGAGCAGGTGATCAGGAGCAGGTGATGCCGTCGATCTATACCGACGTGGGGTTTGTGCATCTCCACGTTCATTCTTCCTTCTCACTGCTTGAAGGGGCTTTGCCAATCGCCAAACTGGCCAAGCTGGCTGAAGCCGACGCCATGCCGGCGCTGGCGCTGACAGACAGCAACAACCTTTTCGGGGCCTTGGAATTCTCCGAAAAAATGGCGGGCAGCGGTATTCAGCCGATCATTGGTCTGCAAATGCTCGTGGACTTTGGCGATCAGCAGGTTGCTTCTGGCCGCACACAGACAGCGCGGGACAGTCGTGGCAACCTCGTTTTGCTGGCCATGAATGAAACCGGCTACCGCAACCTGATGCTCATCACGAGCGCGGGCTTTATGGAAACCCCTGCTGCTGACAGCGCGCATATTCCATTCGAGACCTTGAAACAGCACAGCGTGGGCTTGATCGTTTTGACCGGAGGACCTGATGGCCCGGTCAACCGCGCGCTTGTTCAAGGCAATGTAGAATTGGCTTCAACGCGCTTGCAGAAATTGCGGGATGTTTTTCCCGGAGCACTTTACGTGGAATTGCAACGTCATGGCACAGATGACGAGCGCGCGACGGAAGCGCAGTTGCTCGCCTTTGCGTATGAATTTGCCCTTCCGCTCGTGGCTACCAACGAGCCGTTCTTCGCCACTCGCAAGGATCACGAGGCGCATGATGCCCTAATCGCGATTTCAGAAGGGCGCGTGGTATCCGAAGATGACCGGCGCAAGGTCAGCCCGGAACATGGCTTCAAGACACGGTCTGAGATGCAAAACCTGTTCAAGGATTTGCCTGAGGCGATTCAGAACACCATTGAAATAGCCATGCGTTGCCATTTCCGGCCGCGTATATTGAAGACGCCTATTCTGCCGCGTTTTACGCTTGATGAGGACGAGGGTGCCGTTCTCCGCAGGCAGGCGCATGAGGGATTGGAACTACGGTTGCGCCAATTGCCACCGGCAGAGGGCATGACGGTTGAGGGCTATCGCGATCGTCTGGACTTCGAGATTGGCGTTATCGAACGCATGAAATTTCCCGGCTATTTCCTGATCGTTGCAGACTTTATTGGATGGGCAAAGCGCGAGGGCATTCCGGTTGGTCCGGGGCGTGGTTCGGGGGCTGGTTCGCTGGTTGCCTATGCTCTTGCAATCACTGACCTTGATCCGCTTCGTTTCAACCTGCTGTTTGAGCGCTTCCTTAACCCCGACCGCGTGTCGATGCCGGACTTTGATATCGACTTCTGTCAGGACCGGCGCGAGGAGGTCATCCGCTATGTGCAGCAGCGCTATGGCAATGATCAGGTGGCGCAGATCATCACTTTCGGTTCCCTGCAGGCGCGCGGCGTGATGCGCGATGTGGGGCGTGTGCTGGAGATGCCCTACGGTCAGGTCGATAAGCTCACGAAGCTTGTGCCGCAAAACCCGGCCAATCCAGTCACGCTCGATAAGGCGATTGCTGAAGAAGCGCGATTGCGCGCAGCCGCTGACGAAGATCCGACTGTCGAGCGAATGCTGGGCATCGCCCAAAAGCTTGAAGGGCTTTATCGCCACGCCTCCACCCATGCCGCCGGTATTGTGATTGGGGACCGCAAGCTGGGCGAAATCGTACCGCTTTACCGCGACCCTAAGTCCGACATGCCGGTGACCCAGTTCAATATGAAATGGGTGGAACAGGCAGGTCTGGTGAAGTTTGACTTCCTCGGCCTGAAAACCCTGTCTGTCCTCGATATGGCGGTCAAGATGCTCGCCAAGCGCGGCATCGTGATCGATCTTCTGCAAATCCCGCTGGATGATGCGCCAAGCTACGCCATGCTGTCACGGGCGGAAACAGTTGGCGTGTTCCAATTGGAAAGCGGCGGCATGCGCCGAGCGCTGTCTGACATGAAACCCGACCGTTTTGAAGATATCATTGCTCTTGTGGCGCTGTATCGACCGGGGCCAATGGCCAATATTCCTGTCTACTGCGACTGCAAGCACAAACGCTCAGAACCCGAATACATCCACCCGCAAGTAAAGTCAGTGCTCGAAGAGACCTTCGGCGTTATCGTCTATCAGGAACAGGTCATGCAGATTGCGCAGATCCTGTCTGGGTATTCGCTGGGAGAAGCCGATCTTCTTCGCCGCGCCATGGGCAAGAAGATCAAGGCTGAAATGGACAAGCAGCGGGATCGTTTTGTCCATGGCTGCACCAAAAACTCCATTGGTGAATCCGATGCCAATACAATTTTTGATTTGCTGGCGAAATTTGCCGACTACGGCTTCAACAAAAGCCATGCTGCAGCCTATGCGCTGGTGGCCTATCAGACTGCCTATCTCAAGGCGAATTACCCAACTGAGTTTCTGGCCGCATCCATGGCCTATGACACCACCAACACAGAAAAGCTCGTCGAGTTTCGCCGTGAGGCAGAGCGCCTTGGCATTCGTGTGGAAGCGCCCTCAATCCTGACATCAGGGGTCAATTTTGATGTGCGTGATGGTGCCATTGTCTACGCGATGTCTGCGGTCAAAGGCGTCGGCGTTGAAGCGGCCCGCCACATTATGTCGGTCAGAACTGATGCGCCTTTCACCAGCCTTGGTGATTTTGCAACGCGCATCAACCCGCGCTTCGTCAACCGGCGGACAGTCGAGATGCTTGCCTGTGCCGGGGCCTTTGATTGCCTGGATGCCAATCGCGCACGCATCGTGTCGGGTGCTGATCTGATCATTGCCACCGGCAACGAGGCCGAGCGTTCACGCAACGATGGTCAGGCGGGGTTGTTTGGCGGGGCTGATGATATCGCCCATATGCGCCTGCCGGAGGTGGCCAACTGGACGGCTATGGAGCGGCTGCAGAAGGAATTCGCCGCCATCGGCTTTTTCCTCTCCGGCCATCCACTGGATGATTATGCACCTGTGCTGGAGCGCATGCGCGTACCAACACAAGGGGCGTTTCTAAGGGCTGTCAAACAAGGCGCGACCTTCGGTCGTTTGGCAGCGACTGTGATTGACCGGCAGGAACGGCGCACGCGCACCGGCACGCGCATGGGTATCATTGTTCTGTCCGACCAGAGCGGGCAATTCGAGGTGGTGATCTTCTCGGAGCGTCTGGTGCAATTCAGGGATTTGCTGGAGCCGGGCAAAGTTGTTCTGATCACAGTGTCTGCGTCCTACGAAAACGAAGACGCCAGACTGATTGTTCAGGCCGTCGAGGATCTGGATCAGGCCGTGGCGCGGGGCCAGAAAGGTGTGCGCATTTTCCTGCGTGATGAAGAGCCACTGTCCAGTCTTGCCGCAAGGTTAGGCAGAAAAGGAGAGGGTGATGTCTATGTGGTTGTTCTCACCGGTTCTGGCGAGGAAGTAGAGGTGCGCTTGCCTGGGCGATTTGATGTGAACCCAACGATTGTAGGATCGCTGAAAGCTGTATCGGGTGTACTGGCCGTGCAGCCTGTTTAAAATCACGCTGGACTGCTGGTTGACAGGGCACGCCTAAACCAAAGCCATTTGCCAGAAATCAGCCTCCAATCTTGAGGCTGTTGCAAATGTCTTTGTGAGTGCTGCAAAGCGTGTGTCGCTGATGCCGTCTGCCGAGAGATGCTCCAGGTTTTGGCGCGCTGCTTTGGCTACATCCTGATAGCCTTCGCCAGCATATTCCGAAATCCATTCGCGATAGGGATGGTTTGTGATCTTTGCACCAAGCGCCTGATTGAGCCGCGCTCCAATCTCTGCATATCCAATCACGCAGGGTGCCATGGCAACATGCAGGTCCAGCAAGTCACCTGCCATACCGCAGTCCATCACAAAGCGGGTGTAGGCCACTGTTTCCGCCCGTTCCGGAGTGTTTTCAAGTTGCGCCTTTGTAAGCCCCCAACGCTCGCAGAGTGTGACATGCAGGTCCATTTCCACATCTAGAATGGCTGAGAGAGAACGCTTGGCAAAGCGCATGTCGTGCAGTGTTTTGCTCTTGAAAATAGCCAGTGCCTTGGCGCGCGCAAACTGAATGAGAAACAGATAATCCTGCACCAGATAGGTTTGAAAGGCGCTTTCGGCCAGAGTGCCTTTTTCCATCATTTGGAGGAACGGGTGGTCAACATAGGTTGACCAGTCATCATGGGCAGCCGCTTTCAGTCTGGCGAAAAGGTCCATGGCGCTTTCTTTCGTGCTTGAATCAGACTTGTGTCTTTAACCGACATGCCATTGCACAAACAGTCCTGGCAGATCATGCATTCTGGATTTGGTGAGGCTGTCATTGCCCCTGTATCCACTGCCGTGACATGGGCTGTGCTTCACCTCAATCTCAAAGTAATGCACGATGGATTGATCAGAATGCACATTGCGTGATTCTGCGAGACAAGGAAAACAGTTATGGCTGGCGCTATAAACATTACCATTGGCGGTTTTGTGCAAAAAACTTCCGCAAGCGCAGTCATCTTTGTCAGCGAAGCCATGAGCGTTTCTTCTCAGACGGTATATCTGGGTGCAGTGGGTGCTGCCATCACGCGCCTTGCTGCTATTGAGAAGTTTACCGGCAAGGCGAAATCAGCACTCGTTATTGCCGGTGCTCCCGATCTTCAGTGCGAGCGTCTTATTGTGGTCGGGCTCGGTAAAGCTGAAGATCGCTCAAAGATCGATTGGGTTACGGTTGGTGGCTCAATTGCCGGAAAATTGACATCAGGCGCGGCCCAGATCGTGGCGGCTTTCAACGATGTGCCATTGGAAACCGACGAGATAGCGGACATCGCGCTTGGCATGCGTCTGCGGAACTATGATTTTGACAAGTATAAGACGAAGAAAAAAGACGATGAGGACAAAGGCAGCAAACAGGTTTCCATCCTTGTTGGCGATGTCGCGGCAGCCAGAAAAGCGTTGAAAAACCGCATGGCCATCGCAGATGGCGTTGATCTCGCGCGAGAGGTGGTGAACGAGCCGCCGAATGTTCTGAACCCTGCGAGCTTCGCCAAAAAGGCAGCGGCCTTATCCTCTCTCGGTGTTGAGGTTGAGGTGCTGGGCGAAAAAGAACTGAAGAAACTTGGCATGCGTGCCTTGCTGGCGGTCGGGCAGGGCTCCCGCAACGAGAGCCATGTGGCCATCATGCGCTGGAACGGCGGCAAAGCCACGCAACAACCTGTTGCGTTTGTTGGCAAGGGCGTCACGTTCGATACCGGCGGCATTTCCATCAAGCCAGCCGGCGGCATGGAAGACATGAAGGGCGATATGGCAGGTGCCGCCTGTGTGCTGGGCCTGATGCATACGCTTGCAGCCCGCAAAGCGAAGGTGAACGCCGTTGGTGTGATCGGTTTGGTCGAGAACATGCCGGACGGTAATGCCCAGCGTCCTGGTGATATCGTCACGTCGATGTCTGGTCAAACTATCGAGATCATCAACACCGATGCCGAGGGGCGTCTCGTTTTGGCTGACATCCTTTGGCACACGCAAGCGACGTTCAAACCGCAGTTCATGGTCAATCTTGCGACTTTGACCGGAGCTGTTCTTGTGGCCCTTGGGCAGGACCATGCGGGCCTGTTTTCCAACAACGATACTGTGGCAGAGCGCATAACGGCGTCAGGTAAAACAACCGGCGAGCGCGTCTGGCGCATGCCGCTTGATCCTGTTTATGACAAGATCATCGATTCACGCTTTGCCGATGTGAAGAACTCCGGCGGGCGGTTTGCAGGGTCGATTACGGCGGCGCAGTTCCTGCAGCGCTTCGTCAATGAATGCCCCTGGGCGCACCTTGATATTGCGGGCACTGGCATGGCATCCAGCAACACCGAGATCAACCGCAGCTGGGGTTCCGGCTGGGGTGTGCGGTTGCTGAATGACATGATCAAACAGCACTATGAAGCATGATGGATCAATGAGTTAGATGGAAATTCTCTTCTATCACTTGCAGAATACGCGGCTGGAGCAAACACTGCCTTTGCTCCTTGAAAAGTCTTTGTCGCGTGGCTGGAAGTCTGTGGTCCGCGCATCATCTCCTGAAAGATTGAAGGCGCTTGATGATCATCTATGGACCTACTCCGATGACAGCTTCTTGCCCCATGGTTTGGCAGCTGGCAACGAGACGGCAGATTTGCCGATTATCTTGACGGAGGACGACGAGCGCTTTGGCAATGCCGATGTCATGTTTGCGGTTGACGGAGCAGACTTGCCTGTAACCGTGGGCTGGCAGCGTGCCGTCTTGATGTTTGATGGCAATGACCAGACAGCGCTCGATAATGCCCGCGCCTCCTGGAAATCGGTGAAAGCCAAGGGGTTTGAGGCAACCTACTGGCAGCAGGATGATACGGGGCGCTGGGTCAAAAAGGCTTGAAAACAGCGCGTGCCATTCCTGTGCGTTGAAACCGTCATTCCCATTTCGCTGATCGCCTGCTAAATCCTTGGTATGAACGCAATCCCGTCCAAACGCCGTCTCGATCATCTCGTGCTTCCTGCGCAGGATCTTGAGGCGCAAGCTGCATTTTATACACGCCTTGGCTTCAAGGTTGGTCCGCGCAATGCCCATCCATGGGGCACAGAAAACCGCATTGTACAGTTTGATGGCTGTTTTCTGGAATTGATCACCTTGGGAACAACTGCAGTGCCGCCCATGCCGCAGCCGAAGCAGTTCTCGTTTGGCCATCACGTAGGCCAGTGGATTGCCCAGAAAGGCGATGGCATGTCCATGCTCGTGCTGGACAGTGCAGATGCTGTTGCCGACGCCAAGTGGTTTCAGCAGGCCGGACTGGCTGAGTTTGAGCCGTTCTATTTCGCCCGCACTGGAAAGCGCCCTGATGGCAGTGAAGTGGAGGTGGCTTTCACTTTGGCCTTTACATCCCCCGCCAGCATGCCGGATCTTTCCTTCTTTGTCTGTCAGCAGCACAAACCTGAGAACTTCTGGAATCCAATCAACCAGATTCATGAGAATGGCGTGACAGGCGTCAACCGTGTGGTTGTTGTGCGGGACAAGCCCGAAGAAACACTTGGCTTCATCAAGTCTTTCGCCGGTGGTGCGCCGGAAATGGATGGCGCAGGTGGATTCTCGCAGCTGACAAAAGCAGGCACGGTTTCTGTCTGGACGCCCGATGCGGCGCGTCAATTCTGTGGGGATGATCCAATGATTTTTGATGGCCGCAAGGCGCGGTTTGCGATCGTGAGCTTCAAGACACCACGGCTCGACAAACTGGAAATGACGTTGCGCAACAACAACGTGCCGCACCGCCGGGAAGGGCGCAAAATTGTTGTGCCTTCGGGGGCGGCTTTCGGCGCGGTGCTGTGCTTTGAAGAGAGTGCTGCCTGATGCGCGCCGTTGTTTTCCTGATCATCGCTGGCATTGCGGGCGTTATGGCTTACCTGATGTTTGTCGGAGAATGTACAGGTGGCACCGTTGTGCGCACTGAAGAGCAGTGCCAGAAATCCAGCGGATTGTCCGGTGATTTGTGCCGCACCATCTTTTCACGTGCCAATGATGTTGCGCGCAACTCAGGGGCGGTTTATCCCGATCCGATGAAGTGTGCCGAGCAGTATGGCCCCTGCATGCCGCATGCCACTGTTGCCACAGCGTTTGTGCCCGTGCCTTACGGTTTCTGCGTGAAGACCAATGGCAATGCTCTGGTCAGCATGGAGCCGGTTTACCGCACAGCTTCGGCACAGAGATAGTTTTTGAAACTGGATTGATGATGACACTTAACGCGCATGTATCTGCTGGCAATGTCCGGTTTGGACAGGATTTGCCGCTTTCCCTCATTGCAGGCCCATGTCAATTGGAAAGCCGCCAGCATGCCTTTGATATGGCGGGTGCCTTGAAAGAAATGGCCGCCAAACTGGGCATCGGCCTTGTTTACAAGTCCTCCTACGACAAGGCGAACCGCACGAGCGGCAAGGGCCAGCGCGGCCTTGGCATGGAAAAGGCATTGCCGATTTTTCAGGAGTTGCGTGAAAAGCTCGGCTTGCCTGTGCTGACAGACGTGCATGAGCGCGAACACTGCGCTATGGTTGCCTCTGCGGTTGATATTCTGCAAATCCCGGCCTTTCTTTGCCGCCAGACGGACCTGCTGATCGCAGCTGCAGCCACCGGCAAGGTGATCAACATCAAGAAAGGCCAGTTTCTTGCCCCCTGGGATATGAAGAACGTGGCCGCGAAGGTTGCTGATGCGGGCAACCCCAATGTGATGCTGACAGAGCGCGGTGCATCCTTCGGCTACAACACGCTTGTTTCTGACATGCGCTCCCTGCCAATAATGGCAGCGATGGGCACACCGGTGATTTTTGATGCAACGCACTCTGTGCAGCAACCGGGCGGGCAGGGCACATCCTCCGGCGGCCAGCGCGAATTTGTGGCCGTGTTGGCGCGTGCGGCAGTGGCTGTCGGTGTCGCCGGTGTCTTCGTGGAAACACATCAGGACCCCGACAATGCGCCCTCTGACGGGCCGAACATGGTGCATCTCAAGAACATGCAAGCTCTGATCGAGCAACTCATGGCTTTCGACCGGTTGGCCAAGGCCAACTGAAGTGCCAGCACCTGATCCAGTTGCGGATATCGACAAGGGCAAAACAGCCGTTGCACCGGAAGCCTCCATAGGGAAGTTGCTGTTCGTCCTTGGCGTCTGCAGCTTTGCCAGCACGGTATCGATGCGGTTGGTAGACCCCATTGTTCCCCTCATTGCCGAGGGCTTTGCGCTGTCGCTCACACAGGCGGCGATGCTCGCTCCTGTGTTCACCTTGTCCTATGCCTTTGGCCAGCCCTTCATTGGACCAGTGGCGGATTCGCTGGGCAAGGTGCGGATCATCGCATGGTCACTCGTGGGGCTTGCGATGCTGCAGGCGCTGTGCGCACTGGCTTCTGGCTATCAATACCTTGCGGTTTTCCGTGGTCTGGCTGGCATCGCGGCAGGCGGCATCATTCCAGTTGCCATGGCTGCGATTGCTGACCGCGTGCCGATGGAAAACCGGCAGGTGGCGCTTTCACGTCTGCTTGCAGCGATGGTGATCGGGCAGGTAGCGGGATCGTTTCTCTCAGGCACAATTGGCGATCTTGCAGGCTGGCGCATGGCTTTTGCCACTGCCGGGTTGATTGCGGCATCGGCAGCCGTGCTGACATTTGTGAGCCTGAAACCCCGCGCAAACCCTGTGCGCATTTCGCTTTCCCCAGCATCAGTGTTGGGGCGGTACGGAACGGTATTTCAAAATCCCATGACATGGCGCGTCTGCCTGCTTGTGATGATTGAAGGGGCAAGCGTCTTTGCCATTTTCCCGTTTGCGGCGGAGTTGTTGCGCTCACGCGGCGCAACCGGTGCATCGGAAGCTGGCTTTGCATTGGCCATCTTTGGCTTCGGCGGCTTGCTCTATTCGGGCGTCGCACCATGGCTGGTGCGTGTGCTGGGGCCTAACCGCATGTGTGTGCTGGGCGGCGCTGTGCTGGCCGCTGTGCTTGTAGCGTTGTCATTCCCATTGCCGCGATGGACTGCGCCGATCCTGTTTGGCATCCACGGCCTAGGGTTCTACCTGATCCACAGCACCTATCAGACAGAGGCAACGGAACTTTCCACCGCGGCTCGAAGTTCAGCCATGGCGCTGTTTGCCGCCTCGCTGTTTTTCGGCACGGCTATGGGCCCCATCTCCATGGCTGGGTTGCGCCAATTCATGGCACTGGAAAGCGCGATGCTGGTTTATGCAGTTGTTTTGCTGGTGTTGGGCTTAATCAGCGGTAGGATGCTTAGATTACCTTCGGCTCAACGCCCCCGGTAGGGCGGCACACCCTGATCTGGCAGAAACACGTTCTTGGGCAAATCGCCCGTTTGCCAGAACACATCGATGGGGATGCCGCCACGCGGATACCAGTATCCACCAATGCGGAACCAGCGTGGCTTCAAAAGGTCCGCAAGCTTCAGGCCAATGCCAACCGTGCAGTCCTCGTGGAAAGCACCGTGGTTACGGAAGCTTGAGAGATAAAGTTTCAGAGATTTGGATTCGACCAGCCAATCGCCCGGCACGTAGTCAATCACCAGAATGCCAAAATCCGGCTGGCCTGTCACCGGGCAGATCGACGTAAACTCCGGGCAGGTGAAGCGCGCCACATAGTCTGCACCCGGATGCGGATTGGGAACACGGTCGAGCACAGCCTCTTCAGGCGACTGCGGCAAGGCGCTGTTTTTGCCCAGTTGGGTGGTGACAGGTGTTGTCATTTGTCTTGTCTGCCCTGCTTAAATTCGCGAAGTGACAGGCTTTTCGCCGATGTTGCTGTCAGCTACAAGCCTTTTGATTTTTGTTTGATCTCCGTCGCAAAAGGATTCTCCCATGACAGCCATTGTTGATCTCATTTCCCGCGAAATTCTCGACAGCCGGGGCAACCCCACAGTTGAGGTGGACGTTATTCTGGAAGACGGCAGCATGGGCCGCGCGGCTGTGCCATCGGGTGCTTCCACCGGCGCGCATGAAGCGGTTGAGCTGCGCGATGGTGGCAAGCGCTATCTTGGCAAGGGTGTGGGCAAGGCGGTCGATAACGTGATGACCACCATTCACGACGCTATCGTGGGCATGGATGCTGAAGATCAGGTGGCGATTGACGATGTCATGATCCGCCTTGATGGCACCAAGAACAAGAAGAAGCTGGGTGCGAACGCCATCCTCGGCGTGTCGCTTGCGGTCGCCAAGGCTGCCGCAGAAGCGCGCGGCCTGCCGCTTTATCGCTATGTTGGCGGCTCCTCTGCCCGAGTGTTGCCCGTGCCGATGATGAACATCATCAACGGTGGCGCGCATGCCGATAACCCGATCGATTTTCAGGAATTCATGATCATGCCAACGGGCGCGTCCAGCTTCTCGGAAGGTTTGCGCATGGGTGTTGAGGTGTTCCACACCCTGAAAGGCCTGCTGAAGAAGGGCGGCCACAACACCAACGTGGGCGATGAAGGCGGCTTTGCACCCAACCTCGCTTCAGCCGAAGCAGCGCTCGATTTTGTCATGGGTGCCATTGAAAAGGCCGGCTTCAAGCCTGGCAAGGACATGCATCTGGCGCTGGACTGCGCTGCAACAGAGTTCTTCAAGGACGGCGTCTATGACTACCACGGCGAAGGCAAGAAGCGTCCGATTGCCGAGCAGGTTGATTATCTCGCCAAATTGGTGAAGGATTATCCGATTGTTTCAATCGAAGACGGCATGTCCGAAGACGACTGGGCAGGCTGGAAATTGCTGACCGAAAAGACCGGCACGAAGTGCCAGCTCGTTGGCGATGACCTCTTCGTCACCAACGTTGATCGCCTGTCAAAAGGCATCAAGGGCGGCTACGGCAACGCCATCCTTGTCAAGGTGAACCAGATCGGTTCACTGACAGAAACGCTGTCAGCGGTGGAAATGGCGCATCGCGCTGGCTACCGCGCTGTGATGTCCCACCGTTCAGGTGAAACCGAGGACAACACCATTGCTGATCTCGCGGTTGCCACCAACTGCGGCCAGATCAAGACAGGATCGCTGGCGCGTTCTGACCGGACAGCCAAGTACAATCAGCTCCTGCGCATCGAGCAGCAGTTGGGTGATCAGGCGCTTTATGCCGGCAAGGCAGCGTTGAAGGCTCTGGCCTGATACAATGCCAACCCTGGGCCAGCGCCGCCTTGCTGCGCTGGCAATGCTGGTCAGTGTTGCCATCTACGGCGTGAATTTCGTCGTCAGCCGTTATGCAACGCTGAACGGCTTCACGCCTTATGATATTGCAGCACTCCGTTTTGGCCTCGGTGGTTTCCTCATGCTGCCATTGTTCCTGCGGGCGGGCGGCTTTGCAGATTGCGCTGGCGTAGGCTGGGGCAGGGGTCTCGTGCTTTGCCTGATGAGCGGCATACCGATGACCATGCTTCAAATCATTGGCGTTTCGCTGGCACCGGCTGCCCATGGCGCGACTATTGGACCGGGAACAGTAACGGTTATCAGCGTTGTTGGCGGCGTTATCCTGTTTGGTGCAGTGGTCACCGGCCGCACGAAGTTGGGCCTGAGTCTGGCATTGGCTGGCCTATTCTGCTTTGCACTTGGCAGCGGCCTTTCAGGCACCCGCGAGATTATTCTGGGCGATCTGTGCTTTCTTGCGATGGCGTTGCTTTGGGGAGGATACCCTCTCGCGCTCCAGAAATGGAAGGTTGATCCGCTGGTCGCGACCGCCGTGCTCAGCGTCATTTCCTTCGCCTACGTGCCGGTTTGGTGGGCGTTTCTTCCATCAAACCTTGGCAATGTTCCGTTGTGGATCGTGGCCGCGCATGCGTTCAATCAGGCTGTGCTGAACCTGATTGTTGGCTTGTGGCTTTGGGGCTACGCAGCACGCACGATGGGCGCTTCATGGGCCGGACGCTTTCCGCCGCTTATACCGGTCATTGGAACATTGACCGCCATTCCTGTTTTGGGAGAATGGCCGGGGCCATTGCAGGCCCTTGCAATTTTTCTGATTGTCTTCGGGCTTCTTGTCATGTCAATCGGCAAGGCGAGGCAGGATTGAGATGGAAGCATTGCAGCAAGCCTATGCGATTTGCGCCGAACTCGTGAAAAAGCACGATGCCGACAGGGCGACCGCTGCCCTGTTTGCGCCTGCTGACCGGCGGCCTTCGCTTTATGCCCTGCAGGCTTTTTCACTGGAAATCGCTGGCATCCGCGGGCAAATCAAGGAAGCGCTGCCCGGAGAAATCCGCCTGCAATGGTGGCGTGATGCGCTTGGCGGCGAACGCGCCGAGGAGGCGAAGGCACACCCGGTGGCCCTGGCCATTCTTGATACAATTCAAAGCAACCGTCTGCCGCTGCAAGCCCTCCTCGATCTGATCGATGCCCGCGTGTTTGATCTCTACGATGATCAACCGGCGGACTGGAATACGCTGGAAGGCTATTGTGGCGAGACGTCCTCTGCCTTGTTTCGCCTTGCGTCCATTATTCTGATGCGCGGCGAGGAACCGGGCGCCGCCGAGGCTGCAGGCCATGCTGGTGTTGCTTATGCCATTACAGGCCTGCTGCGCGCCTTTCCCTGGCATGCGCGGCGGGGGCAGGTGTTTATGCCACAATCGCTGACATCTGCAGTTGGTCTTTCGCGCGAGGATATCGTTGCTGGGAAAGACAGCGAGGCCCTGCGCGCGGCACTCTCTGAGATGCGCGGTCAGGCGCGGGGGCATCTCGAAAAGGTGGATGCGCTGAGGGACACAATCAGATCTGAAATCAAGCCTGCGTTCCTGCCGCTGGCCAATGTCAAAGCGTATCTTGCAGAGATGGAACGCAAGGACTACGCGCCGTATTCCGCGCTTGTAGATGTGCCGCAATGGAAGCGCGTTTGGTCCATGTGGCGATGGTGAGGGCTGAGTGAGGTGCTTTCCCCTCTCCCCTTGCGGGAGAGGGTGGTTGCCGGATGGCAACCGGGTGAGGGGTTGCACGGAGCTAACCGGGTGATTTTTTGGGCTTGATCAGTTGATAGCCGGACAGGGCGGTGTACCCCTCATCCGACCTTTGCTGACGCAAAGGCCACCTTCTCCCGCAAGGGGAGAAGGAAAAGTCCTTTACTCCGCTGCCACTTTCACACCGCCATCCCGCCAGTTGAGCATCTCTACCTTGGCCCTTGCGGTCAGCGCCCGCTTGCGTGCTGCCGCCTTGTCACCACCTTTGAGGCGCTTGCCATCAGGCCCTTTGGTTGCCGCCTCAATTGGCGGGAACAGACCAAAGTTGATGTTCATAGGCTGAAACGACTTCTGCCCGGTATCAATCGTTGTAATGTGACCGCCGGTGATATGGTTGAGCAAGGAACCCATCGCGGTTGTTTGTGGCGGGGATTGCAATGGTTGTCCCAGACGCTCGGCGGCTGCAAAGCGCCCAGCCATAAGGCCAACGGCGGCACTTTCCACGTAGCCTTCACAACCCGTGATTTGACCAGCAAAGCGCAACCGCTCCTCGGCTTTCAGCCGCAACGTACCATCGAGCAGGCGCGGAGAGTCGAGATAGGTGTTGCGGTGAATGCCGCCGAGGCGTGCAAATTCTGCCTTCTCAAGACCGGGAATCATGCGCAGCACTTCGGCTTGCGCGCCGTATTTCAGCTTGGTCTGGAAGCCGACCATATTGAAAAGCGTGCCCAGCGCATTGTCCTGCCGCAATTGAACAATGGCATAGGCCTTGACCGTGGGGTTATGCGGATTGGTGAGGCCAACCGGCTTCATCGGGCCAAAGCGCAGGGTTTCGCGCCCGCGTTCCGCCATCACTTCAATCGGCAAACAGCCATCGAAATAGGGGGTGTTCGCCTCCCATTCCTTGAACTCGGTTTTATCAGCAGCCAACAGTGCGTCGAGAAAGGCGTTGTACTGCGCTTCGTCCATCGGGCAGTTGAGGTAATCAGCACCTGTGCCACCGGGGCCGACTTTATCATAACGCGACTGGAACCAGGCTTTGTCCATATCCACCGTCTCGCGGTAGACGATAGGCGCAATCGCATCAAAGAACGCGAGGCTGTCTGCGCCTGTCTTGCCACGGATGGCATCAGCCAGGGCAGGTGAGGTGAGGGGGCCAGTGGCGATAATCACATTATCCCAATCGCTTGGCGGCAATCCCTCAACTTCTGCGCGCGCAATGGTGATCAGCGGATGGGCTTCGAGTGTGGCCGTGACGGCATCCGAGAAACCGTCGCGATCCACAGCCAAAGCTGATCCTGCAGGCACCTGATGCTTGTCAGCTGTTGCCATAATCAGCGAGTTGAGCTGGCGCATTTCCCAATGGATCTGCCCAACTGCGTTCATCTCGCTGTCGTCAGAACGGAAGGAATTGGAGCAGACCAATTCTGCCAATCCTTGCGTCTTGTGCGCGTCAGTCATACGCACCGGGCGCATTTCGTGCAGCACAACGGGCACGCCCATTTCCGCAATTTGCCAGGCCGCTTCTGATCCGGCGAGTCCGCCGCCTATGATGTGTACAGGTTTTGTCATGTCAGCGGTTTAGCGTTGTCTAGTCGCAAATACAAATTGGCTTCACCGTCAATTTGCTGCAATCCTCGCTTTGTTGGCAACAACGGGGATGACAATTGTCCATTTCAGCCTGGCTGGCATCAAAGGCAGTGACAACATTTGCGCGTGTTGTGACAGGTGTGCGGCCAGACTGGCGCGGCTGCAGGCCCGAGACGCGTCAGCGCATCTATTTTGCCAACCACGCCAGCCATGGTGACTTTGTGCTCATCTGGTCCGTTCTCCCGAAAGAGTTGCGCGACCGGACGCGCCCGGTGGCAGGAGCAGATTACTGGCGCAAGGGCAAGATCAAGTCCTTCATGGGCGAAAAGGTCTTCAACGCAGTTTTGATCGAGCGGGTTGCTGAAGCGCGCGCCAGTGACCCGGTTGCCGTGATGGCAGCAACACTGGATGCAGGACAATCCTTGATCCTGTTTCCGGAAGGCACACGCAACATGACGGATGCAGATCTGCTGCCGTTCAAATCTGGGCTTTACAATCTGGCGGCACAACGACCTGCTATCGAGCTTGTTCCGACATGGATCGACAATCTCTCGCGTGTATTGCCCAAGGGAGAGTTTTTGCCCGTGCCACTGCTGTGCAGCGTGACCTTTGGCACGCCTATGCATGTGCTTGAAGGCGAAGACAGACACGCTTTTCTCAACCGCGCCCGCAATGCGTTGCTGACCCTTGGCAATTGCACGCCCGTTGATGCTGCAAATCCAAAGGAGCAGGGCGATGCTGTCCATGCCATCTGAAGCGCTTTACCTGATGATTGGCGTGGTTGGCGTTTTGTTGTTTGCCAGCGGCATCGGCTCGGTTCTTGCCGCGCGTGCTGGATCCACGCCTTCGCCAACGGTTGAAAACCTGAATGCGCGGGTGAAAGCCTGGTGGGTGATGGTGGCGCTGCTGGGCGCAGCCATCGCTTTTGGCAAGGCGGCTGTGATCGTTCTTTATGCGCTGGCGTCGTTCTTTGCGCTGCGTGAGTTCATCACACTGACAGACAGCCGCAGGGGCGATCACTGGGCCTTGCTCGCCACATTCTTTGTGGTGTTGCCGGTGCAGTATTATCTTGTCTGGATTGAGTGGTACGGCTTCTTCTCCATCTTCATTCCGGTTTATGGCTTCCTGCTGATGCCCGTAATCGCGGCTTTGCGGCAGGATACGGAGAACTTTTTGTCCCGTGTCGCAGCACAGCAATGGGCGCTGATGATCTGCGTGTATTGCGCCAGCCATGTGCCTGCCTTGTTGACCCTTAACATCCCCGGCTACAACGGCAAGCAGGTGCTGCTGGTGGCGTTCCTCATCATTGTCGTGCAGGGTTCGGATGTGCTGCAGTATGTCTTTGGCAAGTTGTTCGGCAAACATAAGGTCGCGCCGCAGCTTTCACCTTCCAAGACGTGGGAAGGGCTGGTTGGCGGTGTTGTCTCAGCCACCGCACTTGGGGCAGCACTGTGGTGGATTACACCTTTCACGCCGTTGCAGGCGGCAGGCCACGCCTTTGTCATCTGCATGATGGGCTTTTTCGGCGGGCTGGTGATGTCCGCTATCAAGCGCGATCGCGGCGTCAAGGACTGGGGGCATATGATCAGCGGCCACGGCGGCGTGCTCGACAGGATCGACAGCATCGTCTTTTCAGCACCGATCTTCTTTCATCTCACGCGCTACTGGTGGACGGTATGACCGAACCTGATCTTGCCTCCCGGCGACCGCTGAAGACACGCAGCAATGCACTTGTGCAGCGCCTTGTAGCCGCCTTGTTGAAAACCAGCATCACACCCAACCAAATATCGCTTCTGAGCATTGCAGTGTCTTTCCTCGGCGCATTTTGCCTGTTGCATGCGCCGCAAAGCCCGTGGCTCTATGTGATCACGGCGCTTTGTGTGCAGTTGCGGCTGCTGTGCAATCTGCTCGATGGCATGGTGGCCGTGGAGGGCGGGCGCGGCTCGCCGGTTGGCAGTCTCTATAATGAAATTCCGGACCGCATCGCGGACAGCCTGTTTCTTGTCGCATGGGGCTATGCCTGTGGTTTCGGCTGGCTGGGGTGGCTTGCGGCTCTTGCGGCGGCCATCACGGCCTATATCCGTGTGCTGGGCGGTGCCTTGGGGCAGGTGCAGGACTTTCGCGGGCCCATGGCGAAACAGCACCGCATGGCGGCGCTGACTGGTGTCTGCCTGCTCGCCATGCTGGAAACCTGGCTGCGTGGCCACAGTGCGATCCTCGGCATCGGCCTCTGGATGCTGGTGATCGGCACTGTCTGGACCTGCGTGGAGCGCACGCGCGCGATTGCCGGGCGGATGGGTTGAGCTTTGCTTCCTTCATCAGAAATGCTGTCTGAACCAATCAAATTCTCTGTTTTGACCCATTGGATGAAAGCACTTTAGCTTCTGCCTTCGGACACCGGAGGTTCAGATGAATTTTCCCTATAAACGTTTCGCCGTAATTGCAGACATCCACAGCAATGTTGCTGCACTGGATGCTGTGCTGGCGGATATCCGCGAGCAGCAATGCGAATGGACGATTGATCTGGGTGATTGCGTCTCTGGCCCATTGTTCCCGCGCCAGACAGCGGAGCGATTGATCAGCCTTGGCATTATCAGCATTCGTGGAAACCACGAGCGGCAATTGTTGACTCTCATGCCTGCAGACATGGGGCTTTCCGACAGGTTTGCAGACAGCGAACTCACAGCTGAGCAGAAAAGCTGGATGAGAAATCTGCCAGCTGAATGGCGGGTTGCCGGTTCGGTTCTCGCTGTGCACGGTTCACCGGGAAATGACCTCGAATACCTCATGGAAACGGTGGAGCCTGCCGGCTGCAGACCCGCGACCATTGCAGAAATCGAGCAGCGGCTTGACGGTGTTTCGGAAAGGCTCGTGCTCTGTGGGCATACGCATTTGCCGCGCAGCGTAACGCTTGGCGACGGGCGGGTTGTGGTCAACCCGGGCAGTATCGGATTGCCAGCTTACGATGAAGCCCTGCCTTACCCGCACAAGAACGAGACCGGTTCTCCCCACGCGCGCTATGCCATTCTGGATAGTGATGGCAATGGATGGCGCGTGACACACCGGGTCATCAATTACGACTGGAAAGCCGCAGCAGACCTCGCGCGTTCGCGGCAAAGGATGGACTGGGTTCTCGCGCTTGAAACAGGAACGGCCTGACGCTCAGTCGCCCATCCGTGCAGGCAGGCGATCATCCTGTGCCAGATCGCCAAAGCGCGTGACCTCGGCATCAAACTGCAGTTCCACCGTGCCGGTGGGGCCGTGGCGCTGCTTGCCGATGATGACCTCGGCGCGGCCATAGGCGCGTTCCATCTCGGCCTGCCATTTCAGGAACTCTTCCGTGCCTTCGCGCGGCTGGCGGTTCTTGAGGTAGTATTCCTCGCGGTAGACGAAAACCACCACGTCGGCGTCCTGCTCGATGGAGCCGGATTCACGCAGATCCGAGAGCTGCGGGCGCTTGTCCTCGCGGTTTTCCACCTGACGTGACAGCTGCGACAGCGCCACAATCGGCACTTCCAGCTCTTTCGCCAAGGCCTTCATGCCGGTCGTGATCTCGGTCATTTCCTGCACGCGGTTGTCGCCCTTTTTGGACGCACCGGAAAGCAGCTGCAGGTAGTCAACGACCAGCACATCCAAACCACGCTGGCGCTTGAGGCGGCGGGCGCGGGCGGCGAGCTGTGCAATAGAAATGCCGCCGGTCTGGTCGATGTAAAGCGGCACGGTCTGCATGCGGCGCGAGGCTTCCACCACCTGCTCGAATTCGTGCTGCTGGATATCACCACGGCGGATCTTGTAGGACGGCACGCCGGATTGCTCGGCGATGATGCGTGTTGCCAACTGCTCGGCGGACATTTCCAGCGAGAAGAAGCCGACAATGCCGCCATCCAGCGCCTGCCGCTTGCCATCGGGGCTCACCTCGGCGCGGTAAGCTTTTGCAATGTTGAAGGCAAAGTTGGTGGCCAATGCCGTCTTGCCCATGCCGGGGCGGCCAGCCAGAATGATCAGGTCCGAGCGCTGCAAGCCGCCCATGATCTTGTCAAGATCAGACAGGCCCGTGGCGATGCCCGAGAGGTTGCCATCACGCTCAAAGGCGCGGGCGGCCATATCAACGGCGTGGGTGAGGGCCTCGTCAAAGCGCTGGAAGCCGCCTTCAAACTTGCCGCTTTCAGCGAGGCTATAAAGCTTGCGCTCCGCATCCTCGATCTGGTGGCGTGGTGTCATGTCGGCAGGCGTATCAAAGGCGATGGACGAGATTTCCTCGCCCACAAGGATGAGATTGCGGCGCAAGGCCAGATCACGCACGGATTTCGCGTATTCCACCGCGTTGATGACGGTGGTCGCCTCAGCCGCCAGACGCGCCAGATACTGCGCCACGGTCATACCGCCCAGATCAAGATCGTTGAGGAACATCTTGAGAGTGATCGGCGTCGCAATCTTGCCCGAGCGCAGCAATGTGGAAATCACCTCGTAGATGCGCTTGTGCACGCCCTCGTAGAAATGCTCGGGCTGCAGCACATCCGACACGCGGTCAAACGCCTCGTTGTGCACAAGGATCACGCCAAGCACTGCGCGCTCAAGCTCAAGGTTGTGCGGCGCAAGCTTGACGGCGGGATCGGTGGCGTTGTTTCCAACAATGGCGAGAGCGGAGGACATGTCCCTGTTTCGGCTCATCGACAATTGATTTCAACTGCTAATGCATCATCCACAGGGATTCACAGAAGAGATTTTGGGTGAGCCCGAATCGCTTGACGGGTTTTCCCGTTGTCATTCCCGGCGAGGGAAGGGAATCCATCTTTCAGTCATTGGCCAGGAAGACAGCATGGATTCCCTTCCCTCGCAAGAGGCAGATCAACTTACGCTGACTGCGGGCTCGCCGGGAATGACACCCCTCACAACCTTCCAAGCGCCACGTAATCGATCTCCATGAAGGCCGCGACCTCGGGCAGCCAGCGGTCGCGCACGAAGGCGACATGATCGGGATGCACATCATAGGCGGTGTAGGCCGCCTGATCCCAGAATTCCATGGAAAGCCCGTAGTGATACTCGTTCTTGGTGCTGGTCTGCCGCAGCATCTCGAATTTTGAAACACCGGGCAAATGGCCCAACCGGCGCGCCGCCTCAAAGAAGCTCTTTTCCTCAGCCGAACCCTTCATGTGCTTCAGGCGAAAAACAACGGTGTGTCGGATCATGGAACCTCCGGAATCCAGCGCGTGGGATTGGCGTGAGACTACCGGGGTTTGGAGGAGAACTGAACAGGGTAGGCGGGTTTGGTTTGGCCAAGCGTCTGATTATTGGGGGACAGCAGGCAGTCAAAAAAATAGATCGATTAAAGCTCTTCAGGTAGCGTTATCGATGTAGCCAGCGCTGCACCTATTGGCCCCGAACGACGCTCCAAGAAGTAGCGCACACGACCATCTCGGGTGCTGTCAAATTGCTCACCAACTTTACAGGTCAGAAGAAGATCTGCCGCCCATGTTTCTAATGGCCAATTGCTCGCGCTGGAAGTTGAATTGATCATATCAAAGGTTGGTGAAGTTCCATCTGGAATGGAAGCAAGATTCTGATGAATATGATCTGCGTCAAAAACGCGGCAGCCTACTGGGCATGATTGAACCACAATTCGCTCACGAAGCGGGTAACTGACACTGCATGGCATCTGATGCGGATTGTATAGTAAGTAATAGACGGCCTTGCCAAACTCTCGGTTAAGATCGTCAATCGACTTTATTTGTTGATTGCCAGATTTTATCGCGCCATAAACGCAGTCGCCATTGAATAGAAAATTTCTATGAAGCGCTCCTATCGCTTGTTGGTCATCTCGCCCTAAAAAAGCATTCATCCCAGAAAGAAATCCAAATTCATCCTCGTCCTCAACGTCATTGTTGATTGGATTAAGGCGTTTCGATTGAAGAAGTCCTATCTTCTTCGCGATCAATTTGTTGCCACGATATACGAAAACGAGAATAGCAATATCAGCTGTTTCCCACCGTCCACGATATGGTACGCCCCAATCCCATGGGCGCTCTCCCAACCGCCGCAAACCGCCAATATTGTGCGCATGCATCTGAACTATAGCGCCTGAAGCGAGTTTTCTGGGCGCGCTATCTGGAATGAGGGCCTCAATCAACCCGTCATCAAGTGAGGTCTCGCGAATATTTGGAACGTTGACTAGCCGCTCACAAATATTTCTATTCGCATTCGAAAATATTTCTCTGAACCAAGAAATTACATCTTCTGGAATGACTGGCCAAGTTTCCATAGACATATCCTTCGGTTATTAGCTGAATAATGAGTATATTCTATCGATTAAACTATGCAATATTGAAATAAATCCAACAAAAAACCCGGCTTTCGCCGGGTTTTCCGTGTCAGATCGCTCCAACTCTCACTCTCAAAGTTCAGCGCGTGGGCCAGCTTCGTTGAGCGCTGCGCCGATCTCGAGGCCGAGATCATCGAGGTTGTCGCGGCTGTTGTCTGCCTGCACGCTTTCGCCACGGGCCTGACGCTCGGACTCTTCAACAGAGCGGGCAACGTTGACTGTTACCTTGCATTCCACTTCGGCATGCAGGGTGACAGGCACGGTGTGGATGCCCAGCGCCTTGATGGGGCTAAGCAGCGAGAGCTGGTTGCGGTTGACGGTGAAGCCAGCGGCTGTGAGCGCTTCGGCGATATCGCGGGTGGCGACTGAACCGTAGAGCACGCCAGAATCACCGGCCTGACGGATGAGGACGACGGACTGGCCATCAAGCGCTTCGGCAGCCTTGGCAGCATCCGCGCGGGCCGCGAGGTTGCGGGCTTCAAGGATTGCCTTCTGCTTTTCAAAAACGCCCTTGTTGGCGTCTGTAGCGCGCAGGGCCTTGCCGCGTGCGAGCAGGAAGTTGCGGGCATAACCCGGCTTCACGTTGACGACTTCGCCCATCTGTCCCAGTTTGGCGACACGCTCGAGCAGAATAACTTCCATGGTGGTTCTCCTTAGGTTTGGTTTCAAAAGTTGCGGTTATTTCGTCTGGCAAGAACACGGGTCCGCCAGCCAAAAACGAGTTCGGCAAGGCCCGCGACAAGCATGGCGAGCGCGGAAATGCCGGTGATGAATGTGAGCAGCCACAGGGGCGTCAGGATGAGGCTGCGGGTTGAAAGGCCAGCTGACACGTTGTGGACAGCCGCGTAGCCAAGGGCCGCCACGGCAATCACGAGGCTTGCCGCCAGCACTTCCAGAATGAAGCCGGGATAGCCGCTGAGCAAGCCACCGAAGACGCAGGCAGCGAGGGCGGGCATGGTCCAGATCGGCAGGCGCATTTCGGGCACAGGCGTCCATTCCACCGGCAGACGATCCGAATAGCGGGCGATGCGCGCCGCAAGCCAGATGTTCAGCATATAAATGACCGACAGCATGGCCGCACTGACTGGGGCGACTGCGTGGGCATAGGCCTCGATGAAGACCTTGGGATTGCTGCCGTTGACCGTTTCAAGCGGTGCGCCAGCCGGGATGTTCGACATGAAGCGATAGACAATCTCGGATTGCTTCAGGAGATGCCCCTGCACTGTTTCATAGTCAAAGCTGATTGAGAGCGCGCCCATGATGGTGACAAGGCCGCCGTAAAGCGCTGCACCGACGCACAACTGGCCGACAATGTTGCCCGTGGTTTCGCGCCGCTGCCAAATCGCATAAGCCGCGAGAAAAGCAGGCACCATGACCATGACAGCGAACATGACACCGGCACTGCCGCGCAGCATCAGTACCAGCGCAGCAGAGGTTGTGGCACCGCCAAGCACCGCCAAAAGCGGATGCCAGCCAATGCCAACAATCATCAGGGGCAGGGGAGCAATGAAGGTGAAAAGCACGCCAAAGCCTCCACCCACGATTGCGGCGGCTGCCAGCATCGCAGATGCAAAACCCGCCAGAGCGGCTATGAGGATGGCGTTGGTCATTCTGTCCTGCTGTCCCGCCCAATCAAGGGCCGGTTAGGGCGTTTAACCCAGCAAAACCTGCAAGCATGGCCTTTATAGAAGGATATCTGACAGGCGACGATATAGTTCAAAGGTATCCGGCTGGCAGCGAACCGCCAGCCGGAAAAGTTTCTTACTTGATCAGGTATGGCAGGAGGCCGAGCGTGCGGGCACGCTTGATGGCCTGGGCCAGTTCACGCTGCTTCTTTGCAGAAACGGCTGTGATGCGCGAAGGCACGATCTTGCCGCGCTCTGAGATGTAGCGCGAGAGGAGCTTCACGTCCTTGAAATCGATGACCGGAGCACCTTCACCCGTGAACGGGCAGGTCTTCTTGCGGCGGAAAAATGGGCGACGACCGCCTTGAGCAGCACTCATCAGATTTCCTCCCCGGCATCATAACCACCACCGAAATCATCGGAACGGCGCTCTGTGCGCTCACGATCACGACGCTCTTCGCGCTCACGGCGCTGCATCATGGCGGATGGACCCTCTTCGAGGGCTTCAACCTTGATGGTCATGAAGCGGATGACATCTTCGTTGATCTTCATCTGACGCTCCATTTCGGCAAGGCCGGCGGCTGGTGCGTTGATGTTCATCAGGGCGAAGTGCGCCTTGCGGTTCTTCTTGATGCGGTAGGCGAGGGATTTGACACCCCAGTACTCGATCTTCGATACAGTGCCGCCTGCAGCTTCGATGATGCCCTTGAACTGGTCAGTCATCGTTTCAACCTGCTGTGCGGACACGTCCTGGCGAGCCAGGAATACGTGTTCATACAATGCCATGGTAGGCCTCTCTTTGGTTTCATACCAGATTGCGGTTGCGATCTGGCTCTGTTGAGGCGCGGAGCCCTTCGAGCCCGGATGAGGCCCGACGAGATGCTTGTCGAAGGCGGAGACACGGGAGGACGGATCAAATGATCCTGCCGCAAAGCGGCCCTCCGTTCAGCCTCCGGCCAAAACAGAGCGCGTCCTATGTCGTGAATTCTCAAAAAAGGCAAGCAGAACTTGGCAGGCTCATTGACACCCGTCAAAGGCGGCATGAAAACTGCCTGCGTAATGCCGGTTGTAACCTCTTTAAGGGAGAGTGGAATGAAGACATTTGTGAAAGCCATGCTGGGGACAGCCATGGTTGTGGGGCTCGCCACATCGGCTGTCGCACAGGAAAAACTCAAGATCGGCTTTATTTATGTTGGTCCGGTGGGCGATTTTGGCTGGAGTTATCAGCATGATGTCGGCCGCAAGGCGATTGAAGCGGCGTTCCCGGGCCGTGTGGAGACCACATTCGTTGAAACCGTGCCTGAAAACGACAGCGAGCGCGCCATCGAGCAACTGGCCCGTACAGGCCATAAATTGATCTTCACCACCTCGTTTGGCTATATGGAGCCAACGTTGCGTGTGGCGCGTCGTTATCCCGATGTGAAGTTCGAGCACGCCACCGGCGTCAAGCGCGCGCCCAACGTTGCCACTTATTCAGCGAAGTTCCACGAAGGCCGCTATATTATTGGGCAAATGGCCGGCAAGATGACCAAGACAAACACCATCGGCTATGTCGGTGCATTCCCCATTCCTGAGGTCATTGCGGGCATCAACGCGTTTTATCTCGGAGCGCGGTCGGTCAATCCGGCAGTCAAGATCAAGATTGTCTGGGTGAATTCCTGGTTCGATCCGCCCAAGGAGGCTGATGCCGCTAAGGTGCTGATGGATCAGGGCGTGGATATCGTTACACAGCACACAGACAGCCCAGCCCCCGTGCAGGCTGCCTCTGCCCGCAACATCCTGTCCTTTGGTCAGGCGTCCGATATGTCGCGTTTTGCTCCTAACCATGTGATGACCTCGATCATCGATGACTGGAACCCCTACTATATCGAGCGCACCCGCGCTGTGCTTGAAGGCAAGTGGGCTTCAAAAGACACATTTGATGGTCTGGCCAAAGGCAAGGTCGTCATGGGGCCTTACAAGAACGTGCCAGACGACGTGAAGAAGATGGCAGAGACGACAGAAGCTGGCCTGCGTGCGGGCACCATGGATGCCTTCAAGTGCCCAGTCATTGATCAGACCGGCAAGACCATTGAGTGCAAAGGCGGCGACCGCCTGTCAGATGAGCAGGTCTTTGGCATGATGTTCTATGTGCAGGGCATCGAGGACAAGGTTCCTCAGTAAGCGTTATAGCTTCGAAACAAAAAGGGCGCAGTGGATTTCCACCGCGCCCTTTTTTGTGTCTTCGAGAGGCGAGAGATCAGCCGAAGCTGATCATCACAGCCGCTTTGCCATTGGGTGCATGCACCGCCAGTGTTGTCTTGACCTTGGGCATGCTGCGTGAGCGCACGCGGGTGTAGTGGTGTGTCAGCATTGCAATCAGTTCATGCGGACGAAGACGGGCAGCGATGCCGCTCATGTCTTTTTGTTTTGATTGGCGCGGTTCAGCGGCGGGGATACGCCTTGCAGTGCGTGTCACGGATCCGATGTCCTTCTGGAACCAGCTCTGTGTTTTCATCTCAAAACTCCTCAACGGGAACGGATGTGTCAGATGGGTTTAGGCGTCAGATCCGCTGCACGAAGCAGTTGAACCCGGTTTTCTTCAAAGCACCGCAGGCTGCGTTTGCTTCCTTGTTGTCATCAAAGCCGCCAAACCGGGCGCGGAAGAGGGTGGCATCACCCTTCTGCACCTTCTCTGTGAAGGCATCGGCTTCTGCCAGAACCATCTTGTTGCGGGTCTTGGCATTGTCGAGGATGGCACGGGCCTTGATCTCGTTGTCGCTTGCACCGAGCTGGATCACATAGCCGCTGCGGTTAGAAGCGGGCTGCTTTGTGGCAGTAGCCGTTGTCACAGGATCAGCCTGAGCCGTTGTGATGGCGGCCTGACGACCAGCAGCAGCTTTGCTGTTTGCTGACTGAGCGCCAGTGGTCCAGCGAAGCTGCGGGCCGGGCTGGGCTGTTGGAGGAGCAAACGCTGTAACGGCAGTTCCAGCACGGGCAGGGGCCTGTGCAACCTGCTTTGTTTCTACACGGGCATCAGACTTGGCAGCAACTTCTGGTTTGGCATTGGCTGCAGCAATGCGCTTGATGTCAGCCTGTGTAATGGCAACAGGGGCTGCCTTTACAGGTTCAGCAGCTTTCACTGGCTCAACCTTGGCGACAGTGATGCGGGCTTCTGGCTTGGCTTCAGCTTTGACCACTTCTACCTTGGCTTCACGGGCTGGCTGTAGAACAGCAACGCGTGTGGCTGGCTCTTCTGTGCGCACTTCAGCAAAGACAGGCGCTGTGCGTGCACCGGCATAGGCGCGGGGCAGGTGGTTTTCCACCAGCGAGGCCATCTGCGCATCACGGATGCGGCCAGAACGACCACCCAGAACAACCGCGATGAGGTGGCGGTTGCCTTCACGCGCTGATGTCAGCAGGTTAAAGCCGGAAGCGCGGGTGTAACCGGTCTTGATACCGTCCACACCGTCCACACGACCGAGCAAACGGTTGTGGTTGCGGTAGTTGCGACCGGCAAATTCGAAGTTGCGGGTCTGGAAATAGCGCCAATACTTCGGAAAACGATCATGGATCGCCTGTCCAAGCTTGGCGAGATCACGTGCTGTTGTCACCTGCTCGCGGTCTGGAAGGCCTGAAGCATTGCGGAAGGTTGTGCGGCTCATGCCAATGGAGCGCGCCTTGCGGGTCATCATTTCAGCGAAGGTATCCTGATCGCCACCAATGGCTTCGGCCACGACAACAGCGACGTCGTTGGCAGATTTGGTCACGAGAGCTTTGATGGCTTCCTCAACCTCAATGGTCTCGCCTGCATCAAAGCCAATCTTCGATGGCACCTGACGGGCCGCAAAGGCTGAAACGCGCAAAGGGGTATCCAGCTGGAAGCGACCGCGCTCGATCTGCTCAAACAGCATGTAAAGTGTCATAACCTTGGTGACTGAGGCTGGAAAGCGTGGTGCATCAGGATTGACACCCTGAAGCGTCTTGCCAGAGTTCACGTCAATGACAATGGATGCATAGGGAGGTGCGTAGCCACCGCGCTTGCGCCTGCTGGCATCCGCTGTGTCAACGGTGGCTACAACAGCTGTAGCAGCAAGAACGGCAAGGGTTACCAAAGACGACAAGCGCCGCCGAAACATTGAAGCAAACATTACGCAACTCACACTCTACACACACAACACAGTGAGGTGCTTGCAACAGACGTTGCCTGAACATCACAGAAGCATACGATATCGTCTTGGGGTTAGCAGAGGGTTAAGCCGATCCATTTTTTCAGGCCATGTGCGGATTGTCGATCACAAACGACAGGCCGCATCTTCTTGCATGGGAGCCTTGCCAATACGGCAATGGTGCGTTGCAATATCGGGCTTGACATTCATTGTGCACTGCAACATATGACGGGTCATGAGAACGCGGACTGCGGGCTCAGGCAGTTTAGTTGAATTTCTCACTACTCATCGGAGCCACGACAATGAACCCATCTTTCGAAGATTTCCAGAAGACAGCAAAAGACAACATGGACGCTGCTGCCAAGGCATTCGGCACATTCACCAAGAATGCGCAGACAATCACCACCGAAGGTGCTGATTACGCCAAGAAGGCCTACGAAGCTAACACAGCCCATGTTGAGAAGCTCTTCGCCGTGAAGACACTCGACAAGGCCATCGAAC
>JBOFGV010000005.1:0-11413 GCA_051649305.1 Beijerinckiaceae bacterium
CAATATTTGAGCCGCACGGATAATTTTTCTGTCCTGATTCACGACCCCAAAACGGGGGCAACGGCGGCGATTGATGCGCCTGATGAAGCATCCATCATGAAGGGCCTGAACGAAACCGGCTGGAAACTGACCGACATTCTCGTCACCCACGAGCATTTCGACCACATCGAGGGCATTCCGGCCCTCAAGGCGCGCTTTGGCTGCCGGGTCGTCGCTCCTCGTAAATCCACCGGCGTGCCTGTGGTTGATCAGGTGGTCAGCGAGGGTGATACGGTCAAGGTCGGCTCACTGGTGGCAACTGTGCTCGATACGCCGGGACACTGTGCTGATCACATCGCCTACTGGTTCCAGCAGGAGAAAACCGTTTTTGCAGGCGACACGCTGTTTGCTATGGGTTGCGGCCGCATTTTTGATTGCACGCCGCAGGAGTTCTATCACTCCATGCAGAAGTTCGTGGCCATGCCGGATGACACGGCGGTTTACTGCGGGCATGAATACACGCTCAGCAACGCGCGCTTTGCGCTGACCGTTGATCCCACCAACGTTGATCTGCGTATCCGTGCGCTCGATATCGAAAACAAGCGCGCCCAGAACAAGGTGACATTGCCAACCACCATTGGTCTGGAGCGGGCAACCAACCCCTATTTCCGCACGGGCGATGCGGCGGTGCAGGCCGCTCTTGGCATGGCAGGCGCTGCACCTGATGCAGTTTTTGCTGAACTTCGTGAGCGCAAAAACAGGTTTTGATGTGCTGACATGAACGATCTTACTGCTGCTGAAGTCATCAAGCTTCTTGATCTGAAGCCCCACCCTGAAGGGGGCTATTTCCGCGAGACATGGCGCGATACGCGCACGGTTGATGATGGGCGTGCCGCCTCGACGCTGATCTATTATCTGCTCGACACGGGCGATGTTTCCGAATGGCACCGGGTGGATGCCGCCGAGGTGTTTCACTGGTATGCCGGTGCACCCCTAGTGATGACCCTCAGCCCCAACGGGCACGATGCCGAGGCGCATCATCTGGGGCCGGATCTGCGCGCGCGGCAGCGTCCGCAACTGGTTGTGCCGCAGGGTTGGTGGCAAACGGCGACATCCCTTGGTGCATGGACACTGGTGGGCTGCACCGTGGCACCGGGATTTGAGTTCTCTGGCTTTGAGATGGCATCACCCAACTGGCGTCCGACACCACGGGCCAGCAAGCTGGGTTGATTTCTATGCAGCTTGAAAAAGTGGACTTGGAAACAATCCGAGCACTGGAGGAGCGGCTGGTCAATGTCTGGCCTGCTGTCCACACCCTGCTGATGGATGGCTGGGTGGTGCGCTTTGCCAACGGCTATTCCGGCCGCGCCAATTCTGCCTCGGCAGTGGTGACCGGCGCGACGATGCCACCCGCTTTGCTGGATGAGATCGAGCGGCTCTACGCCGATGCAGGCATGAAACCGCAGGTGCGAGTGACTCCGGTGGCCGACGCTGCTGTTGAGCCGCTGCTGGTGTCGCGTGGTTACCGCGTGAAGGATGCCAGCCGCATCATGTCTGCGCCATTGGCCGATTTTGCTGACAAGCGCACTGATCCCCGCATCACGCTTGAACCAAAACCAGAACGTGCATGGCTGGATGGCGTGTCTGTTAGACAGGAAGTCTCCAAGCGTTCACCGGATCATCTGGCAGCCATTGTCGGCCAGATACGCGTGCCTGCGGCTTTCGCCACATTGCGTCTTGACGGAGAGGCCATCGGCTTCGCTATGGTGGCCATCGATCGCGGCTGGGCCGAAATTGGCTCTGTGATGCTGGATGCTGGGTATCGCGGCAAGGGGCTTGGGCGAGCAACGGTGAATGCGCTTATGGTCTGGGCCGCGCAGAACGGCGCTCATCATGCGTTTCTTCAGGTGGATGGCACAAACAGCGTCGCGATCAACCTTTACCGCAGCATGGGGTTTGTTGATCTCGGCGGTTACAAGACGATGGTGCTGGGGTAGCCCTGTAATGTTGCCATACTGCCTGGGTGATGACCTCCTTATCGCGGCTCTCGCTCAGCAGCATGGATTGACCGTGTTGACGCGGGATGTAGAGCTGTTGCAGGAGGCAGGGGTGAAGGTGCGGAATCTGTGGGAGGGGTGAGGGCTCTTTCATTGATACACAAGCGGGATTTTGACGAGAAGGTGAGGAAAGAGGTTGAGGCGGCGTGAGAAAGCTTATTCTTTGTCCCAATCTTGAGGAAGAAAAAATGTCATGACTATGGCACTTGTTAAGCCTCCAAGAACGACAATAGTGGCCATTGTGAAAGCAAAGCTAGTCTTGTATTCGCTAGCTTCAGACCAACCGTCATTCGCTGCTGTAGAAAGCGCTAAATCAATACTCTGAAAACCTTGCTGACAACCAACCAGCCCAGCAAGAACGACGCCAATTGCGATTCCGTTCAAGGTAGCGATATTGCGTAGGTTCATTAATTGTCGCCGAAGTGTTCAGCTGTGTCAGGCATCTCTCTTACCGCGCTCCCTCAAGCACCTCAATCCGCTGCTTGATATCCTTATTCTCCATCACGAGAGAGCCAACGGCTGTTGTCATCACATAGGTGAGGCCTTGGAGTTGTGTGTCGATATTCTCAACGCGTTCAGAAAGGCTATCAATCCTACCGCTCAATTCTGATCTCACTTCAGCAATATCACTTCGGATAAGGCGAAGCTGTTCCAGCACAAGATTTTGAGGTGCTTTGGACATCAACAGTAAGCCTCACTAATCGACTAAGAGATTTTGAACAAACAAAGAACATCTGTCAAGTAAGGCGAAAAGGATCCCGTCATCACATCCCGCCCAGATGCTCCGCCACGGTGAAAATATCCTTGTCCCCGCGTCCGCAGAGGTTCATCACCATCAGATGATCCCTCGGCTTGGTCGGTGCAATCTCCAGCACCTTTGCCAGCGCATGGGCTGGTTCCAGCGCGGGAATGATGCCTTCCAGCGAACAGCAGAGCTTGAAGCCTTCCAGCGCCTCGTTGTCTGTCGCCGAGATATACTGCACGCGCTTGATATCATGCAGCCAGGAATGCTCTGGCCCGATGCCAGGATAATCAAGGCCCGCCGAGATGGAATGCGCGTCCTGAATCTGTCCGTCATCGTCCATCAGAAGGTAGGTGCGGTTGCCGTGCAGCACGCCGGGGCGACCGCCAGTCAGCGAGGCGGCATGCAGGCTGGTCAGGCCATGGCCTGCGGCTTCTACGCCGTACATGGCGACCGTTTCATCATCCAAAAAGGGATGGAACAGGCCCATGGCGTTGGAACCGCCACCGATGGCGGCAATCAACGAGTCGGGCAGGCGGCCTTCCGCCAGCATCATCTGCTCGCGGGTTTCCTTGCCGATCACGCTCTGGAAATCCCGCACCATGGCAGGGTAGGGGTGTGGGCCAGCCACCGTGCCGATGCAGTAGAAGGTGGTTTCAACATTGGTCACCCAGTCGCGCAGCGCGTCGTTCATTGCGTCTTTCAGGGTCTTCGAGCCTGACACAACCGGCACGACCTTTGCGCCCAGCATGTTCATGCGGAAGACGTTGGGCTTTTGCCGCTCGACGTCCACAGCGCCCATATAGACGATGCACTCCAGGCCGTAGCGGGCACAGAGCGTGGCGGTGGCCACGCCGTGCTGACCAGCGCCGGTTTCCGCGATGATGCGCTTTTTGCCCATGCGCTTCGCCAGCAAAATCTGCCCCAGAACGTTGTTCACCTTGTGCGCGCCGGTGTGGTTTAATTCATCGCGCTTGAAATAGATCTTGGCACCAAGCTCCGGCTTGCCAGCAGCAGCCGCAACCGCGCGGCAATGGTCTGTCATGCGCTCGGCAAAGTACAGCGGCGATGGACGCCCCACATAGTGCTTCAGCATATAGTCCATCTCATTGATGAACGCTGGGTCGCGCTTCGCGTCCTCATAGGCCTGCTGCAATTCCAGAATGAGCGGCATCAGGGTTTCGGCAACAAAACGTCCGCCAAAAATGCCAAACATGCCGTTCTCATCGGGACCGGTGCGGAAGGAATTGGGACGGGCAGGTGCGTTCATTTCAAGACTCTCATTCCAGCTTCGCGGGCGTTTTCAACAAAGGCCCTGATCTTTGCAATGTCCTTTACGCCGGGTGCGCTTTCAACACCAGAGGACACATCGACGCCCGCCAGAGTCACGCCCAGCTGACGTGCGGTCCGGATGGCCTCTCCGACATTGTCAGCGCTCAGTCCGCCGGACAGCATGAACGGCATGAAGGGATCAAGCCCTTTCAGGACTTGCCAGTCAAAGGTCTTGCCATGCCCTCCGGGGTAGGCAGCATCTTTGGGCGGTTTGGCGTCGAGAAGAATTCTGTCAACCTGCGGGCGGTATGCCTTCAAAGCATCAAGATCAGCGACAGTGGCGACGCCAAGGGCTTTCATCACAGGTCGTTCGATCCGTTCTGAGATGGCGGCACAACGTTCTGGCGTTTCAGAGCCATGCAGCTGGATGAGATCAGGATTGGCCTTCTCCCTAATGGCATCAATGCCCTCATTTGATGGGTCGACAGTCAAGGCGACAACAAGAGCCTTGCCTCGTGCCTGTTGGCCAAGGTCTGCTGCAAGTTCAAGGCTGACGCTTCTGGGTGATTTCCGATGGAAAACCAGTCCCACCATATCAGCGCCAGCATCCAGTGCCGCGGCCATGGTTTCAGGTGTTGAGAGGCCACAAATTTTAATGGGGAAGGGGAAATCGGAATGAGCCGTTTTGCGCCAGCTCAAGGTGTCGATCAATCGAGGAACATCGCTGGCTGCAATATCGTAGATCGTTGCAAGGTCAGTGCCGCCATAGTTGTGGACCAGACGATGTCTCAACGCAGCCATTTCTCTCCATGGCACATCATTAAACTGTCCCCGTTCCAGCCTTGGCAATTTCCATGCGGCCTCGCCAATGATCATCAACAGCCGCTCAGTCGCCCAGACCAGCGTTTCGGAAGACTTGAACTGCTCGTATGAAGTGCCTTTCATCAATGCTGCGAGCTTTGTCGCATGCGTCAGCATGTCTTCGACGAGACTACCGAAATCCTCGCTCATAAAGGCTGTGCTTCCCGCAGGATATGACTGAGAATTCTGGGCTTGATTTCCGTCGTCAAACGCAAATCAACACGGCGACCGAGGTGCTGAGCAAGGCTCTTCTCGGCATTGATAATGTCAAAAAGGGAAACACGCTCACGGGTTTTCTCCGCGAGCACGTCTATATCACTTTGATCAGTCTGCTCTCCGCGTACAAAGGAGCCAAAGACTGATACCAACCGCAGCGGGTATCGGCCCTCAATCTCCGGCTTGAGGCGGCGCAGTTCCGCTTTGATGTTATCCAACACGTTCATATTCGTATGTTAACATGAATGTGCAGGTGGGTTAAACACCCAACTTGCCGCCCAGTTCATCGTCGAGATGCACGCGGATGATCTCCTCGAATGTGGCTTCTGCCTTGAAGCCCAGCTCCGCCGCCCGGCTGACGCCAAAGTTGCGGGGCCAGCCAGCCACGATTTTCTGGATGGTGGCATCGGGCTCACGGCGGATGAGCTTCACAGCTTTCTCGCCAGCCACCTTGCGCAGCGCTTCAATCTGCTGGCCAACTGTGGCTGCAAGACCGGGCATGGACAGGTTGCGGCGCGTGCCGATGCGGCTGCTGTCCATGGTGGCGGCATGGACAAGAAAGCCAACAGCCGCGCGTGGGCTGGCGTGCCAGTGCATCACGTCTTCGCCAACCGGCAGCACGGCCTCTTTCCCGCTCATGGGTTCGCGGATAATGTTGGAGAAGAAACCGGAAGCCGCTGCATTGGGCTTGCCGGGGCGCACGCAGATTGTGGGCAGGCGAATGCCAATGCCATCCATGAAACCGCGGCGGGTGTAGTCTGCAAGCAGCAACTCTCCAATGGCCTTTTGCGTGCCATAGCTGGTGAGCGGCGTGGTGTGGAAGGTGTCGCCAATCGCGTCGGGGAAGGGCGCACCAAAAACCGCGATGGAGGATGTGAACAGCACACGCGGGCAATAGCCATCGCCTGTCAGGCGGATGGCATCAAACAGGTAGCGCGTGCCATCAAGGTTGATGCGGTAGCCTTTGTCAAAATCCGCTTCCGCTTCGCCCGAAACGATGGCTGCGAGATGCAGGATGAGATCAGGCCTGCCAGCGATCAGCTTCTCGGCGGCACCGGGCACAGCAAAATCGCCGGTGTGTGGCTCAAAGGCAAAGCCAGCACCTGCCGGTTTTGTGGGTGCCACCACATCATGCGCCGTGACCTTGCTGATCTCCTTGCCACCGAGATGGCCATCCGCCGCGATCCGTTCCATAAACTTGCGGCCCACCATTCCGGCAGCGCCCAATACCAGGATATGCATGTTGTTGTTCTCCGTTCCCTTCTTTTGGCCGGGAGAACGCGGAAACACAAGCGGGCTTGCAGGCCGCAAGCCTATTGTTTCTGCACAAGAAACAATGCTGCGTCGCTTTGCGGTGTTCCGTTTTTGGCAAAGCGCTCTATGTTGTCGGCAATGGAGTGATCACGATGACTGCAATCGCTTTTCCTGTCCCTAATGCTGATGTGATCGCCCGCCGGGCATTCCTGATTGATGGTCTGGCGCGTCTCGTGCCGCCAGCCTCGCTGATCACGGCGGAAGATGAGCGTCGTCCGTTCGAGACAGATGCCTTCACTGCCTACAAGCGCATGCCACTGATCGTGGTTTTGCCTGAAACAACCGAGCAGGTGAGTGCCGTTCTGAAGTTCTGCGGTGATAACGGTGTGCCGGTTGTGCCGCGCGGTGCAGGAACATCGCTTTGCGGCGGCTCCACCCCGCAGGAAGATGCCGTTGTTATCGGCGTTTCGAAGATGAACCGTGTGCTGGATGTCAATTATGCTGATCGCACCATGCGGGTGGAAGCGGGCATTACCAATCTGGCGATTTCGGCCCATGTCAGCGCGGATGGCTTCTTCTATGCGCCCGATCCATCATCTCAGCTTGCCTGCTCGATCGGCGGCAACATCGCCATGAATTCGGGCGGTGCGCATTGCCTGAAATACGGCGTGACGACGAACAATATTCTGGGCGTGAAGATGGTGCTGCTCGATGGCTCCATCGTCGATATCGGCAGCGATGCCATGGATGCCTCGGGCTACGATCTGCTGGGGCTTGTCTGCGGATCGGAAGGTCAACTTGGCATCGTGACGGAAGCGACTGTGCGTATTCTCCCGCTTGCCGAAGGCGCAAGGCCAGTTCTGTTTGGCTTTGACAAGCCGGAGGATGCTGGCGCCTGCGTGGCCGCAATCATCGGCGCGGGCATTGTGCCGGTTGCAATGGAATACATGGACCGCGAGGCCATTGTCATCTGCGAGGCCTTTGCCAAGGCGGGCTACCCCATGGATGTCGAGGCTCTTTTGATCATCGAGGTCGAGGGCTCGGACGCCGAAATGAATGCGGTTCTTGCGCGGATCGTCGCGATTTCCAAAGATCATAATGTAAAAGTGGTGAAAGAATCGAAGTCCGCCATGGAGACAGCCGCCATCTGGAAGGGCCGCAAGTCAGCCTTTGGTGCCACGGGCCGTGTGGCGGATTACATCTGCATGGATGGCACAATTCCAACCGGGCAACTGCCCTATGTCCTGAAGCGCATAGACGAGATTGTGAAGGGTTATGGCCTGCGCGTCGCCAATGTCTTTCATGCTGGCGACGGCAATCTGCACCCGCTGGTGATGTACAATGTCAACGATCCTGATGAGGCCCGCAAGGCTGAGGACGCTGGCAACGACATCCTGAAACTCTGCGTTGAAGTGGGTGGTTGCCTCACGGGGGAGCACGGTGTCGGTATCGAAAAGCGTGATTTGATGATCCACCAGTTCAACACAGAAGACATGCATCAGCAGATGCGGGCGAGAGCGGTTTTTGATCCACAATGGGTGCTGAACCCCGCCAAGGTCTTTCCGCTGGAAGGCCGTATCTGAGATCAGTCAGTTCAGGCGTAGTAACGGCTGTCGCTGTTGCCAAAACCACGCTTTTGATTGAGGAAAATGTCCATGGCCTCTTTGGTCATGGGCCGCGCGAAATAGTACCCCTGCAGACAATGGCATCCGGCAGCGCGCAGGAAGATGTGGTGTTCCAGCGTTTCCACACCTTCCGCCTGCACTGTCATGCCGAGTGATCGGCCAAGCGCAACAACGTTGTGGATGATGGCCGCCGAGCCTGAGCCTCCACCACGCTCCGAGCTGAGTGTCTTGACGAAGACCTGATCGATCTTCAGTTTATCGAACTGGAAGCGACGCAAGTAGCTCAGCGACGCGAAGCCGGTACCAAAGTCATCAAGTGCCACCCTCATGCCTGCATCACGCAATTGCTTGATGGTTGCTGCGGCGCGGTCCGCATCGCGGATCAGCACGCCTTCTGTCACCTCTACTTCGATGCGCTTGTGATCGATGCCCGATTCGGTGACCATTTTGATGATGTTTTCAGCCAATGCCTTGGCACGGAACTGCGCTGGCGAAACGTTGACGGCGATACCGATGTCCGGCCAGTCCTTCGCATGTTCGAGCGCAACCTTCACTGTCCAGTCGCCAATTTCGCTGATCAGGCCGGTCTCTTCAGCGAGCGGGATGAAATCTCCGGGAGATACCAGACCAAGCTTTTCGCTGTTCCATCGCACCAGGGCTTCAACCCCGCGGATTGTCTCGCCATCAGCCGCAAAATAGGGCTGGTAGACCATTTCGAGTTCACCACGCTCCACTGCATGGCGCAACTCGTCTTCCATGATCTTCTTGTTGCGGACATTGTCTTCCATGCTGTTGTCAAAACGCATGGAATTTCCGCGGCCCGCACCCTTGGCACGATACATGGCAATGTCGGCACGGCGCACGAGTTCGGAGTAATCCGAGCCATCTTCCGGCGCGATAGCAATGCCGACTGATCCGCCGATGACAAGCTCCACGCTGTCGATCATGAACGGTTGGCCCATGCGCTTGCTGATAGAGGCACCAATGTCTGTGATTTCGCTGATGGACTGGCAACCATGCACCACAAGCGCAAATTCATCTCCGCCAAGGCGGGCCGCCGTTGCGCGCCCTTGCGAAATTTCGGCCAGTCGGGCTGTCACAGCCTTCAAAAGCTTGTCGCCCATTTCGTGGCCGAAGTTGTCATTCACCTCTTTGAAGCGATCAAGATCAATGTAGACAACACCCAGAGGCATGTCGCCCTGGCGGGCAGCAAGCGCATCTTCCATGTTGATTTTATAGCCAGCCCGGTTGGCAAGGCCGGTCAGCGGGTCGGTGATTCCACGTCGATTGGCTCTCGCTTCAACCTGCTGAATGGTAACCAACCCAATTTTTCTGCGACGGAAGGCGAGCAATGTTTGCGCCAGAACGCCTGCCATACCCAGCGCTGTCAGTGGTGTGGCCAAGGCTGCGGGCAATGAAAGGGTTGATGCCCAGGGCGAAGCTGCCGCGATGGCTGCCCCGAGAATGCAAGCTGTAGCAACAGAAGTGACTGTTTCAGCCACCGGCATCAGGCTCTTTGACGGATCAAGATCGCCCGCGCGCCGGGTCAGCTTGTGCGGATCGCTGCGTGGCTTCGGCACATGGGAAACAGGCACTTGTTTGTCAGTGTCTTTGGTGACTGGATTGGCTGACGATACCGGTGCTGAAACAACGGCTGCCGCAACAGGCAATACAGATGTAGCTTGCGGGATCAAGTCCGCCCTTTGAGGCATTGGAGCAGGCTTTTCAGGTGCAGGTGCAGTGGCGCTTGGTGCCACTGGTGTTGTCATGGGTGGCGCAGGCACAGAGGCAGGAAAGACAACTGGAGCCGGACGCGCTTCAGCATTGCGCGGGGGCTCAAGGCTTAGCTTCAGTCTCTCCAGCGGGGTGGACATTGGTTACGCGTTGTCAGGACAGCCGCGCTAGGGGACTGCCCTGAGCGGTGTCGACCATGCCGGACATGCCAAATTCATTGATGATCTGATTGACGGAACCTGCAGGCATGGGAACCGGGAAAACCACTTCGTAGCCAAGCGATGTGGAGCTTGTGATCCGGCCACGCAGCTCACGGTCTGCAAACCGCAGCAATACCTCGGCACGGGTACGGTCCAGAATGTAGTTGGAAGCCGGGCGGAACATCACGCCGCTGCTGTCAATCTCTGTCACAAGACCATCAAGTGGGATCGACTTGTCAACCAGCACAAGCACACCAACAACACAGCAACGGCTGCGCTTGTCGCCAATGATGGCTTTCACGCTGCCGCGCGTAAACATTCGCTTCAGGAAGCCGCCTGATTTCAACCCTGCCATGGTTTCGGCAAGGCGCTTCTGGTTGTCAGGTGATGGCTTGTTTGGTGTGGCGCTCATGGTTTCAGGACCGTTTCTCAAGCCGCATTAGGATCACGCATGCCGCTGACAGCTGCACTGTAAAGGCGTCTGCGCATGGCATCGTGGTCAATGTCTGGTTTTGTCTGCACCTTGGCTTCATGCTCGGGCAGAATTGTGTTCGTCTGTTGCTGGATAGCTGCAGGGCCGACTGGCTGGCCTTCGCCAGCTCCCATGGCATTGGCGACGAGGCTGCGGTTGACGATCTGCGCATAGGCCGCAAACACGGTTTCCATCGAGCGCGAAAGTTCGGTGAAGCCTGCTGTGATCTTGTCTTCAAATTCAGCAGAAACACCGCCGCCACCGCCTGTTTTCTGCAGGTTGACCAACACTTCCTTGAGGTCTGCCTGCTCGGAAGCCATCTTCTGCATGCCGGTTTCAAGGGCCATGGCAGTTCTGTCGAGCGCAATGGTCATGCTGCCCACACCGCTCTTGACCTTGGATTCGATCGATCCTGCAATCTCGGTGATCTTGTCACCGGCCGCCTTGACGTCCAGCAACTTGGCGAGACGGGCGTTGGTTTCGTAGTTTTCAGCTGTCAGGCGGCGCAATCCGTCGAGATAAGCCTGTCCGGTCACTTCCATGACATGCGCCATGCCGTTGAACCCGCTGGTCAGGCGCTGTTCTGTCGTGCGGCTCAGATTGATCATTTCCTGCAGATGCTCGTTGGAGGTCGAGGCACTAACCACACCCATGCGCGCGGATTCGCGCAGATCGCCGCTGTCGCCGACAATGCGATCCATCGATGTCAGCATGGTGCGCATAACAGCAGTCTGCTCCTGCTGCATCTCGATCATCTTGGGAATGGAGGTGTTGAGAGCTTCCATCGACGTCTGCATACGGCTGAAGCCCTGCGCCATGGTCGCGACCATGCCCATGTCGGAAACCACAGGCCCGCCGCCACCACCACCGCCACCGCCGTTACCCTTGCCTTCGCCGCCCATCAGGCTGTCGGCAATCAAACGTGCAAGGTCACCCACATCGCCCCCCATGCCTGTCTCCCGGTGCGCAACGCTGGCCAGCCAGCTTTCGAATGTTTCCTT
>JBOFGV010000006.1:0-2592 GCA_051649305.1 Beijerinckiaceae bacterium
GTGGTCCGTGCCGGATTTGGCCGAGCCAAGCCCGCTGACCTTGGATTTTTCAGTCCGCATGGAAGAATTCGAATGCATCTCTCTCTCCTCAGCGAACCATCAGGCCAACGGCCCAGATGACAACAGTCAGCACGCAGGAGCCGACGATGGTGGCCTTGGCCAGCCATTCCCGCTCCTCAACGCCAAAACCCCGGCCCGTATCCCACAGAAAATGACGGATGCCGCCCAGCATATGGTGCATCAGCGCCCAGGTGTAGCCAAACAGCACCAGCCGCCCAAACCATGTGCCCATGAACCACTGTGCATTGGCGAAAGCCTTGGGGCTTGTGGCACCAGCCACCAGCCACCAGGCCAGCAGCAATGTGCCGACATAAAGGGCAGCACCTGTGATGCGATGCAGAATCGACATCATCATCGTCAGCATCGGCTTGTAAATCTGCAGATGCGGCGAAAGCGGGCGCTCAATGGTTTTGGTTGGCTCTGCCATCATGGTCTCCGCTGGCGGCTTGTTTATAACGGGTCTAAAGTCCTGATCGGACACGCCCTAGCCAAAAAAGCCATGTTTCGCAACCATGGCAGACTGACGCGGCATTACACTTTCGTCTTTTTGTCACATCATACGGATGAGGCCGCCAAACAGCTCATGCACCAGCATGCGCACGAACATCAGGCCGATGATCAGCGCAATAGGCGAAAGATCAATGCCGCCAAGGTTGGGCATGAACCGACGGATGGGCCGCAAGGCAGGTTCTGTAGCGCGGTGCAGGAAATCTCCCACGGTGGCCACAAAGGTGTTGCGGTCGTTGATAACGTTGAAGGCAATCAGCCAGCTGTAGATGGCGTTGGCGATCAGGATATAGATGTAAAGCGTGATGACTGTATCAAACAGCCAGAGAAGGGAGCGCATCGGCGAAGCCTCGGTCTGATGGGTCGATTCGGTGTTGTTTCACTCTGCCACAGCCATAAGGGACAGTCCTTAACAAGTGGAGTCCCAAGTGGTGTAACAACAATTGACAGCGCGGGGTTAAGGCTGTCGATAGGCACAGGGTTATAGCAAAGGGGCAACCTGAGAATGCGGCTGGACTGGAACGATATCAAGGCCCGCGCTGCCGTCTTTGCTGATGCGTGGAAGGATGCCGCCTATGAGCGCGGCGAAACGCAGACATTCTACAACGAATTCTTTGAACTGTTTGGCGTGCCGCGCAAGCGCGTCGCCAGCTTTGAGACAGGTGTAAAGCTGCCAGACAAGAAGCGCGGATTTCTGGATCTGTTCTGGAAAGGCAAACTGCTGGTCGAGCAGAAGTCAGCAGGGCGTGATCTGAAAGCGGCGAGAAAACAGGCGCTGGACTACTTCCCCGGTCTGAAGGACCACGAGCTGCCGCGTTACATCCTCTTGTCGGATTTCCAGACATTTGAACTCTTTGATCTCGATATCGATCCGGAAACACCCTTGCGGTTCACTCTGGCGGAGTTGCCCAACCATGTGCAGGCCTTCGGCTTCATTGTGGGGCAGGAACGCCGCATCTTCCGCGATCAGGACCCTGTCAACATAGCGGCGTCCGAAATGATGGGTGCCTTGCACGATGCACTGGAGAAATCGGGCTACAAGGGCCACGCGCTTGAGCAGTTTCTGGTGCGGCTGCTGTTTTGCCTCTTTGCCGACGACACCGGCATTTTCCAGCCGCTGGGCATTTTCGAGAGCTTCATCAAGGAACGCACAAGCGAAGGCGGAACGGACGTCGGCCCGCTGTTGATGAACCTGTTCAATGTGCTGGACACGCTGGAAACCGAGCGCGAGACGGCACTGGACAAAGACCTCAAGGATTTTCCCTACATCAACGGAAATCTGTTTCGGGAAACCCTGCGCCCGCCGTCCTTCAACCGCGACATGCGCGAGAAATTGCTGAATGTCTGCGGCTTCAACTGGGAGAAGGTTTCACCCGCCATTTTCGGCTCGCTGTTTCAGTCGGTGATGAACGAGGCAGAGCGGCGCAAGAAGGGCGCGCATTACACCTCGGAAAAGAACATTCTCAAGGTCATCGAACCTCTGTTCATGGATGCGCTGCGGGCGGAGTTTGACCGCCTGAAAGCCCGGCGTGATACGGGCCGCACCAAGGCCCTGCAGGATTTTCATGGCCGTCTGGGCAAATTGACATTTTTCGATCCCGCCTGCGGCTGCGGCAATTTTCTTGTCATTGCCTACCGTGAGCTGCGCGAACTGGAGCTGGAGGTGCTGCGCGAACTGCACCCGCTGGGCCAGCGTGTGACAGACATCGGCCTGCTGACGCGCGTCAACGTTGACCAGTTCTACGGCATCGAGCTGGAGGAATTTCCCGCCCGCATTGCTGAGGTGGCGATGTGGATGATGGACCACATCATGAACGGCAAACTCTCGGCGGCATTCGGCGAGGCCTATGCCCGCATTCCGCTAAAAAATTCGCCGAATATCTGGGCGGACAAGGACGCGCTGGAGGTGGACTGGGCTGAGGTGCTGCCGCCGGAGCAGTGCTCTTTCGTCTTCGGCAATCCGCCGTTTATTGGTGCAAAGTATCAGAGCGAAAAGCAGCGCAAACAGGTGCGCGATCTGGCAAA
>JBOFGV010000007.1:0-1731 GCA_051649305.1 Beijerinckiaceae bacterium
ATATGAGGCCAGGTCAGCGGAGCTTGCTAAGGTGCCCAATGGAATGGCGCCGGTTTCCAGTGCGGCGGCAATGTCGTGCCCGGTTATCAGATTTATAAGCTCGGGCAGTATATGCGGTACTACCATCGCGCCGTGGCCAGCAACCAGCAACAGGAGGCCGATCTCTATTCCTTTGCGTGTCCGTCGTCAGAACATTTGGCACTGATGGTTGCGTAGATTAGCGGAGCGTCGGCCTCGTGTGTTTGGTTGATATTAGGCGGCTAGCTTGCGGTGTTGCAAGCGCCGATATTCGATGGTTTGTCGTTTGATCCTTTCTCGCTGTTTGATGATGGCTTCAGCCCTGCCAAAGTAGGCATCGGCAGGCGTGACGTTGTCCAGGCTCTCGTGGTAGCGCTGATGGTTGTAATGCTCGACGAACGCCTCGATCTGGCGTTCGAGGTCACCCGGCAGGAAGTAATTTTCGAGCAGGATGCGGTTCTTCAGCGTCTGGTGCCAGCGTTCGATCTTGCCCTGGGTTTGCGGATGGAAGGGCGCGCCGCGAACGTGGCTCATGCGCTGGGCTTCGATATAGTCAGCCAGTTCGCCCGCGATGTAGCTGGGGCCATTGTCGCTCAGCAAGCGCGGTTTGTGGATCACCTGCGCATGATCGCAGCCAGACGCCTGCAGGGCCATGTCCAGCGTGTCGGTGACGTCTTCGGCGCGCATGGTCGAACACAGCTTCCACGCGATGATGTAGCGCGAGAAGTCGTCGAGCACGGTCGACAGATACATCCAGCCCCACCCGATGATCTTGAAGTAGGTAAAATCGGTCTGCCACATCTCATTCGGGCGGACAGTTTTTGTGTGGAACTCGTTGGCCGCTTTGATCACCACGAACGCAGGACTGGTGATGAGATCATGCGCTTTCAACAGACGGTAAACCGTGGCTTCTGACACGAAGTAGCGCTGCTGATCAGTGAACGTCACAGCCAGTTCACGCGGGCTCAGCTCTGATCGTTCCAGTGCCAGTTCAATGATCTGGTCATGGATGGCTTCGGGGATGCGATTCCACACCCGGCTTGGCGCAGAGGGCCGATCAGCCAGTGCCTCTGGCCCACCTTCAAGGTAACGGTCATACCAGCGGTAGAAAGTCCGGCGGGCTACGCCCAGCTTCTCCAGCGTCCGCTTTGCAGGCAGGTGCGACTGCTCGACGATCCGGATGATCTCAAGCTTCTCAGATGCAGGATACCTCATTCTTCGTCTCCCCCATCCGCGATCATGCTTTTTTTGAGCAGCCGGTTCTCAAGGGTCAGGTCAGCGACGCATTCCTTCAGGGCGCGGGCCTCGCGGCGTAGGTCCTGCACTTCGCCTGTACTGGCTGCGCGGGCCGTGTCACCGGCAAGCCGCCGCTTACCAGCTTCCATAAACTCCTTCGACCAGGTGTAATAGAGGCTCTGGGCAATGCCTTCCTTGCGGCACAGCTCGGCAATGCTGTCATCGCCGCGCAGACCCTCCAGCACAATGCGTATCTTGTCTTCCGCTGAGAAGTGACGCCGGGTGGCGCGCCGGATATCCTTCACCACACGTTCGGCAGAGGCCTTCGATTGGCCAGAGTGTTTTGGTCTCATCTTCGTTCCTTCGTCACTACGACGAGACCAAAACACTCCTTAAATCACAACCTCAAATCTGGGACAAAGGTGCTGACGGGGAACACTCCACTAGTCATGCGCCAAGGTCGCGCAGGCTACCTCA
>JBOFGV010000008.1:0-5479 GCA_051649305.1 Beijerinckiaceae bacterium
ACGATCAGATCGCAGGACTCTGCCTGCCCTGCCCCGTCAGGATCTGCAGGAGCTGTTTTCGGCAATGTCAGCGCTGTCTCTTGATGGAAGCTCAGCAGCGCGTTCAGCACCGCCAGCGCCCGGTCTGAGACCCCCAAGCGATCCCGGATCGCTGTGAGCGTGCGGAACAGGTGCCACTTGTTGACCGCGGCCGGCACATTGCTGCCAAGCTGGCCTGCGTCATTGATCGCTCGCGACACCAGAGTGCGCGTCTTGATTTGGCGAAGCGACGCTGGCCGCCGCCCAAAAGGCGTCGTTGAGATATGAGTATCCATGCTCTTGCCTTCAGTTAGGCAAAAGAGATTTGCTCGTCAGAACGACGCCGACTCTTGACAGTGATTCGCGGAAGTGTGATTCTCTAGTCGCCAAACGTAGAGAGGGCTTCCGGACGGAGACGTCTGGGGGCTCTTTTCTTTTGCTGGTTATGCTCCTGGTTTACGTTGGTTCTGCTGCGCTCTGAACGCGTCATACAGCTCGTCAAGTTGGCTAGAAATGAAATCGCCAAATGCTCTGGCATTGGACGCGCCGAAGGAAAGGTTGAAGCTCTTTCCCGAACGCCTAATCTCAGCCTTTACCGAGGCGTCTTTTGGTGCCCACTTGCTGGGAAGAGATGTTGGCGGCGCAGGACGGCGTCCTGATATCTTCACCGCTGCCATCAGGTGATGTAAGCGGGCAGATGATTCCTTGTCCATAAACTCAGTAGTCTCAATTGCGTGCATCGCAATTTGAAGCGCCTGCGGTCGCAGCAAGAACTTTTTCAAGCCTTCCCAGCGATCACGCCCAACATTCTTTGACGGGCCTAAGGCTTCAATCACCGCTACTGGAACCGTTTCAACTACTGAAAGCATACGTGAAAGCAAGGTATCGTCGATGGACAATGCGGCCTTGATGACGTCCTTGGCTTGCCCTGAATCCTGAAGTTTACGAGCGAAGAGAGCTCGCTCAATAAAGGACAAGTTAGCCCTGGCTGAATTCTCCTGCCCTTGCATGATCACATGCTTGATGGCTTCGACATCTTTGATAACGGCTCGCACGGGAACACCAAGCTCACGCGCGGCCCTTAGTCGTCGATGCCCAAACACGGTCATAAACCGACCATCACGCTCGGGGTGAGGGCGCACCAGAATAGGCGTCGACTGCCCCTGCAAACGAATGGCGTCTTTGAGCGCAGCAAAGTCTTCTGCGTCGTCGCCAAGTCGATCCTGGACGAAGGAGACGTCAACCAATGATGGGTCAAGCTCAATCACGGCTTCACCGGACGCCATACGCTTAGCATTCTCGGCAAGCTCATCGATTGACATCATCATGGATCGCGACGCACCACGTCGCGCATATTCGGAGCGAGCCTCAGTTGGGCCCTGAGGGGAGGGGGCGCTCGTTACGCTGGCGAGCAAATTCTTGCGCATCGTCACCTCTTCCTATGGCTTAAGCATCGGGAAACGCTTCGGAAACTTCCCATCTGCACGGCTGTCAAAAGCATCGCTATTTGCGCCCCCAAGCGTGGTGCACCAAAGCGGTGATCTCTTCGTTCACGGCGTTGAGCGAACCCATCGCCCGCTCATAAGTCGAACGCACGAACATCGACGCATCGATCTCGTAAAGAGTCTGATTGGTAATGCCCGCGTCGGCAATCGCGGTCGACTTCAACATCGGGTGTTGCAGCATCTGTCCGGGAAACAGAGCCTGCATAAAACCGACCATCTGGCTCTGCGGTCCGTCAGTCGGTTCATATCTTGTAACCAGGTAGCGAAACCATTTCAGCCGCACGACTGCTCCGGCAGAATGGATCGATTGCAGGATGCCTCCAAGCATGAGCAAGAACTGGCTCATGGACATCACATCGAGCATCTGCGGGTGAATGGTGATTAGCACGGAAGTCGACGCTGTAAGCGCAGTGAGGGTCAGATATCCGAGTTGCGGGGGGCAATCGATCACTACGACATCGTACCGGTCATCGACCTCACGCAAGGCATCAGTGATCCTCGTGAAAAAAGTCCGCCCTTCGCCACTAGCCTTGTTCTGCATCGCCAGCGGTGTGTCGTACTCATACTCTTGAAGTTCGAGGTTGGCGGGGATGATATCCAGTCCAGGGAAGTTGGTTGGCCGAATAACGTCGCGGATGGACTTCCGCTCCGCATCATAACGCAAGGCCTCATATAGCGACGGATTCTTGTCGAGTTCAGGCTGAATACCGTGGAGAGCCGTGAGCGACGCTTGGGGGTCAAGGTCAATCGCGAGCACTCGATGGCCGGTCAGAGCAAGATGCTGCGCAAGGTGGGCTGCGCTAGTAGTTTTCCCACTGCCGCCTTTGAAGTTAACAACGGCCAGAACCTGTAGTTGCTCGCCGTTGCGCCGATGAGGCACATAATTTTTGACATCTGTACGCCCGTGTTTGTCGAGGTACTGACGAAGCTCCAACATCTGTGTGGCGCCGTAGGTGCGGCGGCCGGACGGCGATGTAACCGGAGTAGGGCCTTTTCCTTCGAGATGAAGCTTCTTGATGTTTGACGGTGTCACACCCAAAAAATAGGCAACCTCTGCAAGCGAGAAATGCCGCAGCCCTTTCGTGGCGTCCGGGGGATAGTGCTCGACGCGAAGCATGTTGAGCTTGTCTGAGATCATTTCTCCTTGATGGAGAATCATCTCATGAAAGCTCAGCGGCCCAGCGTCTTTTGTTTGCATCATTGGCTTCATCGATCACTTTCGTGGAATAACGCTTTTCGGACGTCATCCGCTCATAAAGTGTGAATTATGCCCGATTCTGCAAAACCGGCAACAAATTTTTAGTTAATAAGAAGTTAACCGCCAGATCGCCAGAAAATGGTCCTGAGCTGTGTTGCAACTCAAGTGGGGGTTGGGCCCAAAAACCGGCAATGATCAAAGTCGACTCATTAGTGATCTGACCTGAAAACTCATCATACGTTCCGAAATAAACTGCCCACGGTATCAGGCGACCTTTAGCAGCAGGGCAGGGGAGGGCGGACTCACTTGACCCTGCTCATGCGAGCCGCAGGCTACCTACAAGTGGATGGAGCGGTGGGTCAACGCGAGACTTTAAGCCCGCGATCAGTCCCTTGTCGACGATGCCCACTTTTGTTTTTCTGCATAAAGCAGACGTTACTGCCGACCCATCCTGTAGCCAACTCGCTAGCTTGCTATTGAGCTGTGCCGTCGTGCTCAATGGCTTATCTCGCCGCCAACCTGCGCATTTTCGCCAGCGCCATCTGTTCGCTCTCGTGATGGTCGATCATGCCTGCAAATTTGCCGGTGCTGTCCATCATGAACATCGAAGCTGTGTGATCGACGTTGTAGCCGCCACTGGCCAGAGGAGCCTTCTTTGCGATAGCTTTGTAGGCCGCGATTGCGACGTCCACCTGCTCTTGTGTCCCTGAAAGACCTACAATACGCGGATCGAAGGATTGCAGATAAAGCGCCAACTGCTCTGGGGTGTCACGCTCGGGATCTGCTGTGATAAACAGGACTTGCAGCCTGTCTGCTTCGGCCCCGAGTACCTTCAGGCGGTTGGTGAGTTCAAACAGCGTTGTCGGGCAGACATCCGGGCAGTGCGTGAAGCCGAAAAAGACCATCATCGGCTGACCCTCAAAATCGCTGTTCGTGACAGTCCGTCCACGATGATCGACCAGCGTGTAGTTGCCGCCAATCTGCGGACTCCCCTTGATTTCGACACCGGCTGTGTCTGGACGCCCGGGCCCGTCAACCCGCCACCATCCCAGCGTGACTGCAGCGAAGACAAATGTGATGAGGCCGACGGCAGCCCATGCTGTGAGGCGAATGATGCGAAGTGTCGACATGATGTTCCTCAGTGATCGTGGCGGTTCGTCGATGGCGCGCCGGTGGCTTCCACAGCGAACTCGACTTCGACTGTGCCGGCACGCTCGAATGTCAGCGAACCCCTGATCCGTTCACCCAGTTTCAGCGGCACTTTCAATTCCATGAACATGATGTGCAGACCGCCGGGCTTCAGTTCGCCGGTGGCACCAGCGGTCACCGGCACCCCGGCGGGGAGTTCGCGCATGCGCATCACGCCATCTGTCACGCTCATTTCATGGATTTCGACGCGGCCAGCTCGCTCGAATGTCACAGACACCAGACGATCGGCTGCCTGACCTTTGTTTTCGATTCTGAGATAACCGCCTGCGACACGCGCTCCCGCAGGAGTCGCCCGGCTCCAAGGATGTGAAATGGACAGATCACCTATCTTGTAGTCGTGGGCGAAAGCAGGCTTGACCATAGATGCCAGCGAAAGGCTGGCTGCAAAAGTAGCCGCAAAGAGTATCTTCATGGGGAAACGTCCTGATTGAACCAATGCGCAGGCAAGCCTGCAAGGCGAAGTTCGCAGTGTTCAGGAAAGACGAGGTGGCGCTCGCGGCTGTAACGGCGTGAGAGCCATCGGCGGACCGCGAGCGACCCCAGGGTGCTCGGCCCAGCTGGACACGATTTTAGACACGCGCGGCCACGCGCTGACATAAAGTCGATGTGTTTGCGGGAGCAAGCTCGTGTCAGATGCGGTGCTGCCCCACGCACAGCAATCAACTCCGGTCTGGTGGTCGCTATTCTGGTCTGTATCGGACGAAGACGCACCCACACTTGTGCAGATGACCTTGAGGCCATCAAGCTCAGATGCTTGCGCAGACAGGTGCAACCTGCCCGACATCGCTGTCAGGAGCATCTGCAATGCCAGCCCGTAGGCCAGGATGACGCAGACCAGAAGCCGCATGGCTGCGGCGAACGAGGGCAAGATGGAACTCACCATCATTTTGTATCGGATAGCGATCTGGTGTGCGAGGTGCTCATTGCCGCAACTCGATGGACGTCGGCGATATCGATCAGGGCCGCGCCGAGCTGCTTGTATACACGGCCGATTTCGCCGGATCGAACGGGTCCGCGAGCGCCGCGTCAGGGCGGCTGACTTCAACCCGTCCGGACGTCATGGCTTGCAATCTTTCAGGCCCCGACGCCCGCAGAATGTTGCGGAAGCTCATGTGCATGCCACCATCCGAGTAGGCGAGCGCCGTTGCCGGGGTGCCAGCCTTCACCAGCTCAGCGAACCGATTCTCGTCACGCGAGCGCTTGTCCGCGACGGCCTGGTGGATCGCAGGGTCGATGGTGTAGGTCGGGCACGCTTCGCCGGGGGCAAATGGTCCAGAGCCGTCGGCTGCATTGAAGACATAACGGCGACCACACGCTGCCAGGCGCGGCGGCTGGCTGGTTGCATCAAAGTGATCGACGCCTTCCTTGAGGTTCTTCCAGAAAGCGAAATGCCGATTGTTGCGGTGGCGCGCCATATTCTCCGGGGTCATGCGGAAAGGAAGCGCCTGGACCTGGAAGCTGCGCTGGCCGCCAGCGAACGCTTCCCGCGCGATTGCATAGATTTCGGACACACCATCATCGGTCATGGCAAAGCAGCCCGAAGACGTGC
>JBOFGV010000009.1:0-1796 GCA_051649305.1 Beijerinckiaceae bacterium
CGGCGTCTTCGCGGAACACCAGCCAGGAGCTGTGCCCGCCGCCACTGCGCCGCTGGCAGTCGCGGCACTGGCAATGGAATTGGGCTACAGGCTGCCCCGCAAGCGCATAGCGCAATGCCCCGCAGGCGCAGCCGCCGGAGAAGGAAAGGGCGTTCATTCAGGCCACCTTTGGTTTGGCGAAGACGTCTAGTCCCTTGCCGGTTTCGAGATATGACTTGAGACTGGACAGCACAATCGGCCAACCCTTGCTGATGCCCTGCTCCATGCCGCTGCCCTTGATCAGGTCATCGTGGGTGACGATCAGCTTGGTCATGCCGTCATAGGGAATGATGTCAAAGGTGACCCGGCTATGCGCCGCAGCATCTGCTTCCTGCGATCGGTTGGCCCAGCTGATTACCAGCTTTGAAGGAGGCGCGTGTTCCAGAACCCGGCCAACCAGCTCCACAGTACCGCCCTCGTTGCGAATGTGTTCCCAGCGCGACCCCGGTTTCCAGTCGGAGACGTTGCCATGGCCCCAATAGCGACTGGAGACCTCGGCGCTGGTGATCGCCTCGAACACCTTTTCCTGTGAAGCGGCGATAAATGTAACATAGACAAAGCTTGTTTTTTCCGCGGTCATTCCCGCTCTCCTTCCAGTTCACGTTTCAGGTCGTGCAGCAGGGTCAGGCGCTGCTTCTCAAATTTCCGGACCCAGCGTTCATAAATGTCGTGCAGCGGCACGGGATTGATGAAGTGCAGCTTTTCGCGGCCGCGCCTGACCACGCTGATCAGGTTTGCGTCTTCCAGCAGTTCCAGATGCTGGGTTGCCGACTGCCGGGTCATGTCCAGTTGTGCGCACAGCTGGCCAAGTGTCTGGCCATTCCGCTCATACAGAAGGTCGAGAAGTCTGCGCCTGCTGGGGTCGCCCAGCGCCTTGAAAACCTTGTCCGCATCCATTCCGCACCTCATGTTCTAATATGCAGGTAAATACCTGCATGTCAACAAGCCTGTGCGTATGGAGATTCCTTTGGACTTTTCTTTTGCGCGAGGTTTGCCTATTTCGCGGGACGGGGCCTTTGTGGGGGTAGGAATGTCAACCGAACGCAATTCTGTTGAAACCCGGTTTGAGCAGGGCCTTTTTGCCAGCCGCTGGCTGATGGCGCCGATGTATCTGGGGCTGGTGGTGTCGCTGGCGATGCTGACAATCGTCTTTGTGCGCGAGCTTTACTATTACGCGTCGGGCATCATGGATATGGGCGCGGATGAGGGCATCCTTGCCATTCTGACGCTGATCGACCTGTCGCTGGCGGCAAACCTGCTGCTGATCGTGCTGTTTTCCGGCTATGAGAACTTTGTGTCAAAGCTGGATATAGAAGACACGAAAGACAGGCCGGACTGGATGGGCACTGTGGATTTCTCTGGCCTGAAGATGAAGCTGATTGCGTCAATCGTGGCCATTTCGGGAATACATCTGCTGAAGGTGTTCATGGAGATCGGCAAGGCCAACGCGGAAAAGGTGGTGTCATCCGAACAGATGTATCTGATGGTGGTCATCCATCTGACATTTGTGCTGTCAGGGGTTTTGCTGGCGCTGATGGATTGGCTTTCGGCGAAGACGGACAAGCACTAGGCGGCTGCAGCGCGGACGCCTGCGCGATAGTCGGATGGCGTCTGGCCCGTGAACTCCCGGAAAGCGGCGTTGAAGGCGGACAGGGAGTTGTAGCCGGTGGCAAAGGCGATCTGGGTGATGCTGGCCTGATTGTCGCTGAGGGCCTCTACCGCGTGGACCATGCGCAGACGGCGCTGGGCCTGCCGCC
>JBOFGV010000010.1:0-2389 GCA_051649305.1 Beijerinckiaceae bacterium
ATGGCCGATCTGGCGGCTGAGGGCCGTTTCAGCGACGCGAGCAAAGACAGCCCCTGGCAGGTGTATGCAGACCAGTTGATCAAGTCGTGATCGACATCAGATCATGTCGCGCATGCCCACAGCGGCTTGCCGCAACACGCTGAGCACACGCTGTGTGGCCTGTTCGGTGGACTCGCCGCCCATCAGCATGGTCACCGACAGCGCCGCCAGCACGTTGCCGCGCGCATCGCGCACCGGCACCGCAATGCCGCGAAAACCCAATTCGAGCTGCTGTTCGGAGACGCTCCAGTCCTGATGGCGAAATTGCTGCAACTGCGTGCGCATGACCCGTTTGTCGGTGATGCTGTGAGCCGACATGGACTTGAGTTCCACGCGTTGTTGCCAGTCGTTGAGCCATTCCTGATCCTGAAGCGCCAACAGCATGCAACCTGCAGCGGTGACATGAGCCGGCATCATGGCTCCCAAGACATATCCCACGGGGTGCTGCCGGGCATCACCATGCCGGGCGATGTAGGTGATCTGATCGCCCACCAGGGTCGAGAGGTAAGCGTTCTCAGCGGTCCCTAAGGCGATGCGCTGCAGGAAAGGTTGCGCGATACGTGCCATGCGCGACGATGAAATGTAGGCGTGCCCCAGCTTGAGCACTCTGGGTGCGAGCCAGAACAGTTTGCCGTCGGTAGCAACATAGCCCAGGTGGACCAGGGTGAGCAAATGTCTGCGCGCGGCTGTGCGAGTCAGGCCGCAGCGCAGCCCCATCTGAGCTGCAGAAAGGCGGGCATGGGTTTCGTCAAATGCTTCTAGGATGCCCAGGCCTTTCTCAAGCCCTGCAATCCAGTCACTTCGCTTAAGTTCTAGGTCTTTTGCATCCATATCAAATTGCGATAACTGGTGATGAGAAGATGTATCAGGACATAACCCTCGAAACAGACGATAAACGATCAGTTTTGAACGATTATCGTACAGTAATTCTTGAGCAGTGGCGATGTGGCAGGAACAATCCGTATGTCGTCATTAAAACCTTCAACCCGTCATTAACCTCACTTTTCAGGAGACCTCATGAACAAACGCTTGATTCTGAAATCGCTGGCTGTGGCCGCTTCGTTGGCTTGCAGCGTGCCCGCATTTGCGCAAAACGCCATCAAAGTGGCGGCCATCGTCGAACTGTCTGGCGCGGGCGCCACAGCAGGTACCAATTTCAAAAACGGTGTGGAACTGGCGGTGAAGGAGATCAATGCCGCCGGTGGCATTCTGGGCCGCAAGATCGATCTGTCGATCAATGACACCACCACCAATCCAGGTGTTGCACTGGCCCTGACCAAGAAGGCTGTGGATCAGGATGTCTTTGCCATCTTTGGCCCGGTGTTCTCGGGCTCCATCATCGTGAGCATGAAAGAAAGCCAGAAAGCCGAGATCCCGAACTGGACGGGCGGCGAGGCGGCCAACATCACGATGCAAGGCAATCCCTACATCTTCCGCACGAGCTTCACCCAGGCCACAGCCATGCCCAAGGTCGCCCGCTACATCTCCGACAAGGCCAAGGTCGGCAATCTGGCTGTCGTCTATGTGAACAACGATTTCGGCAAAGGCGGCCTGGACATGATCAAGAAGGCATTGGCCAGCACCAGCACCAAGGTGGTGGCCGAGGTCTCGACGGATCAGGGTCAGGTGGATTTTTCGGCAGCTGTTCTGCGCGCCAAGCAAAGCAATGCGGATGCGCTCTTTGTTTATCTCAACGAAGACGAGTCGGCGCGTATCCTGCGCGAGCTGCGCAAGCAAGGCTGGAACAAGCCCATCATTGGCGAGACCACGCTGACTGGGCAGAAGGTCATTGATCTGGCAGGTGAGGCTGCCAATGGCGCTGTGGCCCATGTGGGGTTGACCGTTGATGCTCCCAATTCTGAAATGCTCAAGTTCAAGGCCAAGTTCTACCAGGACTACAAGTACATCAGTGATCACAATGGCATCAAAGGCTACACAGGCGTGTACTCGATGAAGGCAGCGATTGAAAAAGCAGGCAAGCTCGATCGCAAGGCGGTGGCCGCCGCCATGAAAGGCCTGACCATTGATGCCAAGAAGTATCCCGGAGCCATCCTGAGCGCGAGTTTCGACGACAAGGGTGACGTGGATCGCGAAAGCTTCCTGGTACAGGTCAAGAATGGCCGTCAGGAAGTGGTGGAAGTGGTACCTCCACTGTCCAAGAAGTAAGTCTCATTCTTTGATCTGCGTATCAGGGCTCAAGCGGGCCTGATACGCAAAAGGAGTCATCATGATCAAGCGTCTTTTGAGGGCGTGTGGGGAAGGCTTTGCCATTTTTTTCTCGCTGGTTCTGGCGCAGGTGCCCGTACATGCGCAGGAAGCCATACGGTTGGCAGCCATCGTGGAGTTGTCA
>JBOFGV010000011.1:0-40998 GCA_051649305.1 Beijerinckiaceae bacterium
AGGTTGGTTTGGGTATTCAATTTCTTCAGGCTTCTGTGCTGTCAACCCCCACCCTGACCCTCCCCGTTTCTGGGGGAGGGAAGTGCGGGAGATACAAATATTGCGACAACACTGAACATTGCGATGAGCGTTCCCTCCCCCAGAAAGGGGGAGGGTCAGGGTGGGGGTTGACAGCACAGAAGCCTGAAGAAATTGAATACCCAAACCAACCTTGCGACGACCGCGCACATCGACAGCTGGTCCCAAACTGCCTATTGTAACCTCATGATCTCCTCTCCAATCCAGCGTCTGTTGCGCGAATGGGTGGCGCTTGTCGCCATCTTCGCCATGGTGCTTGGGCCATTGGCTCTGGCCACCAGCCGCAGCCTTTCGGCGCAGGAGCGCGTCAACATTGCTGCAGGCCTCACAGCCTTGCCGATGTGCGTTGCCGGCGACAGCATTGACGGACTGGCCAGCAAGACAGGTGGTGGCTCCTGTGATCACTGTTTGCCAATTGCTGGTGGTGTGTTGCCTTCGCTGGCAGAAATGATGCTGGACGACAGGCCAGTCGCAACTTTGACAGCTTCAATTGACCAAATAACTTTTCTCGCTTATCGCGCCCTGCCGCCTGCCACGGGACCACCTGTTCTCTGACGATGCCGCAAACGGCCCTTACACGGCCATTCTTCCATCATCAGATCAGGAACACTCCCATGTCTTTCACACGACGCGCAGCGCTGGCTGCCGCAATTGCCACTGTAACCATCGCCCTGCTCACACCGCAGGCGCGCGCCCACGACTACAAAGTTGGCGCGCTTGAAGTCGGCCATCCCTGGACCCGCGCAACACCGCCCAGCGCCAAGGTGGCGGGCGGCTATCTCAGCATCACCAACAAGGGTGAAGCGGCGGACCGATTGCTCTCGGCCAGCTTTGTGCAGTCGAATTCCACCGAAGTGCATGAGATGGCGCATGAGAACGGCGTCATGAAAATGCGCGAGTTGCCCAAGGGAATCGAGATCAAGGCCGGTGCAAGGGTTGAGCTCAAGCCCGGCGGTTTCCACCTGATGTTCATCGGGTTGAAAGCGGGACTGAAAGAAGGTGACAGCTTCAAAGGCGTGCTGATGTTTGAAAAGGCTGGCCGTCTTGAGGTGGATTTCAAGGTGGAGCCCATGAGCTACAAGCCAAAAGGGTCAGGTGCCGAGCATAATCACTCTGGCCACGGGGCCAAAACCCAATGAGTGCGCTGAAATTCGTCCGCTATGGCGCATGGGTTTCCATTGCCGCTCTGGGACTTCTCACCGCAGTTGTGCTGCTGAATCCGGCCAAAAAGCCGGATGAAGCGGCAGGCGGGCGAATCGGCGGCGCCTTCCAATTGGCCACAGCCAAGGGCGCAACGCTCGACAGTGCGACGCTGAAAGGGCAGCCCTACGGATTGTTCTTTGGCTTCACACAGTGTCCGGATGTCTGCCCCGGCACTTTGGCAGAGTTCACGGCGCTGATGGATAAGATGGACAAGGGGCCGGTTGCGGCGAAAGCAAAAGCCTTCCGCTTGCTGTTTGTTACGGTTGATCCTGAGCGGGATACGCCTGAGTTGCTGGCAAGCTATCTCTCGGCTTTTGACACACGCGTTACTGGCTTGATTCCAACATTGGAAGCGTTACCGTCATTAGCCAAACAGTTCGCGGCTTTTTACCAGAAAGTGCCCACCAGCAGTGGCTACACGATGAACCACACATCCGCAGTCTATCTGTTTGATGGTCAAGGGGTGTTTTCAGGCACGATTGATATTCAGGAGCCGATGGCCAGCCGCAAGACAAAGCTGGAGCGGCTGCTGCGCAAATAGGCTGAAACAACAAAAAACCCGGCAAAAGCCGGGTTTTTTATATGCGATTTAAGAAAGAATCAGGCGGCTTTTTCAGCCTGTGCCTTGTCGAGCGCCTTCTTCACAGCAAGCGCATCGCGCGACAGCTCAGACTTGTCAGCCTTGTTGAGGAAGCCATCAAGGCCACCGCGATGCTCAACCGTGCGCAGAGCGTTGGCAGAGATGCGCAAGCGCACATTCTTCTTCAGTGTTTCGGAAGTCAGCGTCACGTTCACGAGGTTCGGACGGAACACTTTCTTGGTCTTGTGGTTCGAGTGGCTGACTTTGTGGCCAACCTGACCATCCTTGCCGGTCAATTCGCAACGACGTGCCATGGTTAATTACCCCTGAATTTGTTCACTCGGATTTAAAGGTTCATCGGCAATATGAACCCGTGCCGCGCTTCTGCTTCGGCCTCGGGGACTATCAACCGCTTGAGATTAGGCGGTCGTATAGTCCGGCAAGGCTGAATGGTCAAGGGAAAGCGCTATAAAATGCTTGTTGTTGCTGCTGGTTGAGTGAGTTTTATGAAACATAATCGTCGAATCAAGCGTCGCTTGCTGGCTCTGTCGCTTCTGGCCAGTCTGGGTGTTGCATCAAACGCCTCGGCAGGCCCTGTTGAAGGGCGGTATCTTATCACGGTTGCAGGGCTGCATATCGGCACGGCCCAGCTCTCTGGCCAGATATCAGCGCAATCCTACCGCGCTGTGCTCAATGCGCAGTTGACCGGGTTGGCAGGTGCCTTGACCTCCGGTCGCGGGGCTGTGCAGGTCTCGGGTACGTTTCAGGGACAGCGCCCAATCTCGAATGGCTATGCGCTTTCCGCCAACAATTCGCAGATCAGCCGCACGATCCAGATCGGTATCAACGGTGGCAACATCACGCAGGTGGCCATCGAGCCGCCGTTTGAACCCAAGCCAGACCGCGTGCCGGTTCTGGAACACCACAGGCGCGGCATTGTTGATCCCGTCAGTGCGCTGATGATGCCCGCGCTTTCCAATGGTGATATGCTGGCACAGGAGAACTGCAACCGCACCATCCCGGTGTTTGATGGTGTCCAGCGTTTCAATGTGGAGCTGTCCTACAGCGGCACAAAGGTCGTGAACGAGCCGCGCAAGGGCTATGTCGGCCATGCGCTGGTGTGCAATGCTCGTTATACGCCGCTGGCAGGCCATCGACTGTTGCCCGCCACAACCTATATGACCAACAACCGCGAGATGAGCGTCTGGCTTGTGCCTGTCAACGGTTCGCGCGCGCTGATTCCCTTCCGTATTCAGGTGAAGACCCAGCTGGGCAACATGGTCATCGAGGCACAGTCGGTCAGCGGTCTGGAAATTGACGCAACCGCTAGCATCAAGCGATAACAGGATCATCCATGCATATCGTTACAAGCCAGCGCGCGCCTGAGATCGCCTTCGATACTTTTATGGCGGTTGATATCCGTGTCGGGACAATCCTGACGGTGGAAGCCTATCCCGAGGCACGCAAGCCGTCCTACAAGCTGACCATCGATTTTGGCCCTGATATCGGCGTGAAGCGAAGCTCGGCGCAGATAACCGCGCATTACACGCTGACTGATTTGCCGGGCAGGCAGGTGGCTGCGGTGGTGAATTTTCCACCACGCCAGATTGGCAAGTTTATGTCAGAGGTGCTGACCCTTGGCTTTCCTGACAGCAATGGCGAGGTGGTGCTGGTGCAGCCACAACAGGGCGTTCCCAACGGCGGCCGGCTGTTTTAATCAGCTGATTCCAAAAGAAAGGGCGGTCAACCGTTTCCGGTCAACCGCCCAAGTCCCGAACCTGTGAGGTTCGGTTATGACCCTGAAATGCAGCAACCCCGGGGGGCTGGGGGGCTGACGAAGTCCGGTGCCGCTGACTTCAGGGCCATGAGGCAACGATTGAAAGATCGCTTCCCAGTGGGGCGCTGAATGGGCCGGAATCAGGCGAAACTGTGATTTCTGCCCTGCGGTAAAAATCATCAGGTTTTATTTGACGACGCTGACTTTGTAGCCAAGCTGACGGTACAGACTGACAAGCCCCATCTCACCGGGAAGATGCAGTGCACCAACCGCGATGAAGGCACCGCCCTTGTCGATCAGAGCTTTGGAATTGTCGCGCATCACGACATTGCGGTCATCGAGCAAGGCGCGGGTATAATTGCGTGTGGCGCTGTTCTCTGCCTCACCGCTCAGAACCTCGCGCAGGCGTGAAAGCGCCCACAACTCTCCGACGCGGTCGCCGATATAGGCCTGTGTCATGGTTTCGCGCATATCGGTTGATAGTTTGGCATCGCGCACGGTCTCAATCAACGCGATGGGTGGATTGATGCCGCCAATGTTGCGCATAACAGCAATCTGGTCTTCCAGCTTTTCAAGGCCAATTGGCATTTTGCCTGCCTTCACGCCAGCAACGCCGATTTTTTCATCCATCGAAATCAAGCCACGCGCCCGGCGCTGTCTTTCGCAGGGGGGTGTCGAGAGGGCGACAATCAGAAACCAGGTTTCCAGCCGCTGCGCCCTTTCAAGCGGAACACCGCGCTCAATCAGGGCAGTTTCCACCAAAGCCCGGTTTTGAATGGGATGAAGGGCATCCAGCGCATTGCCGGAGCGTGCAAGGCCAGCCCGCGCAATCTCGAGTGAAGCCTTGTCCCTGAGGCCCGGTGTCATCAGCTCACCGATTTCGACTGCGACAGATTTGCTGCGGGCAATCAGCGGCCTGATGCGGTTGGTGTGCCTGTCCAGACGCGGGTCTGTGCTGTGCATAGTGCCAAAAAGATAGGAAGGCTGTACGCCCGCCTTCTCAATACGCCACAGCAGACCATCACCGTTGGGCACAGCTTTCGCTGCAGCCACAATTTTTGCATAGGCGGCAGGCTCGTTCTTTGCTGTTGCTTTCAAAAGGTCCGTCGCGCCACAGCTTGTGGGCACTGGTTTTGCCACAGTGGTTGTTGAGCAGAACAGGGCAAAGCCAAGGGCTGTGAGTGTGATGTTGAAACGCTGTTTCATAGCTTCCGGAGGGCAACTTCTTCAATAAGATGGCTTGCTCCTTTTTTGAGAACAAGCCCGGCGCGGGGACGCGTCGGCAGGATGTTCTCTTGTAGATTGGGAAGGTTGATTTTTTCCCAAAGGCCCGTCGCGATAGCGAGCGCATCTTCCTCGGAAAGCTTGGCATAGCGCTGGAAGAAAGAGCGCGGGTCCTGAAATGCTGTCTTTCGCAGGCGCATGAAGCGTTCGATGTACCAGTTGCGCAGCAATTGCTCGTCTGCATCGAGATAGATCGAGAAATCGAAAAAATCCGAGACGAAAGCCACGGCGCGACCATCCTTTGACAGGCGGCCCGGCTGCAGCACGTTCAGTCCTTCAAAGATCAGGATATCAGGCCTGTCGACTGTGACGTGCTCGCCCGGAAGAACATCGTAGGTTAGGTGGGAATAGGTGGGCGCTTTCACATGGCGCTCCCCCGCCTTGATCGCCGAGAGAAACCGCACGATGGCCGCAGCATCATAGCTTTCTGGAAAGCCTTTGCGTTCCATCAGGCCAAGCCGCTTCAACTCAGCATTGGGCAGCAGGAAGCCGTCGGTTGTCACCAGCTCCACTTTGGGCGTGTTGGGCCAGCGCGATAGCAAAGCCTTCAGCACGCGGGCTGTGGTCGATTTGCCAACCGCAACCGAACCTGCAACGCCGATGATGTAAGGCGCCTTGCCATCCTCAGCCATAAGAAAGCGCTGCGTCGCCTTGAACAGGCCTTGCGTCGCAGCAACATAGAGCGAGAGCAGGCGCGACAGCGGCAGATAGATGGCGACCACCTCTTCCACCGAGATAGGATCATTTACCGATTGCAGACGCATCAGATCATCCACAGTCAATGTCAGCGGCGTGTCCGCCCTGAGATGCGCCCAGTCATCGCGTGAAAACACGCGGTAGGGGTTGGATGGAAGGTCCGTATCAGTGGATTTCATGTCCATGGGCGTTCCGCACCGTGCATCTAGATCTTGCGGGAGGCTTTTTCAGCCAGCCCCGTTTGCGTTGTGCGCCGCTCAAGCTCTGCCATGATCTCGCTCAGGGGGATGTTGCTGCCATGCAGCACGACCAGCATGTGATAAAGTACATCCGCTGACTCCTTGATGACCTCCGTACGGTCTTCGCCGAGGGACGCGATGACCAGCTCGACGGCTTCCTCGCCAAACTTCTTGGAAGCGCGGGTTATTCCGTCTTTCAGCAGCTTCGCCGTGTATGAATCCTCGGGCGAGGCGCTGGCACGCAGGCGCACAATCTCTTCAAGGGTGTTGAGTGTGAACTGGTTCATAACGGCTTGATAAACATAAATGCTGTTATTTGCGACTGGGCAGCGCTGTAAATTTGCATCGCTGCTGTGACTTTCTCGCAGCGCCATTGACTTTTTTTTCGTTTCGTAGCTTTTGCATCTCATCCCCACTTGCGGGAACGGACCTCACCCATGCGTTTTGTCGCGACTAAAAAACCGACCAAAACCACCGTCACATCGAAAGATGTGACGAAACGCTGACGTCTGCCTCGATCTCGGGAACTCCCCCGGCGGAGGACAGGTCAAGGTCCAACCTTCGTCAGGTTTTGGATCTCAGGTTCCGGGGGAGGCAATACCGGGTTTTCCTTACCGCAAGGCCAAAACCTTCTCCAGATCAGGATTTATGACCATGGGTTTCAAGATTGCTGTTGCAGGCGCCACCGGAAATGTGGGTCGCGAAATGCTCAAAATTCTGGCTGAGCGCGCCTTTCCTGTCAGCGAAGTGGTGGCCCTGGCCTCGCAGCGCTCGATTGGGCAGGAAGTCTCGTTTGGCGACAAGGTGCTGACCGTCAAGGCAATGGAACATTATGATTTCCGCGGCACAGACATCTGCCTGATGTCGGCTGGTGGCGCTGTTTCGAAAGAATGGTCCCCGAGGATTGGCCAGCAGGGCTGCGTTGTCATCGATAACTCGTCGACCTGGCGCTACGATCCGGAAGTGCCGCTGATCGTGCCTGAGGTGAACCCGGATGCTGTTGTCGGGTTCTCGAAGAAGAACATCATTGCCAACCCCAACTGCTCCACGGCGCAGCTGGTTGTGGCCCTGAAGCCCCTGCATGATCGCTTTGATATCAAGCGCGTGGTTGTTTCCACCTACCAGTCAGTCTCCGGTGCCGGCAAGGACGGTGTCGACGAGTTGATGAACCAGACGCGTGCGATTTTCTCGGTCAACCAGCCAGAGGTGAAGAAGTTTACCAAGCGCATCGCCTTCAATCTCATCCCGCATATCGATACCTTCATGGAGGATGGATATACCAAGGAAGAGTGGAAGATGATGGCGGAGACGAAGAAGATTCTCGATCCCAAGATCAAGCTGACAGCCACCTGTGTGCGTGTTCCGGTGTTCATTGGCCACTCGGAATCGGTCAACATTGAATGCGGCAAGGAAATTTCCGTGAAGGAAGCGACAGCTGTTCTGCGTGCAGCTCCCGGCGTTCAGGTCATCGACAAGCATGAGAATGGTGGCTACATGACGCCTTATGAGGCGGCTGGTGAAGATGCCACCTACATCTCGCGCATTCGCGAAGACATCACCATCGAGAATGGCCTGAATTTCTGGTGCGTATCCGACAACCTGCGCAAGGGCGCTGCCCTGAACGCGTTGCAGATTGCAGAGCTGCTGGTGAAAAAGGGTCTGCTGAAGCAGGCAAAGGCGGCTTGAGCCCAGACTCTCTGACGCGCGCTTTCGCCGTGTGCGAAAGCGAAGCTGATCACCCAGCGTTCACAGAATGGTGAGCCTCGGCCAGATTTCGCTGGAAACTGTTGAGGTTCGGGTCGGTTCCTATAGAGCCGAGAGTAACACTGTGCGGACTGTGGATATTGACCGGCGGTGAGGAGACTATCCTATGTTGCACCGCCGTCGCTTTATCCTGTCTGGGTCTGCCGCAGCAGCTTTTGCTGTTGGTCCGGGCAGCGATGCCCAGGCGCGCGTCATGCGTCTGCCGTCGGAACTTGCCAACGAGGTGCTTACACTGCCGGGACGTGTTGTGCTGGGCAATCCCAGAGGCGACGCCACGCTGGTTGAGTTTTTTGATTACAACTGCGGTTTCTGCAAAAAGTCTGCCGCTGATATCAAGCCGTTTCTCGCGGGCGATCCGAACGTGCGCTACATCCTGATCAACTACGCTGTTCTGGGCGAAGCCTCGATTGAAGCGTCACGCGTGGCGCTGGCTATGACGCTGCAGAAGACGCAGGGTGGCTATCTCGCGCTGCATGAAAAGCTGTTTCAGTTGCGCGGCAAGGTCGGCGCAAGCCGGGCGGTTGATGTGGCGCTTTCGCTGGGGGCCAACCGCGAGAAACTCATTGCAGATGCCGACAGCGACAAGGTGACGGATGCCTTGGTAAGGGCCTCGAAGCTGGGCGACAGCCTTGGTCTGGCAGCGACGCCGTCATTCGTCGCCGGGCGCGAGGCCGTTGTGGGCTATCTCGATATTCCTGCCAAGCGAAAGGCGATGGCCAATCTCAGGCGTTGCGAAGCTGTAACCTGTTAGGGCTTGTTGGCTGCTTATTGTTTCGCGGTATCAAAAACCCATGGAGCACTGACGCGGCGGTTTTCACGGTACGCGGCAATATCAGCGGTGTGGCGCATGGTGAGATCGATGTCATCCCAGCCGTTGAGCAATTGCAGGCGGCGCACCGGATCAACCGAGAATGGGAAAAGGCTCTCGCCTGCACGCACTGTCTGCGCTTCAAGATCAACAGTCAGATCAGATGTTGCTGCGGCCTGAAGGCTGGCGAGAAGCGTTTCGCAATCTGCTGCTGAAACAACCGCTGGCAGCAGGCCATTCTTCACCGCGTTGGAAGCAAAGATATCACCGAATGACGGGGCAATCACCGCCCGGATGCCATAGTCCCAAAGGGCATAAACCGCAGCCTCACGGGAGGAGCCCGTGCCGAAGTTGCGTCGGCTCACGAAAATCTTTGCAGTCGAATAACGCGGCTGGTTGAGCACTTCGCCATCTCTTGGTTTGCCGTCCTCTTCAAAGCGCAGATCGTGCAGCAGATAGCCACCATAGCCCTGTGCCCGCGAGCGGCTCATGAAACGCGCGGGGATCAATTGATCCGTGTCGACATTCTCAAGGCCGAGAGGACAGGCCACAGCATGCAATGTGGTGAAGCGCTCCATCAGGTGCTTGCCTTCAAAGCTGGCAAGTTCCGCACATCGGTCAAGCGGCCTGTCACGGCAGCGGCGGCCACCATGGCGGGGGACATGAGATGCGTGCGTGCACCAAGACCCTGACGGCCACGAAAGTTGCGATTGGTGGTCGAGGCGCAACGCTCACCCTTCGCCACCTGATCGCCGTTCATGCCCACGCACATCGAGCAGCCGGATTCGGCCCATTCCAGACCGGCCTCGATGAACACGCGGTCCAGCCCTTCCGCTTCCGCCGCGCGCTTTACGCCGCTGGAGCCGGGTGAAATCAAGCCCGGAACTTTTGCCTTGCGGCCACGCAAAACGGCGGCAGCGGCACGCAGGTCTTCCAGCCGCGCATTGGTGCAGGAGCCGATGAAAACGCGGTCGATGCGAATATCCTGCACAGGCATTTCGGGCGTCAGGCCCATGTAGTCCAGCGCTTCTGAGACATAGGTTTTGCGTGCGGGCTCCAGCCCTTCAGCGCGCGGGATATTGCCGGTGATGGGCAGGGAATCTTCCGGGCTGGTTCCCCACGTCACGGTGGGAGCGATGGCTGATGCGTCAATCTCGACCGTGTGATCAAAGCTTGCACCGGCGTCTGTCGCCAGCTGTTTCCATGCTGTGATGGCAGCGTCGAGCGCCTTGCCTTTTGGCGCGAAGGGGCGGTCTTTGACGTAGGCAAAAGTCGTCTCGTCAGGGGCGACCATGGCGCAGCGCGCGCCTGCCTCAATCGACATGTTGCAAAGGGTCATACGCCCTTCCATCGAAAGGGCCGCAATGGTTGATCCCGCGTACTCCACGGCGTGCCCGCGCGCGCCATCCATGCCGATGGTGGCGATGACATGCAGCGCGAGATCCTTCGCCGTGATGTGAGCGCCAAGCGCGCCGCTGACCCTGATCAACATGCGCCGGGGTTTGCGCTGCCACAATGTCTGGGTCATCAGCACATGCGACACTTCCGATGCGCCGATGCCGAAAGCGAAGGTGCCAAAGGCCCCGTGTGTGGAGGTGTGGCTGTCTCCGCAAACCACAAGCATGCCCGGCAGTGTCAGGCCTTGCTCGGGACCGATGACGTGCACGATGCCCTGATCAGCATCCGTGATATCAAAATGCCGGATGCCGTGCTTGCCGGTGTTGGCGCGCAGGCGTTCCACCATGCCGGCCACCTCCGCGTTGCCAATGGATGGCCTTCCGCGTGTTGGCACATAATGGTCCGCCGTGCCGAAAGTGAGGGCAGGCTCCGCGACGCTGGCACCGCGCTCATCCAGCTTTCGGAAAGCGTGGTGCGATCCCTCGTGCACGAAATGCCGGTCCACCCAAAGCAGCGCCTCCCCGTCTTCGCGCACAGCCACGACATGGCTGTCCCATAACTTGTCGAAGAGGGTGCGGCCTTGATTCATGGCGCTGACTGAACCTCCTGAAGCATGGTGGCGATGGTGGCGATGCGCGCCACCGGCCTCAGAGCGCTGATCGCGGTTTCATGAGTCTCGACACTGAACGCCGCACAGCCATCTTCCAGCACGGTTACGTCAATGTCGCGCACATGGGCATCGCGCACGGTGGAGGCGACGCCACCGTTGGTGACGATGCCGCCAACCAGCAGGCGGTTGACGCCCGCCTTGCGCAGCACCCATTCCAGCCGCGTCATGTAGAAGGCGGAATAGGCGATTTTCTCGATGGCAATATCAACGGGCTGCAGCACATCGACCGTGGTGTTGCCCCATGATCCCGGCGCAAAATCACCTTTCTTAAGGAAAGGCCTGAGCTGCTTCAGATGTGGCGAGATGATCGGCTCGCCGCCACGGCCCGGCACCAGTGTGAACTGCATGGCGATTACCAGACCGCCTTTGGCGCGCACAGCCTTGGCCAGTGGCGCAAGCCTTGCGGGCAGGGCGGCAATCTCCGGTGAAGATTGTCCGCCACGGCCATAAGCGCCCTTGGGATCAAGGAAATCGTTCTGCAGATCGATGGTCAGCAGGGCGGTGGAATGCATGTCCAGCGGGGTATTGCTCATCACAACCGCTCCACAATCAGGTTGCCGTAATCATCCACCCTTGCCGACAGCGAGGGGTCAATCAATGTGGTTGCGTCACCTTGTTCAAGGATCGCCGGGCCATGGATGACAGCGCCAACCGGCAGGTTCAACCGGTCGTAGATTGTGGTGGTATGCCAGCCATTGTCAAACCAGACCTGACGTTGGCCGCGCATGGCTGTCTCGATGCTGGCGTTGGCTGACGGTGCCAGCGCCTTCAGATCAAAGGCAGGACGACGGCCAATGGCTGATGTGCGCAGGTTGACGATGCGGACAGCGGTTCCCGGCAGCAGGCGCGAGAAAGCGCGGGCATAGGCGGTTTCAAAGGCGGTGCGAACGTCAGCTTCGGAAACTGCCATTTGCTTCTTGTCAAACGCCACAGGCAGTGGCACTGCCACCGTATGCGTCTGCCCTTGATAGTGCATATCAAGCTCAAACTGCACATCGATTTTGTCCATAGTCAGGCCGGAGGCTGAAACGATCGTATGGGCTTCTGTGCCCGACGCCATCATGCGCGAAGCCAATGTTTGCCCATCCAGACCATCCAGCATCAGATTGAGGGTCATCACCTGATCGTGGCGGATGTCGGCAATGATACAGCCCAGCGCAGAGGTGATGCCGGGATAGCGCGGCACGAGTGCGCTCTTGAGGCCAACCTCGTTGATCAGCGCGCCAACATGCAAGGCTCCGCCACCGCCGAAAGGCACTGCAGTGAAACGGGCGGGATCGTGGCCTCGCTCCACGGATACCAGACGGATAGCTCCCGCCATGCGGGCATTGGCGACGCGTACGATGGCTTCGGCTGCTGCTTCAGCACCAAGACCAAGCGGTTGGCCAACATGGGTGAGGATGGCTTGCCTTGCGGCTTCAACATCAAGACGCGCGAGCTTGCCGCCAATTGGCTTTTCGGCATTGATGCGGCCCAGCACGACATTGGCATCGGTCAGCGTGGGCCTTGTGTTGCCCTGTCCGTAGGCGACTGGTCCGGGACGGGAGCCCGCACTTTCTGGCCCGACAGCCAGCATGCGGCCTGCATCAACATGGGCGATGGAGCCACCGCCTGCGCCGATGGTGGTGATCTCGATCATCGGTGTGCGGATGACCATGCCGAAGTCGATGGTGGTCTGTGCCGCCAGCGAGGCCGCGCCATCTGCGACCAGCGAGACATCGAAAGAAGTGCCGCCGAGATCGCCCGTGATAATGTCCGGATAGCCAGCAGCACGCGCAATCGCAGCCGCTGCAATGACGCCTGCAGCAGGGCCAGAGAGCGCTGTGCGCACCGGGAACTGCCGTGCCGAAGCCGTGGACATCACGCCGCCGTTAGACTGCACAATGTGGAAGGAGCCGAGGAAGTCGGCACTCTCCAAGGCATCTTCCAGCTTTGTAAGATAGCTTGCGACGACCGGTTGCAGATAGGCATTCAGAGCCGTTGTCGATGTGCGCTCAAACTCGCGAATTTCTGGAAGGAGCTGCGACGAGCAGGCGACATGCGGGTTGGGCCAGATGCGCTTGGCGGCTTCCAGCGCAAGGCGCTCGTTTGCAGGGTTGGCATAGGCATTGATGAAGACGATAGCGAGCGCCTGCACGCCTTTTGCCAGCAGGGCGAGGCAGGCGGCCTGCACTTCCGCCACATCAACCGCGCTGCGGATCGTGCCATCAGCCAGCGTGCGTTCTGTCACTTCAAGGCGGCAATCGCGGGGGGCGACTGGTTCGAAATCGCCCCACAGGCCCCAGGTGTTGTGGCGGTCACGCCTGCGCATTTCCAGCACATCGCGGAAGCCTTGCGTGGTAATGACGCCAATCTTTGCGCCCTTGCGTTCCAGCAGCGCATTGGTGCCAACCGTCGTGCCGTGGATGATCGCGCCGAGATCAGCGACTGCACCAAAACTGCTCAGGCCATCGATAAAGCCAGTGGCTTCGTCGCCCCGGTTGGAAGGCACCTTGGCCGTGCGGAAAGTGCGCGTGGACTCGTCGAAGAAAGCGAGGTCCGTGAAGGTGCCGCCGACATCAACGCCGACGATGGTGTGGAGGTTCTTGCTCATGATACAGCGCCATCTTTGGAGATTGTGACGCCGTAGATGTTCTGCGCTGCTTCTGCGCTGAGAAAGCCGTTGCAAACATCGCGGGCCACGCTGTCGGGATCACGATCTTGCGGTTTGCCATAACCACCACCGCCGGGCGTTTCCAATCGCACGCGCTGCCCTTGCTTGATCTGAATACCGGTAATCTTGGAAGCCATCGGTGGCTCCTGCGGGCCAGTGTCCGTGTCAAAGACAAAGCGGTTGAGCGCAGCAGGCTGACCGCCCGCCACGCCGAAGGGAGCGTAACGTCCACGCTCACCCAACAATGCCACACTGGCTCCGCCTTTGGACAGCGCCTCGATTTCATAGACAGCCCCCATGCCGCCACGGTGTTCGCCCGCACCGGCGCTGTCCGCCCGCAAGGCCCATTGCGTGAACATGACGGGATAGGACGCTTCCAGAATTTCTGCGGGCGGAATGGTCGCTGTGGAGATCGGGTTGTTGGCGTGGTTCAGGCCGTCGGACTCAGGGTTGCCGCCAAGGCCTCCCCCAAAGAACGAGAACATCACCCAGCGCTCGCCATTGTCGCGAAAGCCTGCGAGCGACAGCGCATTGATGGTGCCGAAGGGGGCAGCGGTTGCGCGTGCCGGGTCAGCCTTTGCAAGCGCGCCAAACACCACGCCGATCATGCGCAGGATCGTCTCCGTGTAGCCGGCGACTGGGCGGGGCGCGCTAACGCCCAGAAAGGTCGTGTCAGGAATGTTGAAGGTGATGGGCCGCAGGCAGCCGGCGTTGGCAGGCACGGATGTGAAGACATGTTTCAGCGCCACATAGCAGCTGGCGACAGCGGTGGAATAGGCGATGTTGACCGGCCCTTTGCAAGGTGCAGAGGAGCGCGAGAAATCCAGCGTCATGGCATCGCCAGCGATGGTAAGATCGAGCGCGATCAGCAGCGGCTCATCCACAATGCCGTCATTGTCGAGATAATCCTCAAAGGCATAGATGCCATCGGGCAGGGCTTTGATCTGCGTGCGCATCAGCGCTTCTGCGCGGTCAGAAGCGGCGTCCAGCGCTTCAGATGCCACGGCGTCACCATAGGAATCGATGAGCGCGTGAAAGCGCTTTTCGCCCAGATCCAGCGCGTTCAACTGTCCGTTGAGATCGCCCCAGTTGGAGCGCGGCACACGGGTGTTGGCCTGCAGGATATCGACGATATCCTGTTGCAGCACGCCTGCCTTGAACAGGCGTACAACCGGGATAAGCACGCCTTCCTGAAAGCTCTCGGTCGCCTGCGGATTGTAGCCGCCGGGCACATTGCCGCCGATATCCAGCCAATGGCCAACAGAAGCCAGCCAGGCATAAAGCTTGCCGTTGCGCATCAGTGGGCGCACGAGGCGGAAGTCATTGAGGTGCGTGCCACCCGCATAGGGATCGTTGAAGATAAAGGTATCACCAGCCGAAAGCTCTGCTGACCACTCCGGTCGCGCGGCCACCTTGTCGATCACGGCTTTCACTGCAAAGGCCATGGCGCCCACAAACACTGGCAGGCCCTTGGCACCCTGCACAAGGGTAGCACCGGTTTCAGCGTGGTAAAGCCCGTGGCAGGCATCCCGCGCTTCCGCGATGATGGGGTTGAAGGCGGAGCGATAGAGCGTTGCGTCCATCTCGTCGGCGATCTGTTCCAGTCGCCCGATCAGGATGGAGAAGGTGACGGGATCAAGCGTGGCGCTCATGATGCGTCGCCCTCATAGGTCTTTCCGAGCGCCAACATTTCGGGTGTCCCAATCACGTCATTGAGGCCGTTGAAGTCAAACATGCGGTTCTGGAGAGCACTGGTTGCGCCGTCGCGCACAAGGGTTGCGTAGAAATCCTGTGCTGCGTGGGCAATGGCGCGCACGATGCCACCGGGGAAGATCACCAGTGCGAAGCCAAGCGCTTCCAGAGCGGCTGCGGACTGCATGGGCGTGTGGCCGCCTTCTACCATGTTGGCCATCAGGGGCAGGCGGTTGCCCAGCGTCGAGACGATTGTTTTCATCTGCTCGGTTGAGCGCGGAGCCTCGACAAACAGCACATCGGCTCCGGCATCGGCATAGAGACCGGCGCGGTTGAGCGCCGCATCAAAGCCTTCCACGGCGATGGCATCTGTGCGTGCGATCACCAGTGTTTCGGTTGACTGGCGGGCATCAACGGCGGCCTTGATCTTGCCCGTCATTTCCTGCGCCGAGACCAGACGCTTTTCAGCCAGATGACCGCAACGCTTGGGATAACTCTGATCCTCGATCTGGAGGGCCGATGCGCCAGAGCGTTCAAACAGGCGCATTGTGCGCTGCATGTTGAGCGCATTGCCGTAGCCGTTGTCGGCGTCTACAATCAGCGGTGTGGGTACGCGGTCACGCACCAGCGCAATGGTTTCAGAAATCTCTATCATCGAGACCAGACCAATGTCCGGCCTGCCAAGGCGGGTGTAGGCGATGGCAGCGCCCGAAATATAGAGCGCTTCTGCGCCAGCTTGTGTTGCCAGTGTGGCTGTCAGCGGATCATAGACGCCGGGGGCTAGCAGAATGGGCTTGCGTGCAAGACGTTGTTTCAGCGTTTCAGTCATGACGCTTCTCCCAGCGCCAGAACCGCTTTGAGCGAGGATTTTTCATCAAGCCCAAGCATCGCCTTGACCAGCTCTCTGGCTTTGGCAGTGCTGATCTCTCCGTGTGTGACTTCCATGAATTTCTCAATCACTTCATCAGATGTGTAGGGGTTTTCGCTGTCGCCCTTATTGGTCTGGGCGAGGGCTTCAAACCGTCGTCCGTCTGTCAGTTCCAGCACAACGCGGGCAGGCCTCAAGCCCGGCAATTGCGCGGTGAGGGCAGGATCTTCCGTCACGGTGATGCGGCTTGCGAGGGTGCGCACAACTGGATTGTCCAAAGCGCCCTGACGGAAGGCATCGAGCGTGGCAGCACCACGCACAAGGAAAGTTGCCAGCGAAAACGGCATGGAAAACTTGGCCGCCAGCATGTTGGTGGGTGCGGGATGATCGAGCTGTGCTGCCCAGACATAGGTTTCCACCTTGAGTGACTTGATGGCAGCAGGGTCAATCTTGCCGCCTGCCTTGGCGATGATATCGGTCAGCGCATCCAGCGCACCATGGTTGTAACGGCAGGCCGCGTGGCGCTTGAAATAGTTGCGGGCGATTTCCCAGCGGGAGCCAAGCTCATGCACCATCTCGGCAGGCCGCCAGTCATCGGCTGCAATGCCGCCGTATACACTGCCCACGCCGTCGGCTTCACCGGTGAAACCGGCTTTCACAAGGTCCCAGGCCATCATGCCTAGCATGTTTGAGAAGCCAGCATAGGTGTTTCGCACAGTTCCGCCTTCCAGCATCGTGCGGCGGCTTGTCGTCAGGCCAAGGGATGATGCAACACTGATGACAGCGGCATGCTCGGCAGCAGTGGCGCGGTTGAGTTTGGCGACGCTGAGGGCAGCACCCACCGTGCCCCAGGTGCCATGGGGATGCATCAGCACTTTCAGCTTCGAGGCAATGCCTATGCGCGCGCCAATCTCGTAGCCAAGAGCGGTGGCGAGGATAGCATCAGCGCCGTTGATGGCCCTTTGCTGCGCCACTGCAAAAACGGCAGGCACGACATGAATGCCGGGATGGCCACGGGCATACTGGTTGCCCTCGTCGATCTCTAGCATGGTTCCGGCCGTGCCATCCATGAAAGCCTGCAACAGGGGCGAACCTGTCTTGCGGGCCTTTGCCGCTTTGGCGAGACGGGGTCCGGCGGCCTTGATTTCAGGTTCGGAACGCCCGGCGATGATAGCGCCAACGCTGTCCAGCAGTACAAGGCGCGTGCGCTCAGTAACGGCGTCCGGCAGGTCAGCGTAACGTGTCTCTCGTGCAAAGCCTGCCCATTTCTTTAGCCAGGCCGGTTGCTTGCCGGTGATGAGGATGGAAGCGGGAACAACGCCCGGTGTGACAATGGCCATCGCTCACATCCCCAGATAAGTCTTTTCAAGCGCCGGATCGCGCTTGAGCGTTTCAGCGGGTCCTGCCATCGCCACTGCGCCGTTTTCCAGCACGTAAGCGCGGCCAGCGATATCGAGCGATTGCATGACATTCTGCTCCACCAGCATCACCGCGATGCCATCAGCTGCGATGCGCTGGATGAGCGTGAACATCTCTTCCACCAGCAATGGCGAAAGACCAAGGGACGGCTCATCAAGGATGATCAGGCGCGGCTCTGCCATCAGGCCGCGACCGATGGCCAGCATCTGCTGTTCACCGCCTGACAGTGTTCCGGCCAACTGCGCGATGCGTTCGCGCAGGCGCGGGAAAATCGTGAAAACACGTTCCAGATTTTTGGCACGGTTGATCTTGCCGCGCCGGTAGGAGCCGAGCACGAGATTGTCCTCAACACTCATGTTGGGAAAAATCTTGCGGCCTTCCGGAACATGAATAAGGCCGCGCTCGACGATGGCGGTTGAGGCGAGACCGGCGATGGCTGCACCCTCAAACTGGATGCTGCCGGACTGCACGGGAATGAGCCCGGAGATGGCACGGTTGAGCGTTGTCTTGCCCACACCGTTGGCGCCCAGCACGGCAACGATTTCACCGGTGTCGACTGATATGGAAAGACCGCGCAGGATCGCCACGCCGTCATAGCCCGCAACCAGATCCTTGATCTCAAGCATGGCGCACCTCAGCAGAAGCACTGCCAGAAGCAGCTTGCATGCGTGCGGCAGCGCCATGGCCGAGATAGGCCTCGATGACCTTCGGATCACGCGCCACGGCAGATGGCGGCCCGCTGGCGATCAACCGGCCTTCCGCCAAGACATGCACGCCGTCGCACAGGCTCATCACGGCCTGCATCACATGCTCGACAATCAGGATCGTGATGCCGCTCTCCCTGATCTTGCGGATGACCGGGATCATGTCGCGAATCTCGGATGGATTGAGGCCCGCCAGCACCTCATCGAGGAGCAGCAGTTTGGGTTCTGTTGCCAAGGCGCGCGCCAGTTCCAGCCGTTTGCGACCGGCCACAGTCAGCGCGTTGGCGGATTGATCGAGCATCGGACCAAGGCCAACAGCCTCACCCACGCTGGTGGCTTTGGCCAAGGCGTCGTTGCGTGCCGGATGGCGCAGGTAAGCACCAACGGCGATGTTCTCACGCACGCTCAAACCAGCAAAGGGCTGCACGATCTGGAAGGTGCGGGCAATGCCGAGACTGGCGCGCTTGTGGGCAGGCAGAGCCGTGATGTCCGCGCCATTGAAAGCGACGGTGCCCTGTGTCGGCTTTTCAAAACCAGCGATCACTGTGAAGAGCGTCGTCTTGCCCGCACCATTGGGGCCGATGAGGCCGGTGATGCTACCCGCATGCACATCGAGCGTTACATCATTGACAGCTGTCAACCCGCCAAAGCGTTTGGTGACGCCACTGATCTGCAGCATGGGCGCGCTCATGATTTCGCTCCCCGCATGCGCAGCAACAGGGATTGAACAATACCCATGACGCCCTTCGGAGCAAAGGCTACGCACAGGATCAACAGAATGCCAAAGACCACGAGATCAGCGCCGGGCGTTGCACCGCCGGTCAGATTGGCGAAGAAGGTCTTGGTGATTTCACCCAGACCCAGAAGCAAAATCGAGCCGACGAGCGGGCCGAAAACGGTTCCCATGCCGCCGATGATGGGGGCAAGCAAAGCCTCCACAGATATCCATGAGCCATAGGCAATGGAGGCATCGAGATAGAGGAATTTTTGCGTGTAGAGACAACCTGCCGCTGCGGTCAGCATGCCGGACAAAGTGATGGCTTTTAGTTTGACTGCCAGCGCATCGACGCCCAGTGCACGGGCAGCTTCTTCGTTTTCACGCACCGCCACGAGATGTGCGCCAAAGCGCGAGCGGGCGATCAGCTGTGTGAGCAACAGGCCAACCGCAACAAAGGCGAGCGCCAGCCAGAAGAAGCTCTGTTTCTCATTGAACTGCAAATGGGCTGGCCCGATTTTCAATGGCACCAGCACACCGGCTGCACCGCCGGTGAAGCTCCAGCTGTTTGCGAGAATGCGCAGCACTTCTGCAAAGGCGAGGGTGACAAGCGCGAAGTAGGAACCACGCAATTGCGCGCGAAAGCTCAGGAATCCGATGATGTATCCGACGAGACCACCCAGCGGAATAGCGATGGGCAGCACCAGCCATGGGTTCAATCCGAAGCGTACCTGCAGCAGCGCCATGGCATAGGCACCTGTGCCAAAGAAGGCTGCGTGGCCGAAGGAAAACTGCCCGCCGTAGCCGCCCAGAATGTTCCAGCCTTGTGCTGCCAATGTGATGATCATAGCAAAGCCGAGAAAATTCAGCAGCACGTTCGAGGTCACGAACAACGGCAGCATGGCGAGAGCTAAGACCACCAACCCAATCGGCAGATAAGGATTGCGCATCATGTGCGCGCTCCAAACAGGCCTGTGGGCTTGAACAGCAGCACCAGAATGAAGATGATGAAAATGCCGATTTGGCCAAGGCTTTCGCCCATGTACAGACCGGACAGGCTTTCCACCACGCCGATGATCAGCCCGCCGATCAGTGCGCCTTTGATAGACCCCATGCCGCCCAGCACGACGATGGTGAAGGCGACGAGCACGAAGGCGTTACCAACGCGCGGGTTGACCAGAAATGTCGGCATCAGCAGGCATGCTGCAATGGCAAGGCAGGCGGCACCCAGGCCAAAGGTGATGGCATAGATATGCTCGACGTTGATGCCCACAAGTGCTGCGCCAGTCTTCTCTCGCGCCACGGCACGGATGGCTTTTCCGGTGTCCGTTTTGGCAAGCAGCCAGCCGAGAAGGGCTGCCACGGCAAAAGCCGCAAAGAAGGCGATCACCTTGGGCGTTGAGAGGAACAGCGGGCCAATTTCTATCACCGAGAAACCATAAGGCACATCAATGGAGCGCGTATCCGAGCGGAAGGTGGCGAGCAGGCCATTCTCGATGATGATCGATAGACCGAGGGTGACCAGAAGGATGTTGCTGTCATTGCCATGGCTGGCCGGATTGATGATGAAACGCTGCACGGTGTAACCGATGCAGAAGAAGAGCGGCGTGAGGAAAAACACCGCAAGATACGGATCGATTTTCAGGAACTGATGGCAGACGAACACGGCAAACATGGCTGCGGTCAATGTCGCGCCATGGGCAAAATTGATGATGTGCAGTACGCCGTAAACCAGCGTCAGGCCAAGCGCGATCAGCGCGTAGACCGCGCCTGTCAGCAAGCCATTGGCAAGGGCCGAGATGAGGATGTCGAGTTTGAGCATGGGGTAGAACTGTTTGTCCCTTTTGCCATGAAAAGCGGTTGCACAAACGATGTGCGTCCTTCGAGGCTTCTTCGCTGCGCTTCGTCGCACCTCAGGATGAGGTATATCGCGACATGCAAATGAAGATGTTCCTCATCCTGAGGTGCTCCCCGGCTTTGCCCGGGGAGCCTCGAAGGACGCACAATCGGTGTGCAGTGCACCTTCTCCCCGCATGCGGGGAGAAGGATAAATCACGTCGCCGGGAACACTGGTTTGGCGTCAGCGAACTCAGTTGGGAAGATGACCTTGATATCGCCGTTCTGCACCTGCGTGTTCACCGGAGCGGCCCCTGTGTTCTGGCCATTGACAAACTTGGTCGGGCCATAAGGCATAATGTGGTCAGTGAAGGTGGATGCCGCCAGTGCTTCCGTGATCTTGAGGCGATCGGTGGAACCGGCACGCTCGATCGCATCGGCAAGCAGGCGCACACAGGAATAGTTCAGTGGCGTATTGTAGAGCCAGAAACGGCCACCCTTCTCGGCTTCAGCACGCACCGCAGCGGTCTTTGCCTTGCGTGGATCAGCCCAGTGGTTGCAGTCCATCACGAGGTTGGCTGCATCGCCGAATTCCTTGACGAAGCGGAAGTTCGAGGCTGCACCGTTCAGCACGGCGTAGATGCCCTTTGGCTTGATGCGCTGCTGCTGCAGCGTGCGGGCGAGCAACACGAACTCGCCGTAGTAGCTGGATGGAATGACCAGATCAGGGTTGAGTGAACGGATGCGCAGGGCCACGTTCGACATGTCACGCGAAGGCGTTGGGTGCGCGATGGTTTCAAGAATTTCAAAACCGCGTGGTGGCAGCTGTGTCTGCAGGAGCTTGGCCATGCCTGAGCCGAACAGGCCATCCTCATGCACGATCACTACAGTCTTTGCGGGCTTGCCGGCAGCATCGTTCAGCTTGACCAGATTTTCGAGAGCTGCCGATGTCACCGTGCCAAAGCCAGGGCCGAAGCGGAAGGTGTTCTTCAAGCCGCGGTTGACGATCTGGTCCGAGACGCCGACGTCCACGATGTAGGGGATGTCATAACGCGAGGCCGCCTGTGAAGCCGCAAGCGCGATGGGTGAGGCAAAGCCGCCGACGATGGCGCTGACGCCTTCGCTCTGCATGCGTTCAACTTCCGCCGTGCCGCCTTCCGGGTTGGAGCGCGCATCGCCGAACACCATCTGGATTTTCGCGCCGCCGAGTGACTTGAAGCCACCACCGTTGTTGATCTCGTTGATTGCAATTTCAGCTCCGAGACGGCCATATTCACCGTCCTGTGCGAGGCCGCCTGTGACAGGCTGCAAGATGCCGATCTTCACGGCGGCAGGCTGCGCGCGCAAAATGGCAGGCGAGCCGATGACGGCTGTGGCTGCTGCACCCTGTAGGATGCGGCGGCGATTGAGATTGAAATCACTCATGGTCTTCTCCTCCTCGATGCGGCCTCCCTGCGGCCGCTCGTATCACGTGAAACTGGTTTGACAGGTTGCCAGTGGCGGTCATCGTCATGGCCGGTTCTGGTCATCTCCATATGGAAACGGTGTTTGTCCGGTCTGTAAAGAGCCGAGAGATGCTCAACGCCCAGACCACTGGCGTCAAACACGGTTCGTGTCAGGGCAATCAACGGAGAGCCGATCTCTACCTGCAGGGCCGCTGCAGTTTCTGGCCCTGCAAGGGTTGCCGAGATGGATTGCTCTGCTTTCTCCACGCCAACGCCGTTTTGTTCAAGCAGGGTCAACAGGGGCGTGCTCGCCAGATCATCTCTGGAATAGCGTTGGCCGATGTGTTCAGGCACGTGCGTGGTGAGATAGGAAAACGGCTCGTCATTCAGATAGCGCACCCGGATGGCCATTTGCGTGCGGCCATCTTCTGGCAGGCGCATGGCCTTGCCGATATGTGCAGGGGGCTGGCCGTAGTCGAAAGCCAGAAGTCTGACCCTTGTGTTGCGTCCCATGGCGGCAAGGGTCATCAGCATGTTTGTAAGGTCACCGGTAATGGTGCTTTCGGGCGCTTTACTGCTGACGAATGTTCCTGCGCCCACCTGACGGCGCACAAGCCCTTCGCGGGTCAGGCCATCAAGGGCGCGGCGAACCGTGACGCGTGACATGCCGTGTGATTCCGCCAGCGTTGTTTCACCGGGCAGCCGATGGCCGGAAGACAGCGCACCACTGGTAATCTGCTCCTTGAGGAGCAGATAGAGCCGGTGTGTCTTTGAGGTTTCGATGGCGTCCAAAACCAGTTTCCAGTTTTATCAGTTGTATTATTTGTAGCACAACTGCTTGCCGTCAAGCCCCATTTTTGCCAGACTTTAAAAAGACGTTCGTAACAAGGGTGGGGAAGCGATGCCGGAAGTCCCGTCAGTTTTGATCCGTGCTGATGGCACTGGTTCATTCGATGCCCGCGTTGCAGTCATCATTGTCGGGGCAGGTGCTGCCGGTCTTGTTGCGGCACTCAAGGCCAAAGAAGATGGTGCCGAGGTGCTGGTGCTGGAGCGCGATGCCCTGCCAATGGGATCGACAGCGCTGTCCGCCGGTTTGATTCCAGCGGCCGAAACCCGCTTCCAGAAGCTGGCTGGCGTCAAGGACAGTCACGCACTCTTCGCCCGCGATATCATGGCAAAAGCCGACAACGAGCCTGATCTTGCAGCGGTTGATGTGGTGACCAGCGCCATCGGCCCAGTTCTCGAATGGCTGGCGGACAGGCATGACATGCCGTTCACCGTGATCACCAATTTCACCTACCCCGGCCATTCAGCAAACCGCATGCACGGCTTGCCGAGCCGCTCCGGAGCTGAGTTGATGGACCGCCTGCGCAATGCCTGCGAGGTGGCCGGTATCGATCTCATGACGAACACAGTGGTGAGGCAGCTGTTTGCGGATAACACAGGCCGCGTGACAGGTGTGCGCCTGTTGAGGCCAGATGGCAGCCAGGAGGACATTGGCTGCGACTGCCTTGTGCTGGCCTGCAATGGCTATGGCGGCAACCCGGAACTGGTCGCCCAGTATATTCCGGAGATGGATGGTGCGCTTTATTTCGGTCACAGCGGCAACAAGGGTGATGCGATTGTCTGGGGGCAGGCACTTGGCGCAAGGCTGCACCATCTTTCAGGTTATCAAGGCCATGGGTCGGTTGCCAATCCCCACGGTATTCTCATCACATGGGCCACCATTGTGGAGGGCGGTTTTCAGGTGAACTGCCATAGTGCGCGCTTTGCCAATGAGGCGCATGGCTACTCAGAAGCCGCCGCTTCCGTGATCCAGCAGCCCAATGGACAGGCGTGGTCGATTTTCGATGCGCGGATAGCGGGGATCGCCCGCCAGTTCGATGATTTCAAGAATGCGGAAGCGCAGGGTGCCATTAAATCAGCGGACACTGTGGCGGCTCTGGCGCAACTCCTTGGCCAATCATCAGCTGCGCTGGAACGCACCTTTGCTGAGGTGTGCCTTTTGAAGAAAGAGGGTCAAAGAGACAGTTTTGGCCGAAACTGGAAGGATGTTCCCCAACTCAATGCCCCGTTCTTTGCCGTCAGGGTGACGGGTGCCCTGTTCCACACGCAAGGCGGTCTGGTGGTCAATTCTGATGCGCGGGTGCTAAAGGAGGAGGGTGGTCTTCTGCCCAATCTTCTGGCTGCAGGAGGAGCGGCATGCGGCGTTTCCGGCAGCGGTGCATCGGGCTATCTCTCGGGCAACGGTTTGCTGACGGCGGTTGCCTATGGTTTCATTGCTGGCAGGGAAGCAGCGAGAATGGCGCAGGGCAACGCTAGCCAGTAAACTGGTCCTACTGCACGTCGCCGCGCTCGCGCAGCAAATGCAGAATGGCGGCGCGCAATTCCGGAATACCAATGTTCTTTTCGCTTGAGGTCATGATGACCTCGGGAAAAGCCGCGACATTCCGGGAGATTTTCTCGCGAACCTCTGCCTTGCGGCCCTCACGCGCATTCTCATGCAGGGTGTCGGCTTTTGTGAGCACGATCTGGTAGGAAACGGCGGCCTTGTCGAGCAGGGTGAGGATATCGAGATCCAGATCTTTCAGGCCGTGGCGGCTGTCGATCAGCACGTAGACGCGGGCGAGGTTGGCGCGGCCTTTGAGGTAGTCCTGAATCAGGCTGGTCCAGTTTGCAATCTTTTGTTTGGAGACAGCGGCATAGCCATAGCCGGGCATATCAACGAAGCTCAGCCGATCCGAGATGTTGAAGAAGTTGAGCTGCTGTGTGCGCCCCGGCGTGTGCGAGGTGCGGGCCAGCGCATTGTGGCCTGTCAGCGCATTGATAAGCGAAGACTTGCCGACGTTGGATCGTCCGGCAAAGGCGATCTCCGGGTGCTTCATCGGCGGCAGGCCGTCGATCTTGTCCGCAGCCCAGATAAAATCCGCCGGACCTGCAAAAAGCTTGCGGGCAGATTCAATGAGTTCGGCTTTGGCCTTTGCCTCGTCGGCAGCGGGCGTTTGATTGCTGTCAGTCATGCCTCCCTCTGCCTCTTGCAGCAGAAAGACGCAACTGAAAGCTTATGCCGGTTCCGCGTTGCGGGCTACCATCATGGCTTTGAAGGCAGGGCGCGCCTGACAGGCTTCGATCCACTTCGAGAGATGCGGGCGCGGAGCAAACAGCTCTCCTGCGGGTTGCGCATAACGGAACACTTCCGCCAGATTGATGTCTGCCACTGTGAAGCGGTTGCCCACGATGAACCCGCCGTGTGATGCCAGATGCGCTTCCAGCACATCGAACGGGCGCTGCACAGCTGCTACCGAGGCGGCAGCTAGCGCATGGTCACGCTCGGCTTCCGGCTTCGCCAGACGGTTGTAGAGAATGTGGATGGTGTGCGGCTCGCACTCGGTCATCGCCCAGAGCGTCCACATGGTCATCATGCCGTCTTCCTGAAGGTTGGCAGGTGCCAGCGGGCCACCGAACTTCTTGGCGATGTAGAGATTGATCGCCAGTGATTCATGCATGACCATGTCGCCATCCGAGATCGATGGAATCAGGCCATTCGGGTTGACCTTGCGAAATTCTGGCGAGGCCGTGTTCAGTGGCGCATCTGCCGCGGAAGGATCAGCCAGACGGTAGACTTGAATGACCGGAATATGCTCGTAGCTTGCACCCAGCTCGTTCAGCAGCCAGACATTGCGGGAGGCGCGTGAGCGCAGGACACCGTAGAGTTTCAGGGACATAACACACTCCATTTTATTGTCGTCTGTGACTGATCTTGCTGGCATGAACCAACAAATTCCGGTGATGTTTCCATCACGCAAATACATTCATTGGCTAACAACGCCTGACACATTGGTCATTGCACCTTCCACCAATTCGCGCAGCAGCACGCGGGAAGGATCAACCGGGCCGGGCATGGTGATTGTGCCCATGGGCACGCGCTTGAAACCAACGCGGCTGTAATAGGGTTCATCTCCCACCAGCAGCACAAGGCGGTGGCCTTTTTCGCGTGCGGCCTCCAGCGACTGCTCGATCAACATGCGGCCGATCCCCTTGGAGCGAAAGGCAGGATCAACCGTCAGCGGACCAAGCAACAGGGCAGGGTGTTTGCCAATCCTGATCTGCGTGAGGCGGATGGAACCCACCACCAGTGTGCTGACACGCGCCACCAGAGACAGCTCCTGCGAATGGGGATTGCCTTCCCGCAGGCGGAAAGCCGTGCGGGCAAAACGACCGGGACCAAAGGCGCGCTCTTCCAGCAAATCAATCGCTGGCTGATCCGCCAGACGTTCGTTTGAAACAACAATATCCAGACCGGCCATTACGACAATCTCACCATATTAGAACCAGTGTCTCAGCCTGCTGCCATGGCACGCAGCAGCGAATCAATGTCCGCATCCTGCGTTTGCCAGCTGCAAACCAGACGGCAAAGCACCTCGCCTGCTCCAGGCTTTTGATCCGCTGCCATCGATTCATGCCGCCAGCGATAGAATTTAAAGCCTTGTGACAGGAGCTTTTGTTCCAGTGCTTCCGGTATAACGGCGAAGACCTCGTTGCCATCGGTAGGCCACGCAAGCCGCGCGTTTGGCAAGGCCGCAATGCCGGTGGAAAGCCGTTTGGCAGCGTGGTTGGCCGTTGTGGCCAGCTCCAGCCAGTGATCATTGGCAAGCCAGCCGTTGAACTGGCCCGAAAGCAGGCGGCCCTTGGAGATGAGATGGCCGCCGCGCATGCGCCGGTAGTTCGCGGTTTCAGCCAGTGCCTTGTCAAAGAAGATCACGGCTTCTGCCGCCAGTGCCCCGTTCTTGGTGGCACCCAGACAAAGCACATCCACCCCGGCTTTCCATGTGAGGGCAGCGGGTGATTCATTGCTGCTGACCAACGCATTGGTGAAACGTGCACCATCGAGATGCACCTTGAGGCCGTGGCCATGGGCAACAGCCGCGAGGGCAGCCGTTTCATCAGCCGTGTAGCGCGTACCGCATTCCGTGAGGTTGGTCAGCGACAGCGAGGCAGGTTTGACGGAGTGAATGCCACGGCGGGGAGCGGACAGCGTGGCTTCCAGATCAGCGGACAGAATCTTGCCGCCGACACCCGCCAGAGGCGTGATCTTGGCTCCGCCTGTCCACTGCTCCGGGCCACCGCATTCATCGGTCATCACATGGGCATCCTGATGGCAAATGACTTCGCCCCAGGGTGGCGTTATGCAGGCCAGAGCCAGACCGTTGGCGGCTGTGCCTGTGCTCATAAGAAACACACCGACATCTTTCTCGAAGATTTCAGAAAATCGCTTCTCAATGGATTGAGCCAGTTCATCATCGCCGTAGGAGGCCATGGCGCCTGTGTTGGCTGCCAGCAGCGCTTCCATCACCTTGGGGCTCGCGCCCACAACATTGTCTGATCCAAAATGCATTGACGCTATTCCGAGGGTTAAGGGGCCGTTTTATTGACAGTCTGGTTACAGGTGGTATCAGACCGCCATTCTCCCGCAACACTTTTGCGGCTTGTGCAGTTTCATCTGGATTTCTGCGTTTTATTCACCGGAAGTTCAACTGTTTCGCGTTTTGTGCAAGTCACAATTTGGGCAAGCTCCAAACAAGGGTTTAGCCCCATCTGATCAGAAGAGGACCTTCCCCATGGCAGTTCGTGTTTTCATCAACGGTTTTGGCCGCATCGGTCGTAACGTGCTTCGCGCCATCGTTGAATCCAAGCGCAAGGATATCGTTGTTGTCGGAATCAATGATCTTGGACCTGTGGAAACCAACGCGCATCTCCTGCGCTTCGATTCGATCCATGGCCGTTTCCCGGCTGATGTGACGGTTGATGGCGACAAGATTGTCGTCAATGGCAAGAAGATCCTCGTCACCGCGATCAAGGACCCTGCCCAGCTGCCACACGCCAAGCTCAAGGTTGATGTGGCGATGGAATGCACCGGCATCTTCACCAGCCGCGACAAGGCTGCTGCCCACCTCACAGCGGGCGCCAAGCGCGTCATCGTTTCGGCTCCTGCTGATGGCGCTGACCTCACTGTTGTCTACGGCGTCAACCATGACAAATTGACCAAGAAGCATCTCGTCATCTCGAATGCGTCCTGCACCACCAACTGCCTCGTGCCGGTTGTGAAGGTTCTGCATGATGCCATCGGCATCGAGAAGGGCATGATGACCACGATCCATTCCTACACCAATGACCAGCCCTCGCTGGACCAGATGCACAAAGATCTCTACCGCGCCCGCGCTGCAGCTGTGTCGATGATCCCGACATCAACCGGTGCAGCGAAAGCTGTTGGTCTGGTGCTGCCAGAGCTTGCCGGCAAGCTCGATGGCATTTCGGTGCGTGTGCCAACCCCCAACGTCTCGGTTGTTGACCTCAAGTTCATTGCTAAGCGCGCCACCACAGTGAAGGAAATCAACGATGCCATCATCAAGGCATCGGATGGCAAGCTGAAGGGCATTCTGGGCTACACCGATAAGCCAAACGTTTCGATCGACTTCAACCATGATCCGCATTCCTCCGTGTTCCACCTTGACCAGACCAAGGTCATGGACGGCACCTTCTGCTCAATCCTCAGCTGGTATGACAACGAGTGGGGCTTCTCGAACCGGATGAGCGACACGGCTGTGGCCATGGCGAAGCTGATCTGAGCCGTAGCCGTGAAACCCTCGCTCCCGTTGATCTCACCCGTGATATTGGCGGGAGCGTTTTTTTGTTGTGTGAATGCGGTGCAGGCGCAGGGGTTTCAGGACCCTTCGACGGGCTTTGGGGTTAAGCCACCAGCGCCTTTCAAAGCGGAACAGACCACCAATCGCAGGCAGTTTGATGTTGGCGTTGGCATTTCGTCTTCCACGGGCAAGCCTGCGCCCAAAGGCACTGGCACCCATGTTTGCGAAGCCGGGTTTAAGGCGGCTCCGCAGAATGCCGATCTCAGCATTGCTGACATCAACAAGCTCACGGATACACCTCAAAGACAGAAACAGGTGCGTGACACGATTGAGATGATCTTTCTGGTTACGAGGACGCGCACATTTACATTGCAGGGCGTGCGGGGCTTGGAATTCGAGGGGCGGCCCAGGTTTGGTCCGGATGCCGAGAATGCCCGGATGATGATGTCAATGATTGAAACGCCAAAGGGCCGCGTAACGAAGGTTTGCGTCACCAGCCGCGCTGAGATCGATAAGGCATTGCCGCAGTTTCGTGCCATTCGCGCGGGTCTGACCCTTCCTAAATAAACTCATTTTCCAGTGCTAAAGCAGGAAAACCGCTATGACCTTCAAAACACTCTCGGTATTCGATTGGTCAATACCTATTGACCACCGTCTCACGCAAAGGGAGAAGTAAGGAGAACAGCAATGTGCTTCTACCCTCGCTACTCAATCAAGTGCGTTGCTATCCAGGCGGTTGCATTTAGCGTATTTGCCTCAGCTATGATTGTCCCTTGCCAAGCCTTCGTTCAGGATGCTGCTACAGGCTTTGGAATACGTCTGCCCGAACCTTTCGTCGCCGAGCAGCTTGGCGGGCGATCAGAGTACGATGTTGGTTTTGGTATAATCTCCAAGAGCGGGAAACCTCAAAAATACGTTCTGCAAGACGGTGGAGGGCATCTCTGTCAAGCGAGCTTTAAAGCAGTGGCAATCAATGCTTCGATATCGCGACAAGCAAGGAATGCACTGATTGATGGGCCGGAATGGGTAGATCAAGCGCGCGCAACCTTTGAACCTGTTTTGAATATCTCGCTTCAGCAGCGCTTTACAATACAGGGCTATCGCGGAATCGAATTTCAAGGCCATTCAAAAACTGGTGGAAGACTAGAGAATTTTCGCTTCTTCATATCAATCGCTGATACTCAAAAAGGTCGTGTAGTGCTGAGTTGTGTAACATCGAAAGACGACTACCCCAAGGCCTTGCGGCAGTTCCGTAATATCCGGGCCAACTTAATCCTTCCAAAATAGCCAGCGGATAAACAAATGACCTTCAAAACACTCTCAGACCTGATCCCGCGCGGCAAGCGCATCCTGTTGCGCGTGGACCTCAACGCGCCCTTCGCCAATGGCGTGTTGTCCGATGCCACGCGCATCGACCGCATTATGCCGACGATCCGCGAACTTTCGGACAAGGGCGGCAAGGTGATTTTGCTGGCGCATTTCGGACGTCCAAAAGGGCGCGATGCGCATGAGTCTCTGGGGCCGGTTGTGGCTGAAGTCGCAAAGCGTCTGGGCAAGCCTGTACCGCTGGCGCAGGACTGCATCGGCATCGGGGCGCTGGCGCTGATCGAGACGATGAAAGATGGCGATGTCATTGCACTCGAAAACACACGCTTTCATTCAGGTGAAGAGAAGAACGATCCTGCCTTTCTTGCGGCTCTCGCGGCCAATGGTGATGTCTATATCAACGATGCTTTTTCGGCGGCACACCGCGCCCACGCCTCAACCGAAGGTCTGGCGCGCAAGCTGCCTGCTTATGCCGGCCTGACCATGGAAGCCGAATTGAAGGCACTCGACAAGGCGCTGGGCAATCCGGTGCGGCCTGTGGCTGCGCTGGTAGGCGGAGCGAAGGTTTCCACCAAGCTCGATCTTCTGGGCAATCTGGTTGGCCGCGTGCAGATGCTGATCATCGGCGGCGGCATGGCCAATACGTTTTTGGCTGCACGCGGCGTCAATGTCGGCAAATCGCTCTGCGAACATGACCTTGTGGCCACCGCCCGCGAGATCGAGGCTAAGGCCAAGAAAGCCGGTTGCCAGATCATCCTGCCGGTCGATACCGTTGTCTCGAAAGAGTTCAAGGCGGGGGCAGCCAACCGCGTCGTAGATGTATCAAAGGTGGCGGCTGACGAGATGATCCTCGATGCCGGTCCGAAGTCTGTGGCTGCTGTGAATGCAGCGCTCGCCACCGCCAAAACATTGGTCTGGAACGGCCCGATGGGTGCCTTCGAGATCGCGCCGTTTGATGCAGGCACGGTGTCTGTCGCCAAGGAGGCCGCACGCCTCACCAAGGCAGGCGCACTGGTGTCCGTGGCCGGTGGTGGGGATACGGTGTCGGCGCTCAACCACGCTGGTGCGGCTGACAGTTTCACCTATGTCTCGACAGCGGGTGGTGCTTTCCTTGAGTGGATGGAAGGCAAGGTTCTGCCCGGCGTGAAGGCGCTGGGTTGACATTGGGTATCCACGGATACGCCATCGTCTGCCAGAACGACTGCATTGCGGATGCTGACAACAAGCTTCCGCAGTCGCTGATGAACGATGCGGACTGGCAGTATTTTCAGGCAGAGCTGGATAAAGCGGCTGTTGTCGTGCTCGGGCGCGCCAGCCATGAGGCCACACCGAATGTGAAGAAGCGGCGGCGTTTGATCCTCTCACGGCAGGTCAGAGGTTTGAGCGAAAAAGCCGATGGCTGGTGGTGGAACCCGGCTGAGGTGGAATGGGCGTCAGTTGTCGACAGGCTGAAGCTGCACAACCAGCGCATTGGTGTGCCCGGCGGACAGGTAGCGTTCGATCTGTTCCTGAAGATTGGTTTTGCTGCTTTCCATCTCTCGCGTGCGGAACGCGTGCGGCTGGCGGGTGGCCGCACAGTGTTTAGTGGTATTGGACCGGGTCGCTCAGCCGGGCAGATTCTGGTTTCAGCGGGGCTGAAAGCCGGTGACAAGCAGGTGATTGATGCGGTTGATGATGTGACTCTGACAGTGTTCCGGAGAGCGGCGGGCGTAGTCGTTTAAATCGCCCCTGATTCTTAACAGGCTACCTTTGGTGGCTTGGAAGTGCTAGATATCGCTCCATGAGCGAGAATGTTCCAGACGCAACATACAAAATCCTGATGAAAATTCAGGAAGATATTGCTGCGCTTCGCAAGTCTGTCGAAGATCGACTGGATAAGGCGGAAGAGACAAGCCGCAAGCATCGGCGCGATATCGCTGGTATGCTCGTTATAATGAAGGCCACTGCCGGGGATTTTGACGAGCGCGTGACGGCGGTTGAAGAGCGCATGGATGCTCTGGACTCTCCCCGCAGCTGATCATGCTGCAGCGCTAACCCCGCTCATATACCATTCACCTGAAGTCTGCTTTTCCTTCTGGCATCACCGCGCTATATGACGCGCCATTATCAATCCTGATGCGCCAAGAGGAACAGCATGTCCCGTATTACCCTTCGCCAGCTTCTTGATCATGCCGCCGAGCAGAGCTACGGCGTGCCGGCCTTCAACATCAACAATATGGAACAGGCACTGGCCATTATGGCGGCGGCCAACGAAGTTGATGCTCCGGTGATCATTCAGGCCAGCCGCGGCGCGCGCAGCTATGCCAATGACATTATGCTCAAGCACATGATGGATGCCGTTACGGAAATCTATCCGCATATTCCCGTCTGTGTGCACTTGGATCACGGCAACGAGCCTGCCACCTGCATGACTGCGATTCAGGCGGGTTTCACCTCTGTCATGATGGACGGTTCGCTCAAAGCCGACGGCAAGACACCGGGTGACTGGGACTACAACGTCGGCGTCACCAAGGCCGTCGTCGAGATGTCCCACCTCGGTGGTATTTCCGTTGAAGGCGAGCTTGGCGTGCTGGGCAGCCTTGAAAGCGGCACGGGCGAAGCGGAAGACGGCCATGGTGCCGAAGGCGTGCTCAGCCATGATCAGCTCCTGACCAACCCGGATGAAGCCATGAAGTTCGTGGCCGAAACCAAGGTGGATGCGCTGGCCATTGCCATGGGCACATCCCACGGTGCCTACAAGTTCAGCCGCAAGCCGGATGGCAAGGTGCTGGCGATGAATATCATTGAAGAAATTCACGCCAAACTTCCCAACACCCACCTCGTCATGCACGGATCATCCTCTGTGCCGCAGGATCTGCAGGACATCATCAACCAGTACGGCGGCCAGATGAAGCCGACATGGGGCGTGCCGGTGGATGAAATCCAGCGCGGCATCAAGCACGGTGTGCGCAAGATCAACATCGACACTGACAACCGCATGGCGATGACCGGCCAGATCCGCAAGATTCTGGCAGAACACCCCGGTGAGTTCGACCCGCGCAAGTATCTCAAGCCTGCGATGGAAGCGATGCAGAAGCTCTGCAAGCAGCGCCTGCAGGAGTTCAACACGGCTGGTCAGGCGAGCAAGATCAAGCGCGTGCTCACAACCGCTGAAATGGCGAAGCGCTACGCCAAGGGTGATCTTGATCCCGTGATTGGTGGCAAGAAAGCCGCCTGATATCATCCTGTCATAATTCGCCGCAATCCTGCCATGAAGCCGCCGTCTCTTCCTATGCGACGGTGGCTTCTGCTTATGGGAGATTGCAATGCGCTCGTTGATATTGATGACTGTTGCCGCTTTGGCGTTTGGAGCTGTGCCTTCCACGGCGCAACAGGCGAAAACCCTTGATGGCAAACCGCCTCTGGTCATTGGCCACCGCGGCGCATCGGGATATCTGCCGGAACACACGCTGGAAGCCTATAAGCTGGCGATCGAGCAGGGCGCTGATTTCATCGAGCCCGATCTGGTGATGACCAAGGATGGTCATCTGATTGCCCGCCACGAGCCGATGTTGTCCAGCACCACAGACGTTGCTGACAGGCCGGAATTTGCTGGCCGCAAGCGCAAGATGCTGGTGGACGGCGTTGAAACCGACGACTGGTTTGCCGGTGATTTCACCATCGATGAAATTCGCGTTCTGCGCGCCAAACAGGCGATGAAAGAGCGGGACCAGTCCCATAACGGCAAGTATTATATCCCGACCTTTGGCGAGATCATTGCACTCGCCAAGTCCGAATCCACCCGTCTTGGCCGCACCATCGGTGTCTATCCCGAAACCAAGCATCCGACCTTCCATAACGCCATTGGCCTGCCGCTGGAGCCAAGCCTTGTGGGGGCTTTGAACGTCGCTGGCTGGACCACGAAGGAAGCGCCGGTTTTCATCCAGAGCTTTGAGGTGTCCAATCTCAAGTTCCTGCGCCGTCTCACCAATGTGCGTCTGGTGCAATTGGTTGACGCCGATGATGTGGATGCCAATGGCGGGATTGTACTGAAAGCTCCCTTCGACAAGCCCTATGATTTTGTCATCACCGGCGAAAAGCGCACCTTTGCTGATTTTCTGACCAAGGACGGCCTGAAGCAGATCAAGACCTATGCCGACGGCGTTGGCCCCTGGAAGCCCTACATCATGTCCGCCAAGCAAACGCTGGGGGCAGACGGCAAGCCGGTTGATCTCAACAAGGATGGCAAGATTGACGAGCAGGACCGCACCTTGATGCCGCCAACCAGCCTTGTGGCTGATGCCCATGCCGCTGGTCTGTTTGTCCACACCTGGACATTCCGCAACGAGCCGCGCCGTCTGGCGTCCGACTTCAAGGGCAATGCTGGTGCGGAATACGAGGCTTTCTTCAAGCTTGGCGTTGATGGCCTGTTCAGCGATTTCCCTGATACAGCCGTCGCCGCCCGCAAGGCCATGAAGTAACAAGCCAAGCTTTGGTATTGCGATTTGCGTCTGCCTCTGGTTGAGAGGCAGGCATGTCAAAGCAATCTCTCTATCTGATCACGCCTCCCGTTGCTGACCCCTCAGGTTTTCAGCCTGTGCTGCAAGCCGCGCTCAAGGCTGTGGGTCCAAAAACATCCATCAGCTGTTTGCATCTGCGTCTTGCCACGCAGGATGAGAAGGAAGTCAAGCGCATTCTGGCGGTGCTGGCTCCCGTCGTGCAAGATGCGGGCATTGCCCTGCTGATTGATCCACCCGCTGATCTCCGAAATGTCGCACGCTGGGGCTGCGACGGCGTGCATATCGCTGATCCTGAGGCGCTGAAGTCTGCCCTGTCCGAATTGAAGCCAGACCGAATCGTCGGTGCAGGCGGGTTGCGCAGCCGCGATGCCGCCATGACAGCCGGTGAGAGCGGCTGCGACTATCTGATGTTTGGCGAGCCCCGCGCTGATGGTTCGTTGCCGCCGCTTGAGCAGGTGGAAGAGCGCTGCCGCTGGTGGGCGGAGGTTTTCACTACCCCTTGCGTTGCCTATGCGCCGTCTCTGGAGGCTGTGCCTGTGCTGGCAGCAACAGGTGCCGAGTTCATCGCCCTGGGTCCATGGGCATTTGATGAAAAGGCACAGTCTGTGGCGGCAGCTGCAAAGCTGCTGAAGGCCTGAGTCTTCTGCGCGCCCGCCTTTGCGGTGGCAGGGCGGGTTGAAGCACAGGCGGAAGTGGCTCTGTCACTACCTCTGGCATTGCTTCTGCTGCCTGCTGCAACGCTGCCCAATAGAGCTTTGCATAGCCTGCAATCAGACTGGCACGATCCACCCCGTTGATGATGCGGCGGGCATTTACCCAATCTGTTCTGGTCGTCGAGAAGTAATCGCCCAGTTTTTTCCCCGTAAACCAGCCCTCCGCCATGCCCGCAAAGAGAATGCGGATGGCGGGTTGCAGCGCAAGCGCAAGATCAGGATTGGCGACCAGATCCAGCCCCAGTTTCTCGCCAGCGCGGCGATAGTTGTTTTTCCAAGTGAGTTGTACAAAGCCACGCCCGCTGTAGCGCGCGCCGTCTCCCGCGCGGGTGTTGCCATTGGTGCGGGCCAGCTGCGGTCTTTCGCCCGTGATGTCATACATACGCCGAAAATAAACCGAGCCACCCCGCTCGCAGATCGGCTGCATGGTTCTGGCTGTTTCATGGTGTGCCGTTGCCAGAGTATAGGCGAGGTGGCGCAGATCAACGTCCTCTCCTTCATCCAGAATGGCTGACAGTCCCTCGACCTGTCTCGCCCCAATTCGTCCGTCAAAAAGCGTTCGACGCACGGTTGCAAAGAATGTTTTCTGGTTGATTGTCATGCCTTGCTGTCCTCTCCCCACTCACAGGCGCGAATGAATATAGGAATTAAAGCATATTTATGGCGATAAAGAGATTTCTTGCCTCTTGTTTGCACAAAATCAAAAAAAGGCTGCTTGGCTGCCATGCCGACAGCTGGCTTGACCCTGTCAGCCAACCAGCGCAGTAAGCAGCCAACATCCTGCTGTTTTTCAAAGTTTCAAGAGCCTGACATGATCCGCACACCCCTGATGAATGTGATGACTGCTGCTGCCATCAAGGCGGCCAAGGGCCTGAAGCGCGATTTTGGCGAGGTGGCCTTGCTGCAGGTTTCCCGCAAGGGACCGGCGGATTTTGTCTCGGCAGCGGACCAAAAATCCGAACGGATGATCTTCGAGGAACTCTCCCGCGCCCGCCCCGGCTACAGCTTCAAGATGGAAGAATCAGGCACTGTCGAGGGCAAGGACAAGACCCACGTCTGGCATATCGATCCGCTCGATGGCACCACCAACTTTCTGCACGGCATTCCACATTTCGCCATTTCCATCGGGCTGGAGCGCGACGGCCAGATGGTGGCCGGTGTTGTCTACAACCCTGTGACCGACGAGATGTTCATGGCCGAGAAAGGCCAGGGTGCTTATCTCAACAACCAGCGCCTGCGTGTGGCGCAGCGCACGGATATCAAGGAAGCGGTGGTTGTCTGCGGCATTCCGCATCTCGGCCGTGGTGATCATCCGCTGTTCCTGAAGGAAGTGTCGCATGTCATGGCACAGGCCGCCGGTGTGCGCCGTTATGGTGCTGCGGCTCTTGACCTCGCCTACATCGCTGCCGGACGCTTCGATATCTACTGGGAGCGTGGCCTGCAGACATGGGATATCGCTGCGGGTGCTGTGCTTGTGAAGGAAGCCGGCGGCTACATCGGCGATATCGAGGGGCGCGATGGCTACATGGCCTCAGGCGATGTGCTGGCGGGTAACGAATCCATGCAGAAGGCGCTGATTGGCATTTTGAAGAAGGCGCAGGCGGCCTGATTTTTTCAAAGGAGGCTGGACGCAAGCCTCCAGTCCTGATCAACTCTCTCCATCCGCCTTGTTCAATGGCATTCTGGAGGGAGAGACATGATCAAATCCGTTGCAATCGCCGCCACCGCTTTTTTGCTGTGTGCCACATCTGTGCATGCGCAAGCGCCTGCCGCTGCCGCACCGCCCCCTATGATCGTCGAGAAAAAAGTCTTTGAAATGCCAAGCCTCACGACGCTTGGCGGCAAGACGATCGCTAACGTCAAGGTCGGCTGGCAGTCAGCAGGCGTGCTCAATGCGGATCGTTCCAACGCGATCCTGATCACGCATTTCTTTTCCGGCAACAGCCATGCCTTTGGCAAGTACAAGGCAGAGGATGCCGCCGCCGGATACTGGGATGGTCTGATTGGCCCCGGCAAGGCGATTGATACGAACAAGTATTTTGTTCTCTCGTCGGACACTCTGGTCAACCTCAACACCGGCATGCCGACGGTGACAACCACCGGTCCGGCCTCCACCAACCCTGCCACGGGCAAACCCTATGGCATGAGCTTCCCGGTGGTGGGCGTGGGTGATTTTGTGAATGTGCAGAAGGCGCTGGTGGAAAGCCTTGGCATCCGCAAATTGCACACTGTCATGGGTGCATCCATGGGAGCCTTGCAGGCCTATGACTGGGCCGCGCGCTATCCTTCCATGGTGGACCGGATTATCCCGGTCATCGGTGCGGCGGAAGCCTCCCCCTGGCTGATCGCCTGGCTGGATGCCTGGGCCTCGCCCATCCGGCTTGACCCCAAGTGGAACGGCGGGGATTACTACGGCAAGGAGCCGCCCAATGCTGGCCTCGCCGATGCGCTGAAGCTGGTGTCGCTGCATGCAAACCACTGGGAGTGGGCGCAGAAGAGCTTTGGCCGCTCCTTCGCTGAAGGAGGCAAGGACCCTGCGGTTGATATGGCCAACCGCTACCGCATCGAGACCTTCCTGAACACCGCCGGTGCCGCGCGCGCCAAGGTGTCTGATGCCAACCATTTCCTCTATCTCGTGAGTGCCAACCAGACCTTTGCTCCGGGTGGCGCGCAAACGGTGGATGAGGCCGCCAAGAAGATCAAGGCGAGAACCTTGCTTCTTTATGCGCCCGGAGATCAGGTCTTCCCGGCAGACTGGATCAAGGCCACCGAGGCTGCCCTTAAGGCCAATGGTACGGCCGTCGAATCAATGGAAATTCCTGGAGCCAACGGCCATCTCAATGGCGTCATCCACATGACGCCGATGGGACCAAAGATCACGGAGTTTCTCGCGAAATAACAATGAAAAGGCAGCTGCCGGGGTGTTTGACACCGGCAGCTGTCGCTTTTTTGACATGAAAAAACTGACATGATCACCGTAACGCGTGATCGCAGGAAAGTGCCCTATGTCTGAAGCCGTTGCCCTTGGATATGACCCTCTGAAACTCACAAGACCACGCCGCTATCTGGTGCGGATGCTGGTGTTTCTGATCCTTGCAGGTTTCGTGTTGCTGATCCTAGCAAAGGATCTGCAGCGGGCTTTCATGTCGAATCCCGGCCTCAACGGCTTGATTGTTGGCTGTCTTGTTATCGGCATCATTCTGTCGCTCTGGCAGGTCATCCGCCTGTTTCGCGAGGTGCGCTGGGTGAACGAGTTGCGCGGTGCGCGGCCTGATCTTGCGCTGCAATCCACGCCGTCGCTGCTGGCTCCCATCGCAACGCTGCTGGGAGACAAGGCCGGGCGGCAGATGATCTCGACCTCCACGCTGCGCTCCGTGCTTGAATCCGTCGGCATGCGTCTTGATGAGTTGCGCGATGTTTCACGCTATCTGACCGGGTTGCTGGTGTTTCTGGGCTTGCTTGGCACATTTTGGGGCCTGCTTGAAACCGTCGGCTCTGTCGCCAATGTCATCGGCGCGATGCAGACGGGCAAGGAGGCGACTGTTCTGTTTGACGATCTGAAAGCGGGCCTTCAGGCGCCGCTGGCTGGCATGGGCATCTCGTTCTCATCCTCGCTGTTTGGTCTTGCGGGATCGCTGGTGCTGGGGTTCCTCGATCTGCAGGCCGGGCAGGCACAGACGCGCTTCTACAACGAGCTGGAGGATTGGCTTTCCACCACCGCCACCGATGCGGCGCAGTTTGACAGCGGCGATCTGACCGCCACTCTGGAGCGCCTGAACCGCCTGATCACGACACAGGCTGGCAGTGCGGTCACCAGCCAGTCCCTTGCCAGTCTGGCGGAGGGCATACAGTCGCTTGTCACGCATATGCGGCAGGAACAGCAGCAGATCAGGGACTGGGTGGAATCCCAGTCCGATGGCCATGAGGACGTCAAGAAGCTGCTGAAGGAACTGATCGCCCAGCAAAACGCTTTGACCCAGAAAGAGCGCGGCTGATGTCGCTCACCCGCAACCGCCGTCGTCGCCATCAGGGGTTGGATTACTGGCCAGCCTTTGTGGACGCCCTGTCCACATTGCTGCTGGTCATCGTCTTCCTGCTCGCAGTCTTCATGATGGCGCAGTTCTTCCTGTCGCGGGAGGTTGGCAACAAGGACGATGCGCTCTTGAAGCTGAACCAGCAGATTGCGGAACTGACAGATCTTCTCTCGCTGGAGCGCGCCAGTGGCCGGGGGCGGGAGGATGCGCTGGCGGCCCTCACAGCCACGCTTGATGGTGCCAGACGCGAGGCGGATAGGTTGCGTGCCGATGTGCAGGCGGGTGGTCTCGCTGCCGGGCGCGCCGCAGAGGCACAACGCACGCTGGATACCGAGCGCCAATTGACAGCCCGCGCCGCAGCACAGGTGGAGGTGCTGAACCAGCAGATTGCGGCTCTGCGCCGTCAGCTCGCGGCTGTCGAAGAAGCGCTGAATGTCTCTGAACAAAAGGACCGCGAGGCGCAGTCGCGCATTGCTGATCTCGGCGCACGGCTCAATGTGGCGCTGGCGCTGCGCGTGCAGGAACTGGCGCGGTATCGCTCGGATTTCTTTGGCCGCCTGCGCAATGTGCTGGCCAGCCGCTCCGAGTTCCGGGTGGTGGGCGACCGTTTCGTCATCCAGTCGGAAATCCTGTTTGAGGCGGGGCAGGCGGCTCTCAACCCGGCAGGCCTGCCCGAGCTCGACAAGCTGGCAGCGGTGCTGACCGATGCCGCCCGCGAAATCCCGCCCGATATTGCCTGGGTGCTGCGGGTGGACGGGCACACGGACCGGCGGCCGATCCAGTCGGCGCAGTTTCCCTCAAACTGGGAGTTGTCAGCCGCCCGCGCCATCGCGGTCGTGCGCTATCTCGCCTCGCGCGGCATTCCTGAAACGCGGTTGTTGGCGGCAGGTTTTGGGGAGTTCCAGCCATTGGAAGCCGGTGATGGCGACGATGTCTTTCGCCGCAACCGCCGGATTGAGCTGAAGTTGACGGAGAGGTAGGGTGCTGCCGCTTTTTGAAATGGATACTTTAGTTGACAATTTTTAAACAACTCTCTATGACGCTGCAATGATCGAAGTCCGGCAGACAGCGGCATTTTCTGCATGGATGGAGAGCCTGCGGGATATGCGCGCTTCGGCGCGGATTGTGGTCCGTATTCGTCGCCTGTCGCTTGGAAATTTTGGTGATGTCAAATCTGTTGGCGGCGGAGTGAGCGAGTTGAGGGTCGATTATGGCCCCGGCTACAGGATCTACTTTACGCGACGGGGAGCAGCGCTCGTCATTCTGCTGTGTGGCGGTGACAAGCAAACGCAGGATCGCGATATCCTGAAGGCGCGCGAGCTGGCCAGCATGGACAATATAAAGGAACAGCACGATGGTTCTTGAAACAAAACCCTGGGATGCGGTTGATTCCATCAAGACAGCCGAGCAGCAGGCGGCCTATCTTGAAGCGGCCTTTGACGATGGTGATCCCGCCCTGATTGCAGCCGCCATCGGCGATATTGCCCGCGCACGTGGCATGACGGAGCTTGCGCGTGAAACGGGCGTTACGCGCAATGCGCTTTACAAGGCTTTCAAGGATGGGGGCAATCCGACGCTGAGCACGCTTGCGTCCGTTGTGAATGCCTTGGGGTTCAAGTTGGCGGTGAATCCGCGATAGGGGCGGTTCGGTGAGCCAATCTCCCTCATCCTGAGGTGCTTTGCGAAGCAAAGCCTCGAAGGACGCACAATGTTCAAGCGAACTGTCTGCTTTGAAAGGGGTATCTGGCAGAAACGAAATGCGTCCTTCGAGGCTCCCCCTCACCCGTCAGGCTTCGCCTGCCACCCTCTCCCGCACGCGGGAGAGGGGAAGATGGTGGTGCCATCTCGCTTCCCCCGCTTGCAGTAGGGTGGACCGGAGGGCATAGCTGCAACAATCCTCCTCATCCTGAGGTGCTTTGCGAAGCAAAGCCTCGAAGGACGCACAATGTTCAA
>JBOFGV010000012.1:0-35110 GCA_051649305.1 Beijerinckiaceae bacterium
TTCGTTTGCCACAGGAGGACATGTGCCAGGCCCTCGGATTTCCATCGTCAAGGAAGTATGAGAACGAAGGCGGGCCGGGCATGTGTGATATCCTCGGATTGCTCGCCGGCAGCGATTTTCCCAAATCTGGCCAAACACATTTCTTCATGGTGCAGATTCTCTTCTGGCTCATGGGGGCAACAGATGGCCATGCCAAGAATTTCAGCATCAGTCTGTTTCCGGGCGGCGGATATGAACTCACGCCTATCTATGATGTGCTATCGGTACAGCCCGCGATTGATAGCGGGAGGTTGCAGCCCAAGCAGGCGCGGCTGGCGATGGCGGTGGGTGACAAGCGCCATTACAGGCTGGACGAGATAACATTTCGCCATTTCGTCCAGACCGGGCGAAAGGCGGGCCTGTCCAGTGTTTGGATGAACTTTGCTTTATTAAACATCGTTGATAACGCTGAAAACGCGCTGCAAAGCGCTCACTCGTTCATACCAAAGGATTTCGAGGCTTCTGCAGCATTAATTATCGAAGGGTTTCGTAGAAGACTGCAATGGCTGACAGAGCAAAGGACGGTATGGCTGGAGAACATCAGCTAGCCAACAATATCACTCCCACTCAATCGTCCCCGGCGGTTTGCTCGTCACATCATACACAACCCGGTTAACCCCCTTCACCTCGTTGATGATGCGGGTGGCGCAGCGGCCCAGGAAGGCCATGTCGTAGGGATAAAAATCCGCCGTCATGCCATCAACCGATGTGACAGCGCGCAGGCCCAGCACATGGTCATACGTGCGGTGATCGCCCATCACGCCGACAGTGCGCACGGGCAGCAGCACGGCGAAGGCCTGCCAGATCGTGTTGTAAAGGCCAGCCTTGCGGATTTCATCGAGATAGATCGCGTCGGCTTTCCGCAGGATATCGCACTTCTCTTTCGTCACTTCGCCCGGGATGCGGATGGCGAGGCCCGGACCGGGGAACGGGTGGCGGCCGACGAAGGCAGCGGGCAAGCCAAGCTCGCGGCCAAGGGCGCGTACTTCATCCTTGAAGAGTTCGCGCAAAGGTTCCACCAGCTTCATGTTCATGCGGGCAGGCAAGCCGCCGACATTGTGGTGGCTCTTGATGGTGACGGACGGGCCACCCGAGAACGAGACGCTCTCGATAACATCGGGATAAAGCGTGCCCTGCGCCAGAAACTCGGCGCCACCGATCTTCTTGGCTTCGGCCTCAAACACATCAATGAAGAGCTTGCCGATGGTCTTGCGCTTGGTTTCAGGATCAGAGGCACCTGCCAGCGCGCCCAGAAACAGATCGCTCGCATCCACCGCCACCAGCGGGATGTTGTAATGCCCGCGGAACAGATTGACGACTTCATCCGCCTCACCCTGCCGCATCAGGCCGTGATCAACGAAAACGCAGGTGAGCTGATCGCCAATCGCTTCGTGGATCAGCACAGCTGCCACAGCGGAATCGACGCCGCCTGACAGCCCACAAATCACACGGCCCTTGCCGACCTGCGCCTTGATCTTGCCGATCATTTCGGCGCGGTAGGCTTTCATTGACCAGTCCGGCGTGATGCCTGCAATCTTCGTCACAAAGTTGGCGAGCAGCTTGCCGCCATCCGGAGTGTGCACCACCTCGGGGTGGAACATGGTCGTGAAGATCTTGCGCTTCTCATCTGATGCGATGGCGAACGGCGCGTTCTCAGAGGTCGCCTTCACGGTGAAGCCCGCTGGCAATTGCGTGACCCGGTCGCCGTGGCTCATCCACACCGGATAGCTCTGGCCCACTTCCCAGAGGCCATCAAACAGCGCGCTCTTTTCCTTGACGATGATATCGGCCCGGCCAAATTCCGCCGCATGGCCGCCTTCCACCTCGCCGCCCAACTGCACTGCTGTGGTCTGCTGGCCGTAGCAGATCGCCATGATGGGCAAGCCGGAATCAAAGATCATCTGCGGCGCGCGCGGGCTGTCTTTTTCAGTGACGGATGCAGGCCCGCCAGACAGGATCACCGCCTTGGGGTTCAGTTTCCTGAACGCAGCTTCGGCTGATTGAAACGGGTGGATTTCGCAATAAATGCCCGTTTCACGCACCCGCCTTGCGATGAGCTGTGTCACCTGCGAGCCAAAATCAACGATGAGGACGGAATTGTGGGGAGATGCTGAAGCCATGCAGGCGGGTTTAGTGCGAATAGGCAGAGTCGGCAACTGTGCGTGCGCGTTGATTCACTGTTGATGTTCAACCTTCAGGGGGCTTCGTGCTGTCACCCCCCACCCTTACCCTCCCCCTTTCTGGGGGAGGGAACGCTCATCACAATGCTTGGAGTTGTTTCAAGCTTTGCAAATCAAGCACTTCCCTCCCCCAGAAAGGGGGAGGGTCAGGGTGGGGGTTGACCAACACGGACACGTAATCGAAAAGCATTGAAAGCGTTTTCCAGAGAGCCAACCATGTTCGACACAGCCACAGCCCCCTACCCGCGTGATCTTGCTGGCTATGGCCGCACGACGCCTGATCCAAAGTGGCCGGGCAAGGCACGCATCGCGGTGCAGTTTGTCGTCAACTACGAGGAAGGCGGCGAGAACTGCCTGCTGCATGGAGATGCCGGCTCCGAGGCATTCCTGTCCGAGATTGTTGGCGCTGCTGCCTGGCCCGGACAGCGGCACATGAACATGGAATCGATCTATGAGTACGGTGCGCGGCAGGGCTTCTGGCGGCTGTGGCGCATGTTCACGGAACGCAAGATGCCCGTGACCGTGTTTGGTATCGCGACAGCCATGATGCGCTCACCGGAACAGGTGGCCGCCATGAAAGAGGCGAATTGGGAAATCGCCACGCACGGCCTTAAATGGATCGACTACAAGGATTTCAGCCGGGCGGACGAGGCCCACCACATTGCAGAAGCCGTGCGCATACAGACCGAGATCACCGGCGAACGGCCACTGGGATTTTATCAGGGCCGCACATCGGCCAACACGCTGGCGCTGACAATGGAGGAAGGTGGCTTTGAATATTCCGCTGACAGCTACGCTGATGAGCTGCCCTATTACGTGAAAGGGCCAAAAGGCCCGCACCTCATCGTGCCTTATACGCTGGATGCCAACGACATGCGCTTTGCCACGCCGCAGGGCTTCAACGCTGGCGACCAGTTTTTCAACTACCTGAAAGACAGCTTTGATGTGCTCTACCGCGAGGGCAAGGATGGGCAGGCAAAGATGATGTCGATCGGCCTGCATTGCAGACTGGTCGGCCGCCCCGGCCGCGCCAAGGCGCTGATGAATTTTCTGGACTACATCCAGAAACACGAGCGTGTCTGGGTCGCGACACGATTGGATATCGCCCGGCACTGGCGCAAGGTGCATCCGGCAAAATAAAAAAGCTCCCGCTTTGCAGCGGGAGCCTGATAAACTCAATTGAAGATCTTGCTCAATGCAGGATCTGGCTGAGGAACAATCTGGTGCGCTCGTGCTTCGGGTTCTTGAAGAACTCGTCTGGCGTGTTGATTTCCACCACCGAGCCGTAGTCCATGAAGATCACGCGGTTGGCGACCTGACGCGCAAAGCCCATTTCGTGGGTCACGCAGAGCATGGTCATGCCTTCATCGGCAAGGCTCACCATGGTTTCAAGAACCTCTTTCACCATTTCAGGGTCAAGCGCTGATGTCGGCTCGTCGAACAGCATGATCTTGGGGAACATGCAGAGCGAACGGGCAATGGCCACGCGCTGCTGCTGACCACCGGACAGCTGGCCGGGATACTTTGCAGCCTGCTCGGGAATCTTCACTTTCTTGAGGAAGTGCATGGCAATTTCCTCGGCATCCTTCTTGGGCATCTTCTTGACCCAGATTGGTGCGAGGGTGAGGTTTTCCAGAATGGTCAGATGCGGAAAAAGATTGAAGTGCTGGAACACCATGCCGACATCCCGGCGGATCTCGTCGATCTTCTTGAGGTCGTTGGTCAGCTCGGTACCATCGACAATGATGTTGCCCTTCTGGTGCTCTTCCAGACGGTTGATGCAACGGATCATGGTGGACTTGCCAGAGCCCGATGGGCCGCAGATAACCAGACGCTCGCCCTTGGCCACGGAGAGGTTCACATCCTTCAGGACGTGAAAATCGCCGTACCACTTGTGGACGCCCTTGAGCTCAACAGCGACCGCATTTTTCAATGCGCCGGGTTTAAAATTGATGGCTGCAGACATGATAACTCCCCTTAACGCTTGTCAGCTTTGCCGAGACGCTCTTCCGTCGCCTTGGCGTAACGGGACATTGCGTAGCAGCAGATGAAATAGAAGATAGCAGCGAACATGTAACCCGTTGCCGATGTGGTTGGTGCAGCCCATTTCGGATCGATACGGGCGGCTTCAATGGTTTTCAGGAAGTCGAACAGACCAACAACGATGACCAGTGTCGTGTCCTTGAACAGGCCGATGTAAGTGTTGACGATGTTTGGAATGGTGATCTTGAGCGCCTGCGGCAGGACGATCAGACGCATCATCTGCCAGTAGCCAAGGCCCATGGCCATGGCGCCTTCATATTGCCCCTTGGGCAAGGCCTGAAGACCAGCGCGCACCACTTCCGCCATATAAGCCGAAGCGAAGATGGCAGCGGCAATGAGCGCACGCATCAGTTTATCGGGCGCATACTGCTCAGGCACGAACAGCGGCAGCATGTTGGAGGCCATGAACAGCACAGTGATGAAGGGCACGCCGCGTACGAACTCAATCAGAATGACCGAGAACAATTTGACGGCTGGCATGTTGGAGCGACGCCCCAGAGCCAGAAGAATGCCAAAGGGCAGCGAGAAGATGATGCCCACAGCGGCAACAATGAGCGAAATCAGAATGCCACCCCAGAGGTTGGTAGTGACGGTCGGCAAACCTTCATTCACACCCGTTGCACTAACAAACAGCCCGAAAACTGCCGCTACACCCAACACAGTGAAGATTGCAGAACGCAAATCTTCAGCGGTGTAACGGATGCGGTTCCTTAAGATGAAAGCTACGATCGCTCCTGCTGAAACCAGCAAGTCAAACAAAAAGAAAAACCGGTTGCCCATCTGCCGTTGCAGGCCTTTGAGTCCGGTATCGTCAGTCAGACTGGAAAGCACCCAATCCACTGCAACAAACGGGAAGCCAATGATCTTTCCGATAACAGGGATGCCCCCCAGTATGCTGCCAATGGTACCAAAGACGCTGCTGACGGCGTTGATGATAACGGCTGCAACGCCAAGCAAAGCGAATGCAGGTGTACCACCAGAAAGCAGCCAATAGGACAGGAAAGGCGTGAATACAAAAGCGAACAGCATGCCCAGATCACGCCGTGGCGCGTTCAACCAGAGCACCCATACCACAGAGATGGCCAGAAGAATAAAGAAGAGGTTCGGCCGCCAGCGCTGGTCGATTGGGTAGGAACCGTAGACGAAATACATGAACCGTTCCGAAACGAACGGCCAGCAAGCCCCCACGACAGGGCGTGACGCCGTGATCAGGCAGGCCTCGCGGTCTGTTCCGCTCCAGATGGCGTTGAACACCGTGAAGTTCAGAAACGGCGGAATGATCGTGTAAAGGATAAAGGCAGCCAGCACCGTCATCGCGATGTTGAACGGGCTTGAGATCAGGTTCAGTCTGATCCAGCCCATCACGCCGGAGGTGGACACCGGCGGCGGCAGGACAGCAGCCTGTTCACGTCTCACGTAATGGACAGGGCCGCGGCCGGAGGAAACAGTGGTATCAGTCATTTGCCTGTCCTCCCTTACCGCTCAACCAGCGCTTTGCGCGCGTTGTACCAGTTCATAAACAGCGATGTTGTGAGTGAAATTGTGAGGTAGACCATCATCGTAATAAGCACGACCTCAATGGCTTGCCCTGTCTGGTTCAGCACCGTGCCTGTGAAGATGTTCACGAGATCAGGATAACCCACGAACACAGCCAGCGACGAGTTCTTCGTCAGGTTAAGATAGTGGCTGGTCAGCGGTGGAATGATCACGCGCAGCGCCTGTGGAATGATGATCAGGTTCAATGTGGGCTTTGGCTTGACGCCGAGTGCATAGGCCGCCTCGGTCTGTCCTTTCGAGACAGCAAGGATGCCAGCGCGCACGGCTTCCGCAATGAAGGCTGCCGTGTAGATGACGAGGCCAAACAGCAGTGCCAGAAACTCTGGCTGGATGGTCATGCCACCGCTGATGTTGAAGCGCGTTGGAGCGGGGTAATCAAACGATAGCGGCATGCCGGTGATCAGGAAGACCAGCAGAGGCATACCTATCACTAGGCCGAGGGTCACAAGGCCAATCGGAGATTGTGCACCGGTCTTCTCCTGCTTTTTCTTTGCGTACATATAGTAGAAAATGGCACCCAGAATACCCAACCAGAAGGCCATGCCTGTGAGCCAGAAGCCACTTCCCGGCACGGGATTTGGCAGGAAGAAACCACGGTTATTGAGGAAGCCGCCACCTGGCAGCTTCATGCTGTCTCGCACCTCCGGCAAGGCCTTGATGACGGCGTTATACCAGAACAGCAATTGCAGCAGCAGCGGCAGGTTGCGGATGACCTCAACGTACCAGTAGGCAATCTTGGAGACGAGGAAGTTCTTTGACAGGCGGGCAATACCGACGAAAAAGCCGAGGAATGTTGCGAGAACAATGCCGATTGAGGCGACCAGCAAGGTGTTCAGCAGGCCAACCCAGAAGGCGCGACCATAGCTTGAGACGGACTCAGAATAGAAAATAAGCGTTTGGCTGATCGGAAAACCAGCGTTGTTGTCCCAGAAGCCGAGACCCGAGGCGATCTTGGCACGGCGCAGGTTCTCGACTGCGTTGGAGTAGGCTGAATAAAGCAGCCAAACAATGAACAGGCACAAAATGGCCTGAAAGAAGATGCTGCGCACCTTGGGATCATAGAAAGGAGAAACTTTGGGTTTCTCTACCGCGCCTGCGGATTTTACAACATCTGTCACGCTCATCCCCCTGTGAGGGCACGATGTGTTTTGACCAAGTCAAAACCGTGCTCTCACTCCATGTTGGTTGCATGTTGCGTAAAAACGGGTCTCGTTTTTGCGTAACATGCACCTCAAATCATCGGCCTCGAAAACCCAAAATCCCGGCGATGGCTTCGCATTCTTCCGGATATGAAAAGGGCGCGAAAGGTGTCTTTCGCGCCCGATTTTATATTAGCGGATTGGTGGAGCGTACTGGAGACCACCCTTGGTCCACAGCGCGTTCTGGCCACGGCCGATCTTCAGAGGTGAACCCTGACCGACTGTGCGCTCAAAGCTTTCGCCGTAGTTGCCAACCAGCTTGATGATCTGGAGGGCCCATGCGTTGGTGAGGCCGAGAGCTTCGCCATGCTTGCCTTCTGTGCCGAGCAGACGCTTGACGTCTGGGTTGGCAGACTTCAGCTGCTCGTCAACGTTGGCCTTGGTCACGCCGAGTTCTTCAGCGGTAACCATGGCATAGTGGGTCCAGTTGACGATGTCGTGCCACTGGTCATCACCGTGACGAACGACAGGTCCAAGCGGCTCCTTGGAGATGATTTCTGGCAGAACCATGTGATCATCAGCCTTGGCCAGACGCAGACGCTCGGCGTAAAGGCCGGAAGCATCGGTTGTGAAAGCATCGCAACGGCCAGCGTCATAGGCCTTGATGGTTTCATCGTTGGTGGCGAAGGTCACGGCCTTCAGCTCTATCTTGTTGGCACGGAAATAGTCAGCGAGGTTCAGCTCGGTTGTTGTACCCTGCTGAACGCAAACCGATGCGCCGCCCAGTTCCTTGGCCGAAGCGACCTTGAGTGACTTCTTCACGAGGAAGCCCTGACCATCGTAATAGTTGATGGCACCGAAGTTCAGGCCGAGCGATGTATCGCGCGACGAGGTCCAGGTGGTGTTGCGGGCGAGAACATCCACTTCGCCAGACTGAAGCGCTGTGAAGCGGTCCTTGGCTGAGAGGGCAACGAACTTGATCTTGTTCGCATCGTTGAAGATGGCGGCTGAGAGCGCGCGGCAGAACTCGACATCGAGGCCGGTCCAGTTGCCCTGTGCATCAGGCTGACCGAAGCCAGCAAGGCCGGTGTTGGAACCGCAGTTCAGAACGCCACGTGCCTTGATCGCTTCAAGGGTTGTTGGCTTGTTCTGGGCAGTTGCTGCTGTTGCAGAAAGGCCGATGGCGAGACCGGCGATGGTTGCAAAGATAGGTTTCATGATTCACCTTTGGTTAGGCGACGCAAAGACTGCGTCTTGGAAAAAACGGATTTTCTTTTTGGTTCCCAAACCGGCAGAACTCAACCTGAGTTCTGCCAGCTGTTAAACATCAACGGATCGGCGGAGCGTATTGCAGACCGCCCTTGGTCCACAAGGCATTCTGGCCACGGGCAATTTTCAGCCTTGAACCAGCGCCAACATTGCGCTCGAAGCTTTCGCCATAGTTGCCCATGTGCTTGATGATGCGGTAGCCCCAGTCATTGGACAGGCCAAGCGCTTCACCATGCTTGCCTTCTGTGCCAAGCAGACGCTTCACATCAGGATTGGCAGATTTCAGCTGCTCATCCACATTGGCTTTGGTCACGCCAAGCTCTTCAGCCGTAACAGTGGCAAAGTGAGTCCACTTGACCACATCAAGCCACTGGTCATCGCCATGACGAACCGATGGTCCGAGTGGCTCTTTCGAGATGATCTCTGGCAGAACCATGTGATCATCCTGCTTTTCCATGCGCAGACGCTCGGAATAAAGACCCGAAGCATCGGTGGTGAAAGCATCGCAGCGTCCGCCTTCATAAGCCTTCACTGTTTCGTCGTTTGTGGCGAAAGTCACGGCCTTGAGCTGCAGCTTGTTGGCACGGAAATAGTCAGCGAGGTTCAATTCGGTTGTTGTGCCCTGCTGCACGCAGACAGACGCTCCGTTGAGCTCAAGTGCAGAGGCAATCTTTGCACCCTTGCGGACCATGAAACCCTGACCGTCGTAATAGTTCACGCCCGCAAAGTTCAGACCAAGCGCTGTATCGCGCGACGAGGTCCAGGTGGTGTTGCGTGACAGCACATCAATCTCACCCGACTGCAACGCCGTGAAGCGATCCTTGGCCGACAATGAAACGAACTTGACCTTGCTTGGATCGTTGAAGACTGCAGAGGCAATGGCCCGGCACATGTCAACATCAAGGCCTGTCCAGTTGCCCTGCGCATCAGGAATGCCGAAGCCTGCAAGGCCGGTTCCCACGCCGCAGTTCAGCACGCCACGCGCTTTGACAGCATCAAGTGTGGATGTCTTTGCCTGCGCCCATGCGCCAGTTGCGGCAAGGCTGACAACAGCACCCAAAGCGGCGCTCTTGAGAATGGATTTCATAATCAGATATTCTCCCAAATTGGCGTCTGTCCTGTGTTCAGGATCAGCGCCTCTGACGAATGATAGTGAGACAACGTTGCGTTGCACGAGTCAACGAAACATTCATTCAATTGATCAACACCATCGAACTTTTGTATCACAATCCACAAGAAGGCTTGGGGTCAAGCCATTTTCTGATAATTTTGCCCAAAATCCTGATTCATCGGATGGGTGGAGCGTATTGCAGGCCACCTTTTGTCCAAAGTTGATTGATTCCGCGCGAAATTTTCAATTCCGATCCTTGCCCGACGTTTTTCTCAAAGTTCTCACCATAGTTTCCAACGTGCTTGATAATGCGGTAGGCCCAGTCATTGGTCAGGCCCAGAGCCTCTCCGTGTTTGCCCTCAACACCCAGCAGACGGCGGACATCAGGGTTGGTGGATTTCAGTTGCTCATCGACATTGGCTTTGGTGACACCAAGCTCTTCTGCCGTCACCATCGCATACTGAACCCATTTGACGATATCAAACCACTGATCATCACCATGGCGCACGGCGGGAGCCAGTGGCTCCTTCGAGATAATCTCTGGCAGGATGACATGATCGGCAACATTGGCGAGCTTCAGCCGCTCGGCGTAAAGACCTGAGACATCAGTGGTGAAGCTGTCACAACGGCCTGCCTCGTAGGCTTTCACGGATTCCTCTCCCGTCGGGTAGGACACCACCTTCAGCTGCATATTGTTTGTGCGAAAATAGTCGGCAAGGTTCAGTTCGGTGGTTGATCCCTGATTGACGCAAACCGTTGCGCCGGAAAGATCTCTGGCAGATTTTGCGTTCAGGCTCTTTTTCACCATGAAGCCCTGACCATCATAATAGGTCACGGGTCCAAAATTGAAGCCAAGGGAAGTATCGCGTGAAGATGTCCAGGTGACATTGCGGGACAGCACATCCACCTCACCGGATTGCAGGCTGGCAAAGCGGTTGACGGAAGATGTGGGAATAAACCGCGTCTTTGTCGGATCATTGAAAATAGCCGCCGCTATCGCTCGGCAAAAATCAACATCGAGACCGCTCCAGTTACCCTGCTTATCCGGTACGCTGAACCCGGGCAGACCGGTGTTAGCGCCGCAAACAATCTGTCCGCGCTGCTTGACAGCCTCCAGTGTTGGAAGGCGGTTCTGGGCCTGCACAGGGGCAAGCGTTGTGAGTGCAAAACCGGCACACAGCACAGCAGTCTTCACGGAACTATACATCATCACAAGGCCTCCCAGCCGAAGGCGCGCAAGGGCGACACTTCAGTTTTGATCATAGACAGCATCAGCATCATTGATCCAGTGCCCCTTGACGAATTTCTTTTTGCACCCGCTTTTAGCGCAATCACTCATGGAAAGCCCCGCATGCGCAAGCTCACACCCCGCCAGCACGCCAGACTGGATGTCACGACAAAAATGGTTCTGGGGGGGCGCAACCCGGATGAACAGTTTGGTTTCGTCAACACGCCGCTCTATCGCGGTTCCACAGTGCTCAAGCCAACGGTCAAGGAACTGAACAGCCGCCACCACGCGCGCTTCATCTATGGTACCCACGGCAACCCGACGACCGAAGCACTGGAGGCTGCATGGACCGAGCTGGCAGGAGCCGCAGGCACTGTGCTTGTTCCGTCAGGCCTCGCAGCCGTCACCATCGCGTTCATGTCCTGCCTCTCGGCGGGCGATCATTTCCTCGTGCCTGACTCAGTCTATCGGCCAGCACGCCATTTCTGCGATACTGTGCTGAAGCGCATGGGCGTGGAAACACAGTATTATGACCCGCTGATCGGCAAGGGCATCAAGAAGCTGTTCAAGCCCAACACCAAGGCTGTCCACACCGAGGCTCCGGGTTCCCAGACTTTCGAAATGCAGGATATCCCTGCCATTGCTGAAGTGGCCCATGCCCATGGTGCTATCGTGCTGATGGACAATACCTGGGCCTCGCCTCTTCTGTTTCCGCCCCACGAGCGCGGCGTTGATATCGCCATCGAGGCAGGCACAAAATATCTCGGCGGCCATTCCGATATCCTGCTGGGCATGATCTCGGCCAACGAGCGCTGCATCAAGCAGTTGCGCGATACGTATCTCGCCTTTGGCACATGCCCCAGCTCTGACGATGTCTGGCTAGGCCTGCGTGGCATGCGCACCATGGCGCTCCGCCTCAAAGAGCAGGAGAAGAAGACACTTGATATGGCGCGCTGGTTTCAAAAGCAGCCTGAGGTGCTCAAGGTTCTCCACCCTGCGCTGCCGGAAGATCCGGGCCACGCCATCTGGAAACGCGACTTCAAAGGCTCGTCCAGTCTGTTTGCCGTTGTGCTGAAACCAGCGCCTGCCGATGCGGTTGAAGCCATGCTCAATGGCCTTTCGCTCTTTGGCATGGGCTTCTCATGGGGCGGCTATGAAAGCCTGATCGTGCCGTTCGACTGCACGGAGTATCGCACCTGCACCACCTTCAATCCGGGCGGACCATGCATCCGCGTTCAGGTTGGTCTTGAATCGAACAAGGATCTCAAGGCTGATCTGGCCGCAGGCTTCAGACGTTTGGTGAAAGCCTCGCGCTAGAATAGACTGCAGGCCATGGACAAGCCTGTTGCAAGCACTGATCCGCAGAACTCCGGCCCGCTGTTCAGGCTGGCTCAATGGGCCTTTCTGCTTGTCTCGCGCTTCACACGCGGCATGACCCTTGGCGTGCGCGGCATGGTGCTGGACAGCGAGAATCGCGTTTTTCTGGTGCGCCACTCCTATGTGAAAGGCTGGCATATGCCGGGCGGCGGTGTGGATGCGGGGGAAAGCCTACCCGAAGCCTTGCGACGCGAATTGCGCGAGGAAGGCAACATCGTTGTGGGGAGCGAGCCACCCTTGCTTGGTATCTACAGGAACAGCGCAGGCTCGGCGCGTGATCATATTGCGGTTTATGTCATACGCGATTTCAAGCAGACAGCACCGCACAAGCCTGATCGGGAAATCGTTGAGGCCCGCTTCTTTTCGCTGGATGCATTGCCGGAAGAAACGACGCAGGCCACACGGCGACGGATTGAAGAGTTTCGCAAGAGTCTGCCACTGGCACAGGACTGGTAAGTTCCTAAAACGCCAGCTCACTCCATTGCCCTGACCAGGCCTTGCCGAAACCACCATTCAGCGCCACGCGCTCCGGCACCAGATGCCAGAACCAGAAGCCGGGCAAATCAACATAAAGCTGCGCCTTGGGATTCTCTCCCAGATAACGCTGCCGCAAGTGATTATACAGCGCCTCGCCCGGTTTAGCCTGCACAGCCTTGCAAACCAGCGTGACACGCGGATGCGCCAGCGGATCGCCTTTGCCCAGACTGGCAATCAAAAGAGACACCCGCGCATCGCCCTCCATATGCCCGGTATGGCCAGAGAGGTGCGACGTGATGATGATGGGGCAAAGGTCCTCGTCCCTAGCCAAAGCCACCAGAGATGCGAATGGACTGCCATCCGCCGTCAAGGTGGCCAGCGTTGCGTGGGTTGCCGACACAATAAGCTCACGCACAAGACCTTTGTGATCAAACACAGGCGCTTTTGCAGCCTCTTCCATTTACACTTCCTTCAGCATGAAAGGCCCAACCGTTTCACGGATTCGTGATTAAGGACTAGTGTCTGCGTGTGGAGAAATCTACGGCCCGGTGGGGGAGCGGCGACCCCTTTGCACCGCAAGTGCTTTGTACCTCTGGTTCAACTCCAGAGCTGGGCCTCCATCTCCCTCTCTAGTGGATATGACTGCCGCCGTTGATATCAAGCTCTGATCCTGTGACGTAGGACGACATGCTTGAGGCCAGAAACAGGTAGCAGTTTGCGACCTCTATTGCATCTCCCACACGTCCCATCGGAATGCTCTCCAGAATGGCTGCCCTGCGCTCTGCTGTAAGGGCTCCGCCTGTAATATCTGTGTCAATCATCGATGGGTTGATGGCATTGACGCGAATGTTGTCAGGCCCAAGTTCGCGCGCGCAGGCCTTGGTGTAGCCGAGGATGGCACCTTTCGCCGCCGCATAGTGTGAACCGCCAAACACGCCGCCGCCGCGCTGGGCTGAAACCGAGGCCATGTTGACGATGGAGCCGCTCTTTGTCTGCCGCATGAACGGGGTGACGGCCTGTGTCATGTGAAAGCAACCACGCATGTTGATATCCATGATGCGGTTATAGATATCGTCTGTCACCTCCATCACCCTGTGGGGTGAGGTGACGCCAGCATTGTTGATGAGCACATCGACATGTCCGTAGCGGGCAATAACCCGTGCCACAGCCTTGTCGCATTCCTTGCGACTGGTGACATCGCACTTGAGAGACAAATGTCCACGCCCCTTGAGAAGACTTGTGGTCTCCTTCGCAAGCGCCGCGTCAATATCCATCACGACCACTTTTGCGCCATGCTCCGCAAAGAGCTTTGCCGTTGCCCGCCCCAGACCGCGCGCGCTGCCTGCACCGGTGATGATGCAAATCTTGTCTTTCAGAAGCATGGCCGTCCCTTTTCCTATGAGTCTTGTCGTTGTGTGCCACAATAGTTGTGAGAGGGCTTGCAGATCAATGGTCTGGCGACGCAGAATGGTGCTAAAGAAAATCCGAATCCAGAATCCGGGAGCAACCTGCCAGTGACTGCCAATCTGAAGTCCATCCCCATCCTTATTGCAGCTCCGGTCATGCCCATGATCGAGGAAGGCATCGACAAGGCTTTCACGCTGCACAAGCTCTGGGAGAAGGATGATCCCGAGGCTTTCATCAAGCAGCACGGCAGCTCAATCCGCGGCATTGCAGGTGGCAACAAAAAGAGGGTGGACGGGGATTATCTCAGGCAGTTTCCCAACGTCGAGATCATCTCGAATTTTGGCGTTGGCTATGACGGTGTTGATGCCAAATGGTGCGGCGAGAACAATATCATTGTTTCCAACACCCCGGATGTGCTGACTGACGAGGTAGCGGACCTCGCCATAGGCTTGCTGCTGGCAACAATCCGTCAGATTCCGCAATCAGATGCCTATCTGCGCCGGGGCGACTGGCTGAAAAGCAATATGCCACTGACCACCACCCTGCGGCAGCGCAAGGTGGGCATTCTCGCTCTTGGCCGCATCGGCAAGGCGATTGCTCAGCGGCTTGAGGCTTTTGGTGTGGAGATTGTCTATCATGGCCGCACAGCACAGTCCGATGTATCCTATCGCTATTTTGACAATCTCAAAGACATGGCGAGCCATGTGGATGTGCTTCTCTCGGTGGCTCCGGGTGGTGCATCAACGCATCACATCATCAACGCGGATGTGCTGGCGGCCCTCGGTCCCAACGGTATCCTCGTCAATGTTGGTCGCGGCTCGGTTGTGGATGAAGCGGCCCTGATCAAGGCTCTGAAGGCAGGCACCATCCTCTCAGCCGGTCTTGATGTGTTCGAGGATGAGCCGCGTGTGCCGCAAGGTCTGATCGACATTCCGCATGTCGTGCTGCTGCCGCACATTGCCTCGGCTTCCCACCACACACGTGGCTTGATGGCACAGCTGGTGATTGATAATCTGTCGTCATGGTTTTCTGGCAAGGGGCCGATTACGCCTGTTCCGGAAACGCCCTGGAAGAAGAAGTAAGCGAAGGTCTTTATCATGCTTCTCCGTTCTATGACCCTGGCGCTTGGTGTGCTGACAACCACAGACGCTGTTGCGCAGACAGCAAGACCTGCTGCTCCGCCTGCCACAGCACCGGCTGCGGATGATCTGTTTCCCCTGACCGCCGACGTCGCCAAGACTGTCGCTGGACAGTGGGATATTTCGGTTCCCAAGAACAACCTGAAGTGCCGGATTCAGTTGAACATCACTGGCAAAACCCCCAAGGCCAGCGTTGGCATGCCTGCCCCCTGCCGCAAGTCTCTTGCTGCTGTTGGCACAATCCAGAGCTGGGGACTGACCACCAAGGGTGCCCTGCGCCTGATCGGTGCCAAGGGCGAAACCGTGACGGAGTTTACACGCGGTGACGCTGGCGTGATGAAGGCGACACTTGGCGCGAATGACTTTGTGATGGAGCCTGTGAGCGGGCGCTATCCCTCGCCGGAGCGCATTGCCAGCGTCGATGCCGCTGTGACGCGCATTTCCATGCCCGCAGCTGACAACCCGACCACGCCGGTTGCTGTTGCCGGACGCTACCAGCTGTTTCGTGCCAACAACGCTGACACCGGCTGCGTGCTGATTCTGGATCGCACCCTGCCCGGCCCTGTTTCGATGACAGGCAAGGCGAGCCTCGAGAAGGGTTGCGCGGACAAGGGTCTGCAGGTGTTTGATCCCGCAGGCTGGATTGTGGAGCGGGACCGCATGTTCCTTTTTGCCCGCAAGGGGCACCGCAGCGGTTTCTACATTGAGCGTGATGGACGGCTGGTGAAAGATCCGCCTGCCGGATCGCCCCTTTCGGCCCGCAAGCTATAACCACATTCGCGCAACCGCGACGACACCAACACCGGCAAAGGCCGCTATGAGATCGTTGCGGGCGAAACGCATCACTATGACAATCGCCACAAGCGCGATGATTTCCGGCAGACGTCCGCGCGCCGCAACAGGCACCACAATACCCACCATCACCGCGAGCGGCGTGGCTTTGAGTGCTGCTTCCAGCCGTGGCGTGACGGTGACAAAGCGCATCAGCCAGAAGCCGGAGGCGCGGCAGAAGAACGATGCCAATCCCATTAGCACCAGCAGCGGCAAGAATTCAGGCCGGATCATCATGATGCTGACTCCGGCTTGTACCGGACAAAAGCCGTCACGGCTCCCGCAAGGCCAGCCAGAACAATGGTCCAGGGTCCGGGAAACAAGCGGTCAGCCACAAGGGCTGTCACTGCGGCACTGATCAAAATGACAAAATCACTGCGGCCCCGCAGCATGGACACGCCCATGGCGGCAGAAAAAGCCACCAGCATGAAATCCATGCCGAGTGCTGCCGGATTGGCCAGAAGTGACGCTGTCCACACGCCTGCCAATGTGCCGCCCACCCAAGGCACGAAACCGGCAAGACCTGAACCCAGCACATAGCCCGCGTCGCCTTCACCCGCTTCATGGGCCTTCATTGACATGAGCCAGTTGCCATCTCCCAGAATGGCGAGCGAACTATAGGCCTGCCAGCCATTCGCTTGCCCCAACCATGGCCTGAGGGCGGCACCGTAAAGCATGTAGCGGGCGTTCAGCATGAGAATGGTCAGGAGAATGGCGAAGACCGCACTGCCTGTTGGCAAGCCTGCCGGTCCAAAGCTGCTGATCGCTGCAATCTGGGCTGAGCCGGAATAGACGATGCCGCTCATCAAAAGGGCTTCGAGCACCGAGAGGTTGATTTCACGCGCCAGCAAGCCGAAAGCGACACCGTAGAGAAACACACCGATACCAAAGGATTGCGCCGCGACAAAGCCGCGCCTGATGCCAGACAAGGTAAAAATGGTTTGGCGTGAAGACATTGAGACAGGAGAGCTGAACAATGGAGGAATCGTTCTTCCTCTCCTAGCCGCCTGCCTTCCCGCTTGTCCAATCAGCAAAGACGATCATTGCCATGATCGTTCATGCTACACTCAGCACAGCTCTTCCAGAACAGGCGAAAGCAACGCATAAGACCCTTCATGCCATCGTCAAAACCACCCTCCTTCGCGCTTCTGGCAACCATTGGCCTCGTCGTCGCCTGCTCTCTTGTGCTGTGCTGGCCATGGCTATCTGGCGGCGTAACTGTGCCATGGGATTCCAAGGCGCATTTCCAGCCACAGCTGAGCTTTCTGGCATCAAGCTTCCAGAATGGCCAATCACCGTTCTGGAACCCCTATGTCTTCTCCGGCCATCCGCAGATTGCCGATCCGCAGTCGTTGATTTTTTCGCCGCCGTTTATGCTGCTGGCACTGTTTGTGGCCAACCCCGGCATGGTGGAAATGGATGCTGTAGTGTTTGGCAGTCTCATTTTTGGCAGCCTGTTCATCGTGCTCTATTTCCGGGATCGTGGCTGGCATGAGGCGGGCGCTATCCTTGCGGCCCTCTCCTTTGCCTTTGGCGGTGCGGCAGCCTGGCGCATCCAGCATGTGGGACAGGTGATGAGCATTGCCTATCTGCCCATCGCACTGTGGTTGTTGGACCGAGCCCTGCAGCGCTTCAGCATTGCCTACGGCTTTGGTGCCGGTGTGCTGGCTGGCCTTATGTTGCTGGGGCGAGACCAAGTCGCGTTCCTCGGGCTTCTGGTGCTGGCAGCTTATACGGTTTTGCGTCTGCATCACAGCGGCTGGGCCATCAAGCGTAGCCTGCTGCCACTGCTGTCAGGTGCCTTTGGCGGCGCGCTGACGGTGGCAGTGCCGATGGTGATGACACTGCTGCTGGCGGCTGATTCCAACCGCCCGGAAATCACCCTCAGTGAAGCTGGCAAAGGATCACTTCATCCATGGTCCTTGCTGACCGCGATCATTCCGCATCTCTACGGCATCGCCCGCCCGCTGTCCGATTACTGGGGCCCACCCAGCCCGGACTGGGGACCGGTTGATCTCTATCTCGCGCGCAATATGGCTACGTTCTATTTTGGCATGCTGCCGTTGCTGCTCCTGATGCTGCTGCCCTTCCTATGGCGGTTCAAACCTCGGTTTGCGACAACGCCCGCACAGCTGGAGGCAGGGCACGATCCGCACCGGCGCGATGCGCTGTTTCTGGTCCTCAGCTTTGTCATCCTGATGCTCTACAGTCTTGGGCGCTACACGCCCGTCTTCGGCATTGTCTTCACGCTCGTGCCGGGCATCGATAAATTCCGCCGTCCGGCTGATGCGCTGTTTGTCGCCTGCGCCTTTGGCAGCATGGCTGCGGGCTATGCCCTGCACCGCTGGATTGTGGCTCCGCAGTTCAGATTGCCACCATGGGCGATGCCTGCCTTTGCGCTTTTCAGCCTTGCTTCTGTTCTTGCGGGCGGCATTTTGGCCTACGGTGTGGGGCGTCTGGAACAGACGGTAGCGCCGCTGGCATCCGCCGCCTGTTTCGTGGCAGCAACCATGCTGATGCTGCTGATTGCGGAGCGCCTGCGCCAGCGGAAAGCGGCGCTGCTGTTTGTCATCAGCCTCTTCATGGTGGCGGATCTTGGCTGGAACAACGCACCTAATGAATCCACCGGATTGCTGCCAGACACATACGATATTCTGCGCCCAGACAGCCGTAATGAGACCTTTGCACTGCTCAAGTCAAAGGTGGCGGAAACCACGGCGCCAGACCGCATCGACCGGGTGGAGATGGCAGGCATCGGCTTCCATTGGCCCAACGCCACGATGAACCACCGCCTTCACCATACGCTTGGCTACAACCCGCTGCGATCCGCAACCTACAGCACCTCTGTGGGCACAAACGACCATATCGCCGGGCCAGACCAGCGGTTGTTCACACCTTTGCTGCCCTCCTACAAATCGCTCATGGCGGATATGACCGGCATGCGGTTCATTGCCATTGGCGTGCCCATGGCCGAGCTTTATGCTGCTGCCCCACGTGCGCCGGGCCTGCCGCCTGCGGTGTTCAACGCGGAAGAGTTTCCGCTTGTTGCCCGCACAGGCGATGCCTGGATTTATGAAAACCCGCGCGCCTTGCCCCGCGTGCTCTTTGCAGGCAATGCCGTTCAGGCGGACTTCAACAATCTCATCAAAACCGGGCAATGGCCTGCCTTTGATCCGCGTGAAACCGTTGTGCTTGATCGCCTGATCAATCCGGCTGAAACAACGCTCAAAACAGGCACAAGAACGGCCAAAATCATCAGCTATCGCAACACTGAAGTGCGCATTGAGGCGACATCCACCACAGGCGGATTCATCGTGCTCAATGATGCCTTTGACGATTGGTGGCGGGTGGAGGTGAACGGCAAACCGGCTGTTATGGAGCGCGCCAATGTCACCTTCCGTGCCGTGGCTGTTCCCGCTGGCACGGTTGAGGTGCGGTTTGTGTTCGCGCCTTTCAGAGGGGCCTTGGCAGAACTCATGCGCAGGAAGTAGGCTGCAAGGGTAACTCAAGAGGTTTACCAATGGCAACGCGCTCCGTCCTGTCCCCCAACCTGTCGCGACGCGCCCAATTGCGCAAACCTGCGGTGGTTTCAAACGGCGGCATTGTGGTGACACAGAACAGGGTGGCCTCCGAGGTTGGCGCGCGCGTGCTGAAAGCGGGCGGCCATGCTGTGGACGCTGCCGTTGCCGCCGCTTTCGCCATCGGCATTGTCGAGCCATGGATGAGCGGCATTGGCGGTGTCGGCGGCATGCTGGTGCATGATGCCAAGACCGGCAAGGTGAAAGGTTTTGATTTCGGTGGGCGCTCCCCCAAAGGACTGAAGACAGCGGATTTCCAGACCATTCCGGGTGCTGACAGCGATCTCTTTGGCTGGCCCGCCGTCAAGGGCAACATAAACACAGTCGGTGCAAAGGCCGTCGTCACACCCTCTGAACCACTGGGATTGTGGACAGCCCACAAGGCCTTTGGTCGCAAGCCATGGGCGGAGCTTGTGGGGCCAGCTATCTCATTGGCCGATGAAGGGCCAATGGTGGACTGGCACACCACCCTGCTGATTGCGACGGCACAGGCGGACATCGCCAAAGACAAAGGCAGTGCAGAGCGCTTCCTGCGCGGCGGGCAAGCCCCTGTGCCACCCGCTGCCAATGCCAAGCCCATTCACCTGCCGATGAAGGCGCTGGCCCGCACACTGGAAACACTGGCGAGCGAAGGTGCGCCCGCGCTTTACAAGGGCAAGCTGGCAGAAAGCATCGCTAATGATGTCGCTGCTATGGGCGGTTATCTCTCTACGGAAGACCTTGCGGCATACAAAGTTCGCACGGTTGAGCCGCTGGTGATCAAGCACGGCAAGAACAATGTGCATGTGCTGCCGGAACTCAATGGTGGACCAACCATCGCGGTGGCCTTTCAGGCGCTTGGCAAGATCGCGCGAAACATCGGCAAAAAGCCCGCTGGAACAGACTATGTCGCCTATAGCCATGCACTGCGCACGGCATGGGATTATCGCTTCAAGAACATGGGCGATGCGGGCGAACGCACGGCTCCCACCTGCACCACGCATCTCTCGGTTATCGACCGTGACGGCAACATGGTGACCCTGACCCAGACGCTTCTCTCGCTGTTCGGCTCGCGGGTTTTGCTGCCCGGTTCGGGCATTCTGATGAACAACGGCATCAACTGGTTTGATCCGCGCCTTGATGGCCCCAATGCACTGGCGCCTGACAGCCGTGTGCTGGCGAACTATGTGCCTGCTATCCTGCATGCCAAGGGCCGCGTGATGGCCACCGGAGGCTGCGGCGGGCGCAAGATCATCCCGGCGGTGTTCCAGCTGCTCGCCATGCAGGCTGATTTCGATCTGTCGCTCGACACACTGTTCCATACGCCGCGTGTGGATGTCTCCGGCGGGCCGGAAGTGGTGACGGACATGCGCATGTCCAAAGCCGCTCTCAAGGCGCTGGATGCAGCGTTTGATACCGTGCTGGCGGAACCGCTGGTCTACACAAACCCCTACACCATCGCCAATGCCGTGATGCGGTCGGGCGGCATGAACTCGGCGGCCTGTGAACCAAGCCATCCATGGAGCGAGGCCGTGGGTGAGGACGAGGTCTGAGGCGACCTCCATGCCAAGACAGGTCGAGAACATGCCCTTTTCAATCTATAGTTCATTGTGCTATAGTTTAAAGTCATAAAGTATGCCGGTGCGGATTTTCCAAACCAAGCCTGTCGCTCGCTTTGCCAAAAGCGAGCGGATCAGCGACGCCAGCCTCATAGAAGCTGTTGAGAGGGCAAATCGTGGATTGGTCGATGCGGACCTTGGCGGCGGGCTGATCAAGCAGCGGGTCGCACGGGTGGGCCAGGGCCGCAGCGGTGGTTATCGGATGCTGATCGCCATTCGCGAAAGGGAGCGGGCGGTTTTTGTGTTCGGCTTTGCCAAGAGCGACCTCGATAACATCGGGGACAATCAACTGGCTACGCTGAAAGAGATCGCCGCTATCTGGCTGGCGGCGGATGATGACATGCTCGAACGGGCGATGGCGAATGGAATTTTGATAGAGGTGCGAAATGGCGGCTAGAGCCAAGACCGATCCGAATGTACGGCTGACAGCGGAGCTGCTGGAAATGGCCAAGGACATGCATGCCCATGGCATCATGGACGACACGGCCTATGAGAAGATAACGATGCGCCACATCGCCCTCGCCAAAGACGTGTTCACCACCGCGCCGGTTTCAGCGAATGACATCCGCCGTTTGCGACAAGACGCTCGGATGAGTCAGGCGGTTTTCGCGCACCATCTCAATCTGACAGCAGGCTATGTCTCGCAGCTCGAGCGCGGCGCAAAGCAGCCGACGGGCGCGGCCCTTGCGCTGCTCAATGTGATCAAGCGCAAGGGAATTGAGGCCGTCTTGTCGTGAGTTTCAGGCCGTTATTGCGAGCCTAACGATCCGCCGAATGGGGCTGTGAGGAAGGACGAGGTTTAGCCACGCCTCATGTCGAGTTGCGATTGAGTGACCGCGAAAGAGCCTGAAGACCTGTGCCGAGATATGCTTCCCTCGTTTCTCGAGGCTCGCTTTGCGAGTACCTCGAAATGAGGGGTGCTATTTGTCCATAGGATAGATTGGCCGCTTGAGCCGCGAGAACTTCAGCAGGCTGTTGTCAGACGTTGTCACGCCAATGCCATCCAGCGTGATCGTGGCCTTGCCGATCGGTTCAAACCCGGCGCGGTAGTGAATGCGGGACTTCAGCAGCAGATATTTGCAGTGGTGCGGATCTATCCCGATATGGGTGAAGATGCCCGCATCCCACGGCTCATGATGCAGGCTGGTGACGACAATCTGCATCCCTGCGGTTTCAAACACTGCCGTTGGTCCGCTGGTGACCTTTGAACCGGTGTACATCGGCCCGCGCACGATCCACTCACCGTCCGACAGGCGTTTGACCTTGCCGGTCAGGCGCAGCGGCGCGGCCTTATGGCCAATCGAGGGCATGTCGCTCTTGCCACCGAGATCAAGCGTTATGGTTGCCCCCACACCCGCCGCTGACATGGCTTTGACAGCTTCGGGATCATAAACGGTGGCTACTGCCACGCCGTCCAGCTTTTGGCGCAGCACTTCCTTGATCACCATCATGGAATCCGATGTGCCGCCGGAACCAACGTTGTCGGCATGATCGAGCAGGATCATGGGGAAGTTGTTGGCCCCCGACGCGCGGCGCACGGCCTGCGTCAGGTCTTCGTGGTTGTAGATCCACTCTTTCTTCTGCTCCTTGCAGTAGGCGAGAATCTTGTCGCGCGCCTTGTCGGCTTTTTTCACATCAGCATCAGCGACGATGACAACCGAAAGGCCCGCATCCGGAATATCAGCCATGGGGAAGCCGCCAAAGACAGAGGCCGCCAGAATGCCCTTCTGCTTCTCGGCCTTGCGGGTCATCGCCTGTGCTGTCTTCATCGGCTCGTCTGTTGTGCCCATGCGCAGGGTCTGCGCCAGAATGCCTGCCTGCCCCCATGAGATGACCGGCTTCACCTCGCCTTTCAGCATGCGGTGGATGATATCAGCGCAGGTCCGGCCAACCTCTGCCATATCCGTGTGGGGGTAATGCTTGTAGCAAAGCACCACATCAGCGCTGTCCATGGTTTCCTGTGTCATGTTGCCATGCATATCGAAGGTGACGCCGATGGGCGTTTTTGGCGCTAACTTGCGGATGGCGGACAACAGCGGACCTTCGCCGCCCTGCTCCATACCTTCAGGTACCATCGCGCCGTGAAGGTCCAGCAGGATGGCATCAAACGGGCCTTTGGTCTTCACGGCATCCAGAATGCGCCCGGTCAGATAGGCAGAGGCCTCTTTCTGCACGAAACCGCTGGGCATGGCTTCTGCCGCTACAGGCGAGACAATGTCTGCCCCCATCGTATCCGCCAGATCAATATAGGCCGCGATAGGGTGGTTTGTGCCGCGATAGGCGGTCACCACCGCCTCATCCTCGTGCATGCCCCAGTCACGAAAACGCTGGAGGTCCGTCACGACAGGCGAGAAAGTGTTGGTTTCATGCTTCATCATGGCAAGCAGGAAACGGGGGCGGCGGGCCATCTTTGAACCTCTGAAAATCACTGGAGTCGCATCAATCTGGCTGATGAACACCCCCGCCGTAAAGGGTCATTTTCATGAGTGCATTGACAGTTGCGTAAAGCGGTCATCTAAATGCCTGTGGAGAGGGCGGCAGAACCCATTGGCACGCGTGTTGCTTTGGTTTCTCTTGCCGAAAACAGGGAGAGTTCCATGGATATGAATCGTCGCGATCTGATGGCTGGTGCTGCCGCCATTGCTGCAGCCAGTGGCATGCCGATGCCTGCTGCTGCACAGGCAAAAGGCATTCTGAAGGTCATTCCCCACGCCTCGCTGACCACGCTCGATCCTGTGGCAACCACTGGCTACATCGTCCGCAACCACGGCTATATGATCTGGGACACGCTTTTCGCGATGAACGAGAAGCTGGAAGTCCAGCCGCAGATGGCGTCGGGCGTCGAGATTTCCGCTGACAAGCTCACCTACCGGATCACCCTGCGCGATGGCCTCGCCTGGCACGATGATACCGCCGTGACATCCGAGGACTGCGTGCCATCGATCATACGCTGGGGTAAGGTGGACGGCATGGGCCGTCGCCTCTTCACCTATATCGACAGCGTGACAGCCGATGGCCCCAAGGTCATCGTTATCAAACTGAAGCGCCCCTATGGTTTTGTGCTGGAATCCATCGGCAAGTTGTCCACCAACGTGCCGTTCATGATGCCCAAGCGCTTTGCCGACAAGCCGCACACCGAGCGCCTGACGGCCGATGAAATGATTGGTTCGGGCCCGTTCAAATGGGTGAAGAACGAATACAAGCCCGGCGCGCGCGTGGTTTACACCCGCAACGCTGGCTACAAGCCACGCTCTGAGCCAGCCTCCAACGCTTCCGGCGGCAAGAACGTTTATGTGGAAGGCGTGGAGTGGATCAACTTCCCTGATCCGACAACCGCGCTCAACGCGCTGATTTCCGGCGAGGTGGACTATTACGAGCAGGTTCCGGCTGACCTTCTGCCGGTTGTGCAGCGTGTGCCCGGCGTCAAACTTGGCAACTTCAACCCGCTGGGCAACGTTGGCATGGGCCGTTTCAACAGCCTTGTTGCACCCACCAACAACCCCGGTGTGCGCCGCGCCATTGCCATGGCCATCAACCAGAGCGATGCCCTGAAAGCTGCCATCGGCTCGAATGACTACCTCAAGGCCTGCTACTCCGCCTTTCCTTGTGGAACGACCTTCGAGAGCAATGCAGGCATTGAAGGCATGGGTCGCGGCAACATCGATGCAGCGAAAGCTGTTCTGGCTGCCAGCGGTTACAAGGGCGAGAAACTGGTTCTTCTCGCCACAACGGACATCCCGATCCAGACAGCCTTTGCCACCGTTGTGGCTGATGCCTGCAAGAAGCTCGGCATGAATGTGGAATCGCAAGCTATGGACTGGGCAACCGTTCTGCAGCGCCGCACCAACCGCAACCCAGTGGATCAGGGTGGCTGGAACATGTTCTTCACATGGTGGGAAGGTGCTGACGTGCTTGACCCCGTGGTGCAGTTTGCCATGTCCGGTGCCGGTGATGCCGCATGGGTTGGCTGGGCCAAGGATGATCCGACTGAAGAGATGCGCACCAAGTTTGCCGAAGCAAGCAGCATGGCCGAGAAGAAGCAACTCGTTGATGCCATCCAGAAGCGTCAGTTCGAGGAAGGCAACTTCCAGGCTTATCTCGGCCAGTTCTTCGTGGCGACAGGCTTCCGCGACAATGTCAGCGGCATCCTGAATGCACCGCCCTTCTTCTGGAACATCAAGAAGGGTTGATAACTTGCGCGGGCGTTGTGCGGCCTTCGAGGCTCGCTTCGCTCGCACCTCAGGATGAGGAGCATTTTTTATTGCATGAGCATTGGGAGGAACACTCCCCATGCCAATGCCAAATCCTGACTTCCTCATCCTGAGGTGCTCGCCAAAGGCGAGCCTCGAAGGACGCACAACGCCCATGCCATTGAAAAGATAATATGCCTCTCTTTATCCTCCAGCGCATCCTCTCCACCCTCCCCGTCATGGGGCTGGTGGCGTTGATCGTGTTCATGCTCCTGCGTATCTCGGGCGATCCTGCTGCCATTCTGGCCGGTGACACCGCCTCGCTCGAGCAGATCGAAAAAGTGCGCCAGAGCCTTGGGCTGGACCGCCCTGTCGCCATCCAGTTCTTCGAGTGGTTCTGGCAGTTGATGCGCGGCAATCTGGGCACTTCGCTGTTCACCGGCCTGCCGGTTGCTACGCTCATTGCGCAACGCCTTGAGCCAACGGCCATACTCGCGCTGACGACCATTCTCTTCTCTATCGCAGTCGCCGTGCCCCTCGGCGTGCTGGCCGCATGGAAGGCCGGCAGCTGGGTTGACCGTGCCGTCATGCTGTTTGCCGTCATCGGCTTTTCCGTGCCCGTCTTCGTGATGGGCTACTTCCTGATTTTCGGTCTTTCGATCAACATGCGCTGGTTTCCGGTGCAGGGCTATGTCAGCCCGTTCACGGATTTCGGGCGCTTCATCAACCACATCACGCTGCCCACGCTTACGCTGTCCTGCATCTATGTGGCGCTGATCGCCCGCATCACCCGCGCCAGTGTGCTCGAAGTGCTGAACGAGGACTACATCCGCACGGCCCGCGCCAAGGGGCAGATCGAGCGGAAGGTGCTGTTCAAACACGCGCTGAAGAATGCCGCTGTTCCCATCGTCACGGTCATCGGCATTGGTGTTGCCCTGCTGATCGGCGGCGTGGTAGTGACAGAAAGCGTCTTCAACATTCCCGGCCTTGGGCGTCTTGTGGTGGATGCCATCACCCGGCGGGATTACCCGATTATTCAGGGCCTCATCCTGTTTTTTGCCTTCGTCTACATCCTGCTGAACCTGATCATCGATATCGTCTACACGATCGTTGATCCCAGAATCCGTTACTGAGACACGCCGTGAGCACCGCCCTGCCCTCACCCCTTTCAAGCTGGCGACGTTCAACCGTCGCACGCTATCCCGTGGCCGCATTGGGTGCCGTGCTGCTGGTTCTGATTGTCGGCGGCGCACTGTTTGCACCACTGATGGGAACCATTGACCCCACAGCCATTGCGCCTGCCAACCGCCTGAAGCCGCCGACTTCTACCAACTGGCTGGGCACAGATATGTTTGGCCGCGATGTCTGGAGCCGCATGGTTTATGGTGCGCGCGTGTCGCTGATTGTTGGCTCGCTGGTGGCCGTCATCGCCGTCGGTGTTGGCCTCGTCATCGGCATGGTCGCGGGCTATATCCGCTGGCTGGATGCCATCGTCATGCGCTTCATGGATGGCCTGATGGCGATCCCCGGCATCCTGCTTGCCATCGCGCTTGTGTCACTGTCTGGTGCCAGCATCAGAACGGTTGTCATCGCCATCGTCATCCCGGAAATACCGCGTGTTGTGCGCCTTGTCCGCGCTGTTGTGCTGTCTGTGCGCGAGGAGCCTTATGTCGAGGCGGCGATCTCCATAGGCACGCCCATGCCGCAGATTCTGGTGCGGCATATCCTGCCCAATTGCATTCCGCCGCTGATCGTGCAGGCGACCTACATCTGCGCGTCAGCCATGCTGACAGAGGCGATCCTGTCGTTTCTGGGTGCAGGCACGCCGCCCATTATTCCGAGCTGGGGCAACATGATTGCGGAAGGGCGCATTTTCTTCCAGATCGCGCCATGGAATATTCTCTGGCCTGGCATCGCACTGTCGCTGACGATCCTTGCAGTTAACGTGCTGGGCGATGGTTTGCGTGACAGGCTTGACCCCAAGATCGCGAAAAGGATGTGATGGACATGACCAAGCCTGTGCTTTCCATCGAAGGGTTGACCGTCGCCCTGCCCGAAGGGGCGGACCGCGCCAATGCGGTCACGGAGCTTTCTCTCTCGGTTAATCCCGGGGAAATTCTCTGCGTCGTGGGCGAGTCCGGTTCCGGCAAATCCGTCACGGCCCAAGCTGTCATGGGCCTGCTGCCCAAGAAGCAGCTCATCGCCAAAGCGGGCAAGATTTTGCTCGATGGCGAGGACACATTGGCAGCCACGCCGGCCCGCTTGAGAGAATTGCGCGGCACCCGCATGGCCATGATTTTTCAGGAGCCGATGACGGCGCTGAACCCTGTCATGCGCGTGGGCGACCAGATCGCCGAGATGCTGGATATCCACACCGACATGACCACCGATCAGCAGCGCCAGAAGGTGATGGAGATGATGGACTCCGTGCAACTGCCGGATGTCTCGCAGATGATCGATGTCTATCCGCACCAGCTCTCCGGCGGCCAACGCCAGCGCGTGATGATCGCGCAGGCCCTTATCCTCGATCCCGCCCTGCTGATTGCCGACGAGCCAACAACAGCGCTCGACGTGACGACGCAGGCGCAAATCCTGAAACTCATCCGCGAGATGCAGAGCCGCAAGGGCACAGGCGTGCTGTTTATCACCCATGACTTTGGCGTCGTGGCGGATATCGCTGACCGGGTGGCCGTGATGCAATACGGCAAATTGGTGGAAACCGGCAAGGCGGAGGAAGTGCTGCGCCGCCCGCGCGAGGCATATACCAAGATGCTGATCGCCTCGGTGCCCGGCCTTGTGCCGCCCAAGCGCGAGGCGAAGACCGGCGTTGTCGCCATTTCCACCAACGCGCTGATGAAGACCTACGGGGCAAAGAGCTTCTTCAAGCCCAATGAGCGTGTGGTGAAAGCCGCCAACGACGTCAACATCGTTGTGCGCCGTGGCGAGACGCTGGGCATTGTGGGGGAATCCGGTTCGGGCAAATCTACGGTTGCACGCTGCATTGCACGGCTCATCCAGCCGACATCCGGCGAGATCAAGCTGGGCACGCTCGATGTGGCCAAGCTGCCCGAAAGCCAACTGCGCCCGCACCGGAAGGAAATCCAGATCGTCTTTCAGGACCCCTACCGTTCGCTCAACCCACGCCGAACAGTGGGTGCTTCCATCATTGAAGGGCCGATGAACTACGGCCAGTCCCATGCCGACGCATTGAAAAAGGCGCGCGAGTTGATGACGCTGGTCGGCCTGCAGCCGGATGCGCTCGACCGCTATCCCCACCAGTTCTCAGGCGGCCAGCGCCAGCGCATCGCCATCGCCCGCGCGCTTGCCATGGAGCCCAAAGTGCTGATTGCCGATGAAGCAGTATCGGCCCTCGATGTCTCGGTTCAGGCGCAGGTGTTGAAGCTGCTGGATGAAGTGCGCATCAAGTTCGATCTCGCCGTGCTGTTCATCACGCACGACCTGCGCGTTGCATCGCAGATTTGCGACCGCATCGCCGTGATGCAAAAGGGCATCGTGGTGGAACAGGGCTTGGCGACAGAGGTCTTCACGAACCCGCAACACCCTTACACCAAGGCGCTTTTCGAGGCTGCCCCCGGCCGCAACTTCGGCTTCGGTATTGCTTGAGATGGCGCTGCCCGCCGACCTTGCCGCCCGCATTCTGGCTTCGGTTGAAGCAGGCTTTGCCGAGCAGGTTGCCTTCAGTCAGGAGTTGATCCGGTTCCCTTCGCTGCGCGGGCAGGAGCACGCGATACAGGACTTTGTCTTCCGCACATGGAAGTCACGCGGCTACGCGATGGAGCGTTTCGCCATGGACCGCGACGCCATTGAGCGACACCCCGGTGGATCAAAGTTTTCGGATGACCATTCGGAAGCACCTATCGTTGTTGGCATCCATCGTCCGCGTGAAGAAACTGGCCGCTCGCTGATTTTGCAGGCGCATGTCGACGTGGTGCCAACCGGGCCAACCGACATGTGGACCCATCCGCCGTTTGATCCCGTGATTGAAGGCGACTGGCTTTATGGACGCGGCGGCGCTGATATGAAGGTGGGCCATGCCGCCAATCTTTATGCGCTGGATGCGCTGAAGCGCATTGGCCTGCAACCGGCAGCGACGGTCTATCTGCAATCCGTTGTCGAGGAAGAATCCACCGGCAACGGCGCGCTGATGACCCATCTCAGGGGCTACCGGGCTGATGCTGCGCTTATTCCCGAACCAGAGGAAGAAATGCTGGTGCGGGCCAATGTGGGCGTGCTGTGGTTTCAGGTGGAGGTGCGCGGCCAGCCTGTGCATGTGCGCCAGATGGGTGCTGGTGCCAATGCTATCGATGCCATTTACCGCGTGGTGGGCAATCTGCGGGAGCTGGAAGAACGCTGGAATGGCTTGAAAACCGGCAAGCTGAATTTCGAGAACGAGGCGCGCCCAATCAACCTCAACATCGGCAAGATCGAGGGTGGCGACTGGGCCTCATCCGTGCCCGGCTGGTGCCGCATTGATTGCCGCATCGCCATCTATCCTGGCGTTGATGCCGAAGCCGCTGCCAGGGAAATCGAGGCGCAGATCGCGGGCTTTGCGCGGGCAGACCGCTATCTTTCCAACAACCCGCCGAAGGTGACTTTCAACGGCTTCTTTGTAGAAGGCTATGAGCTTGCACCGGGATCGGAGGCAGAAGCGGTGCTGGGCCGCGCCCACGAAAAGGCGATTGGCGCACCGCTGAAAAGCTTCATGACAGCGGGTTATCTCGATGCGCGGGTGCATGCGCTATACGACAAGATACCCACGCTTTGCTACGGCCCAAAATCGCAGAACATCCATGCCTATGACGAACGCGTGAGCCTCGCCTCCGTCAAGCGCATCACCGGCACCATGGCGCTGTTCATCGCCGAATGGTGCGGCGTGGAGGCGATTTAGCCTGCACGCTTTCATCCATGGTGCACCTCCTCCAGCAGCGGAAAATCGCTCAAGAGCTCAATGCCTTTTGAAACCCGAAGCACAATATCCTCGCGGTGCAGCGGGCCAACGACCTGCAGGCCAATAGGCAAACCATCGGATGCCAGCGCCACCGGCACACTGGATGCGGGCTGCCCTGTGACATTAAACGGCCAGGTGTAGGGCGACCAGTCAAACCACTGATCCCCAAACGAGCCATCGCGCGGCACTTCAACACCGGCCTCGATGGCGGTTGTTGGCATGGTGGGCGTCACCAAAACATCAAAGCGCTCATGGAAGAGGCGCATCTTTTCGTAAAGCGCTGCGCGGTCCATCATCGCTTGCAACACATCGGTTGCTGCCAGTGTCTGGCCAATCGCGGCACACTTCATGAAGCCCTTGTCGATGTCAGCATGCTTGTCAGCCGGAATGGCCTTCAGGGCCTGTGCGCAGCCCGCATCCCAGAGCGCCCGCAGGGGGCGATAGGCCTCTTCCCGTGTGAAAAGAGGCGGCGCGGATTCCACCACTGCGCCAAACTCGGTGAGGCGCTGAACGGCTTTCTCGCAAGCAGCTTTCACATCAGGATGCAATTTGTCGACATAGCCGAGATCAGCGCTCCAGCCGATACGCAAACCTCGCAGGCCTTTGGTGAGCGCGCCCGCATAATCCTGCACCGGCGTGCTGCCTGCGCTGATATCGCGTGTGTCTGGCGAAGATATGATCCTCAGCATCAACGCGCCATCATCCACACGGCGTGTCATGGGGCCAAGCCTTGCCAGCACGCCAAAGGGCGATGCGGGATAGGCTGGCACGCGGCCAAGGCCGGGCATAATGCCAAAGAGACCGCTGAACGCGCAGGGGATGCGGATAGAACCCGCACCATCGCTGCCGATATGAAACTGCCCGATGCCGAGGGCAGCAGCCGCAGCTGCCCCGCCAGAGGAACCACCCGGCGTCCGCCCCGTATTCCATGGGTTGCGCGTTATGCCTGTCAGCTTCGAATGTGTCGCGCCAATCCAGCCGAACTCCGGCATCGTCGTCTGGCCGATGAAGATGCACCCTGCCTTGCGCAGATTGGCCACTACTGGCGCATCGTAAGCCATGGACTGATAGCCGATGGCGGTGGAGCCCCGCCGCATGTGCCAGCCTTTGCTGGCGACATTGGACTTGATGGTGGCGATAATGCCATCCGCCTCACCCATCGGTTCGCCCTTCATCCAGCGGCTTTCCGATTTTTTGGCAGCAGCCATGGCTGCATCGGCATCAACAATGGTGAAGGCGTTGACCGCGGGCTCAAACCTTGCAAGCCGGGCCAGCGCATCCTTTGTAACATCAACAGGTGATAGCTGCTTGCTGCGATAGCTTGCGAGAAGTTCAACAGCCGAGTGTCGGGAAAGATCCGCCATACCATAAGCCCCCGTTGCATCTTTTCCAAAGATAGAAGAAGTCTGGGACAATTGGAAAGCACCAACTCTCGGCCATGACAGTCATACTGGAAAACACGAAGGAAGCGGCTGAAGCACTGGCCGGTTTCATCAGGCAGGCAGACATCATCACCGGCTTCACGGGTGCTGGCGTTTCAACCGAATGCGGCGTGCCGGATTTTCGCTCTCCGGGCAGCCCCTGGATGGTGAACAAGCCCATTCCCTACGCCGCTTTCACAGCAAGCGCTGAAGCGCGGCAGGAGGCCTGGCGGCGCAAGTTCGTGATGGATGACACCTACGCCGGCGCACGGCCCGGCCAAGGACACATGGCGCTGGCGCATCTGCATAAAAGCGGCAAAATGCCGTTTCTGATCACACAGAACATCGACGGGTTGCATCAGGCCTCTGGCATATCGGCGGATCGTGTCATTGAGCTGCATGGCAACGGCACCTATGCCAAATGTCTGGCTTGCCAGAAACGCTGTGAGCTCAGCGTTATTCGCCCGCATTTCGAGCGGCATGGCGCAGCCCCGGCTTGCGAGGCGTGCGGCGGCATCCTCAAATCAGCCACCGTGTCTTTTGGTCAGGCCATGCCGGAGCGGGAGATGCACCGCGCCGTGCAGGCCTCGCTGGCAGCGGAGCTGTTTCTGGCGATTGGATCATCACTTGTGGTTTTCCCTGCCGCCAGCCTGCCACAAAAGGCTGCGATGAACGGCGCGAAGCTGGTGATCATCAACCGTGAGCCGACAGCGCTGGACAGCGTTGCAGAACTGGTCATCCGCGCGGATATCGGGTCGGTGTTGTCTGCAGTCGCGCATACTATTGCGCTGTGAACAATCAAATTTGGGCTTTGCGCTGGTTTTGATAGTGCTATGTTAACACAAGTAGATTCGCGTTTGTGTGAGTCGACCTGAACAGGCGGCAGGTATGAATTCTGATGATGCGGCAAAATTGGCCGCCCAGCATGGTTTCGCGGTGGGGGCTGCGACGAAATCTGACCTGGCCTCGGCGGGCCAGCCAGACCAGTCGCTCAATCTTGTGGAAATCGCGGGCTATATCAAATGGTTCGATGCTGCCAAGGGCTATGGCTTCATCATGCCGGATGCCGGCCAGCAGGACGTCTTGCTGCACGTAACGGTTTTGCGCAACGGTGGTTTTGTGGCTGCACCTGAAGGCGCGCGCATCGTGGTTGAGGCTGTCGCCCGCCCGCGCGGTATGCAGGCTTTCCGCGTTCTGTCGATTGACCCGACAACAGCCATCCACCCTTCGCAGCTGCCGCAGGCGCGCACCCACGTCACCGTGACACCGAGCAGCGGCCTTGAGCGCGCTGTGGTCAAGTGGTTCAACCGCCTGCGCGGCTTTGGCTTTGTCACCACCGGCGAAGGCCAGCCAGATATCTTTGTGCACATGGAAACCATGCGCAAATACGGCATCACCGAGCTTGTTCCGGGTGATACGGTTCTGGTGCGCTATGGCGACGGCGACAAAGGTCTTATGGCCGCTGAAATACGCCCCTTGACCGGCGCTGGTCCTTCATCGCACTAACGCTGGCATTGTAGCCTTCCGAAAGGAAGCTGCAACCATGTCGAGGAGCGTTACATGAGCAGCACCGAGCCTAAAAAAGGCATGACCCGCAGCAAGTGGATTGTCGCAGGCATTGTGGCCACCATGCTGACTGTTACAGGCATTTCACTGGGCACGAACCTCTTTGGCACAGGCCTTTCGCGGGAACTCGTGCGCAAGAGCCCGCAGCCACAGGCGACCCTCGAAAAGGTCGAAATTGTCTCTGGCGGCACAACCCATGTCTTTCAGACCGAAGTGATGAAAACCAACGAGGAACGCGCCAAGGGCCTGATGTTCCGCCAGTTTATGCCGCAGGACCGTGGCATGCTGTTTGATTTTATCCGCGAAGAGCCGGTGAGCATGTGGATGCGCAACACCTATCTTCCGCTCGATATGCTGTTCATCAAATCAGATGGCACGATCCACCACATCCACGAGCGCGCCCAACCGCTGGATGAAACCACCATTTCTTCCAACGGCAATGTGCGCTTTGTGCTGGAGATCAACGGTGGTGTTGCCGCCAAGCTGGGCATGAAACCTGGCGACAAGGTGCGGCATAGCCTGATCAAGTAAAGCGCTTCGTCCTTCGTGCAATTCTTAATGTCCTCATCCTGAGGTGCTTTGCGCAGCAAAGCCTCGAAGGACGCAGGATGTTCATGCCGTTATTCTTTGTGATAGTGCCTTGCACAGAGACTATGCGTCCTTCGAGGCTCGCTGGCGCTCGCACCTCAGGATGAGGAATTTGGGAATTGGCATAAGGTTGGTAAGGGAGCACCTTCCTATCCCCGCAGGCGAGGTGGGTAAAAACCCAAAGGTTTTTCAGAAGAACGCTTGTCGTATGCCAAAACGCGTGATACCGGCATCGCATCGGTGAACGACGAGTTCGGGGTGTAGCGCAGTCTGGTAGCGCATCTGGTTTGGGACCAGAGGGTCGCGGGTTCAAATCCTGCCGCCCCGACCATCGGTTTTCCGGCATCCGCAAAACGGAAACAGCAGAATGACAGCACGCATTTACCGCCCGGCCAAAACGGCCATGCAGTCCGGCGCTGCCAAATCCGACCGCTGGCTGCTTGAATATGATGCGGAATCCAACCGCACGGTTGAGCCTCTGATGGGCTGGACCTCCAGCTCCGACATGAAAAGCCAGATCAAGCTGTGGTTCAACAATCAGGAAGATGCTGTCGCCTATGCCACCCGCAACGGCATTGCCTACCGCGTCGAACAGCCACGCGAATCGACCCGCAAGGCGGTTTCCTATTCTGACAATTTCAAGTTTACCCGTCAGGGCCAGTGGACACACTGACCTCAAGTGAGCAGATTCCATAGCTCAGCTGGATAGAGCAACTGCCTTCTAAGCAGTAGGTCGCTGGTTCGAATCCAGCTGGGATCGCCAAACTTCACTCATTTGAATAATGGTAAGCCAAAAGGATCATCAATTGGCCGCAGCCACACTTCCCCAGAACGCGCCCTTCACCACACGGCTTTCTGCCGCTGTCGAGGGCTGGCTTGGCTGGCTGACGCTGTCGCACATCCGGGCGTGCCTCGCGCTGGTTGTGATCAGTCTCGCCTTGCTGACACCGGGGTTGTTCACCCTTCAGCCAATGGACCGGGACGAGCCGAGGTTTGCACAGGCCACCAAGCAAATGCTGGAAAGCGGCGATATGATCGACATCCGCTTTCAGGAGGACGCGCGGCATAAAAAGCCTGTTGGTATCTACTGGCTGCAGACGCTGACCGTATCCGCTGGTGAAGCGCTGGGCGTAAAGGATGCGCAGCGCACCATTGGCCTCTATCGGTTGCCATCCTGGCTGGCAGCCCTTGGCTCCGTGCTGCTGGTTTACTGGGGCGCACTGGCGTTTCTTTCGCGTCGTGGGGCCTTTGTCGCTGCGGCCCTGATGGCCAGCACCGTGCTGATTGGCGTTGAGGCACGCCTTGCGAAGACGGATGCCACATTGCTTTTCACCTGCCTCGTCGGCTTCCTTGGCGTGCTGCTTGGCGTTCAAGACCTGATGCGGTAGCTTGGCTTGCTCCAG
>JBOFGV010000013.1:0-30283 GCA_051649305.1 Beijerinckiaceae bacterium
ACCTACGAAGGCGTAGCCAGCGGATTTACAGTCCGCCCCCTTTGCCACTCGGGACATTCTCCCAACGCCAACAGCGTTAGCGCTCGGCTTATGGAAAAGGCCTGCGCTGATGTCAACCTTCAAACCGGAGGTTTTTCAATTCATAGCCGGATCAGCTTAGAAAAGATGCTGCAAAGCGCATTGACAAGCCGCGTCGGGGGCTTCACCGACATCCTATGAGCAATGATCAGCGACCAGACGGTTTCCGCCGCGGCAAGCCCGCCCACAGGCGCTTCCACAACAAGCCGCCCAAAGCTGCCCCCGGCACGCGGGAGGATGGCAACCATGTCCTCTACGGCATTCACACCGTGGTGGAGGCCCTGCGCAACCCTAACCGGCGCTTCATCAAGCTTGTCGGCACCGAGAACGGCATCCTGCGCCTGCGCGAATCTGTCGACCTGCCGCTGGAAGCAACCGTTGTGAAACCGGATGATATCGGCAAGCAACTGCCCAAGGATGCCGTGCATCAGGGCGTGCTGCTGATTGCTGAACCGCTGGAGCCATTGTCGTTGGATGATTTGCCTGCCGCCAGCCTGCTGATCGCGCTCGATCAGGTGACAGACCCGCACAACGTGGGTGCTGTGCTGCGCTCGGCTGCAGCCTTTGGTGTCGCCGCCATGATTGTGACCAATCGCAACAGCCCTGAGGTGACGGGCGTGCTGGCGAAGGCCGCATCCGGCGCGCTGGAGCATGTGCCCTTCATTGAGGTGAAGAACCTCGCCAAGACTCTGGAAGAACTGGGCAAGCGCGGCTTCCTGCGCGTGGGGCTTGATTCAGAAGGGGCGGTCAACATGGGCGATGTCGCCATGCGCCGCCCTGTCTGTCTGATCATGGGTGCTGAAGGCAAGGGTCTGCGCCCTGTCACACAGGACGCCTGCGATGTGATTGCCCGCCTGCCGATGCCCGGAGCGATCCATTCGCTCAACGTATCAAACGCTGCAGCAATTTCGCTTTATGTTGTGAATCAGCAGCTCGGCTGAGTTTTAGCGCTTCTCGGCCGACCGTTTGAAACGATCCGCATGGACCTGCGCGGTGCGCCGGTCCTCTTCCGAGGCGGATTCATAGGCGCGGCGGTGCATATCCACCACCCACTGGTGCTTGTGGCTGTCAGCGTTGTCGCGCGCAACCTTCAGCCACATCAGGCCTGTCCAACCGTGGCGTGGGATCGATTCACCCAGATACAACATACGGCCCAGCACTGCCTGCGCTTCCGTGTGGCCCTTCTCGGCAGCGTGGTTAAGCCAGCGCAACGCCGTGCGCGGCTCTACACGGCCCGCTGTGCCATCAAGCAGCATGCGCGCAAGCTGATACTGCGCTTCGGGATGACCGTAGTATGTCGCGGCATAGTTGAACGCCTTGGCGGCATGGGCAGGATTGGCCTTCACAGGGCTCTTGGCGATGCCATCAAGCCAGTAAACACCCAACGCCACGAAAGCGTTGGAGACAACACCGGCATGCACCGAGTCTCTGCTTTCATCGCCGTGCAGATCTGCGATGCGAGAGAAAAGCTTGAAAGCCTTATAGTCATCAACCGCCACGCCGTCGCCGTCGGCATACATGCGGCCCAGTTTCCACTGTGCAAGAATGTCGCCTTTTTCAGCCGCGAATTCCAGTTCCTGCAGCGCATGTTTCTTGTCGCCGGAACGATAGCTCTGCAGAAAACCCCGCCATGCGTCCTTCACGGTGCGATCAACGCCGAAGGTTGGCAAGGATGGCACTGTGCCATTCGGCAGGGCCGGAAGTGCCGATTTTGGCATTGTCTCAGCCGGCACTTCTTTCAACTCAAATGCAGCAGCAGAACGCGGGCAAAGCATTGCCCCTCCCAGGAGGCAGATGCCTCCCAGAATAACCTTCAGGCCAAAAGCCTTGGTCAGGTTGCGCTCAGATATCAGCATAGCACTGCTTTTCACCTTCTCCGCCGGGATGCGTCACCGCACCATCACGGGCTGTTCCCACACCTTGGGCATATTTCCAGATTGCGCCCGAACCAAACTCGGTTTCGCGGGGCTGCCAATGCTTCTTACGCGCCTCCAATTCGGCATCGGTAAGGCGAACTTCGAGCTTTCCTGTGATGGCATCGAGGTGGATGATATCGCCATCCTTGATGAGCGCGATAGGGCCGCCCACAGCTGCCTCTGGCCCCACATGGCCAACGCAGAAACCGCGTGTCGCGCCAGAGAATCGGCCGTCTGTAATCAGCGCTACCTTGTCACCCATGCCCTGCCCGTAGAGAGCAGCTGTGGTGGACAGCATTTCGCGCATGCCGGGGCCGCCGCGTGGGCCTTCGTAACGGATAACGAGAACATCGCCTTCCTTGTACTGGCGCTTCTTCACAGCTTCAAAACAGGCTTCCTCGTTGTCAAAGCAACGGGCCGGGCCAGTGAAAACCTGCTTCTCGGCAGGCATGCCGGCAACCTTCACAATAGCGCCTTCCGGAGCCAGATTGCCCTTGAGACCAACCACGCCGCCGGTCTTGGTCAAAGGCTTGCTGACGGGATAAACCACATCCTGATCAGCGTTCCATTTTACTGAGGCCAGATTTTCAGCAATTGTGCGGCCTGTCACGGTCATGCAGTCGCCGTGGAGATGGCCGCCATCGAGCAGCGCCTTCATCAAAAGCGGAATGCCGCCAACCTCAAACAGGTCCTTGGCGACGTACTTTCCGCCCGGCTTCAAATCAGCAATGTAAGGCGTGCGCTTGAAGATTTCCGCGACGTCAAACAGGTCAAACTTGATGCCGCACTCATGGGCAATCGCCGGCAGGTGAAGCGCTGCATTGGTGGAACCGCCGGAAGCCGCCACAACGATGGCCGCATTCTCCAGCGCCTTGCGCGTGACGATGTCGCGCGGGCGAATGTTGCGGGCCAGCAGTTCCATCACCATTTCACCTGCTGTCATGCAGAACTGGTCGCGCATCTCATAAGGTGCGGGCGCACCGGCGGAATATGGCAAGGCCAGACCAATGGCTTCCGAAACAGTGGCCATGGTGTTGGCTGTAAACTGTGCACCACAGGCACCGGCGGAAGGGCAGGCCTTCATTTCCAGTTCTTCCAGATCCTCGTTGGACATTTCGCCAACAGAGTGCTTACCGACGGCTTCAAACACGTCCTGAACTGTAACCTGCTTGCCCTTGAAAGTGCCGGGCAAAATGGAACCGCCGTAGATGAAGATCGATGGCACATTGAGGCGCACCATCGCCATCATCATGCCGGGAAGGCTCTTGTCGCAGCCAGCAAGGCCCACCAGCGCATCATAGCTGTGGCCCCGCATGGTCAACTCAACCGAGTCAGCAATCACTTCACGCGACACAAGGCTCGATTTCATGCCCTGATGGCCCATGGCGATGCCGTCAGTCACCGTGATGGTGCAGAATTCACGCGGTGTGCCGTGTGCCGCAGCAACGCCTTTTTTCACGGCCTGTGCCTGACGCATCAGCGAGATGTTGCAAGGAGCAGCCTCGTTCCAGCAGGATGCGACACCAACCAGCGGCTGATGAATCTGCTTCGAGGTCAAACCCATGGCATAGAGATAGGACCTGTGCGGCGCGCGCTCCGGCCCTTCGGTCACATGGCGGGAAGGCAGTTTGCTCTTGTCGAAAGTGCGTGCGGTCATTTCAAAGTCCATAATTTCTGGCCGATTTGGGCCTGTAGTTGGTCCACAAATGAGCCGTTGCTGGCAGGCCACTGGTTGCCATGTCTTGCCACAATCTCACAAGAGGATTTTACACAGCACGACATGGGTGAAACGCCGCAACTGAAACCAGTCATGCCATATAAAATTTAACGAAATGAATTGTTTAGTCCAATTCGTGATGGCGCGCGCATCATGGCAAGATTGCGGCAAGAGGATTAGACCACCCAGCCCTGTTTAAAATGCATCAGCTGTGTTGCGCTGGCGCAACAAAAGTCAGCAGGCCACGATCACAAAATCAACGGCAACACGAAGAACCCGCCAATAATGAAGAACAGCAGAATGCCTGTTGCCAGCGGCAGGTGCTTTTCAATGAAGGTGCGGATGTTTTCGCCGTAATACTGGATGGCGATGGCGAACATGAAGAAAAATGTCAGGCGCGAGACAAACATGCCGATGAAAAACAGCGGCAGATTGAACTTGATCAGACCAGACATGATCGTGACGATTTTGAACGGAATGGGTGTCAGGCCCTTTGTCACCAGCACCCAGAACCAGAAGCCGGTCGAGGTGCTGATCAGTTGCTGGGCCTTTTCGGCGAGACCATAGAAATTGATGATCCAGAGACCAACCGTATCATAGAGCAGATAACCGATGCCGTAGCCGACAAAACCACCGGCACAAGCGCCTGCTGTACACACCAGAGCATAAAACCATGAGCGCTTGGGGTTGGCGAGGCACATGGGGATGAGCAGCGGTATAGGCGGAATGGGGCTGATGGAACTTTCCACGAAAGTTACCCAGAACAGCACCCACACGGCACGCGGATGGTTCGCGTAGGACACGATCCAGTCATAGGCTTTTTTCAGCATGGGGGAAGCGCGTGCTCTCTCAACGTGATGTGTTACCGGGCCGTGTTCTGATAGGGCCCGGGATACAACAGGCTTTCAGCTGCACATATGACGCAAAAACGACAGTTTGAAGAGAGATGCAACAGAATTTGGAGAACAGCAGGGTTATGACCATGAGTTTTCCGCAAATGGTTGTTTTGCCCTTCAAAAAGGAAGTCCGAATAAGTCAAAATGGCCTTCAAGGGTACGACCGCACGGCACGTCGATTGAGATCAAACATCAGTCCGCCTGAAATGAAAGATTCAACAGGGGCATAGGGAACACCTGCAGCAGCGAGAATTTTCCCGACCCAGTGATTGCATGTGTTGAGCAAGGAATACGCCCCGGTACTTTCAAAAAACGCGCTCGGACCATAAAGACCGGGGCCAAGCGGAAGAGCTGAGCTGATCGATTTGTTGACTTCGATGGCGCTGCGCCGAAAGCCTTCTTCGCTGAGCATCAGGCTGAAGTGACTGCTTTTTGAAAATGCTGTTTTTGCTGATCCGTTAAAGCCAACGACATGAAGCACCGATTGATTGGCTGGATTGAACATCGCCCTGATAACAAATGGGACAGCAGCCAAACTGACAGCTGGAACGTTGCGATAGAACTCTTTCTCGCCCCAGCCAATTTCTACGTTCTCGAACCCTTCAAACAACTCCAGAGCACCCCGCAAATGAGAGAGGCCCTGCTTTGAAGCCATGTCTGCCAAAGCAGCACGGGGGATGACAAGACTCGCATGATATCCGTGGTCAAGAATATCCACGGAAACAAACGGATGCTTGGTTGGAAACAGGGTTACATCCGCTTCATGTCGCAAGACAAAGGCAAGCAGAAAAACGGCTGAAGATAATACCAAAGTGCCTTTGGAAAAGCATTTCAACAAGTTGATCAACTTGCTAGCCAAGCCTTGATACTGCCTCTGCCAATCTCGCACGCCTTGCCCGCAAGGTGACAAGCCGTTCACGGTTCTCTTCCACCACCTCATCCGGAGCCTTGGCGACAAACTCTGCATTGCCTAGCTTCTTCTCGATGCCCATGGATTCGCCGTCGAGCTTGCCGATTTCCTTGGTGAGGCGGATCTTTTCAGCAGCCACATCAATGATATCGCCCAGTGGCATGGCGGCAGAATCGCGGCGAACCTGCACAGGTACAGAAAGCGGCGGCGGTGTCGCCGCAAAGTCCAATGTTTCAAGGCGCGCCAGACGCTTCAGAGTTGTTTCCCAGCGTGCAACCCGGTCGCGGACGTCCTGTGCGGCCTCGACAAAGGCAAGCTTCACCTGCGCGCCGCCAGGCACGTTCATTTCAGCCCGCACAGAGCGCACCTCGGTAATCAGATCAACCACCCAACCCACTTCGGCTTCCGCCGCAGGGTTGGCGAGATGCTGGAGATCAGGCCAGTCACCAAGGCAAAGCAGGGTTTCACCATCAGTTTGTGGTGGTCGTGCCGCTCCAACACTGGCTTTGGCAGCCCAAAGCTCCTCAGTGAGGTAGGGCATGAACGGATGCAGCAACTGGCAAATGATATCGATGCAATAGGCCACAGTCGCCTGTGTCTCGGTTTTTTCCGGGCTTACACCTTCCGCCTGCATCACCGGCTTTGAAAGCTCGATGAACCAGTCGCAGAACGTGCCCCAGACAAAACGATAGGCCGCGTCTGCTGCCTCGTTGAAGCGATAACCCTCGATAGCAGCTGCAATGTCGCGCTCGGCACGCGCGGCCTCCGAGAGCACCCACTTGTTCAACGGGCTTTTCACAGTGGCTGGATCAAAGCCAACGGCCCGCTCGCAGCCATTCATCTCGGCAAAGCGGGCCGCATTCCATATCTTGGTGGCGAAGTTGCGGTAGCCCTCGACGCGCGGCATGGCAAGGCGAATGTCCCTCCCCTGCATGGTCATGGCAGCCAATGTGAAACGCAGGGCGTCAGCACCGTATTGATCAATGACAGTCAGTGGATCGACGACGTTGCCGGTCGTCTTCGACATTTTCTTGCCCTTCTCGTCCCGGACGATGCCGTGGAGAATGACATCGCGGAACGGCACATCATCCATAAAATGGATGCCGGTCATCATCATGCGGGCCACCCAGAAGAACAGGATGTCAGCCCCGGTCACCAGCACATCGTTGGGGTAGAACTTCGCGAGTTCCGGTGTCTTCTGCGGCCAACCCAAAGTGGAATATGGCCAGAGGGCGGACGAAAACCATGTGTCGAGGACGTCGTTGTCGCGCACAATTGGTATGGTACCAATTTTAGCATTGTCCGCAGCCTCATGACTTTCAGCCACAACAATTTCAAAACCGGAAGGATAGAATGCTTTGGCTTGTGCAATCGCTTCAGCTTCTGTTTCAGCAACAAAAACCTTCAATTGCCGGTTGGGTTGGGTAGAAAACTGCCTAACCATCGGTAATGAACTTGCAGGCGGCCCATACCAAGCCGGAATCTGGTGCCCCCACCAGAGCTGGCGCGAGACGCACCATGGCTCGATGTTCTCAAGCCAGTTGAAGAATATCTTCTCGCGCTCCTTGGGCACGAACTTCGTCTTGTCCGAGCGCACAGCAGCTAGTGCTTTCTCGGCCAACGGTTTGACGTTCACATACCACTGCTCAGTCAGCCAAGGCTCGATGACCACGCCGGAGCGATCCCCGTGCGGCACCATATGGGTGTGTGGCTCGATCTTGTTGACGAGGTTCATTGCTTCGAGATCAGCAATGACGCGCTTGCGGCACTCGTAGCGATCCAAGCCGCGATACTGCGCAGGCATATGCGGCTCATCGACCATTGTCGCATCGGCGTTCATCAGGTTGATGAGCGGCACTACATCCTTGTGGCGGGTGTAGACCTCGTAGTCGTTGAAATCGTGTGCAGCGGTTATCTTCACAGCACCTGTTCCCTTTTCGGGATCAGCGTAGGTATCCGCAATGATTGGCAGGCGGCGGTTGACCAAAGGCAGGATCACCGTCTTACCGATCATCCAGCCCAGTTTCTCGTTTTCAGGATGCACAGCCACCGCGCCGTCGCCCAGCATTGTCTCGGGGCGCGTGGTGGCAATGGTGATGAAGGTGCGCTCATCTTCCGGATTGTATTCAACACCTTCCAGCGGATAGTTGAAGTACCACATATGCCCCTTGATCTCGCGCTGATCGACTTCGAGATCAGAAATCGCGGTCAAAAGCTTGGGGTCCCAGTTCACCAGACGACGATCCTTGTAGATCAGCCCCTGCTTGTGAAGTTCCACGAACACCTTGAGCACGGCGTCACTCAGGCCGGGGTCCATAGTGAAGCGCTCGCGCGACCAGTCACAGGATGCACCAAGGCGCTTGAGCTGGTTGATGATCGTGCCGCCGGACTCTTCTTTCCACTTCCAGACTTCTTTCAGGAAAGCCTCGCGGCCCATGGTGCGCCGGTCAGTCTGGTTCTCGGCTGCAAGCTTGCGCTCCACCATCATCTGCGTGGCAATGCCGGCATGGTCTGTGCCCGGCTGCCAGAGCACGTCCTTGCCCTTCATGCGCCAGTAGCGGCAAAGCACATCCTGCAACGTATTGTTCAGCGCGTGGCCAATGTGCAGCGATCCGGTGACGTTGGGCGGCGGGATGACAATGCAGAAGCCCGGCGCATCAACGCGCGATTTGCGGCCCGCCTTGAAAGCATCAGCCTCCGCCCATGCAGCGGCCACACGCGCTTCAACAGCAGCAGGTTCAAAAGTCTTGTCCATGATAACCTATGCTCGGTAACGAAAAAGCCGGGCAGCAAGCCCGGCTTCGATAAAGGGTTCAGCTCTAAGCTACAAACCGGAGAGAAGCCGCCGCGTCAACGTCCGCCGCGCGAAACACGCTCGATTTCTGCACGCACGAGGCGTTCGACGATGTTTGGCAGGTTGTCATCCAGCCAGGAACGGATCATCGGGCGCATCACATCCTGCATCAGATCTTCCAGTGTGCGTGCATTGTTGGTGAGCACAGTGTTGGCCAGTGAGGAGAAAGCTGTGGTTACCATCCGGTCCGTGACCGGCGATACAAGCCGCTCAATCTGGCTTTCCAGGGGCGCTGGTGGTGGAGGCATCGGTGTTGGTGCGAACTCAGCCGCAGCCATCAATGCATCAATATCATCCTGTCCTTTGGAAGGAGCCTGAACAGGCGCGACAGGAACAGGATCCTCAAAGCTGAGATCATTGGAAACAGGATCGTCAGTGATAAAATGCGGCTCTTTCTGCCGCGGTTCCTTGGCGGCAGCTTTTGGCATCAGATCAAGAACGTCATCATCATCGTCATGGGATACAGGAGCACGCATTGTCTGAGCGGGAGCAGCCGTAACAGGCGGAACGGGTGCCGGAGCCGGTTGCGTAGCGACAGGAGGCGCTGCTGCGGCAACCACAGGTGCCTTGGTCTGGTCATCCGAGATAATCCGGCGAATCGACGCCAGAATTTCTTCCATGGAAGGTTCAGTCGGTTTGGGCTGCGCGGCTGACATTCAACGCTCTCACTTTACACGTTCAAAACCGTCCGAATCATATCCGCACGGAGTTTGAGCTTAAATCAGTGCAATTGCAGCTTGCAACCGGCCCTTGGCCGGATGCGGCGGTTTCCCACCGCTAACGCAACAGGTCTTTACCGCCCGTCCGGCGTCTTTGTACCAATCCACTTGTTCCGAACCTGATCATAATGGACAGTAGGATTGTAGACGGCTGTTTTGAGGGAAAGGCGCTGGGCCGAAAGACGACCGATGGCGGCAAGAACGTTGTAGGAAGCGACAACACGGTCACGTTGGGCAGTGATCAAGGCCACACGCGCGTTGAGCAATTCCTGCTGTGAGTTCAGGACATCCAACGTCGTGCGCTGACCAACCTTGGCTTCCTCACGCACGCCCGAAAGCGCAATTTCAGCTGCAGCAACCTGCGCCTGTGCTGCCTGAATCTGGGCCTTTGCCGATATCAAGCCGCTCCACGAAGCAACGACGGCCTGACGGACAACATCGCGCTGTTGATCAACCTGAATGCGGCGCTCGCCCAGGGTTTCTTTGGCTTCGCGAACGCGGGAATAAACCTGACCACCTTCGTATATCGGCACGGAAAGACGCGCCACAACCGAAGCAGAATAGGATTCGCTGTCGCTGGTGTTGGTTTCCCACCGCTTGGCCAATGTGCCAGACAAAGTGACTGTGGGAGCGAGCTCACCTTCAACTACCCTCACCTGGAGGTGCTGGGCATCCACGCCATGCAAGGCACCAATGATGGCAGGATGCTCGCTTTGGGAAATACGCACCGCCAGATCAATGGAGTTTGGCAGCAACTTCTCAATCGGTTGGGCCGGAGAAAGCTTCTTGGGCTCAACGCCCACGCGTTGACGATAGGTAGCAATACTGGCCTTGAGGTTGCCTTCAGCAACACTGGCCTGAGAGCGGGCCTGCGCCTGACGTGCTTCAGACTGGGCAACGTCTGTGCGTGTCACTTCGCCAACCTTGAAACGGTCACGGGTCTGGCGCAACTGCTCTTCCAGCACCTCAACGTTGTTGCGCTGCAGGTTCAGCAGCGCCGTATCGCGCAGCACATTCATATAGGATGTCGCGGCGTTCAGCAGAACAGTCTGCTCTGAATTGCGCAATGTTTCGCGGGCACCGAGCACGCGCGATTCGGCTGCACGTGTGGAATTTTCGGTTCTGAAGCCGTTGAAAAGCGTTTGATCAACCTGAAGGCCAACACCGCGCGGTGAAAAAGCATCATTCGCATGGCGCTTGCCAGTCCGGCCCCCACCAGTTGCAAAGGACGGTGTGATGGTTTCCTGATAGGTCCGGCCAACATCGGCTGTACCGGTCACACGAGGGCGATATCCTGACAAAGCCTGCGGAACAAGCTCATCAACCGCCCGCACGTTGGCGCGCTGGGCGTTCAGTTCCGGTGTGTTGGTATAGGCCCGCGACAATGCCCCGGCCAAGGTTTCAGACGCAACAGCAGAGCCCGCACCAAAGATGCTTGCGGCAGATGCCAGCGCCAGAAAAACACGACCAGACTTCACGTATAAAACTCCAGAGTGGGACAACCGCTCAAACTTTCAACGGCACAAACCACTGATTGTTGACTGCGGATAGCCCGCGCTCGTCAATTCGTAAACAGTTGATTAGCAAACTCAACCAACTTTACAATTTGCAGACAAAACTGACCGGCAAGTGGCGCAAAAATGCGACACCCTACTGACCTCAAAACCAGACATCAGAGAGAGGAATCAGAAAGAGAAAGCTGTTTTCTCTGCAAACTCTGCCAGAACCGGTGCTGCCGCATCAAATACGCTGCGCCGCCCCACAACATCACCAGATTTTTTGAAAACGACCACACGGCCAGCGCGACCTGCGCCTTCAACAGCCACAAGACGCCCGCCGTCTTTCAATTGTGACAGCAATACCAAAGGCTGGGATGTCAGCGCGCCATTCACGAAAACAACATCGTAAGGAGCACCAGCTGCATGGCCAGCTGTCAGATTGCCGTGATGAACGCTAACCGTCGCAACAGAAGCGGCAGCCAGGCTGGTTTGCATCAGCGTTGCCATCGATTCTGAACTCTCAAGAGCGTGCACTTCAGCACCTATGGCGCGCATGACAGCCGCGCTGTATCCACTGCCCCCGGCAACATCGAGCACTTTTTCGCCAGACTCAAGATCGACCGACTGGAGCATGCGGGCAAAAACCATGGGCTGAAGCAGCTGACGCGAGGCACCATCAGATGCGGTTACGACAACCGATTGATCCACGTAGGCCAAAGCTTTGCGCTCAGCTGGCATGAAATGCGCACGATCGACGGATTCGACAGCATCAAGCACGCGCTTGCTTGTCACGTCATAGGTGCGCAACTGGGTGTCTACCATGTTGCGGCGGGCGCTGGCCAAATCAACCATGCTCGAAGGTATCCCCGTAAGCTGCGTTTCAAGGCTGGAGAGATGTATGGTGTGGAGGCCTCGCCCGGAATCGAACCGGGATGCAAGGATTTGCAGTCCTCTGCGTAACCATTCCGCCACGAGGCCATTACCATACAGCATCGCTGCCGTGGGCGTGCTATAGCCACAGGCGGGGGCATGGCGCAACCATGCATGTCATCTTTTTGGGATAAAATGCTGAACCTTGTGGGTTGCAACCGGCGCGAAGCCTGCTATAGCCCACTCGTCTTCCTCGATAGCTCAGCGGTAGAGCAATCGACTGTTAATCGATCGGTCGTAGGTTCGAATCCTACTCGGGGAGCCATTCTTTCCATAATATCACGAATGTGACAGTTCATTGCGCATCTGCGCATCCAGTTCACCTGAACTGACGTAAGCATTGTAAATTCACAGATGCTTCACCGGCATGTCCGGTGCAATGTTTCGCAAATCGTCGGAATTCCTATGCAAAAGACTGCCGAGCTCCCGCAAAAGGGCGCTTCACAGCCTGAAATACCTTTGCAAAAACCAGTCATTATCTGGTTCAGAGATGATCTGCGCGTCAGCGACAACCCGGCTTTGTCGGCAGCTGTTGCGACAGGCAAGCCAGTGCTTTGTCTTTATATTCTGGACGAGATATCGGCTGGAATGCGCACGCATGGCGGTGCTTCGCGCTGGTGGCTGCATGGTGCGCTGGAGGCTTTGTCCCAACAATTGAAGCTGCGAGGGTCGGAACTTGTGATTCTGCTTGGCGCCAGCCAGCCTCTTTTGCAGCAATTGATTGATCAGACAGGAGCATCAGGCGTTTTCTGGAACCGCCGCTATGGCAAGGCAGAGCGTGCGCTGGATTCCACCATCAAAACAGACCTTCAGGCTATTGGTATTGAGGCAAAAAGCTTCAACGGGCACCTGCTGCGTGAACCTTGGGAAGTGGCGACGCAATCTGGCACGCCGATGAAGGTGTTCACACCGTACTGGCGGGCGGCGCGCGCCAAGGGGGAGCCTTCACTGCCCCTGAAAGCGCCAGAGAGCATCAGCGGTTTCGATGTTTCGTCGATCAGTCATCCTGCAAGGACAGATCTTGCATCCCTTAAGCTGAAGCCCGTGAAGCCAGACTGGTCAAAAGAAATCACAAGTCTCTGGCAGCCGGGGGAAGATAGCGCGAAGGCCAATCTGGCAACCTTTCTTGCCGGCCCTGTCAAAGGCTACGGGGAAAACCGCAACCGGCCAGACATGGCGTCCACCTCCCGCCTCTCCCCGCATCTGCGCTTTGGAGAGATAAGCCCACGGCAAATCTGGCATGCCACAAAACATGCGGCAGAATCAGGCGAAACACCGGGCGGTCAGGAAGACATCGACAAGTTTCTGTCGGAAGTCGGCTGGCGCGAGTTCGCCTTTCATCTGCTCTATCATTATCCTGATTTGAGAACAGTCAATTTCCAGTCCCGGTTCGACAGCTTTCCATGGGACGATAACCCAAAAGGCTTGCTGGCCTGGCAAAAGGGCATGACCGGCTATCCTATTGTTGATGCAGGTATGCGGGAATTGTGGCGCACAGGCTGGATGCACAACCGCGTGCGCATGGTTGTCGGCTCTTTCCTGGTCAAACACCTGCTGATTGACTGGCGCAAGGGCGAGGAATGGTTCTGGGACACGTTGGTTGATGCCGACCCCGCCAACAACACCGCGAGCTGGCAGTGGATTGCAGGCTCGGGTGCCGATGCATCGCCCTATTTCCGCATTTTCGCGCCAGTGCTTCAGGGTGAGAAATTCGATCCCAAGGGGGAATACGTCCGCAAATACGTGCCGGAACTCGCCCGCCTTCCCAACGCCTTCCTGCAAAAACCATGGATGGCACCGCCGGAAATCCTACGCGCTTGCGGCGTAAAACTGGGCGAAACCTACCCCAAGCCCATCGTCATCCATGAAGATGCGCGCAAAAAGGCGCTTGCTGCCTTCAAATCCATGTCAGACAGCGCCCCAGAGGCAGCCGCCTGATGCCGTCACTTTCCAGAATAGAAACAAGGAACTGACCCCATGCATGTCGCCATTGTTGGAACAGGCATCGCTGGCAATGCGGCCGCTTACGCCCTGCACAACGCTCCGCACGTCAAAAGCATCACTGTGTTTGAGGCAGAAGACCGCATCGGCGGACACAGCGCCACTGTGGACATCGACTACAACGGCAAGGCCATCGCGGTTGATACGGGCTTCATTGTCTACAACACTCTGAACTATCCCAATCTGACTGCACTGTTTGCGCATCTGGGCGTGGAAACACAGGATGCTGACATGAGCTTTTCCGTGTCGATTGGACAGGGTGAATTTGAATGGGTGGGCCGCACCCACGATGTCTTCAAAGGCCTGTTTGCGCAGAAGCGTAACCTTGTAAACCCGCGCTATCTCGGCATGTTGCTGGAAATCCTGCGCTTCCAGAAAAACGCTCTTGCAGATCTGAAACTGGGGAAACTCACCGGCCTTACCCTTGGCGACTACATCGCAAAGGGTCGCTACTCCAACTACTTCCGTGACCGTTACATCGTGCCTATGGGCGCCGCTATCTGGTCAACACCTGCGGAACGCATGCTGGATTTTCCAGCGGAGAATTTCGTCACTTTCTTTGAAAACCACAAGCTTCTGCACTGGGACCGGCCCGTCTGGCGTACAGTGACAGGTGGCAGCAGGGAGTATGTGGCCAAACTGACCGCGCCATTCAAAGATCGTATCCGGCAGAATGATGCTGCGGTTGCGGTAAAGCGAGATGATCTCGGTGTCACATTGAAAACCGCCAGTGGTTACTCTGCCCGGTTTGACCATGTCGTGCTCGCCTGCCATCCTGATCAGGCGCTGGCTATTGTTAAGGATCCCAGTGCCGATGAGCGTGAGGTCATGACATCCGTTTCCTATCGCCCCAACAGTGTTTATTTGCACCGGGACAAGGCCTTGATGCCACGGCGCGAAGAGGCTTGGGCCGCTTGGAATTTCCTGCGCGATTCCGATACCAGCGAGGGCGATGTCTGCATCAGCTACTCGATGCAGCATCTTCAAGGCATTGATAAAAACTGCCCGCTGTTTGTGACACTGAACCCGCCTCGCCCGCCCAAGCCGCAATTGGTGTTTCGCACCTTCGAATATGCGCATCCGCAGTTCACCCAAACCGCCTTTGCTGGCCAGAAACTGCTGCAGAAAATCAACGGCCATAACAGGCTATGGTTTGCAGGAGCATGGACAGGCTACGGATTCCACGAGGATGGCCTCACATCCGGCATGAATGTGGCTGAAGGTCTTGGCGCTTTCATGCCATGGCGACAAGACAGCGCCGCGCCTCGTCAGGTGGCCGAGTAACATGCTGACTATGCCGCAAACCCTTGCGTTCCAGCCCCCGGCAGCGCCTGCCCTGCTGTATCTGGGGAAGGTGATGCATGCGCGCATGAAACCCAAGACACACCGCTTCAACTATTCTGTCTATGCACTGGTGATTGATGTCGCGCGGCTTGATGAAGCCAACCGCGCATCCCATCTGTTCTCGGTCAACCGGTTCAATCTGCTGTCTTTTCATGAGCGTGACCATGGTGCCGGAAACGGTGCATCGCTCAAGGAGCATGCTTCAACCCTGCTGACCGATGCGGGTGTTTCGCAGCCACTCAGCCGTGTGCTGCTGATGTGCTATCCACGCGTGCTGGGCTTCACCTTCAATCCGATTGCGGTCTATTTTTGCTATAATGATGCGGATGCCCTGACAGGCATTATCTACGAAGTGCGCAACACCTTTGGTGATATGCATACGTATGTAGCGCCTGTAAAGGCTGGCGAACTCTCAGAAGCCGGTATCCGTCAGGAACGGCAAAAACTGTTTCATGTCTCGCCGTTTATGGACATGGACATGCACTACAAATTCCGCCTGCGCCCGCCCACCGACGATCTGTCGATCCGCATTCTGGAAACGGATTCAGCAGGCCCTATTCTGGCAGCAACATTTGTTGGCCGGCGCAAGGACTTGACGTCGGGGACGGTTGCTGGTGCATTCCTGCGCATACCGTTGCTAACACTCAAAGTTGTCGGAGGCATTCATTGGGAAGCGATGAAGCTGTGGTTCAAGGGAATCCGGTTTTTCACACGCCCCACGCCACCACCAGCCACAAGTGTTGACGGCATATTCCACAATACGAACAATCGCTTACAGGGTCGTCCATGATATCGGCAGCAACACTTTCACCCCTTCAAAGTTCGAGTCCAATCCGTATTTCCGAGCAGTCGCTGGCTGATGCTGCGCGTGACTTGCCCCTGATGGTGCGCAAGGCTTTCGGCTATGCTGTGAAACTGAAATCCGGTTCATTGACTGTGACGCTTCCGAGTGGGCAGGCTTATCTTTTCGAAGGGCAATCCCCTGGCCCAAACGCAGACCTGATTGTGCATGATCTCGCCTTTGGAAAGCGCCTGCTTGAAGGCGGTGATATCGGCTTTGCCGAAGCCTACATCGCCGGTGAGTGGACGACATCGGATCTGACAGCCTTTCTCTACCTTTTCTGTGTCAATCACGAAGCGGTTGCTACCCTGTTGCCGGGTCGCCCGATTGTGAAACTGATGCAAAGGTTCCGCCACTGGCTGAACCGCAACACAAAATCTGGCTCCAAGCGCAACATCCATGCGCATTACGATCTTGGAAATGCCTTTTACGCCAAGTGGCTGGACCAGACGATGACCTACTCCTCGGCGATCTATGCACCGGGCGACAATGATCTGGCCTCGGCCCAAACCCGCAAGTATCGCTGTCTTGCCGAAGCTGGCGCTTTCCAGTCAGGCGACCATGTACTCGAAATCGGCTGCGGCTGGGGCGGCTTCGCTGAATTTGCAGCTAAGGAAGTGGGCTGTAAGGTGACAGGCCTGACGATTTCGCAGGAGCAGTTCAACTTTGCCCAGAAGCGGATCTTCGACGCTGGTCTGAACGAGCGTGTTGAAATCAAGCTTCAGGACTACCGCGATGAAAAGGGCATTTATGATCGCATCGCCTCCATCGAGATGTTTGAAGCCGTGGGTGAACAATACTGGCCTGCCTATTTCAGCCAGTTGCGCGACAGGCTGAAAACGGGCGGCACAGCAGCCGTGCAGATCATCACGATTCAGGAAAAGTTCTGGAAAAACTACAGCACCGAGATCGATTTTATCCGCCGTTACATCTTCCCGGGCGGCATGCTTCCCACACCGGAGCGGCTCGATAAACTGGGTGCTGAACACGGCCTGCATCGCACCAGCGAGCGGATATTCGGGCAGGATTATGCGCGCACACTCGCAGATTGGCGGCAGCGGTTCCGCATTGCCTGGCCTGATCTGGTTCCTATGGGGTTTGACGAGCGCTTTGCCAGACTTTGGGAATATTACTACGCCTACAGCGAAGCCGGCTTCAAATCCGAAAATATTGATGTGAGGCAGATTGTTTATGCCAAAGCCTGATCGCAAAGCATGAGCAGAAATCAAGCCTCCTCAAGCACCGAGCCACGCTGGTTTCAGCTCGCAGCCTACAGCCTGCCTGCCCTGCCGCTGGCGCTTTTGACATTGCCGTTTTACGTCATTGTTCCGAGCTACTACGCCAGCATCGGTGTGCCCATTGCGACAGTCGGCACAATCCTGCTGGCGGTGCGCCTCTTCGATGCCTTCACTGACCCCATCGCAGGGCATCTTTCAGACAAGACTGTCAGCCGCTTTGGACGCCGCCGCATCTGGTTTGCGGCAGGCATTCCGCTCACAGCTCTTGCTGCCTACATGGTGTTTTCTCCGCCTGATCAGGTAACATGGCAGCATCTCCTGATCTGGAGTCTGGCCCTCTCGCTGGGATGGACCATTGCTCTTGTGCCCTACAATGCCTGGGGAGCCGAGCTTTCCTCTACCTATGAGGGTCGAAACCGTGTCACGGTTTTCCGTGAGAGCTTTGCCTTCGTCGGGACATTGGCAGCGCTGATCCTGCAATTTGTGTTCAGCGATCCTGACAGCCCTGCGGCTGGCCTTGAGCGCACGCTCGACTTCTTTGCCCTTGTTATGGTGATCGCGCTGCCAGCGGCCGCACTGATCACAATACTGGTGGTGCCGGAGCCACCCAATCGTTCGGTGCGCAAGGTTGGGCTTCGCGAAGGCTTGTCCTTCATGCGCAACAATGTGCCGTTTACACGCCTTGTTTTCGCCTTCCTGATCAATGGCCTTGCCAACGGTTTTCCCGTCACACTCTTCCTGCTGTTTGTGCAGGACAGACTGGAACTCGCTGATCGCGCAGGATTATTTCTGCTGATTTATTTCTTCGCTGGTCTGATCGGCATGCCCTTCTGGTTGCTGATCGCCAGACTGCACGGCAAACACCGCAGCTGGTGTTACGCCATGCTGGTGGCCTGTGCTGCCTTCATCTTTGCGCCATTCATCCCAGCCAAAGCGGATGCCGCCTTTCTGATCATTTGTATCGTCACAGGCTTCTCGGTGGGGGCTGATCTGGTGCTTCCTGCCTCGTTGCAGGCGGATGTGATTGACGTTGATACTGCTGCATCCGGCGAGCAACGCTCCGGCATCTATCTCGCCATTTGGGGCCTTGCGACCAAATTGGCTCTGGCGCTGGCTGTTGGCATCGCCTTTCCGCTGCTGGCATGGAGTGGGTATGATCCCGCCAATGGATTGAAAACAGAATTTGGCCTGAAGACACTGGCCCTGCTTTATGCTGCAGTTCCAGTCATGCTGAAAATGATGGCCATTGCGCTGATGTGGGACTTCCCATTGAATGCAGAGCGCCAGAGGCAATTGCGTGAGGCGATTGAGAAACGCAACGCCGAGGCAACAAATCCTGTTGTAGGAGACACCAAAATCGCGCCATAAACTTTCCCATAGAAAATTTATGGGAGAGAACCGTGCCAAAAGCCATTCGTGTACATAAAGTCGGCGGTCCGGAAGTCCTGACTTACGAAGATGTTGTCACAGCCAAGCCGGGTCCCGGACAGGTTGTGGTAAAGCATAAGGCCGTTGGCCTGAACTTCATCGACGTCTATTTCAGAACCGGGCTTTACCCCGCTGCATCCATGCCTTTCGTTCTGGGCAATGAAGGTGCTGGTGACATCATTGCGCTGGGATCAGGTGTCACAGACTTCAAGGTTGGAGATCGTGTGGCCTATGTTTCCCAGCTTGGGGCCTATTCAGAGGAGCGCGTGATCGACACGCGCATTCTGGTCAAGATTCCAAAGGCGATTTCCTACGAAACGGCTGCAGGCATGATGCTCAAGGGCCTCACAGCCGAATATCTCCTGAAGCGGACATTCAAGGTCAAGGCGGGCCAAACCGTGCTTGTGCATGCCGCTGCTGGCGGAACAGGCCAGATTCTCTGCCAATGGGCGAAACATCTGGGGGCAACTGTCATTGGTACAGTTGGCAGCAAGGAAAAGATAAAGATCGCAAAAGCCATCGGCTGTGATCATGTGCTCAATAGTAGCACCGACAATGTGGCCAAGCGCGTGCGCGAGATCACGAAATCAGTCGGCTGTGATGTGGTCTATGACGGTGTGGGCAAGGCCACCTTTGCCGCATCACTGGACAGCTTGCGGCAGTTTGGAACTATGGTGAGCTTTGGCAATGCTTCAGGTGCAGTTGATGCTTTCAATCTCGGTATTCTGGCCGCGAAGGGCTCGCTCTATATCACGCGCCCTACCCTGTTCACGCACATCTCCAACACGGACACATTGCGAGCCATGGCCCGCAATCTGTTCCGGGTTGTTGGCAGTGGAACGGTCAAGGTGCCGGTGAATCATCGTTATCCACTGGCCAAGGCGGCGGACGCCCATGCTGCGCTGGAAGGTCGCCAGACCACAGGATCGGTTGTTTTGCTTCCATAAGCTGACCGAACAGCATAAAAAAAGCCGCCTGAAAAAGGCGGCTTTTTTGTTCGCTTTAACTCCGCTCAGGGGCGTGGAGCATTCGGTGCAGCAGGAGCAGCTGGTGCTGGGGCAGCAGGCGATGGCGTGCCACCGGGGGCAGCTGCGCCACCCTGCATCTGACGGCGCATTTCATCGCTGCGCTTCTGCAACTCTTCCTGCATCTTCTTCTGCTGCTCTTCGATCACGCGTGGATCAATCGGCGCGCCATCAACACCCTTGGCAAAACCTTCAAGCGGCATGACGAAGCTGACTTCGCGCGCGGCCTGATTCTGAACTTGAATGGTCAATTGCTTGCCGCTCTTCAGGCGGGCAAAGGTTGCATCGTTGGTGACAAACTCGGCAAAGCAGCCGTTCTGGACACAAATAGTATAACGACCAGCAACTGGCTGACCGCCATCAATCGATGTGCGAACGCCCGGCTGCAACAGGAATGTCAGTGGTAGCAGATAACGGATCTGACGCTCGAACTTGTTGCCATCAAGCTTGGTTTCGTAAAAGGCGACTGCCAAAACCGGAGTATCGTTCTCAGCGACGAAATCACGTGTTGTATAGCATGTTTCGCGCTGGCTCGCAGGATCACGGCCGCAAACCTTTGTCCAACCCTGCTGGTTGGGATCGCCCTTCAGATTGACAACAGCTGCGCCAGCCTGTGCCGCAGGAGCAGCCGCTGCGGGAGCAGGTGCAGCAGGACGCGGCGTTTGCTGCGCCATGGCGGAACCCGCAACAAGCGAAAGCGTGGAAACAAGCGCGAGTGACTTGAGGCCGCGCAAAACTGAGACCGTATTCATTGGCATTTCCTTCGTACGGGAAGAGGTTTAGGCCGCCGCACCGGCAATCCGCAACCTTATGGACAATTACAAAATACTGACATCGCCTTTAGCGCCTCTTGCAACCAGAAACCAGTGCGTATGGTGGCATTCCAGCGGCAATTTCGCGATGATTGTCAGTTTTTTACGCAACACAACCAACACCGGGCGTTGCTGCATGATATTGATGGGATATGATTCGTCGTTTTTCCAAACTGTTGAAGCGTGAAAGCATGAAGCTCAAGCTGCTACAGGCTCTGTCAGCACTGCTTGCTATCTGTCTGATCACGGGCTTTGGCTCTGCATCAGCACAGCACACGCAAGGCATCGCGCGACACGGCGTGCCCCAGCTGCCGCAGGGCTTCACCCATTTGCCCTATGCCAACCCCGCTGCTCCGAAGGGAGGACGCATCGTCATTGGTCAGGCTGGCACTTTTGACAGCATGAACCCGTATATCTCCCGCGGCGCTGTGCCCGAAGTCAGCGCTGGTAGCGGGTTGAACACGCTCATCGTCCAGCCCCTGATGATGCGTTCGCTCGATGAGCCATTTACGCTTTATGGCCTTGTCGCCGAGAGTATTGAAACAGCGCCTGATCGTTCTTTTGTGGAATTCAGGCTCAATCCGCTGGCAACATTTTCCGATGGCAAACCCGTCACATCAGAAGACATCCGCTTTACCTTCGAGTTGTTGCGTGAAAAAGGTCGCCCGGTTCAGCGCAACGCCTACAGGCGCGTGCGCGAGGTCATCACAAATGATCCCCGCACGATCCGCTTTGTCTTTACAGAACCCGACGGCGAACTGCCCCTTCTTCTAGCGTTGATGCCGGCACTGGCCAAACATGCGATCAACCGGGACACGTTCGAGCAGCCATCCTTCAAGCCACCGCTTGGCAGCGGGCCATACCTGCTGACGGACCTTGATCCGGGCAAGAGTTTTACCCTGAAGCGCAACCCCAATTTCTGGGGCAAAGATTTACCTGTTCTGAAGGGGCATTTCAATTTCGATGAAATCCGTGTGGATTTCTACCGCGACAGCAATGCTCTGTTTGAAGCGTTCAAGGTTGGCCTGGTGGATGTGCGCATTGAAACCGATCCGGGGAAATGGAGCGGCGGCTATGACTTCCCTGCCCTGCGCGAAGGCAGGGTTGTGCGCGAGCAACTGAAGTTTGAGGCACCGCGAGGCATGACAGGCGTGGTGTTCAACACGCGCCGCCCGCAATTATCCGATATCCGCGTGCGTGAAGCTCTGATCGAACTGTTTGATTTCGAGTGGCTGAACCGCAATCTGTTTCAGGGCGTCTACGCCAGACAGGCAAGCTTCTTCGATCAATCCGAACTGATGTCAACAGGCCGCGCAGCCTCCCCCGCTGAGCTTGCCTTGCTTGAACCTTTCAAAAACCAGATCAAACCTGAGTTTCTCTCAGGCACATGGACACCGCCCAAGACCGATGGATCAGGCCGTGATCGTGGCCGTCGACAGGCCGCGATGCAACTTTTGAAGGATGCAGGATACACGCTCCGCAACGGACAGATGATCAGTGACCGCAACGGCGCGCCGCTTGCATTCGAATTTTTGGCCCTGTCACGCGATCAGGAACGCATTGGCCTTGCCTTTGCCGATGCGCTGAAGCCTGTAGGCATTGGCCTGAATGTTCGCTTCGTTGATTCCAGCCTTTACTGGCGTCGCCTCCGCACCTTCGACTTTGACTCCATGATCTGGTCTTACGGCGTCACAGCCTCTCCCGGCACAGAGCAACCAAACCGCTTTTCATCCGCTTCCGCTGACCGTGAGGCCAGCCTCAACTATGCGGGTGTGAAATCTCCTGCTGTTGATGCCATGCTGGAAGCCCTGCGCTCGGCTGTTGACCGCGAACAATATGTGGCAGCTGTGCGGGCCTTGGACAGAACATTGCTCGCCGGATTTTATGTTCTTCCGCTTTATTATGCACCGGAACGTTGGCTGGCCCGCCAGTCTTCTTTGAAGCGCCCTGCTCAACTCTCTCGATACGACATGAATTTCGAGACTTGGTGGCGTGAGTAATGTTAAAATACTATAATAACAAGAATCAGCCCTTTAAGGCGGTCATGGCATGAGTATGAAGAACGCTTCAGATGATCGCAGGCTCTGTGGAGCCTGGTCGCATCTGACTCTGGATATGCTCGTGGAGACAGCCGCACGCGCACGGCCAGACCGCCGCAGCTTTACTGACGCTTCCGACATTCGCAGCTGGAGTGACTTGCCAGGCCTTGATCTCACGGCTCGGTCCCTGTGTGATCAATCGCAGAATTTCGCGCGCAAGGTGCTGACCCTTGGGCTCAAGAAAGGCGATCCCGTTCTGGTCGCAATGCCCAATCAGGTGGCAGGCGTTGCCATGGTGCTTGGATTGATTGCGGCTGGTCTTGTCCCCTGCCCTGTGTCAGTCGTTTCTTCTACAAATGAAATGCAGGAAGCAGCAGAAGCCATTGGCGCAAAAGCTGTTTTCACTGTTAACCGCTACGCTGATTTCACCCCTTCAGAAGCAGCACGACAGGCTGCAAGCCGGTTTTACGGCATTCGCTTCGTCTGTGCTGTCGGCCCTGAGCCAGGCGAAGGCGTGGTTTCGCTGGAAAACTGGCGGGATGATGAGTTGTGGGCAGATGCACTGCCTGCCAACGCACCCGGCGATGTTGCTCTCATCACCCTCGACAAAAATGAGGGGCAAATTTCAGCCCACAGCCGCACCCATGCGCAGTTGCTGAGTGATGCGCTGGCCTTGTCTGCGATATCCGGATTGACTGGCCGCGGCTCTATTGTTGCAACCTTTGCACCTGTGTCTGCAGCAGGCTTTGTCTCCACCATTGTTGCACCGCTAATTTCCGGTGCCAAAGTGACTCTGCATGGTCCATTCGATATCGAAGTGCTGCGCAATCAAATCCTGGCATCACCGGATTCACTTGTTGTGCTGCCAGACACTGTCGAAACAGCCCTGCGCTCTGCGCTCAAAGAAACACTCGGCGATACGGTGGTTGTCACGCGTGATCTTGCAGCACCGCGCCCTGCCCTGTCTGGTACTGCCAGGGTCACGGAGTTGATCAGCCTTGGAGAGGCAGCTCTGTGGTCTGTCCTGCGTGATCCCATGCGCAGCAAGCGCAAGTTGCCCAAGCACTACAGCCATCCTGTCAGCACGGCTTTGCCGCGCACATCACCTCTGATTGAGGCCACTGTGTCAGCACGCGGACAGCTCACGCTCAACGGTTTTGGCGTGGCGGCTCAGGTCAGAACAGATTCAGCAACGGCCGCCCTGCCTTATGAAACACGTTGGCTGGCCCGCAGCGAAGGTAATGACCAGATTTCGGTCATCACCGAGAGATCTGATCATATCCGCGAAGAGATCACGCTGTCTGTAGCTGCAGCGTGATCTGAAGCAACCAGGTTTATTTGCTCAAGCTGACCGGCGCGCCCGTCTTGGCTGCTGAGCCATCAAAGCCACGACCAGACTGTTTGAGGCGCGCGGCCACGCCTCCACCCGGCTCATAAAGATAAATCTCATCACCGCGCAATTCCCAGGCTGACACCCGCTGCAATTCTCGCGACTGGCAGCCGGATGTTGATGCCTTGTAGAGATCGAGTGTCGGAGCGCCGGAAAGCAGCATTTTGCACGTGCCACCTGCCGCTTCCCGTGCGGTCCAGTTGCCAGTCACGCTGGTGCGTGAAGGTGCGCCGGAGGAGGCTTGCGGCACAGGCTCAGGTCTTGAAGCCACTTGCGGTTGCGGTTGGGGTGCAGATTGCTGGGGTTCAGCCACCGGCGGTAGTGTCAACAGACGGGGCTGAGGGCGGTACGGTTCCGGATCAATCGGCACAGAAGAGCCGATCGGTGGCAACCCGCTGGAAGAAGGCACCCCGTTGCCAGCAGGCGCAGGCAAGCCCCCTAACGAAGGATTGGCACCAGATGGCGGCGGCAAGGGTTGCGATGTTACAGGAGGCGGCAATGGCGAAGATTGCACGGCCACAGAAGGCGCTGGCGTAAACGTCTGCTGGCGTACCGGCTGCGTAACGCGCTGCGCTGGCGATCCGCCCAGATCAGACAAACGCCCGCTGGATTCACACGCCGTAAGCGCAATCGCCAAAACACTGGTCAAACCAACAGTATGCCACCGCATTACCGACATATGAATCAGTTCCTTTTTTGCCTCAGCAGAATATCCCGCTGAAGCCTTACTGCCAACTCCAAGAACACCACGCATCCAGTGACATTACTCATCCGTACAATATTCAGATGAACACAAGCCGATAACCTGATGCTCCTGCGGGAAAATCTGGAAGAGGCCAAATTGGGTCAATTGATGTCCATAGCTCTCTGGTCTGTGCTGATTGCGGCTCTTTTGCCCGTTTTCTGCGTGGGAATCGCAAAACTGGCTGGTGGCCGGTACGACAACCACGATCCACGTGCGCGCGCCACCACCTATGAAGGCATGCCCCGGCGCGCCTATGCTGCCCATCAAAACAGCTACGAAGCCTTCCCGCTGTTTGCAGCCGCTGTGTTGGTGGCGGAAATGAAAGGCGCGCCCCGCGGTCTCATCGATCAACTCGCCCTGCTCTTCATCGGAGCAAGACTGGGGTATATCCTCTGCTATCTGATGGACTGGGCAACCTTGCGATCGGTGGCGTGGTTCGTGGCTTTCGCCAGCGCGATTGCGATTTTTACAGCTGTTGTCTGGGGTTAAACTGCGAAAACGGGCGGTCCGCAACGTAAAAACATCAGAAAGTTTTCACAGGAACTTCTGATGAATGGCCCTTATGCAGGCTCAAGCAAGCGTTTCAATTTCAGACAAACAGGAAGTCCTGGAGTGTGAGAACGGAACCATTGGCAAATGTAGCAATGGTTGTCTGTCCGCCATCCACATCCCCGTTTGCGTCGTAAATCAGTGCGTTTGTCTTTGTGTTGTAAATGAGCTGCGCAGCGCTGCTGACTGGCTGTGCATTGTCACCAAACGACACGCTCAACGTTTGACCCTGGTTAAATCCTTCGATGAGGATTTTATCTTTACCGGACACAAAGTCGACAATAGCATCGCCACTCTGGCTGAGTGAAGAATAGGCAAAAATGTTGTTTCCATTGCCACCAACGAGGTAATCTGCGCCTTCTCCACCGTTGATAAAATCATCACCGTCGTCGCCAAAGAGTGCATCAGCACCTGCGCCGCCAAACAGCATGTCTGAACCTTCACCACCGATCAGGACATCAAAGTCCTCATCGCCTGTCATATAGTCGGCACCGGCACCACCAACGAGTGCATCTGTGCCCGCTCCGCCAGCCAAAGTGTCATTTCCACCATCACTTGTCAGATAGTCATTTCCATGACCACCGACCATGACATCGTTGCCATCTTCGCCAACCAATATGTCAGCATCAGCACCGCCATCAATGTAGTCATCGCCCAGACCACCAAAAGCGATATCTTCGCCATCATCACCCAACAGAGAGTCTGCAGAACCGCCACCAAACAGAAGATCTTTACCGTTGTCTCCCGACAGATAATCAACGTCATTGCCGCCGACGATAATATCATCGCCGGTTCCGCCGAACATGGCATTTTCGCCAGCATCACCGGAAAGATAGTCATTCCCTTCTGAACCAACGAGAACATCGTTGCCATTGCCGCCGAACATGACGTCCTGGCCTTGTTCACCAGCAAGGTAATCATTGCCATCACCACCAACGAGCGCATCATTGCCAGAACCACCAAAGATCTCGTCCTGGTTGTTGTCGCCGGAGAGGTAGTCGTTATCATCTCCGCCCAAAAGCGTGTCGTTGCCTTCGCCACCGAAGAACAGATCATTGCCCTCGTCTCCTGAGAGGAGGTCATTGCCTTCTTCACCAAGGAGAATATCTGAACCGGCACCGCCGTTCAGCCTGTCATCGCCCTCGCCGCCGAATGAGTAGTCATCGCCAGCTCCACCATTCAAGGTGTCAGAACCACGCTCTCCAAGCATGAGATCTGATCCATCTTCGCCGTTCAAAGTGTCCTGCCCGTCAGAACCACGGATGGTGTCATTCAACACAGTGCCGAAAACATTCTCAAATGTTCCAGACAATTGAAATCCAACACCGTTGAGCACACCTGATTTGGCATCAAGATCAACGTAAGCTGCTGTTTTTGAAGCTGCGAAGTTCAAGGTGTCGATGCCACCGTCCTCGTCGCGGATAAATGTTCTCTCGGCATCGTTGCTGGCCAGATCATTCCAGGCATCAGTGAATACATGGATATCATCAGGAGTATCATTCTGGCCGTCAAATTTGAGCACAGCACCATAGACAGAGAAACCGGCTGACGCTGTCGGATGAGACAGCTCAATCAACCATGTCCCAGCTACATCTTCGCCGCGTGTCGCAACCGAAGAGAACTCAAAATTGAGCTGTTTGCGGGTGCCTGTTGCAGCGAGATTTTCCGCAATGACAACGCGTGTGCCTGCTGGAGAAACCAGTTCGATGCGAAGTGACTGAAGATTTTGATCCCCCAGCGTCAGATGCAGTCGCGCCCACTCAACGGTCATGGAATGATCCGCTGAAACGACGACAGGGATGACATGCTTGAGTGGATTTGCGCTCAGTGCAGCTTCGCCAGCAGCTTCAATGGTCTGCTGGGTGGAAACTGTTGATTGCTTGGTCCAGGTACGAGCCAAAAGAACCGCTGCTTCAGCATCCAGCGTGCCAAACCCAAGCTCACGGTCGAACACCAGACCACCACCATTGGCGTGGCTTGCTGCATTGACATGTGCACCAGCGCCATCAGAAGGTTTTGCTGTAAGAGCAAGAATTTCCTGAATATCGCGAACGCCAAGGAGCGGGTTGACCTCAAGCATCAGCGCGATTGCGCTTGACACCAAAGGCGCTGCAAAAGATGTGCCTGAAACGGTTGTGCTACGCTCTGAACCGAGTTCTGTCCCATCGGTTGTAACCAAACCAACACCAGGGGCAGAAATAAGGACATTGGCACCGGGGCTTGAAAAGAATGCCGCCTTGCCTTCGTCATCACTTGCTCCAACGGCAATGGCAAAACGTGAGTTGGACAGGTTATGAAAGTTTGAGTCATCTCCACGATTGGCACCATCCATCAACAGCTTGCCGTTGCCGGCAGCGAAGACGAATACCGTTCCAAGGCCATCGCGTCCGGTAGCTGCGGCTTCAGCCATTGCTGCGCCGACATTGCGGTAGGCCGAGTTCTGGAAATTGTCTCCAAATGCCTGTCTGATGCCCCATGAATTGTTCGAAACGTCAAATTCTGCCTGTGCCTTGATGATGTTCAGGATTTCGATTGTTGAAATCGCTGTGCCGTGACGCAGGACAGAAGCTGATATCATTGCGCCAGTGGCAGCGCCTACGCCAGCAACATCGTTGGCAGCATTGCCAGCAATAATGCCGGCTACCTGCGTGCCATGTGTGCTTGATGTGTTGTCAGGTGTAGCATCCATTGCGCCAGGGCGATCGTTGGGATCGAAATCACCGGAGCGATCGTAGTTTGCTGCAAGATCGGCATGACTGCGGTTGACGCCATTATCAACGATGCTGACGCTGACGCCCAAGCCGGTTGCATAACGCCATGCATCAGTAAAACCGGCGGATCCACTGCGGCTGGATGTAAGTGACCATGTCGCTCCGGTCGCAACAAAACTTGAAGGCAATAGTATTTGATGAGAAATAACATCAATTACTTCTTCGCTTTCAATGTTATCGATCGCTTCTGATATCTTGAACATGCTACGTCCCTCAATATGAAGGACGTTAGTTTGCGGGAATTAAAATTAGAGAAAAGAATATGCGTAACGGACATTAACCTGAAGAGAGGAATAATATTGTTTATAGCTTTAGTATATTTTTTATAGTCCGTTTTATGAATCATCTTAAGTTGCTTTTTACCATCTAACCTACGGCACGAATGCGCCAAGAATGGCATTGGCATATGTGTCCCGGCCAGTCAGCCGAGAGATTCACCTCTTTGAATTGATGCATCTCATTGCGTCCCGCAGCCCGTTGACAGGTTTTCCTGCGGCTTTTCCGGGGATGACCCAGAGCCTTGAGAACGCGCTTCTGCTTGGATTTCAAGCTGGACTGCCATGCAGAGTGCAGCACAATAAAAAGCTTCGACACTGAAGCAAAATGGCATTCACTCAAGCAGATGGCCGGTGTGTCTGCACACACCGGCCATCTGTATAACTTATCACTTCCAGAACTTGATTTTACTCAAATACAAGCATGCTGGTAGCAGTTGCTACGGTCTGATACGGCAACCAGGCAAGCCAGGTGCTGCCAGTCGATGCAAGGTAGACCCCTGGAACCCCTGCATTGTTTCCTGCAATCACAGCTATCTGGCCGGCGAAGGATGTATCAAACGAAAGCTTGTCACCCGCATTGAAGGCAAACACGCTGTCCACATCTCCTGCCTCAAGATCACCGACACCGAACCTGTAGGTATCAGCTCCCGTAATGCCGTAGAGGTAGTCGCTGCCGGAGCCGCCGCGGATCACATCGTTGGCGCCTGCACCACCATAGATAGTGTCGTTGCCAGAGCCACCGTCAGCAAGTGCAAACCGCCCGCCGCGATCACCCACTGCGATCACATCGTTGCCAGCTCCGCCGAAGGCCATATCAGCATCACCGGTAAGGCTTCCGCCTGCATAGTCACCAGTGAACAGCCAGTCGTCTCCGTCATTGCCGTACAATGTGTCGTTGCCAGCGTTACCGTAGAGGAAGTCTACACCATCATTGCCTGAGAGTGAGTCCTGTCCTGTGCCACCCACGATGATGTCACGATCGGCACCGCCGGAAATCGTGTCGTCATCGCTGTCGCCAACAAGGTAGTCATTGCCGTCTCCGCCAATGATCATATCCGCGCCGGTTCCACCAAAGGCCACATCGTTACCTGCTTCACCAACCATGGAGTCGTTGCCGTCTCCGCCGATGAGGCTGTCAGCACCGGTGCCACCATTGAGTGTGTCAGATCCGCTGCCACCATCGACATAATCGTTGCCCGAGCCACCAAAGACGAGGTCACTGCTGGCCTGTGCAAAGATTGAGTCATCACCCGCACCGCCATCAAGTGTGTCGGAATTCGGCGTGCCGCCAATGTTGCCATTGATACCTGCTGTGACGCTCAACGAGACGTTCAGCACAACAGGTGCATTGACACCATCTGAGACTGTGAACTGCGCACCGTAGGTCGCAGCCACTTCCGGCGACTGGAACACCATGGCCTCGAACTGAGCCTGCGTCAGATCCATACCGACTGTTATCTGGGTCGTGCCGATAAGGAGCATGCCCGCTGTCGGTGCTGTGACCAATCTGTAGGTGAGAATATCACCATCAGGATCAACGATACCGGCCTCTGCAGCCAAGACAGCCGCCCTGAGACCCGCTTCGACCGATCCCGGTGTCCAGACGCTCAATCCGCCCACACCACCAGGTGCAGTGTTGATGTCATTGATCGTGATCGTCAGTGTCCGGTCAAGGCTTGCGCCTGCAGCATCTGTAGCTGTGATCTTCACATCCACCGTTGTTGCACCAGGAGCAAAGTCGAGTGACTCGCCGCTCTTCAGCTTGAGCACCTTGCCGCCACCGATCGTAACAATCTCAAAGCGATTGTCGTCAACAGTGTAGGTCAGTGTGTCACCAACGTCAGGATCAGTTCCCGAGATCGTTGTTATGATCACGCCCGGATCATCCTCATCCACATCTGGCGTGTTCGAGCCGAAGGTGATGGAAGTCGGGGCATCGTTGGTGTTCACCACGGTCAGTGTGAAGGTATCAGACACCGAGGCTGCGGAGCCATCTGTCGCTGTTACCGTCACATTGATCGGGCCAACATCGCCGTTCACTGGTGTACCAGAGAAAGTGCGGGTTGCGGCGTTGAAGCTCAGCCATGCTGGCAGGGCTCCACCACCAGCCAGTGTAGCTGTGTAGGTCAGTGTATCACCCACATCCACATCGGCGAAGGTTGCTGCAGGAACAACGAAGTTGAACGCTGCATCTTCATTCGTCGACTGGTCGGCAATGGCAGCAGCCACTGTCGGGGCATCATTGGTGTTCACCACGGTCAGTGTGAAGGTGTCAGACACCGAGGCCGCTGAGCCATCTGTCG
>JBOFGV010000014.1:0-26137 GCA_051649305.1 Beijerinckiaceae bacterium
CGATGCGCCCGGCGAAATCCACTGTGAAGAAGTTCAGAGGCTGGCGCGTGACGTGCCAGAAATTCTGCCAATTACCCAGCGCCGGGAACGACACCGCACTGGTCTGGTTCATCACCAGACGCGTGCCCAGAAACAGCAATGGCCTCAGGATCAACACGGTGAAAATGAGGAATACGAGAAGGCCACCTGCAGCGCTCAGGGCCTCTTCGCGCGGGGCTTTGGACAGCACATCGACTATGCGGCCCAGCAGATAAGGCTGCAGCAGGTCCGCCATCGCAAACAGCGCCGACAGCACGAACATGACGACGAAGGGCGCTTTCGCCTGTTTGACAAAGTGCCAGTAGAAAGCGCCAATAGTTTGCGGGGGCGGACCGGGCGGCTCGCCGTAGGGTTTCACCCAGCGTTCAAAAGGCGCAAACAGCAGCTGCGCATAACGGCGCAGGGTAGCGCTCATTCCGCCGCCTCGCGCTCTTCCCGCTTCTTCGGTTGCACAATAAACCCGCCGCTTTGGCGCGCCCAGAGCTCGGCATAATGCCCGCCCTTCGCCAGCAATTCCGCGTGGCTGCCTTGCTCGATGATGCGGCCCTGATCGATCACCACCAATCGGTCCATGCGGGCGATGGTGGACAACCGGTGCGCGATGGCGATGACGGTTTTGCCATCCATCAATGCGGTCAATTGCTCCTGAATCGCGGCCTCCACCTCGCTGTCGAGCGCGGATGTGGCTTCGTCCAGCACAAGGATCGGCGCGTTTTTGAGGATAACGCGGGCGATGGCCACGCGCTGGCGCTGGCCGCCGGACAGCTTCACGCCGCGCTCGCCCACATGGGCGTCATAGCCCTTGCGGCCTTTCCAGTCCTCTAGCGCCATAATGAAATCATGCGCCTCGGCCTGACGCGCTGCGGCCTCGATTTCGGCATCGGTGGCGGATGGGCGGCCATAGCGGATGTTGGCCGCAACCGAGCGATGCAGCAGCGAGGTATCCTGTGTTACCATGGCGATGCCCGCCCGCAACGATTCCTGTGTCACGCCCGCAATGTCCTGTCCGTCGATTGTGATCGTGCCTTTTTCGAGATCGTAGAACCTGAGAAGCAGGTTGACGAGCGTCGACTTGCCCGCACCGGACCGGCCGATGAGGCCGATCTTCTCGCCGGGCCGGATGGTCAGATCAAGCTCGTTGATGACTGAGGAATCCCGTCCGTAGCCGAAGCTTGCGGCATGGAACGTGATCTCGCCCTTGCTGACCACAAGCTCACGGGCGTTGGCTCTGTCTGTTATGGCGATGGGCTTGGCGATCACGCCCATGCTTTCCTCCGTCACGCCGATGTTCTCGAAAATCTCCATCAATTCCCAGCCCAGCCAGCCCGCCATGCCAGCGAGTTGCAGAGCAAAAGGAATGGCGGTCGCCACCGTGCCGATGCTGACTGTGCCCTCTGACCACAGCCAGATGGCGACGCCGGAAATCGTCGCGATCAGCAAAGCGTTCAGCGCCGCCAATCCCATGATGAAGCCCGTGACCATGCGGCCCTGCTGCTGCGAAAGCTCCGTATGCCTGATCAGCGCATCGCGCACGAAGGCATCCTCATCCGCCGCCTTGGCAAAGAGCTTGACGGTGAGGATGTTGGTGTAGCTGTCGACTATACGGCCTGTCAGCGTGGAGCGGCTCTCCGACATCACCTTCGCCGTCTCGCCAATGCGCGGCACGAAATGGCGCAGCAGCACCGCGTACATGCCAAGCCAGATCACCATCGGCACAGCCAGTCGCCAATCCTGCGTGAACAGGATGAGCAGCGCACCCACGCCGTAGATCGCGATGTAGAGCACGATGTTGACGATGGTGGTGGCGCTGGAGCGCATGGCATAGCCCACCTGCATCACCTTGTTGGCGATGCGGCCTGCAAAATCCGCCTGAAAGAACGGCCAGCTCTGGCGCACCACATGCCAGTGGCTTTGCCAGCGCACCATGCTGGAAAAGCCGGGGTTGATCGCCTGCTGCGACACCAGAAACTGCAGGGACAGCGTGACAGGCCGCAGCACCAGCACCACCACAACCATGGTAGTCAGCAGCAGGCCGTTGTCTGCAAAGAACCTGGCCGGATCAGCGCCCGCCAGCCGGTTGACGATCATGCCCACGAACACCGGCATGGCAGCATCCAGCGAGGCCAGCGCAAACTGGATCAGCACCAGCACACCAAACAGGCCTTTGTGTTGCCGCACGAAATGCCAGTAGAAGGCAACCGTCGTCGATGGCGGTGTCACGCCTTCCGGCGTCGCCACGGGATCAATCAGTTTTTCAAAAAACCGGAACATGCCACACCTGCATCAGGGTCGCGGCTGATGCGCCGCTCCTGTGACAAGGTCAAGACAAGATGGGTGGCGTTATGCATCATTGTTGCAAATGGTTGCAGATGGGATGCAGTTGGGGTGGGGCGCACACTCAGCAACTTTATGCAAATTCCCCAAACTTCCTCATCCTGAGGTGAGAGCGCAAGCGAGCCTCGAAGGACGCACAATTTATGTGCAAGCCAGCATCAAAGAGCATCGCTGCAAAGACATATTGCGTGCTTCAAGACGCTTCTTCGCAGCTCTTCAGCATGAGGGGGATCGGGGAAGTGACACGAAGAATAGGGCCCGGCCATGCGCCTCATGCCAGAAATTTCTCCCCCCACCGGGAATAAGGTCCGTTCACACACGTTAACACTTCGGGAGTGAATAACCGCTCCCGGTGTCAAACAATCCGAAAGGACTACACAATGAAACATCAGACAATCCTGGCCGCTGCAACTTTTGCAGCCATTCTCGGTACGCCTGCTGCACAGGCAGCTGTGCCTGCCTTTGAAGCTGCCAAAACTGTGAAGGCCGCTGATGGCCGGATCATCACAGCAAGCAACAGCTCGTCAAATTCGAGCTCGAACAGCTCTTCGAACTCCAGCTCGAACTCGTCTTCCAACAGCTCGTCAAACAGCTCTTCGAACTCAAGCTCGAACTCATCTTCCAACAGCTCTTCCAACAGCCGCTGACAGCTTGAGGGCAGGGCGCTGATTTACGGTCAGCGTTTCTGTCCGGACGGATCCGGCCATGCGCCGGGTCCGCTCCACAAGCTTGCAGCAAAACGGGCGCAGCGAGAAACCTGCGCCGGCGTTCAAACCACTCTCATCCGGCAAAGTTCATTTTGAACACAGCCAAAGGGCGCAACACCGGATCCTCCGGCAAGCCCTTCCTTAACAACTGAAAACGGGAGATTCCCATGATTACCGGTACAAACGACGCTGACAGCATTCTGGGCACAGAGTTTGCTGATTTCCTTCTCGGCCTCAACGGCAATGATACCCTTGAGGGCTTCGATGGTAACGACACGCTCGATGGTGGCGAAGACAATGATGTCCTTTACGGCGACGGCGGCGATGACCTGCTGATGGGCGGCAAAGGCGAAGACCGCTTGTTCGGCGGTGATGGCAATGACACCATCTATGCTGGCGAAGACAACGACCTCCTTGAGGGCGGCAATGGTGATGACAAGCTTTACGGCGAAAAAGGCGAAGACGTCATCTACGGCGGCTTTGGCAATGACTATCTCGACGGTGGCGAGGACAATGATGTTCTCTTCGCGGGCGACGGTGATGACATCGCTTACGGTGGTTTTGGTGACGACGAAGTCTTTGGCGGCTTCGGCAATGACCAGCTCCATGGCGGCGAAGGCAATGACCTTGTCGAAGGCGGCGACGGCAACGATACGGTGAACGGCGACAAGGGCAACGATGTCATGTACGGTGGCACCGGTGACGACCGCATGTTCGGCGGCGAGGATTCCGACCAGCTCTTCGGCGGTGATGGCATCGACCGTCTGGACGGTGGCAACAGCGATGACATGCTGTTTGGCGGCTTTGGCAATGACGTCATTCTTGGCGGCTTTGGCAATGACCTCATCGAAGGCGGAGCGGGCATTGACCGTCTCACCGGCGGTGCAGACAATGACATCTTCGTGCTGACAAACATGGCAGCCGATCGCGATGTCATTACAGACTTCCGTGCGGGTGCCGATCGCCTCCAGATCGACGCTGCCACCTTTAACCTCTCGTCAGGTTCAAGCTCGCTGATGCAGTCCCAGCTCGTGATGGCTGGCACCAACGGTGCAGCTGGACAGTCCACGTTCATCTTCAACAGCCTGAACGGCGTGCTGCGCTATGATGCTGACGGAGCTGGCGGAGCGGCAGCAGTTCATGTTGCCACGCTGCAGGGCGTAAGCAACCTGACAATCAGCGATTTCGAGATCATCTGATCTCGAAAAACCGGGAAGTCGGTTCGCCCGGCTTCCCGTCTTTTGACAACACGCAGATGCTGTCAAAGAGAGACTGGCGCGGTTCACACCGCGCCTTTTTTTGGGTTTGCGTGGAATTTAGCAACATCCAAAATGCCAGGTCAGGGACAGTTTGCTTCTGCCCCCCAGTGTCCCTCAGCATGATGAGATCAATGCGTTGCACAAATTACAGAAAGAGCAAAACGGGGCTGTCTGCCTTTCTTCGTAGCAAAGCGCTATTCGAAGATCAGCATGCCGCCCTGCACATTCGCGACGGATTGGTACGGCAACCAGGCAAGCCAGGTGCTGCCGGTGTGGACAAGGAAGACGCCGTTGATGCCGGCATTCGTGCCAGCAACAACGCCGATCTCACCAGAATACTCTGTAGCAAACGAAAGACGGTCGCCAGCGTTGAACGCGAAGACCGTGTCCACATCGTCGGACACCAGATCACCCAGTGCGAAACGATAGGTGTCTGCGCCGGTGTTTCCAAAGACGTAGTCGCTGCCTGTGCCGCCGCGGATCAGGTCATTGGCGCTGGCCCCGCCGTAGATCGTATCGTTGCCAATGCCGCCATCGCCGAGTGCCAGACGTCCGCCCCGATCACCAAGAGCGATCACATCGTTGCCCGCACCTCCAAACGCTGTATCTGCGCCGGTGATGGCTGCGCCGGCGAAATCGCCAGTGAAGAGCCAGTCGTCGCCGTCACCGCCGGTCAGGCTGTCTGATCCGCCGTTGCCGAAGAGGAAATCAACGTCGGCCCCGCCGATCATGGTATCGTCACCTTCGCCGCCCAGCGCGATGTTCTCTGCCCCGGCACCAACATCAATGTAGTCAGCGCCACCTTCGCCAAGGATGTAATCCTGGCCGCCAAGCCCATAGAACCAGTTGCCGTTTGCATCGCCGATCATGATATCCGACAGGGCACCGGTGATGAATTCATTGGTGCCAATCAGCATCTCGACGCCTGTTACGAAATCATAGTCGCCCGTCTTGTCGGAGATGAAATCGCTGGCGAGATCAGCATAGATGCCAAGGGTGCCAGCGCCGGGAGAGGCATCGAGATAATCAAAACCGTCACCACCCAGGATGATATCCGCACCGGCACCGCCGATAAAGGAATCGTTCCCGATGCCGCCGTCGAGCGTATCATCGCCTGCGCCGCCGTTGAGCGTATCATCGCCGTCCATGCCGTCGAAACGGTTGTTTTGTGCACCGCTGCTCGCAATATAGTCGGCCAGATTGGTGCCGATGATGTTTTCGATGCTTCGTAACAGATCCAGCGCTGGCCCGGCATTCAGCTGGTCATCCTTGTAGACAATGGCGTCCGAAGCACTGTCCAGACTGATAGAGACACCGGCCTGTGTCTGCGACTGCTCGAAGCCCTGCAGATAGGCCGAATAGTCGACCGTATCAGTGCCCGCGCCGCCATCGAAGATGTCAAAATCATCGGCCCCTGAGCCGACCAGCGTGTCATTTCCACCAAGGCCCAGCAGCCGGTCCTTGCCCACTGTGCCGACCATGCGGTTGTTGCCACTGTCGCCATCTGTCGTCGCCACGCGGCGGAAGCCGAAGAGATATGAGCTGCCCGCCAGTTCTCCGTCCGTGACGAACTCGATCTGCGAGCGCTCCACGTCCGCGATCCGCCAGGTGGCTGTATCCTGGCCGGTCGCGTATGTCAGGACGCCGACATTGCCTTGCATGGACCAGCCGAAGCTGTTCAGATCAAGGAACATCGAACTGTAATTGTTCGGCAGCCTGTGAGTATAGACAGCATCGCCCACACCCATACCGCGAAGAACGCCGTCATAATTCGCCGTGGACGCTCCGGACTGATTGCCTAAGCCGTCAGGCGTTGCGGTTTCACTGACAAACCGCACTTTTTCTGTTGTGCTGCCCACAAACGCGATATCGTCCGCCACGCCCGCCTGCACGATGAACGCACCACCATTCTTGACACGCAACTGGCCGCCGGTAGTCACCTGGTCGAGCAGCTTGAGGATACCGCCGTCCGCCTCAATCAAGCCGTTGTTGGTGACGGTATGGCCTGTGGCTATGGTCAGCATGTTGTCGGTGAAGCCGACCGGCGCGATGTTGGCGCGGATAACGCCATCGGCCCCGTTGACGAGGCTGAGGCGGTTCTGGAAGGAACCGCCGGGGCCTGTTCCAATAAAGCCGGAACCCTGAATGGTGGCGTTGCTGTTGGTGAGCACGGCGGGCGCCGGATTAAGAACGACGTTGTTCTGGGAGTCATAGACGCTCTGCAGCTCGCCCATGATCTTGTCACCTACCATGGACACCAATCCATTGCGGGTGAAGGATGCGCTTTCCTTGGCGATGTGCAGCGTGGACTCGGCATTGTCCTTGAACAGGATCTGCCCCTCGTTGCGGATTTCGCCACGGAAGGTGCCGCTCGCATCGACCCGGAATATCCCCTGCAACGTCACTGCGCCCTGGTTGGTCGAGCCGTCCAGCACCACGTTCGGCTGGTTGTGGAACTGCACCTCGCCGCCATTGGTGCCGGCCAGCGTGCCACCCTGTATCGTCAGCTTGCCAAGTCCGTTTCCGCCCGAAAAACCTGAAAGCAGAACGCGCGATCCTGCGCCGTCCGCGAGGATCGTGCCTCCCGGATTCTGCACCGTCATCACGTCATCGGCGATATCGCCGGTCGTGATGTTCTGGATGGCCAGTGTCGCGCCGTTCACCGCCTGCAGGGTTCCCGCATTGGCGATAGATTTCAGGCCCTGAAGATAGAGGGAGTATCCGGCGACATCGGCTGAAATCCGGCCACCGGCCTGATTGACCAGCGCGAGATCGTTATAGAAGCCGGAGTAGCTGTACTTCCCGATGTATCCAGTGCCCCGGATATTGTTGTCTACGTTGGTCAGCGTTGATGTCGCGGTTTCCGACACGCCCATCAGTCGCGCGCCGTCGTAGTAACCACTGATGGCACGGTCGAAACCCATGTTGATTTCACCGCCACCGGACAGCGTGACGCCCTCTGTGCCTATCTGAAGATAGCCGTCGTAGCCGTTTTGGCGGATCGTGCCCTGATTGACAATGGCGCCTTTCAGCGTCGTCCGGTCACCGACATCAAGGACTGTGCCTGTGGTCAGCGTCACGGAGCCGAACGGACTGCCGCCGTCCAGCACGGTTCCAAAATTCGCCGCCTGGATAAGCCCACCATTCGCCGACGTGATCACGCCGCCACGCACAACAGTATCCCAGAGGTCAACCCGAGAGCCATTGCCATCTGCGAGAATGGTGCCGAGCGGACTCTGCTCAACGGTTTGCGACCGGATATCCAGCCGTCCGCCTGCGCTCGCCTTGAGCGTGCCAGCGTTGGTTGTCGGATTGGCGGCGGTGACGTTGTTGTTGAAGAGCGTCAAGGTTCCTGTCGTCCTGTTGGCGTCGATCACGCCGCCAGCCAGATTGTGCAGCACAAGCGCCCCGCCAGGGTCGCCTGCGTTGCCATAGAAACCGATAATGCCTTGCCCGGAAATACGGCTGCCATTCTCCAGAAACGAGATGCCGGTTGGAGTGGCCCCGGTTAACTCGGCGGAGATATCATTCGAGTCACGCTGCGTGCCGGAACCGATCAACCGCAGATCGCCTGCTCCGGTCAGGCTGGTTGTGCCTTCAAGACGCAAAACGGAAGAGTTGTTGCCGCCCACACCTTCCGCGCTGATCGTCATCAGCCCTGCGTTGATGATGTTGCCATTAATCGTCACCTGATCGGTGTTGATATTGAAGTTGCCCAGATTGTTGACGTTGCCGTGGATCGTCATCATCGAGTCGTTGGCGCTCAAGGTACGCCCTGCAAAAATCTCGAGGTTGTTGGCAGACACAACCTCTGGCGCGAAGTTCAGGTATGTACGCCGGTTGATGGTGATGGTGCCTGTGGTCAGCGAGCCGATGGTGACATCCGTTGTGCTGCCGGGACGGGCATTGCCAACAAAGTTCGTATCAATCACCGCGACGATTCCGCCCTGATTGTCCAGCAGGACGCTGACATCAGACCATTCCGTGCTCAGTGTTCCATCATTATTCACTGTCATGAAAAAAACGCTCCCCTAAAATACATCCGACAAGCTGTCTGGGGCGCTCTAAGTAACCCGAGCGAGTATCACTCTAAAAATGATCTGTAAGCTTTTCAGACGAATTTTCCCCAATACAAAGACGAACGAAAAATTATTTGCAACATTTGCCAGAAATGGTTGACATAGTTGTGTGCAAGTAACTCCATAATAAAAAGATAGTCAACTTTTTTGGCCACGCTTATGAGAAAAACCGCAACCAATTTGCCACTCTGCCCGCCCCAATCTCTCCAAATTGTCATGATCGGTTCATCCCACGTCAATCCATCCGTGATTTAGTATCCAACCATAAAACGAACCGGATAAGCGGGAGACGGGCATGGCCCTTTCACAAACCGATGCCAAGCGCGCTGTGCTGGCTTTGCATCGCTTCGGCCTTGGGGCCAAGCCGGGGGCGATGGCAACCGACGTGGTGAAGGATCCGGTTGGTGCCTTGCGGCGCGAGACATACGATCCACAAAAATTGTTCATTGACAATGATACGCTGATGACAACGCAGGCCGCCCTTGCGGCGCATTTTCAGGAGGCGCGGGCGGTCAATCAGGCCCGCAACGCCAGCCGCGATGACACGCGTGAAATGCGGGTTGCAACCGCGCGTGTGGGCGCTTCTGCGCCACCCCCCAATGCTATGGGCATGATGGATTCTGGCATGATGGCGGCACCTCCTGCTACTGCGCCCAACCGCCCCGCAAACGCGCAGCAGCCGCCGCAAATCGAGCAGGTCATCTACCGCAACGAGGCGCTGGCCCGCATGGCCAAGGGCGTTGAACCGCCGATTGGTTTTGGCGAACGGCTGGTGCTGTTCTGGTCCAATCATTTCTGCGTGTCGGTCGCCAAGGGGCAGATTACGCGGGCGACAGCAGGCGCACTGGAGCGCGAGGCGATCCGCCCCCATGCCTTCGGCAAGTTTTCAGACATGTTGCTGGCGGTGGAGAAGCACCCGGCGATGCTCTACTATCTCGATAACCGCCAGTCCGTTGGGCCGAACTCCCGTGCGGGCAAAAACCGCAGCGTCGGCCTCAACGAAAATCTCGCGCGCGAAATTCTGGAATTGCACACACTCGGCGTCAACGGCGGCTACACGCAGGTTGATGTCACGTCTCTGGCGAAAATCATCACCGGCTGGACCTTCGTGGGGCAGGGCGAGCGCCTAGGCCCGGCAGGCACCTTTGTCTTCACTGCCAACCGCCATGAGCCGGGCGAGCAGACGGTGCTGGGCAAGAGCTACAAGGACACTGGCGTTGAGCAAGGCGAGATGGCCCTGCGTGATATCGCGCGCCATCCCGCCACCGCCAACCACATCGCCACCAAACTGGCGAAGCACTTTGTGGCGGATGAACCGCCAGCCAGCCTTGTGGCGCAACTCGCCAAGGTCTTCCGCGATACAGACGGCGATCTGGCGGAGGTCTCCCGTGCATTGGTTTCCCATCCCGAAGCCTTCAAGGGCGAGTTGACCAAAATCCGCACGCCATACGAATGGCTGGTGTCCATCGCCCGCTTTGCCGGTGTGCCCAAAGAGTTTGGGCAGGTGCTTGGCCCATTGAACGCGCTGGGTGCACCGCTCTGGGCTGTGCCCGGACCCAACGGTTATCCCGATACCTTTGCCCACTGGGGCAGCCCGGAAAGCATGCGCGCCAGGCTTGATCTGGCTGCCACCATCGGCCGTCGTCTGGGTGGAAATTTCAACCCTTCCGAACTGGCTGAACAGCTGTTTGACTCAGCGCTGTCGTCAGAGACAGCGCAAGCGATCCGCCGCGCTGAATCCAAGCAGCAGGGTATGGCCATCCTGATGATGTCACCTGAATTCCAGCGCCGCTGAGGGGATGCGAAAATGACCAACCTTGACCTCAATTCTCCCGCCTGCCGCGAAGCCTCGCTCATCAGCCGCCGTGGCCTGTTGGGCGCTGGTGTCAGCCTCTACGCCTGGGCGCATCTCAACAAAGTGGCCAGTGCCGCCGGCGCACGCGATCCGCGCCTGCTGGTTGTGATCCTGCGCGGTGCGCTTGATGGCCTGTCCGCCGTGCCGCCGATCACGGATCCGGCTTATGCTGATCTGCGTGGCGAGATCGCCATCCCGAAGGATGGCAGCTTTTCCGCCTTGCCGCTCGATGGCTTTTTTGCGCTGCATCCCGCGATGAAAAACTTCGCGCGGCTCTACAAGGACAAGAAGGCTTCCGTGGTGCATGCTACTGCTACATCCTACCGCCAGCGCTCGCATTTCGATGGTCAGGATTTGCTGGAGAGCGGCTACGAGCAGCCGGGCCGTGTTGACACCGGCTGGCTCAACCGCGCGCTCGCTGCCATGCCCAAGGGCGACCGCATCAACAGCAGAGGCGGCCTTGGAATAGGCCCTGCCACGCCGCTCATCCTGCGTGGTTCAGCACCCGTGATGGGCTGGGCACCACAATCCGTGCCCAATGCCGGGGATGATCTCGCTGCTCGTGTGCTCGACCTTTACACCCACCGCGACCCTGCCCTTGGCAAGGCGCTGCTGGCGGGGCTTGATACAGACAAAATGGCCAAGGCGCAGGGCATGACCGGCGATATGGCGAAGCCGCAAGGCGGCCCGGCTGACCCGCGCGGCATGGTGCAGGCGGCTCAGGGGGCGGCGCGGTTGCTGGTTGCTGCAGATGGTCCGCGGGTCGCAGCCCTGTCGTTTGACGGCTGGGATACCCATGCCAATCAGGGTGGTGCCACCGGACGTCTCGCAAATCTATTGGGCGGATTGGACGGTGCCTTCGGCGTGTTTGAAGAAGTTCTGAAACCTGTCTGGAAGGACACGGCGGTGGTCGTCGTCACGGAGTTTGGCCGCACAGCGCGCATCAACGGCACAGTCGGCTCAGACCACGGCACGGGCACGGTGGCGTTCCTGCTCGGTGGGGCTGTCGCGGGCGGGCGCATCTTTGCTGACTGGCCGGGCCTGCGCGAAAACCAGCTGCATGAGGGCCGTGACCTGAAGCCGACGATTGACCTGCGCGTGGTGCTGAAGGGTTTGCTGCAGGATCATCTGGGCTTGCCTGCTGCGGTGCTGGCGGACAAGGTTTTCCCCGGCAGCCAGCATGCTGCAGCACTCAAGGGGCTGGTGGTTTAAAATAACCGTGCTACGCATCACGGCATGCGTCGTACATTTTATTTCCTCATCGTTGGTTGCATCGCCCTTATCTGGCTGGCGAACCGCATGCGCCTTGGCATGGAAAAGCTCATCACCGGCCATGCGGGTGACCACATGCTCGACATGCGCTTCTTCGGTTACAACAGCGAGGATGTGCGCGGATATTTCACGCGGTTGGGCGCTGACAAGCGGCTGATGTATCTTAAGATGCAGACGCGGGTGGAACTGGCTTTCATCATCGCCTACGGCATTGCGGGGGCGGCCAGCGGCATCTGGATTTCTGCTGTCATCTACAATGAAAACTGGAAGATCGTGTCGTGGATTCCGTTTCTGGGCGGCATCTTCATCGCGGCAGCTGCCATTGTTGATCTCGATGAAGGGCAGGCGATCCGCAAGCTTTTGAAGAGCTGGCCGAAGCTCGATGATGCTGCGGTGGCCCGCGCCTCACGCACCACACGGCTGAAATGGCTGCTGGTCTTTGCAGGTCTGTCGATGGTGTTGCTGGGCATTGGTTTTGCCATCATCGCCAAACTCAAGGGCGCGTAAGGCTTCAGGTTAGCAACATGGGTAAAGCTCTTTATGTTTGAAGCGCTTCATCGCGTTTCACTTTCATAACAGGAGCTTCATATGTACAGCCACACGACAGTTGGAACCGGCAACCTTGAGAAGGCCCGTGGTTTTTACGATGCGGTGTTGCCGCTTCTGGGCATCCACTTGTTTCACGATGAATCGGCCCACGGCTGGCTGGGATATTCAAAAGCAGTCAACACAACACCGGGTTTCTGGATCGGCCGTCCATTGGATGGCAAGGCACCGAGCGTTGGCAATGGCGTGACTGTGGCTTTTGAAGCGAAGGACCGCGAGACTGTCCGCAAGTTCTATGCGGCGGCCATGGCCGCAGGTGGAACAAGCGAAGGCGAGCCCGGCATCAGGGCGCATTACCACCCGGATTACTACGGAACCTATGTCCGCGATCTCGATGGCCACAAGATCTGCTGTGTCTGCCACTTGCCGGAATAAGCGCTGATGCAGTTTTATCTCCGCGCCATTTCTGGCCGGAGAGATACCACAAAGACCGGGGTTCCCGCCGTCACCTTCCCATGCGGGCAACTGGGAGGGGCAAAGTGCTGCACAGTCAGATTTCCGACAGGAAACCCCGGCTTGTGGTGCGAGACGGGTGCTTGCCTATGCCGCCCATCCGTCTGGAACCACGTTTCCTCCGTCAGGCCTGACCGGTGGAAGCGATGGTGATTTTGTAATATGAATATATTCCTCTTGTCAATAGACTTTCAAGAGAAATGACAAAAGTGCCTGAGATGCCCCTTCTCTGTATCATCAGAGAAGGGGCGTGTTCTCAGCTGTTACCAGCTGAAGCTGTAGCTGTGAACGCGTGGCTGATGGTAGACATGGCCGTAGCTGTGACCGTAGCCATATCCACGATGGCGTGGGTGCACATAGCCATAGTGTGGCTGTGGCTGCACGTAGCCATACTTGCGATAGACGCGCTCCTGCATCTCAGCCTGCTTGCGCAGGATCTTGGGGTGCACATATTGTGGCTGGGGCGCATGGCGATAACCGTGATGGTAGCCATGATGACCACCCCAACCCTGCGCCTGTGCTTCCGCAGGTGCGAGAGCCATAATGCCGCCTGTGAGGGCAACAGCGAGAGCAGCAACCTTGAACCTGGACATTGTGTTTCTCCGCACCGGGGAAGTGATCCGGTATGACCCAGGTTCTAGTCCCCCTGACATGAACGGATATTCAACTGCACCGTCAGGAAACTGACAGGAAACGGTCATGCAACTGTCGTCCCGCTGTCGCGCCGGGGTCATGTGCAGACTCCACCCCTTGTGAATCGAGCCATTGATTCGCCGGAGGCGGCTGATGTCTGCAAGCGCGCTATGCCGTAAAGCATTGTTATCTATAGCGATATTATGGCTGTTTATGCCGTCCGGCATTGCGCTGGCGCAAGGCGAAACAACCCTCAAGGTGCTCTCCTTTAACATGTGGGGAGCAGGCCTGAAGGCGGGTCAATCGCTGGATGAAATCATCGCCGTGTTGCGCGCCACTCACGCTGATGTGATCGGCCTGCAGGAAGCGTATCGTCCGAATCAAACCTGCATCACCGAATCCTGTGCGGACAACAACCCGAGTCTCGCCTGCGCAATGGCACTGGCGCTGCGCTTTCATTGTCATGACCAGAAGGCAACGCCGTTGCTGAATGGCGTCAATGCTGTCATCAGCCGTTATCCCATAACCGGTGCCAGCGAGAGCGGACTGGCGGTTGAGATGGATGTCGCTGGCCACAGAGTCACGCTGTTCAACCTGCATCTCGCTGATGCGCCCTACCAGCCGTATCAACTGGCGGGGATACCTTACGGCGATGACCCGGCCATCCACACCGAGGCTGAGGCAGTGGCGGCTGCAACGGCAGCGCGTGGTCCTGTCATTGATCAGCTTGAGCGTGATCTTGCAGCTCTGGATGGCACGGTTCTCATCACCGGCGATTTCAACGAGCCTTCCTTTCGCGACTGGACGGTGCGCGCCGCAAACATGGAGCGCAATCCGCTGCCGGTGGCTTTTCCAACGACGTTGCGGCTGGAAGGACTGGGCTTCACGGATGCCTACCGCGCCATATTCCCGGATGAAACAACCCATCCCGGCTTCACCTGGACAACAAGGCCCGGTGCGCGCGAGCATGCTGACAGGATCGATTTCATCTTCGCCAGAGGTGCTGACGTAAGCATTGAGGCAGCGGCAGTTGTAGGCGAGCAGGCGTCGGCTGCGGATGTTGTTGTCACGCCATGGCCGTCTGATCACCGGGCGGTGCTGGCAACGGTGCTGATAAGACGCAAGCCAGAACAACAGTTGAGCAGCCAATTGGCCGCACGCAATGCGCATGACCGGCGAGACAGAATCAGGTAGCCCAAAACAACTTTGGGGACTGACAGATTATGCTTGCACGTCGTTTGGTTATTCTTGTTGCCATCACTTTGGCTCTTGCCGGTTGTGTGACACTACCGCCCATCAAATTCTCACCGGATGAAATCCGTGGCTGGCGCTATGTTGGTACGCGCGTTGTTTCTGCTCCCGATGGCCAGTTTGCCTGGCATGGTCAGGATACGGCCTTTGCCGAAACAAAGGGTGTCAGGCAGGGTGCGATGATTGTTGATCCCGCTGGCGGGCAGGGCGCCGCGGACAGCGGCATTGCCTACACCACGCGGGTTCGCCAGCTGATCACCACCGAGCCAACACGGGGCGAGTACCAGCGCTTCATTGTCAGCCAGGCAACCGGCCCCATTTCTGCCGCCATGGGCGAGCAACTGGGCGGGCAGATGACCGGTGGCCGCGAGGTGCGCGCGGAAGTCACCCTGAAGCAAATCATCATCAACCACACAGCCCTGCGCCTGCTGGCTGATCTGATGCAGACCATGAAGGTTGAGATCGCGCTGGTGGATGCCAAAACCGGCGAGCGTCTGGCGCACTATCCCGAGTTCACGGCCATTGTGCGCCGCACCGGTGGTGTGACCGGCATTCTGCTTGATTCCGTGATTACAGGCCCTGATATTGACATGCTGTCGAAAGTGACAGCGGGCCATACACGCGGCTGGTTGTTCAGCCGGTAGAGCGCGATTGTTGCACCTTCCCCTGTGGGGGAAGGTGGCATGCGGAACGCATGACGGATGAGGGTAAATCCCTGAATCCGGGCTTCTCCCTCATCCGGTCGCCATCCGGCGACCACCTTCTCCCAAGGGAGAAGGAAGAGACCCATGCCAATTCCCCAAATTTCCTCATCCTGAGACGGCGCGTTGCGCCTCCTCAGGATGAGGAATTTCAGTGCCTAGCATGAAAGATGAAGCACCGCACTTCCCTTCTCCCCTTGCGGGAGAAGGTGGCCTTTGCGTCAGCAAAGGTCGGATGAGGGGTGAAGCCGAGGAATGGTATTGATGCAGTTGGTAGGGCGTAGCTGTAATTCAACTGAACCACATCACTATAATGACTACATAGAAAATCCTGTTTTGCATGGATTTTTGCCAAGAATTCTAGATGCATTTTTTGTAGAGAAGCTTATTGTCTCTCCAGTTTGATACAATACTCTGATCGAGCTTGATCTTCTTATTGCACTCCAAATTGAATGGAAGTTGCCATGATTGACCCGGGATTCTGTGTCGGCGATAGACGATTCGTTTATTACAAAGTTGAAGTCAGCTTCCCCAACAAACAATCGAACAAGGGACTTGGGAGCTGGCGCCGCACCGCGAACTGCAAATGAAATAGATGCGCCACGTCCAGCACCTTCTGCGCAATCAATCTGCAAGCGATTGCCAAGGCCGTTTTCAACCCAGTACTCTACAACACCCATGCCAAAACCGGACCGCCAAACGTGGCTACCCTGCGCATATGCCGTAGCGCACTCCAGCAAACAGATAGCAACAACAACTGATAGCCGCATCCCCCTCACTTCTTATTCTGCCGGTTCTTCACCAGATCATCCACAACAGCCGGGTCAGCCAGCGTTGACGTATCCCCCAGCGCGCCGAAATCATCCTCGGCTATCTTGCGCAAAATCCTGCGCATGATCTTGCCTGACCGTGTCTTGGGCAGGCCCGGTGCAAACTGGATCTTGTCTGGCGATGCAATCGGGCCGATTTCGTTGCGCACCCAGCTCACCAGTTCCTTGCGGAGGTCTTCGCTGTCGCTCTCGCCGCGCATCAGCGTCACATAGGCGTAGATGCCCTGTCCCTTGATGTCGTGCGGATAGCCAACCACAGCGGCTTCCGAAACCTTGGGGTGGGCGACGAGGGCGGATTCCACCTCAGCCGTGCCCATGCGGTGGCCAGAGACGTTGATGACATCGTCCACGCGGCCCGTGATCCAGTAATAGCCATCCTCGTCACGGCGGCAGCCGTCGCCAGTGAAATAGCTGTTGGGATAGGTGGAGAAATACGTGTCCATGAAGCGCGCATGATCGCCGTAGAGCGTGCGCATCTGGCCGGGCCAGCTGTCCGTGATCACGAGGTTGCCCTGGCATGGGCCCTTCATGATCTTGCCGTCGGCATCAACGATTTCCGGCTGCACACCGAAGAACGGCCGTGTGGCAGAACCGGGCTTGAGCGCGGTGGCGCCGGGCAGCGGCGTGATGAGAATGCCGCCGGTTTCCGTCTGCCACCAGGTGTCAACAATCGGGCACTTCTTGTTGCCAACAACGTTATAATACCATTCCCAGGCTTCCGGGTTGATCGGCTCGCCGACAGAACCCAGCAGACGCAGGGAGGTGCGCTTGGTCGCCTTCACGGGGCCGTCACCAGCCTGCATCAGCGCGCGGATGGCGGTAGGCGCAGTGTAGAAGGTGTTGACTTTATGCTTGTCGATAACCTGCCAGAAGCGGCTGATATCGGGATAGGTTGGCACGCCTTCAAACATCAGTGTGGTGGCACCATTGGCCAATGGGCCATAGACGATGTAGCTGTGGCCGGTGACCCAGCCCACATCCGCCGTGCACCAGTAAACGTCGCCTTCCTGATAATCGAAGACATACTGGTGCGTCATCGAGGCATAGACGAGATAGCCGCCGGTGGTGTGCAGCACGCCCTTGGGCTTGCCGGTGGAGCCGGAGGTGTAGAGGATGAACAGGGGATCTTCCGCCTTCATCTCAACCGGCGGGCAATGCGCGGAAACCTTGGCGGCCTCGTCGTGATACCAGACGTCGCGCCCTTCCTGCATGTTGATGTTGCCGCCGGTGTGCTTGACGACCAGAACAGTCTGGATGCCGCCCTTCACCTTGCCGTCGGCTGCATCGACGTTCTTCTTCAGCGCAACCGGCTTGCCACCGCGCAGGCCTTCATCCGCTGTGATGACGATCTTCGAATCGCAGTCTTCCACGCGGTTGGCGAGTGAATCCGGTGAGAAACCGCCGAAGACGATGGAGTGCACCGCGCCGATGCGCGTGCAGGCCAGCATGGCATAGGCCGCTTCCACAATCATCGGCAGATAGATGGTGACGCGGTCGCCTTTCTTCACGCCGAGCGATTTCAGCACGTTGGCGAAGCGGCAAACCTCATCATGCAGTTGCTGATACGTAATCTTCTTGGATTTGGTGGGATCGTCGCCTTCCCAGATGATCGCGGTCTGTTTGGCGCGCTTGGCGAGATGACGGTCCACGCAGTTGTAGCTGACGTTCGTGGTGCCATCCTCGAACCATTTGATCGAGACCTTGCCGGGCTTGTAGGAAACGTTCTTCACCTTGGAGTAAGGCTTGAACCAGTCGATCCGCCTGCCGTGCTCACCCCAGAAGGCGGCGTTGTCGGTAATCGAGGCCTTGTACATTTTCTTGTACTTGGCATCGGTCACATGGGCGCGCTCGGCCCAGGCCTTGGTGACGGCATAGATCTTCTCGGACATGGTCGTTTCCTCAAGACTTGTTTGTATGCATTGTTTCTAGCTGAAACTCTTCAGACACAAAAGCCGTGAGGCCATGCAACTTTGGTTGGTTTGGGGGTAGCGCAGAGGGCAACAAAGTCGATAAAACAAATGTGGTGCTTTGTTTGCTCAGGATCAACACAGTCATGTCTTGTTAGTTGAGCCAACCGGCAGCGCGCAACAAAGCGACAGAACTGCGAGATACCGGTGCCACTATGCCATTCGACAGGACCAGAGTCATTGACCTTGGTGTACCCTTCACTTGCACCACAGCTTTGCGTGCAACCCACCATGACCGATGAGTCCGCAATCCATCCTTTGCAGCCAGTGCGTCAATGGCTTCGGCAAGCGGCATAAGGATCAGCCTGGAATCGGTTGCCGTGTGAACTCTGACGTAATGATCTTCCATTTGCAGCGCCAAGACATCTTGCGTCAGATATGCCTGTATTGCTGAAGGGCCTGACTCAGAATGGCCAACTGTCACATGCTGCTCATCGCGCTTTCGATTGCGCCCAATCAACTCAAGAATAGCCATCGATCCAAAGGTGATGATCAATCCGAGTGTGACTGTTTGCACATACCAGTTTGTCCAGTTCGGTCCTACATCTGACAAACGGGGCCAGATATGAAATGCAATAACCCGCGAGACCAAGGCCATCGGAAAACTGGCAATGATAATGCCTGAAATGATTGCGAGCCATGCAACACCGTTGCCTGCCGGGGCTATGCGCCGGGCAATCTTGTAGGCGGAGAAATAAAGCGCAAAGCCAATCCACATGACACAAACCCAATAAGCAGCGCGTATGGGAAAGCCGCCATTCAGGTAGCTGCCGAAGGGACCAAGAGCCCCCAACAGCAAACCACCCAGCGTTGCCAGAACCGCAAAGCGAAGCAGAGGCGAATGCATCACATGCTTTTGGATGTTGGATAGTGGTGCAAGCATGCAATGGGTCTAACGCGAACTTCCAGATCGGTAAATCCCCATAGGGGCCGACCCGCTTGCCCGATCACGAACCCATTCGCCCATTGGCGAAAAGGCGCTTTTCCGTCTGCGTTTTTAAGTGAATCTAATGGCAGACTGTTCAAAAAAGACGGAGTTTCACCATGGCCTTACGCCACACATTGCATGCCTTGGTTCTTTCGCTGATCCTTCTGGCTTCTCCATCGGTCGTAGTGGCCGACGTAACAGGGACGGTTGGTTATGAACATAGAACCCTGTCTGATGGGACGGAAATCGGTGTTTGGTTTCCGGCATCTGGCACTGTCACACATCAGCGGCTCGGTCCATTTGCACAGGATGTTGCGATGGATGTCCCCGTTCAGGGTGATCGTTTTGCACTTGTTGTTTTGTCACACGGAACAGGAGGTAATTTCCTGGGACATCTCGATACTGCAAACGCCTTGGCCAAAGCCGGGTTTATTGTTGCCGCGCTCAGCCATCGGGGGGACAATTCACGCGACAACACTATGGCAACACGGGTTGATCTTCGACCCAAAGCACTGAGCGGCCTGATCACTTACATGCTGGACGAATGGCCGTCCCGCAGCCACATCGACCGGACGAGCATCGGCGCTTTCGGTTTTTCGGCTGGCGGTTTCACTGTCCTTGTCGCTGCTGGTGGCCAGCCAGATTTTGCAAAATTTGAAAGCCATTGCCGGGCAAATCCTGATTTCTTTGATTGCTCACTTGTTCGCCAGTATGGCCTTGCTCAGTCCCTGCCGGTCTTTGGCAAAGGGGACGAACGCATCAAGGCGCTTGTTGTTGCCGCTCCCGCTTTGGCCTTCACTCTTGGCAAGAAAGAATTGGTAAAGGTAACAGTGCCTGTTCAGTTGTGGCGGGCCAGCCAGGACGAGATTCTGCCAGCGCCATTCTACGCAGATGCCATCAGGAGCTCATTGCCTAAATCAGCTGAATTTCATGATGTGCCGGGCGCAGGCCATTTTGATTTTATCGCGCCCTGTGGCAAGCCGGCTCTCGTTCCGCAAATATGCAGCAGTTCAGAAGGGTTTGATCGTGTGGCATTTCATGCCCACTTCAATCAGCAAATTGTTCGCTTCTTTCGCAAGCATCTTCAATAACTGCAGAGATGCAGACACAGATTAAGCACCGCTGTTCCGCCCCCACCCGCCTCTTCGAGGCACCTTCTCCCGCAGACGGGAGAAGGAAAGCCCCCCTTACGCCAACTGCCCGTGGCAGTGCTTGAACTTCTTGCCAGACCCGCACGGGCAGGGCTCGTTGCGGCCAACCTTGCCCCAGGTGCTGACGTCATCTGCCTTGCGGTTTGCCGGATCGACCGTGGCCTCGGCGGCCACAAAGTTGGATGTGGCGGCCACCGGAGGCAGGGCGTTGCCCTCAGGTGCAGCATCAGGGTCCTGAAACACCACTTCTACCCGCATCAATTGCGCGGTCACGCTCTGGCGCAGGCGTGTGGTCAGTTCCTGGAACAACTGGAACGCTTCTGACTTGTACTCGTTCAGCGGATCACGCTGGGCAAGGCCGCGCCAGCCGATGACGTTGCGCAGATGGTCCAGCGTCACGATGTGCTCGCGCCACAAGGTATCAAGGCCCTGCAACACCACCTGTTTCTCGATGTAGCGCTGCATATCAGGCGTGTTGCGCTCCGTGCGGGCGGTGTAATCCTCGTCCGCCGCCTTGATCAGACGCTCGCGGATTTCCTCATCCGCAATGCCTTCTTCCTTGGCCCACTCATCCACGGGCAGATCAAGGTTGAGGTCCTTCAGCACATCAGCGCGCAGCTCTTGTGTGTTCCAGCTGTCGGGGTAGCTTTCTTCCGGAATGTTTCTGGCGACCAGCTCTTCCACTGTGTTGTGGCGCATGTCTGTGACAGTCGCGGACATATCCTCGGTGGCCATGAACTCCTTGCGCTGGTTGAACACCGCCTTGCGCTGGTCGTTCAGCACATCGTCGTATTTCAGGATGTTCTTGCGGATATCGAAGTTGCGGGCTTCCACCTTCTTCTGCGCGGTTTCCAGCGCCTTGTTCACCCATGGATGGGCGATGGCCTCGCCCTCCTGCAGGCCGAGCTTCTGCAGCATCGAATCCATACGGTCCGAGCCGAAGATGCGCATGAGGTCATCATCCAGCGACAGGAAGAACCGGCTGCGGCCGGGGTCACCCTGACGGCCAGAGCGGCCACGCAGCTGGTTGTCGATGCGGCGGCTTTCGTGGCGCTCTGTACCCACAATATAAAGCCCGCCGGGATAGGCCTTTGTCACAGCGGCCTTCTTGGCGGTAGCAGGCGTGATTTCGACGCTTTCACCGGCGTTCAGCACGATCTGGCGGAAGCGCTCCACCTCCTCGCGGATTTCGGCCACCTTCGCTTCGCGCTGGGCGGGATCAGCAATGCTGTCCGCCTCCTGCTTGATGCGCATTTCGACGTTGCCGCCAAGCTTGATGTCCGTTCCGCGGCCCGCCATGTTGGTGGCGATGGTGATGGCACCGGGCACACCGGCTTCCGCCACCACCAGCGCTTCTGATTCGTGGAAACGCGCGTTGAGCACCGCAAACTGCCGCGCGCTCTTGCCGGAGCGGGCAGCGGCATAAAGCTTGTCCAGTGCATCGGGCTTTTCAAAGTCGATCTGCTTGAAGCCGGCCTGCAACAGGCGTTCGGCAAAAAGCTCGGACTTTTCAATCGAGGCCGTGCCCACCAGCACCGGCTGCATGCGGTCCGATGCCTTGGCGATTTCCTTGATGATCGAGGCGATCTTCTCGTTCTCGGTGCGGTAGACTTCATCGTCATCATCCACGCGCGAAACCGGCGTGTTGGTGGGAATTTCCACGACTTCAAGATTGTAGATCTGCTGGAATTCATCGGCCTCGGTGGCAGCGGTTCCGGTCATGCCCGCCAGCTTGTCATAGAGGCGGAAGTAGTTCTGGAAGGTGATGGACGCCAATGTGGCGTTCTCTGGCATGATCGGCACATGCTCCTTGGCTTCCAGCGCCTGATGCAGGCCTTCTGAATAGCGGCGGCCAGACATGGCACGGCCCGAGAATTCATCGATGATGACGACTTCGTTGGTGCCATTCTCCGGGTTGAACCGGATCATGTAATCCTTGTCCTTGGTGAACAGCGTGTGGGCGCGCAGCGCCTGATTGACGTGGTGCACCACGCTGGCGTTCTGCGCGTCGTAAAGCGTGCCATCCTTCAGGATGCCGGCTTTCATCAACAGCTGCTCGATGTTCTCTGTGCCGTCTTCGGTCAGCGAAACCTGACGCTGCTTCAGGTCCACCTCATAATCCGATGGCTGGAGGCTGGGCATGATGGCGTCCAGCGCCGTGTAGAGGTCCGAGCGGTCCTCGGTGGGGCCGGAGATGATGAGCGGCGTGCGCGCTTCATCCACCAGAATGGAGTCCACCTCGTCCACAATCGCAAAGGCGTGGCCGCGCTGCGACATCTGCGCGAACTCATATTTCATGTTGTCGCGCAGATAATCGAAGCCGAACTCGTTGTTGGTGCCATAGGTGATGTCGCAGGCATAGGCATCGCGGCGCTGCTCATCGTCCAGACCATGCACGATGATGCCCACACTCATGCCAAGGAAGCCGTAGACCTGCCCCATCCATTCCGCGTCGCGGCGGGCGAGATAGTCGTTCACGGTGACAACATGCACACCCTTGCCATTCAGCGCGTTGAGATAGACCGCGAGGGTCGCCACCAGCGTCTTGCCTTCGCCGGTCTTCATTTCCGCAATGCCGCGTTCGTGCAGCACCATGCCACCAATCAGCTGCACATCGAAATGCCGCTGGCCAAGCGTGCGCTTGGCGGCTTCCCGCACTGTTGCAAAGGCAGGCACCAGAATGTCATCAAGCGATTTGCCGCCAGCGACTTCGGCCATGAAAGCCTCTGTGCGGGCTTTCAGCTGCTCGTCAGAGAGGGCGGCAAGCTCCGCCTCCATCGCGTTGATGGCTTTGACGCGGGGGGCATAACCTTTGACGCGGCGGTCATTGGCGGAACCGAAAAGTTTCTTGGCGATCGTGCCGAACATGGGCAGATAAACCTTTGAGTGGGCCTTGAAGACGGCATGATGGGAGCGGCCACAGGGATGTGATCGCAAAAAGTGTTGCGCTGGACATAAGAAGGCCACTCCGGGGTTGTCAATGACAGGAGCTTTGGGGAAGACAGCGACAGGCATTTTATTTGCAGGTGTCGCTGATTCGTTGGGATAAAATCCCTTGAAGTCACCAGAAACCTGTTGTGGAGCAGACCATGAAAATCATTCGACTCTCTTCTTTCGTCTCGACTCTCGCCCTCGCGGCTGTGCTGTCCAGCGGTGTTCTGGCACAGGATTCCAAGGTTGTGGCCAAGGTGGACGGTGTTTCCATCACCGAGGAAGACGTGAAAGTGGCGCTTGAGGAGTTGTCTCCCACCTTGCCCCAGCAACTGGATGCTGCGCAGCGCCGCACTTATGCTATCGATTATCTGATTGACCTGAAGATCGTGGCTGCAACGGCGGCCAAGGAAAAGGTGGCGGATACGCCGGATTTCAAGCGCCGCATGGAGCAGACACGCGACCGCCTGCTGATGGAATCGCTTCTCACCCGCGAGGGTGACAAGGGCGCGACCGACGCCGCCATGAAGACCTTCTACGATGAAACCGTGAAAACCCTGAAGCCCGGTCAGGAGTTGAAGGCCCGCCACATCCTCGTTGAAAAAGAGGAAGAGGCGAAGGCAGCGCTTGAGCGCATCAAGAAGGGCGAAGATTTCGCCAAGCTCGCCGGTGAACTCTCGAAAGACCCCGGTTCGGGGAAAGAGGGCGGTGATCTCGGCTGGTTCGAGAAAGAGCGCATGGTGCCGGAATTCGGCGAAGCGGCTGAAAAGCTGGCCAAGGGCGCTGTTTCAGACATCGTGAAAACACAGTTCGGCTTCCACATTATCAAGCTGGAAGACAAGCGCGAGAAAGCCCCACCGGCGTTTGATGCCGTGAAGGACCAGCTGAAGCGCTACCTCACGCAGAAGTCGCAGCAGGATTTTGTGCTGAAGCTGCGGGAAGGGGCGAAGGTGGAGAGGCTGGAGGCTGCTGCGGGGGCGGTGCCTGCACCAGAGAAGAAGTGAGGGCTACCAATCAAGTCTTTCAGAAATATCATATCGTTGCGGCTCTACAAGAGAAAGAAGATCTTTTAGAGCTTCTTCAAATCCTGAATGATTGTCATCGATCCTTTCATACTCAATAACTTTTAAATTTCGATTATCTCTAAGAGATTTCTTCAAGTCATCATGTATAGAACCGCGTGCGGCTAAATAATAATGTGGGTGGCTTGCATTATAGGAAAAATTTTGATTTTCAAGAATAAGATTTATATCTGGATCCCTTGTTCCCGCCCCAAGGAATAGAAATGTATGCGTCATCAAAGCGCCATCGAAAGCATTGTAAAAATTTGCATATTTTATTCTCGCCTCGGAGTATTGCCTCTGGGTGAAAATCAATTGATTTGGCGTATTAAGATTTCCGTGTACTTTTATATAATAACGTCCCGTCCCTCGCAAAAATTCATAAATATCATCGTCATAGTAATTTTTTTCAATGCTTGTTCCGTCGTAGATTTTCTTTGCGCTTCTTTCTAAGATATCATCAAAATTAAGTATTAGCACGATTCTACTGTCGAGCTTGCAAATGTATTCGTGTGATAAACTAGGTGCATACTTAGGAGCGCTAAATGCATCTCTTAGTCGCTTTGTCCAACTTGAATCATACTTACGTTGTAGCCATTCGCATGCATGCAGCAGATCGCCATCGGAAATAGCTTTGGTGACGTGATCTAAGGGGCCACCAAGAATATCGGCGTTACTTTGCTCAAGAAAGCTGTTCCAAGTAGGTGGGACAGCATTGCCAGTTCCTCGTGACTGTCGTGATACGCCAGACCCAATCACAAGTGCACATCTTCGCCGGGCTATATCTCGTACTAATTCTTCAGGCCAATCAACCATTTGTTCGACTCAGTAACTCTCGTGTAACTTTTTCAAAAATTTCACCAGCTTCTTTTACTTTAGAAAAGTGTGCACCAACAACTCCGTCATTTGATTTTAGCTCAAACACTGGTTTATTTTGGCTTTGGGACATAGGAACTAGGCTAAAAAGATTAGGTACAGTCCCAATTTCATACGGCGTTCCAGGTATATTTTCATCAAGACCACATTCTTTAATTACTTTATCTATCTGTGACCTGATATTATCATATGCCTTAACGCCTCGGCGCTCTCCAGAAGCATCTTTCCGAGCCAGGTACTGCTGAGTGACGTATCCTAAAAAATCTGCCTTGCCATATTTCAAGTTTGGCAACTGTTTTATATCTTTTACATTACTAATCCCTATTTTCCAATCTTTTTGCCACTCTTCAATCCATTTTGCTATATTTTCAAAAGCTCTTAGTGAAAAAATGTCTATTGACATTGGGCTTACAAAATAATCTGCACTCAATAATATTGAACGGTTTATTGCTCCGAGGGATGGGCTAACATCTATAAAAACAAAATCAAAATTATCTAGCTTGTTAAGAAGATCAGAGAAAACTAAACTTGTTTTTATGCCCCGAACTTCGCCTGATTTTACACTACCCCATTCTTTTGAAAGAAAATCTTCCGTAATAGCTAGTCTAGGATCGCCAGGAAGGACTTTAATTCCAAAATTTTCACTAGATTTCAATTTTACTTCAGAAATGAATCCCTCTCCAATATTTAATTTTTCAAAAACATTTTCAATTGTAAATTCATTATTATTATAAATATTATCAATTTCCTCGTCATTAAAAAAATATTGTGTTGCGTTGCACTGAGGATCGGCATCGATAACGCAAATTTTCTTTTTTAATTTAATAGCTGCATATGCGGCTACATTACATAACAACGTGGTTTTGCCAACGCCGCCTTTATTATTAAAAAAAGCTATTGATTTCATGTTGATTCCTAAACCGTAGCCATTTGGCTGTAACATTTTTAATTCAGTTCAAGCAAGAGATACTCGTTCAGGAATCCAAACTCAGCTTGATATGGAATTACAGAGCTATAGGGATGCCATTTCAACTGCGTCAACACCACACTGCAACTTCACCCATCACCCGACCTTTTCTGACGCAAAGGCCACCTTCTCCCGCAAGGGGAGAAGGGAAGTGCGGTGCTTCATCCTTCATGCCATGCACGGAATTTCCTCATTTCGAGGTGCGAGCGATAGCGAGCCTCGAGAAACGAGGGGTGC
>JBOFGV010000015.1:0-23660 GCA_051649305.1 Beijerinckiaceae bacterium
AAGGCATTCGGCACATTCACCAAGAATGCGCAGACAATCACCACCGAAGGTGCTGATTACGCCAAGAAGGCCTACGAAGCTAACACAGCCCATGTTGAGAAGCTCTTCGCCGTGAAGACACTCGACAAGGCCATCGAACTCAACACAGAGTTCGCCAAGGCTTCCTACGAAGGTTTCGTTGCCCAGGCTACAAAGCTCGGCAACCTCTACAGCGACTTCGCCAAGGAAGCGATGAAGCCTGTTGAAGCTGCTTTCGCCAAGGCCAAGCCAGCTGCTGCCAAGTAATTTGGCAAGACCATTTGCTGCATTGCAGCGAACATTGAACCCGGCTTCAGGCCGGGTTTTTTGTTTTTCTTTTTTTGTTGCACTTTTTCAGCAATCCCTCTGTTGCAATCTGTTCCGGCTTCCTACTTGATAGCAGCTGGATCAATTCCACCCTTGTTGATTTGCAAAGGGCATATCACAGGGTGAAAGGGGTAAAATTGGCTGTGAAGTCTTTCTTGATAAACAATCAAAGGCCTCAGGCGAGTGACAAGAGACGCGCACCGGATCAGGGTGACGGGTCTGGAACTGCTGTCATCGCCAAAACCTTGCCCAAGGTGAAGCGACCGAACCTTTACCGGGTTTTGCTTTTGAATGACGACTACACGCCAATGGAGTTCGTTATTCATGTCCTGGAGCGGTTTTTTAACAAGAACCGCGAAGCTGCCACGCAAATCATGCTGCATGTGCATAATCAGGGAATCGGTGAATGCGGTGTCTTCACCTATGAAATTGCGGAAACGAAAGTGACGCAGGTCATGGATTTTGCCCGCAAGAACCAGCATCCCCTGCAGTGCATCATGGAAAAGAAGTGAGGAAATTTTGCCAACTTTTTCCCGAAATCTCGAAAAAGCGCTGCATCAGGCTCTGGCCTTTGCGAACCAGCGAAACCACGAATACGCCACGCTGGAGCACCTGCTGCTGGCGCTGACGGACGATGTGGACGCGGCAGGCGTAATGAATGCCTGCAATGTTGATATCGATGCCCTTCGTCGCACATTGAAGAACTATGTCGATACAGAGCTTGAAGGCTTGGTCCACGCAGGCAAGGATGAAGCAAAGCCAACCGCCGGTTTCCAGCGCGTGATTCAGCGTGCCGTGATCCATGTCCAGTCTTCCGGGCGTGAAGAAGTGACAGGTGCCAACGTGCTGGTGGCAATCTTTGCCGAGCGTGAAAGCCATGCTGCTTTCTTCCTGCAGGAGCAGGATATGACGCGCTACGATGCCGTGAATTTCATCAGCCATGGCATTGCCAAGCGCCCCGGCATGACCGACGCCAAGCCTGCACGTGGGGCTGAAGAAGACGAAGTCGATCCCAAGAATGGCGATGCACCAAACAAGAAAAAAGAAGGTGCATTAGACAGTTACTGCGTTAACCTCAACAAGAAGGCGAGGGACGGACGCATTGATCCCCTGATCGGCCGCGAGGCCGAGGTGAATCGCACAATTCAGATTTTGTGCCGCCGTTCGAAGAACAACCCTCTGTATGTAGGAGATCCTGGCGTTGGCAAAACGGCGATTGCCGAAGGTCTGGCGCGCAAGATCAACGACAAGGAAGTGCCGGACGTTCTGGCAGATGCCACTGTGTTTTCGCTTGATATGGGCACATTGCTGGCTGGCACACGCTACCGCGGTGATTTCGAAGAGCGCCTGAAGCAGGTGATGAAGGAAATTGAGGCGCACCCCAAGGCGATCTTGTTCATCGATGAAATCCATACTGTGATTGGTGCAGGTGCGACATCCGGCGGCTCGATGGATGCGTCTAACTTGCTGAAACCAGCGCTTGCGGCAGGCACTTTGCGCTGCATTGGCTCGACCACTTACAAGGAATACCGTCAGCACTTCGAGAAAGACCGCGCACTGGTGCGTCGCTTCCAAAAGATTGACGTGAATGAGCCTAGCATTCCTGATGCTATTGAGATTCTCAAGGGCCTGAAGCCGTATTTCGAGGAATTCCACAAGCTCAAGTATACCAACGAGGCCGTAAAGGCCGCTGTTGAGCTGTCAGCCCGCTATATCCATGACCGCAAGTTGCCGGACAAGGCGATTGATGTGATTGACGAGTGTGGCGCATCGCAAATGCTGGTTCCTGAATCCAAGCGCAAAAAGTCCATTGGCATCAAGGAAATCGAGGTGACAATTGCCACAATGGCGCGCATCCCGCCAAAGACCGTTTCCAAGGACGATGCCGAGGTGCTCCAGAACATGGAAACCACGCTCAAGCGCATGGTCTATGGTCAGGACAACGCGATCGGTCAATTGACCGCCGCGATCAAGCTCAGCCGTGCAGGCCTTCGTGATGGTGAGAAGCCGATTGGCAGCTATCTGTTCTCAGGCCCCACAGGTGTCGGTAAAACCGAGGTAGCCAAGCAACTCGCCAAGGTGATGGGCGTAGAGCTGCTGCGCTTTGACATGTCCGAGTATATGGAACGCCACACAGTCAGTCGCCTGATTGGCGCACCTCCCGGCTACGTTGGCTTTGATCAGGGCGGTTTGCTGACTGACGGCGTCGATCAGCACCCGCATTGCGTGCTGTTGCTCGATGAAATCGAGAAAGCGCATCCCGATCTCTATAACATACTGTTGCAGGTGATGGACCATGGCAAGCTCACGGATAACAACGGCAAGCAGGTCGATTTCCGCAATGTTGTCTTGATCATGACGACCAATGCCGGCGCTTCCGACATGGCGAAATCAGCCTTTGGTTTCACGAAGTCGAAGCGCGAGGGTGATGACGTGGAGGCGATCAACCGCCTGTTTACACCAGAGTTCCGCAATCGTCTGGATGCAGTGGTTGGCTTTGGACATCTGCCGAAGGAAGTGGTTGTTCAGGTCGTTGACAAGTTCATCATGCAGCTCGACGCCCAGTTGTCGGATCGCAATGTTTCGATCGAGCTCTCGGACGAAGCCCGCAACTGGCTTGTCGAAAATGGCTATGATCAGGCCATGGGTGCACGCCCGATGGGACGTCTTATCCAGACCGCAATCAAGACGCCTCTGGCCGATGAAGTGCTGTTCGGTCGCCTGAAGAACGGCGGAACAGTGCGCGTGATCGTAACGGGAGACGATACAGGCCAGAAGAAGCTTGGCTTTGTCTTTCCCGAAGGTCCGTTGCTGCCAAGGCCAGAAAAGGTCGTGGAAGATGCAAGAAAGCAACCCAAAGCCAAGAAAGCAGCTTCACGCAAGGCAAAGGTGAAGCCTTCTGTTGACAAGTCACCCTCCGGAAAGCCAGTTTCACGCAGTTCAGTTCCCAAGGTTCCGTTGAAGTCGTGATTGGTTTTTTCAGGCGTATGAGTGATGAGAGGTACCGGCGCGCGAGCAATCGCCGCCGGACAGAAGAAATCATGGGCTGGATCTGCGTGCCCGTGCTCGTTGTCATCGGCTGGTACACTTGGTCGGCCTGGGATCAGATGATGGCCGAGCGTCCGCAGCTCAAAGAGCAGATCATGCCATCAACGGTCGGCATTCAGCGGAAGTAGACAATCTCAATCCATTCCTGCTTCTCTTGCGTAGTCAATGCATGACATTTGGACGCAAGACTGGATTGGCCATGATGACACTCACCAGACGTGGTTTTTCTGCCTTTGCTGTTGTTGTAGCACTGTCTGCATGCGCAGGTCCGCCCATCCTTACGCCACCTGCTGATGCTCCGGCGTTTACGCTGGAGGGCTTCTTTACAGGCAAGACTGTTGGAAAAGGTGCCTTCACATCAGCAATCGCTGGCGTGAACCGCCCGATGACTGTCTATACATCAGGGCGCTGGAATGGCCGGACCTTGACCCTGCGGGAAGACTTTGTCTTTGCTGACGGCGAAAAAGACGTGAAAACCTGGCGCTTCACGCGCATATCGCCCGGTGTTTACGAAGGTGAGCGAGAAGATGTGATTGGCAAGGCCGTTGTGCGCCAGGTCGGAAACACTGTTCAGCTCACCTATTCCGCTGATGTCCGCAGCAAGGATGGCTCGGTCACACGATTGGATTTTGCCGATACCATTGCCCCGATTGACCGCAAAAGCGTGCTCAACAAGGCTGTTGTCTCGAAGTTCGGTGTGCCGGTTGGCGAGGTTCTGCTGACTTTTCGCCGGTGATAATCAGATATCCAGCATGTCCTTGCTGGCGAAAGCAGCATTGTCCTGAATGAAAGTGAAGCGCGCTTCCGGCTTGTTGCCCATCAGTCGCTCGACGGAATCTGACGTGTCTGTCCGCTCGTCGTTTTCCACGACGACCTTCAGCAGAATGCGCTTCTTCGGGTCCATTGTGGTTTCCTTCAATTGCGCTGGCAGCATTTCACCAAGGCCTTTGAAGCGCCCGATCTCGATCTTGCCGCGTGAACCAAGGGACGCAACAATCTCGTCACGGTGCTTCTCATCCCGCGCATAGAAGCTTTTTGTGCCCTGCTGCACCCGAAACAGGGGCGGGCACGCGAGGTAAAGATGACCGCGATCAATCAGGCGTGGCATCTGCCGGTAGAAGAACGTGATCAGCAAAGAGGCGATATGCGCGCCGTCAACGTCAGCGTCTGTCATGATGATGACGCGCTCGTAGCGCAGATCGTCATCGCGGTATTGGGCAGCCACGCCGCAACCCAGGGCCTGCGTGAGATCAGTAAGCTGCTGGTTGGCAGCCAGTTTCTCGCGGCCTGCCGAAGCGACGTTCAAAATCTTGCCGCGCAAGGGCAAAATCGCCTGTGTAGCGCGGTCGCGCGCCATCTTGGCGGAGCCACCGGCTGAATCACCCTCAACAATAAAGATTTCAGAGCCTTGCGCGCCTGTGTTCGAGCAATCTGCGAGCTTTCCGGGCAGGCGCAACTTGCGCACAGCTGTTTTGCGCATCACGTCTTTTTCGGCACGGCGGCGCAGGCGGTCCTCTGCGCGCTCAACAACAAAGTCCATGAGCTTTTCAGCCTGGCTCTTGTAGGCTGCCAACCAATGGTCAAAGGCATCGCGCACTGCGTTCTCGACAATGCGGGAGGCCTCAACAGTCGCAAGCTTGTCCTTTGTCTGGCCAACAAATTCGGGCTCCCGGATCGACACTGACAGCATGGCGTTCATCTGGATGGTGACGTCTTCAGTGGTCACATCCTTGAAGCGCTTGGACTGGCCGATCCGCTCAGCGTGGTCCTTGAGGGCGCGCAGCATGGCAACTCGAAAGCCGCTTTCGTGCGTGCCGCCATCAGCTGTGGGAATGGTGTTGCAATAGGATGAGACGTGGCCGTCTTCTTCGGTCAGCCAGGACACCGCCCATTCGCAGCCGCCGTGCTTGCCGGCTTCACCCGCTTTTCCGGCGAACATCTGGTCAGTCACAGTTGCCTTGCCCTCGATCTCCTTGGCAAGATAGTCCTTCAGGCCGCCCGGGAAGCGGAAGACGGCCTTTTCTGGCACGCCGTCCCCTTTGAGGAGGCTTGACGCACAGGACCAGCGGATTTCAACACCGCCGAACAGATAGGCCTTGGAACGGGCCATCTTGAACAGGCGCGCGGGCGAGAACTGCGCTGCAGCGCCAAAGATCTGCGCATCGGGCTTGAAGCGAACACTGGTTCCACGACGGTTCGCCGTGCGCCCCAAAGATTCCACGCCGCCAAGGGGAATGCCGCGTGAGAAGCTTTGCTTGTAAAGCTGCTGTCCGCGCGCCACTTCCACTTCCACAAGTTCGGAGAGCGCGTTAACAACCGAGATGCCCACACCGTGCAAGCCGCCGGAGGTATCATACACCTTGCTGTCGAACTTTCCGCCAGCATGCAAAGTGCACATGATGACTTCGAGCGTCGATTTTCCGGGAAACTTCGGATGCTCTTCTACGGGAATGCCGCGTCCGTTGTCAGTGACTGTCAGAAAGCCGTCCGCGGCAAAATCCACCTCGATAAAGGTGGCGTGACCCGCTACGGCCTCGTCCATCGAGTTGTCGATGATTTCAGCGAAAAGATGGTGCAGCGCTTTATCGTCCGTGCCACCGATATACATGCCGGGGCGGCGGCGCACGGGCTCAAGACCTTCCAGAACCTCAATGGCCGAAGCGTCATAGTTGCCTGAGGATGCACTGGCAGGTGGTGGCCTGGATGCAACAGGCTTGACTTCAACAGGCTTTGCAACGGGCGCTGTAGGGGCCGGGGCAGGATTGCTCTGTGAAGCAGGTACCGCAGGAATGATATCGCGCGCAGCCTTTTCCAATTCGCCAAAAAGATCTCTCGCTGTGCCGGGCTTTGGAGGCGTCATTTTCCTGCTCATGATTCGTCAAAAATCACTATGCCACGGGCAAGGGAGCGATGAACAGGCTAAGGTGAACAGACTGGCAACAAACTCTGTTTTGATTGGAAGGTCCGCATTTTTCGGACTGTAAAAAACAAAACGGGCAGCTTTCGCCACCCGCCGTCAAACGTGCAGTACATCCGTGCTACGTTTCTAAATCCATTTATCTCGAAAGATTGTTACGAAACAATGAACGCGCCATGTCAAAATCATGGCAAGGCGCGTTCTATCAACACAGCAGCGTGATCAGACGCCGATCTTGCCGCCGCCCTTTTTCGTGATAGCCACGATGGATGGGCGAGGGGGGATGTTTGGCTTGAAGTCTGGCCAACGTGTTGATGCATTGATGAATGAAGCGGGCTTGGCGCTTGGATCATCTTCGTCCGGCTCACCCGGGTGCTGAACGGCCACGAAGAATGTTTCCATGTCAGGCGTAAACTCTGGTCCGCAAAGCTCGGCTCCGTTGGGAACACGGAAGAACAATTTGGATGTTCCGCGAGCTGCTCCTTCGGTTTCCATGGCCCATACACCGTCCGCCCGGCCTGTGCGCGATATCTGGTTGCCATCGGTTGCAACCCAGAGACGGCCCATTTCGTCGATAGCGCAGTTGTCCGGCATGCCGAACCAGCCATCCTTCGTGGTGTTTGGATGGAAGGTTGAGCCAACAGCTGCAAGGGTTGGGTCGCCGCACTTCACCAGAATTTCCCATGTGAACTTCAGTGAAGCGTGATCGCCACCTTCCGGCATCATTTCAATGATATGGCCAAAGCGGCTGTCCGAGCGTGGGTTGGCTGCATCAACCTGACCGGCACGGCGCTGGTTGTTGTTTGTCAGCATCACATAGACCTTGTTGGTCTTGGGGTTGGCTTCCACGTCTTCCGGACGGTCCATCTTTGTGGCTCCCAGCAGATCGCCAGCACGACGGACTTCAATCACGACATCAGCCTGACTGCGGAAACCGTTTGCTGGTGTAAGCGGACCTTGACCAAACACGAGCGGCATCCAGACGCCTGTGCCATCCGCGTCATAACGGGCGACATACAGCGTGCCCTTGTCGAGGAGTGTCATGTTGGCGGCGCGGTCTGTGGCGGACACTGTGCCTTCGGTCACAAACTTGTAGACATAATCAAAGCGCTGGTCGTCGCCCTGATAGACAACGTAACGCCCGTCCTTGTTGGTAATGCCAGCAGCACCTTCATGCTTGAAGCGGCCCATCGATGTGCGCTTGACAGGAACGAATGTCGGGTCAAACGGATCGATTTCAACAACCCAGCCGAAGCGGTTGGCCTCGTTGGCTTCTTTCGAGATGTCGAAGCGGTCGTGATACGCACCCCAGTTATACCAACGGCCGGGGATGCCCATGCGGCGATAGTTGGCGGATTCAGCGTGTGTCTGGGCCATTTCGCCCCAGAAGTAGCCGTTGATGTTTTCTTCGCAGGTCAGCCATGTGCCCCATGGTGTGCGGCCACCGGCGCAGTTGTTGAGCATGCCCAGCACGCGGGTGCCTGTTGGATCAACTGATGTCTTCATGCGGTCAGCGCCTGCAGCAGGGCCTGAAATACGCATGACGGTTTCGCCGGTGATACGGCGTGCATACTTAGAGTCTTTCACAACCTGCCACTTGCCGGCAACCTTGCGGATTTCAATGACTGAGCCACCGTGCGCCATGATTTCGGTGTCTGCCAGATCCTTGGTCATTTCCTTGAATGCTGTGGCGCGGATATCTTGACGGCCACTCAACTGCGGGAACATCAATTCTTCATTGGTGTACTCGTGGTTGACGCAAAGCAGACCGTGGTCACTCTTGCCATCAATCGGGAAGAAGCCGAGGTAATCATTGTTGTAGCCAAACTGTGTGGCCTGTTTGGCAGGGGTCTGTGCCTGCGGATCAAACTCCGGAGCGCCGGCAGTCACGGGGTCACCCCAGCGGATCAGGATGTCTGCATCATAGCCTTCGGCAACATGGTGCTTTTCATCAGAACCAGCTGCAATTTCCTTGAAATTGAAAGATGGTGTCGTGTTGCCTGCGGCTTGCGCCATAGCAGCCATTTCAACAACGGCAGGAGACATCACGGCAGAAATCGCGGTAACGGCAAGTGTGCCCTTCACAAGGTCGCGGCGGGAGAGGCGCGCTGCAATCATATCGCCCATGGTTGGGTTGGATGATGGGTTTGCGCCGATATTTTCGGCTTCCTCAAACATTTGCGAGCGCAAACGAAAATCAGTTTGATCATTGCCGTGTGTCATGGAGCCCTCACTTTTCAAGCATGCGGAACCTACAACGTTGTGTGTGACGGTGTCGCGACAGCCTGAGTCAAATCCGATTAAATTTTAACGATTTTCTGCCTATCATCCTGATGTGTGGGGGTGCAGCCGCCGGTGTTGCGTATGGAGGCCAGAAGACGATGCGTTACGTTTCAGCAGACAGATCAATCGCTGCAGCAGGTGCAGCTTTCGCTTGTCCCTACGATGACACACCCGAAATCCAGAAAGCACGGCACGAGGCACTCCAGCTCGGATCTGCCAGAGCGCGCATCAAGCGTTTTGTTCGCAGGGCATTGATTTTCTGCGGTCTGGTTATTGCCTGAAAGGCACAATCCAGTTTTTCCGGAGGAACCGGCGTTGGCCGGTAAAAGCATAGGTCTGGGACAAGCTGTTCAGCGGGCTTGAGACGGAATAATTGATCCAGATATCTCAATCGAAAAAATTAAAATGAAGAAAGCCGCGCACTTATGCGCGGCTGAATGTTCAGGCTGCTGAAATTCTGTTCTGCACTGCAGGGTCGGATTCAACGACCACCATGTTGCGTCCACCACGCTTGGCAGCATAAAGCGCCATATCTGCGCGCTCGACGATTGTGGTTGGTGTGTCGTCTTTTCTGAATGTGGCGACACCTATGGAAATTGTGACGCGTCCAAGATTTTCGCCGGTTGAGCGCTTGACCAACTCGCGGCTCATAACCGCCTTGCGAACCTGTTCACCAACATGCAGTGCGCCGCGCAAATCGCAGCCTGGCAAAATCACAGCAAACTCTTCGCCACCAAAGCGGGCAGCTGTATCCAGGCCCTTGACGTTTTGCTTGATGGACATGGCAACAAGACGAAGAACCTGGTCGCCTGTGAGGTGACCGTAGGTGTCGTTGAATTTCTTGAAATGATCGATATCGGTCATCAGCACCGAGAGGTCATCACCAGTCCGCTGCGCGTGACGCAATGAGTCCGCTAGTGCCGTATCGAAGAACATGCGGTTAGCGAGCGTTGTAACCGGGTCAATCTGGCTTTCCGTGCGGATTGATTCCAGCGCTTCGCGCAATTCAACCACCTCTGTCTTTGCTTCACCCAACTGCTCGGAGAGCTTGGCGTTGAGGCGCGACATATTGCGGGTTGAAGCCATGAGATCGCTGATAATGGCACGCAGGCGATCCTCGCCAATACCTTGCTCCATCTCATCGACAGAGCCGTTCAATGTGCCGCGGTATTCATTGATTTCCGTTTTGGCAGAAGCCAGCGCATCACCGACAGTGTCCATCTGGCTCAGCAAGCGGACTGTTGCACGCTCGGCTTCAGCCGTAAACCGGTTGGTATTGATGAAACGATCGTAGATATCGTCGAGTTCGGATTGTGTGACACGACCAAACTTGCGCAGCAGATCATTGATCGCGCGCATCAGTGCGGGATGATGCCCGGTAACGTAAGTGTACCAAAGCTCATAGGCACGGGGATACGCTGCAGTCCTGTGACCGCGTATATGAGCGAACGCTTTTTCACCAATTGAAATGGTGCGCTCGTAGTCGCTTCTGTTTTGCGACATCGTCTTCCCCGAATATTTCTAACTGCCCCCATATTTACACAGGGATTTTAAAGTCAGGTTAAGGGGACAACTTAAGAGCGAGATATCTCGACAGATAATGAGCTAATCCTATTGGAAGAACTTATGCTTTTACCTATTTTTTTGCAGGTTTTCTGATTGTGTTCATCAGGAAGCCTGGCATGTGGTCGCCCATGCCTTTGACAGAAGGACCGTCGTCCAAATCTTCGTAGCGTTTGCGCGGTGCAGGCTGATTCCCGAATCGTTGCGTTTCATTGCGATTCTGGATCGGGCCACGCGGTTCAGCTGAAGCGGGTTTGCGTGGTTCATGTCTGGGTTGCTGGCGAGAGCCATCAGCTTGAGCAGGTCCACGGTCACGATCGCGAGGTTTTTCAGTGGTCGTATGCTCGCTCTGCTCTGCACTCTCGGCTCTGCGTGGCGCACGATCAGGCCTGCCGCGACCACCACGCGTTGATCGGCGACCGCCTTCGTCATCGTTGCTTTCGCTGGGCACTGGAACAAAATCAGCAAGAGAAACGCCATCCCAGTCGATGTCTTTCTTCAGCAATGTGGTAACTGCAGAAAGATACCGCTCATCGGCTTTTGACACGATGGAATAGGCGGTGCCTGTGCGTCCAGCGCGGCCTGTTCTGCCAATACGATGCACATAGTCATCGGCATGAATAGGAATATCGTAATTCACTACATGGCTGACGTCAGGAATATCAAGTCCGCGCGCTGCAACATCCGATGCCACAAGCAAAGGCACGCGGCCTGCCTTGAAGGCTTCGAGCATGGCCATGCGCGCGCGCTGGTCCATATCGCCGTGCAGGCCGCCGACATTGAAGCCGTGCTTTTCCAGCGACTTCACGACTGTCGCGATATCGCGCTTGCGATTGCAGAAAATGATCGCGTTCTTGATATCCTTGCTGTTGCGCAGGATGCGACGCAGCGTTTCGCGCTTTTCAAAGTCTTTTGAACCTGATGCGACCAGCAGCTGTGTGATTGTAGCCGCGGCTGTTGCCGGGCGCGCAACTTCCACTTTGACTGGATTTGACAGGAACTGCTCGGTAATGCGCTGGATTTCCGGCGGCATTGTTGCCGTGAAGAACAGAGTCTGTCGTGTGAAAGGTGTCAGTTTGCAGATGCGCTCGATGTCTGGAATGAAGCCCATGTCCAGCATGCGGTCCGCTTCATCGATGACCAGAACCTCGATTCCAGTCATCAGCAACTTGCCGCGTTCGAAATGGTCCAGCAGACGGCCGGGCGTTGCAATCAGCACATCAACGCCGCGTGTGATTTTGGCATCCTGATCACCAAAGGACACGCCACCAATCAGCAAGGCGACGGAGAGTTTATGCTCAGCGCCGTATTTGTTGAAGTTTTCTTCAACCTGCGCCGCCAGTTCGCGTGTTGGTTCCAGAATAAGCGTTCGGGGCATGCGCGCTCTGGCGCGGCCTTGTTCCAGCAATGTCAACATGGGCAAGGTGAAGGCGGCGGTTTTACCCGTTCCTGTCTGGGCGATGCCAAGAACATCCTTGCGGGCCAGCACATGCGGGATCGCGTTTTCCTGAATCGGAGTGGGTTGCGTGTAACCCGCTCCGGTGACTGCCTTGAGAACTTTCTCGGAAAGGCCGAGTTCTGAGAATAACATGAGGTTTATTCGTCCATGGCGCACAAACGCGCTCAGCGAAGATTATTGAGGCTGTGAAGCCAAACCCGTTGAAATGCAATGCTTTTCACTTCACAAAGCGCAAAAAAGGACGTGCGAGATGAATGATATCGTTTTTATCCCGGGCCTGAACTGCACAGCAGCCCTTTTTGCCCCGCAAATCAAGGCTCTGTCTGCCCATGCACGATGCCATGTTGCCGATCACAGCACGTATGACAATCTGGAGTTGATCGCCGGCAGCATTCTGGCAAAAGCGCCTGCAAATTTCGCACTCGTGGGCCTTTCCATGGGCGGCTACGTGGCTTTTGAGATGATCCGGCAGCAGCCACATCGTATTTCAAAAGTGGCATTGCTTGACACACGCGCCACGATGGACAGCCCGGAAGCGCGGGAAATGCGTGAGAAAACCATTCAGCTTGCTTCGACGGGGCAGTTTGAAAAGTTGCACGGCATTTTGTGGCAGCGGTTGGTCCACCCTGACAGATTAACTGATTCTGTTTTGCAGGAAGTCGTGGTTCAGATGATGCGCGACACAGGCGCTGAGCGGTTTGTGAAGCAGCAGACCGCTGTGATGAATCGCATCGACTACGCTGCGATGCTGGACATGGTTCGTGTGCCAACATTGGTTGTCACCGGTGCTCAGGATGTCATCACACCACCGGAAATGGGGCGAGAACTTGCTGCCGGCATTGCAGGCAGTCAGTATGTTGAAATTCCCGATTGCGGGCATCTCTCGACTTTGGAGAAGCCCGATAAGGTAACGGACATACTATCAAAATTCCTGGATTTGTAAGTTAGAAAAACATCTCAGAGCGTTGAAATTATTTTTCTTTTCCTGTGCAAGGATCGAGAATGATGCGGCGTGACGCAACGGAGCCCGTTACAACATTATCATCCAGAACGGAGCGGGTAATCGTGCGGATTTCATTGTCCGGGCGCGGTTGGGCTGCTGCAACGCGCTGCGGCAGGGTCTGCTTCTGGGCGAGTTTGACGTTCTCGACCATCTCGTTGATGTAGCGCACCGCAACAAAGCACATGATGGCTATGACAGCGCCAGAAAACAGGAAATCACGCGCCAGCTTGTGGGTTTTGCCGCTCAGAAAATCACCGATAAAGCTCATGATCGTTCTCTCCTTGATGAAAGAACGCTACAGGCCTTCGGTTAATGTCCGGTTTACCATAATGCGGGGCGGCGCTTAGCTTGGCAGAAAGCCTTCGAAAACCATCTGATCTGCATGGATTGCTGCCGCAGCACGATCCTCAGCAGTGCGCACAGTCCAGGTCATGACAGGAATGCCAAGGCCTGTGCGGCAAAGATGCGGGCCTGCATGGGGCAGATCCTTGATGTTCCAGGAAATGAAATCCGGCTGCATTTCATTGAAATGCAGAAGGTTCGCCATGGCGCGCTTCTCGTCAGCAGGGATTGTCGCGTAATCCGGGTATTCGTACTGCGACATCGCAACAATGCCTCGGGGACGATCTGGCAACATCATTCGCAGTGCTGCAACGATGCGCGGGTCAAATGATTTTACTGCGATGCGCTCGGGGCGACCTTTCAACACTTCCACCAAGCGCTTTGTGAGGCGAAGATCGCCATTGAAGCGGCTTTTGATTTCCACAACGATCGGGCAACGGTCTGCAACAAGGTCGATCATATGCGTGAGTGTGCCAATCCGGTCTTTGGAAGCTGATTGGGTTAACGTGACTTTGGCTAGCTCACTGGCGTTTTTGTCGATAACTGCGCCGGTTTCGCCGGTCAGACGATCCAGCAAAAAGTCGTGAAACACCACGGCTTCACCGTCTTTCGTCAGTTGGATATCGCATTCTATGGCGAAACCATGGGCCGCAGCAGCAGCGAAAGCGGCGTCTGAATTCTCAATGATGCCGATATCTCGGTTGTGCAGTCCGCGATGGGCAATCGGGCGGGCAAGCAGCCAGTCCGGCGTGGTGTAAGGCGTGTTCATTGTTCATACAAACTCGAAAATGGCTTCGACTTCAACGCAGGCATTCAATGGCAAGTTGGCAACGCCAATGGTGCTGCGCGCATGGCGACCCTTGTCGCCCAGTGCTTCCACCATAAGGTCGGATGCACCATTCATAACGCCAGCCATAGCTGCAAAATCAGGTACGACATTGATGAAACCGCCAAGGCGAACGCAGCGGGAAATCCTGTCAAGGTTGCCAAGATTGGCCTTGGCCTGTGCTAGCAGATTGATCGCGCATAGGCGGGCGGCCGCCTTGCCTTCCTCTGAAGTTACTGAGCCACCCAGTTTGCCTGTGTGTTCTGCAGCCAGTTTGCCATCGGCACCGAGGCAAAGCTGGCCGGAGACAACCAGCAGATTGCCGGTGATCACACCAGTCACATAATTGGCGATGGGCGCTGCAGCCTGAGGGATTGTGATGCCAAGCTCTGAAAGTTTCTTCTCGATCTGGCTCATGACAGCATTCCCCGTTCTGTTGTTTGATGACTTTGATGTGATTCAGCGATGCGCTGTTTGTGTGACAATTGCAATTGTCGCCCAAGCCCTCATTGCCTATCTTCAACCATATTCGCAGTGTCAAAACAACGAGTCGAAGCGGACAACAGCAAGGACTGTGTTTTTATGAAAACGAGATCATTAAGATGCCAGTTGCTGGCCGGTGCGTTGGTTGCAAGCTCGCTGCTTGTTTCATCCAGCTTTGCCATGGCCAATGTACTGCCGCTTGCGCCACACCGGGCGGGATACGAGCTCACCTTGCTTTCCGTCAAAGGCAAAGCAATCGCTGCAGCTTCGGGCCGTATCGGCATTGAATTCACGGGTAATGCCTGTGAAGGCTACGCCACAAACTTTCGCCAGCTGACGCAGATTTCAGATGGGGAAGGGCAGTCGCGCCTGTCAGAAATGCGCCTCACCAGTTTTGAAACAGCTGATGGCAAGGGCCTGACCTTCAAAGGCGAGAAGCGCGTGAATGGCGGGCGTCCGGAATTGACCGACGGCCAGGCCGAGCGCGCTGCAGATGGCGGATTGTCCATTGATGTGCGCCAGCCTAAGCCCACCAAGATGGATGTGGATGGTGTGGCGATTTTCCCGACTGATCACATGATGCGCCTTATCGCGGCTGCCAAAAAAGGCGACCGTATCCTTGGCATCAAGGTCTATGATGGCTCAGACGGTGGCGAGAAGGTCTATGATACAACGGCTGTGATTGGTAATGCCGTGCCAGCAACCGGGCGTCCTGTCGAGGAGGCATCGCAGAAAGCTGGATTGGCAAACATGACCCGCTGGCCAGTGTCCATAAGCTATTTCGAGCCTGGGCAGGGTGAGCGCACCCCTGTCTATGTGCTTGGCTTCGATCTCTACGAGAATGGCGTTTCCGGCGCGCTCAAGCTTGATTTTGGCGAGTTTTCACTGAAAGGCCAAATGACAAGGCTTGAGATGCTGAAAGAAACGGCCTGCGCGAAGTAGCGCAGATATTCACCGCGAAGAGACTGCGCCGACTATTGGTACGCGCATCTTGAAGCTGTTGGCCAATGCGATGATCAGGGCGCGACCCCGCGGCTCGACGTAACGCAATACCAGCCAGGCAATCATTGTCATAATTGCGATGACTGCGGCCAGAAGCACCCAGCGGTTCATCTGGTTATGCAATTGGTGGAACGCCACAAAGCCAAGATTCTGGTGAATAAGATACAATGGGTAGGTCAAGCCGCCCAGGGTTGCACACCAGATTGGGGTGATCACTGGCTTCATGCGGATGGCTGCGTTGATGACGAACAGCATCAGCAGCAGCTTTGCAACAGCCAGTATGCCGCTCCACGCTTGCACGTCGCTGTAATGATTCAGCATCCACTGATGCATCTGGAAATCACTGCGGATGCTGAGGACAATGGCCATCATTGCAATCACGGTTTCAGCAAGGCTTGGCATGCGCTTGCCTGAGAAAACACGGAATGTGAGAATGCCAAGCACGAAATATCCGGCAAAGCGCGTCGTAAAGAGATGCTTGATGCCGGCATGCTCCAGCACAAATTCATTCATCAGGCTGATTGCGAGCCAAACAGTCATTATCGCCAGCTGACGCTTCTGAAAGATGCCCGCTGCAATCAACAGCGTGACCCAGAGATAGAAGATGATCTCAACCACGATGGACCAATAGGCACCATCAACAAACGGTTGTTTCAAAGCTGGCGAGAAAACGACAAAGCCTGCAATCCAGCGTGCCATGGTCATGTTTAATTCCGGGATCATAACCGGACCAAAGGCAAAGACGCCGATCGCAGTAATGCTCAAGCAAACCACAAAGGCCGGGTAAAGGCGGGCAATGCGCGATACGATGAAATCATAGGCCGAGCGGTTCTGCGCAGAATAGGCGATCACAAAGCCCGAAATGATGAAGAACAGCGAGACGCCGCTCCAGAAATGCTGGGTGAGGGGAGCAAGCTCAGGAAAAGCAACAGGGTTCCAACTGCCGGTTGCAAAGCCGCTGTAGGTATAGTGGTAGAAAACCACCATCACAGCAGCAACCAATCGCAACAGATCAAGGTTGGCCAACCGGTTCTGGGATTCCACGCCTTTTGACAATGTCGCCGCTCCTGCTTGCAAGGACAGGAGATTACAGCATTTGAAGACCGGCGGGATTTAAACCCTTTGTTAAGCTTACTTGTCAGCCTCAAGCGCCTTGCGAGCGTCTCCCAGTTTGGCTGCCTCTTCGGGTGCCATCACTGGATAGGCAAGGTCGAGCTTCTTGAGTTCGCGTTTGATAGCGCCCATCACCGCCACGCGCATGAATTTCTTGTCGTCAGCGGGAATGACATACCATGGTGCATGCTTGGTTGCGGTTGCCCGGATAGCCTCCTCATAGGCGTACATGTAGTCATCCCTCTTCGCGCGCTCGGCCAGATCACCGGTTTCGAATTTCCAGTTTTTCTCCGGATCATCAATGCGCTCGAGCAGGCGCTTTTTCTGCTCGTCCTTGCCAACATGCAGGAAGAACTTGATGACCTTGACGCCCTGACGTGACAGAAACTTCTCGTTGTGTCGAATGGCTTTCAATCGCTGGTCCCAGACATCATCGCCCAGAAACTTTGAGGGGATGCGCTGTTTATCAAGGATTTTGGGGTGCACGCGCACCACCAGAACTTCTTCGTAGTAGGACCGGTTAAAAATACCGATGCGGCCGCGCTCGGGGAGCACCTTGTTGGTACGCCATAAAAAATCGTGGTCCAATTCTTCTTCGGACGGGCGCTTGAATGCGTGCACCTGACAGCCCTGCGGATTGATGCCGGACATGACGTGTTTGATGGTTGAATCCTTGCCTGCTGCATCCATGGCTTGAAAAACCAGCAAAACAGCCCAGCGGTTGTCTGCATAGAGCAAGTCCTGCAACTTCTGCAGATCGTCAATCCCATCAGCCAAAAGCGCAGCTGCCCCGTTCTTGTCGAAATCAAAGTCCTTGCGAGCGTCGTCTGTCGGATGATCGTCGAGGTGAAAGCCTTTTCCGTTGGTTATACGATACGGCTTCAACAGGTCTTTCATGCTGATCTTGTGCTTTGTTTTGCCCTCTGACTCTTTGGCTGCTTTGGCAGCTGTTTTGGTTGCTGGCTTGTTTTTGGCAGGCTTTGCAACAGCACTGGATTTTAGTTCAACTGATGACGAGGAAGCCGCTTCTGCAGGCTGTTTTGATGCAGTTTTCGGTTTTGCCATCGTCAATTCCCCCTGTGATCGTTGCCCGTAGCTATAACCTAGATTGCCGGCAATTCAACGATTGGCTGTTCGTTGGCGCTCGAAAGCCACAATCATTGGGCCGAGGGATCGAAACCCGGTACGGTCGATGCCGGGAGCCTTGAGACTGCTGACCGAGCCATCGAGAAACAGGGCGTTGGCAGTGCCCAGTTTATCCCGGAAGAGTTTGGCGAAGTCGGTGAAGGTCACGCCGCCTTCTGACAGCGCAAAGAAGATCGTATCTCCGTCCTTTACGCCAACGCCGTTGCGAACCTTGCGGGAAACGCCTTCTGAGGGAAATTTGGGATGCAACTTGCCGTTGATCACCAGCATTGGGCCAGACTGCGTCGCTATCTCTGGCTTGATGGGTCGGCGCAGGAACTGCCCTGTTTCCAGAACACCGGCCTTGCCGTTGGACACGAAGAAAACCCCGTTGGGCTTGAGATGAAAATTGCCGGGTCCATTGGTGGTTGAGGCACGCACCTGCTGACGTCCGTTTTCAACATACAGACCCACGGGATCAAGCTCTGCGTGATACATGCCCGCATTCATGCTGAAGAGCGGCTGCTGACCTGTGGCCTGCAAATGGCGTGTCAGGTTTGTCAAAGAGCCAAAGGCCTGTCCATCCGGGCCGCGCCAAAAGAGCGCCAGACGATGCTGGCGAAGATCAACCCGGCAAACGATATACGCATCTTCCTCATGGATAACGCGATCACAGGTTCTGCCTTGGGCATGGGTTTGATTGGCAGCAAGCAACCCGACGCAAGCCAATACAACAAACAAAACCACGTTTTGTGCTGATCTCTTCAATGCCAGATATGCTGTCTTCAGATGCTTCAGCATTTTGTCCTGCGCGGCGCGGAATCATTTCTCTTGTCGCCCAGTGAAATTTAACGCGAACCGGGTGCTTATCAAGTCCGTAAAATGCGTTATGCAGTGGGCATCAGGAGAGGTGATTTGTCGGTTTTGACCATCTATGACTGCGACGGGACGCTGATCGACAGCGAGCGCATTGTTGCGCAAGTTTGTCTGGAGGTGATCCACGGGCTTGGCCTGAGTGACTGGACGATGGACCAGTATGTCAGCACGTTCGTTGGCATGCCAGGGGAGGTAGGCTGGGCTGCCGTGCGTAGCGCTTATGGCAAGGACTTCTCTGCTGGCTTCAATGATGCTGTTGATCTGGAAATCAACCGACGACTGGCAGAAACAGATATTGTTTTGCCCGGAGTGCGCGACGCAATCCTTGCCATCGGCGGCATGCGCTGTGTGGCTTCATCATCTGGGCCGGAGCATCTGCGACTGAACATTGGCCGGGCAGGGTTGCAGGATCTGTTTGAAGGCAATGTGTTTTCAGCCAAACAGGTAAGCCGTGCAAAGCCTGCGCCCGATGTGTTTCTGTTTGCTGCATGCCAGATGGGGCACGATCCGATGCATTGCCTCGTTATCGAGGATTCTGTTCCCGGCGTGCTGGCTGCGCGGCGTGCCGGCATGCAGGTGATTGGCTACACAGGTGCCGCGCACAATGCCGATATCATGCAGCGCAATCTGCGCGAGGCAGGCGCATTTGAGGTCGTAGGACATATGGATGCATTGCCTGCCGTGGTGCGTGGTTTGCGAGGGCAAAGTTGAGCTGGTTCTGCGCAAAACGGATGATTGTTTCTGAGCACGGCAGGCGACTTTTGCTGGCGTGCGCTGTCATGCTTTGCGTGCTTGGTGTCACAAGCAAAGTTGCGGTTGCGCAATCCATCCAGATCGCCTCACCGATCGCCTATCTCTACGATATCGACACGCAGTCCGTGCTTTATGAAAAAGCGGCAGATGATCTGGTTGCGCCCGCCAGTCTTGTGAAAATCTTGACGGCTGAAACCGTGTTTGAAGCTTTGACGCGTGGCGATGTGACCAAGGAGCAGGAGTTCCTGATCTCTGAGAATGTTTGGCGTCGTGGTGGTGCACCATCGGGCGGGGCCGCGATGTTTGCCCCCATCAACACCCGCGTTGCTGTTATGGATTTGCTGCAGGGTTTGATTGTCATGTCAGCCAATGATGCAGCGCTTGCCCTTGCCGAGGGCATGGGCGGTCATGAAGCCATTTTTGTTGAGCGCATGCAAAAAAGGGCAAATGCCATTGGTTTGGTGCGTTCTCAGTTTCGCAATGCAACGGGCTATACTCATGCGGACCAGAAAGTGAGTGCCCGGGAAATGGCCATGCTTGCCAAGCATATGATCCGCACCTACCCGGAGTTTTATGCTCTTTTCAACCAGCGTGAATTCACCTGGAACAAGATACGCCAGACAAACCGCAACCCTCTGCTTGCTATGAACATTGGTGTGGATGGCTTGCTGACGGGCAACAATGCCGATGCCGGATATCACATTGTTGCATCTGGATTGCAGGATAACCGCCGCTTGATTGCTGTGATTATGGGGGCTGAAAATGCGCAGATGCGCTCTGCCGAAAGCCGGAAATTGCTGGAATGGGGTTTTTCAAATTTTGAACGCAAGAAGCTTCTCGACAAGGCTGTGTCGCTGACAGAAGCGAACGTCAGCGGTGGTACAGCCAGTGTTGTAAAAATTGGTCTGTCACAGGATCTTGAAGCCTTGATGCCCAAGTCCGCTCTCGATCCGGTGACAGTGCGCATTCAATACAAGGGACCGCTTAAGGCGCCCGTTATGGAAGGCGCAGAGGTTGGACGCCTTTTCGTTATGCGTGGTCAAGTGATTGCGCTTGACGTGCCGGTGGTCGCGCTTGAATCAGTGCCTGAAGGGTCGTTGACCAAACGGGCATGGGACAACTCCCTCGATTGGTTTCTGAGCTTGTTCCGCCGTGGGTGGTCACGGTCATGAGGGGGCGATTCATCACCTTTGAAGGCGGCGAGGGCAGTGGCAAGTCCACCCAAATGCGCCACCTCGAAACGCTTTTGAAAGCGCGGGGTATTCCCGTACTTGTCACGCGCGAGCCCGGCGGCTCACCCACGGGCGAGAAAATCCGCAATCTGCTGCTGGATCCGGCGATCCGCATGGACGCGATCACACAGCTGTTCCTGTTCTCAGCCGCCCGCCACGATCATGTGCAGCAACTCATTGAACCTGCATTGAAGAACGGCACCTGGGTCATTTGTGACCGGTTTGCGGATTCGAGCCGCGCCTATCAAGGTGCAGCCGGTGATGTGTCTGCAGCGCTTGTGCAAAGTGTGGAGGAGGCGGCTGTCGGAACAACCAGGCCTGATTTGACGCTTGTGCTTGATCTCGCCCCGCAGGAGGGATTGGCCCGTGCCAACAAGCGGCGTAACGCAACCGTTGATGCCGATGCGTTTGAAGCGGCTGATATGAGCTTCCACGAGCGTGTGCGGGCTGGCTTCCTTGCCATTGCCGCCAAAGAGCCAAAGCGCTGTGCTGTGGTTGATGCCTCGGGATCAGAGGCAACAATAGCGCAAGCGATCTCTGCCCTTGTCGAAAAACGTCTCATGCATGAGATGAGAGATTAATTTCAAATGGCTGATTTCATTGATCTCGACCACAGCGATCTGGGACTGGAATCGGACCGGTTCGAGGAGTATCCGCATCCGCGCGAAATGCTTTGGTATGGCGGGTCACGCGACACGGAACTTGATCTGCTTGAGGCGCATCGCTCCGGCAAATTGCATCATGCATGGCTTTTCACTGGCCCGGAAGGCATTGGAAAGGCAACGCTCGCTTATCGGTTTGCGCGCTTTCTGCTGGCGCATCCTGATCCTGCATCAGCGCATGTTCAGGCTGCGAAGTCGTTGTTTGTCTCAGGTGATCATCTTGTATCGGGGCAAGTTGCCCGCATGTCGCATCAGGACCTGGCGGTTGTGCGCCGGGGCCTGACCAAAGATGGCAAGTCTTTGCGCACGGAAATCAGCGTTGATGAAGTGCGTGATGCGCTCTCGGTGTTTCGCACCACAGCCGGGGCAGGTGGCTGGCGCATCGTCATTGTGGATGCGGCGGATGATCTCAACCGCTCCAGCGCCAACGCACTGTTGAAAATGCTGGAAGAGCCGCCACCGCGCGCCATTTTCATTCTCATTGCCCATCGCCCCGGCCAGCTTTTGCCAACCATCCGTTCCCGTTGCCGTGTGCTGCGCGTGCCTGCGCTGCCAGAATCGGCTGTTGTGGATGGCGTGCGAAGGATCGCTGAAGGTGCTCACGACGGAGTTGCCGATGCTGCAGCACAAGCCGAAGGTAGCTTGCGGCAGGCGCTCGCTTTGATGGAACCAACCGGTGCCGCCTTCCGCCGCGACCTTGGCAAGGTGCTGGATGATGTCTCGCGCGCCAGCACCAAGACATTGATGCAGATTGTTGACAAGACAACCGGCAAGGCGGGAGAGCCAATGTTCCAGATTGTGCTGGATGGTATCGAGCGACATTTGCGTGGCGGGGTTTTCGCTTTCAAAAATCAATCTGATACGGCTAGCAAAGCAAGTCTTGCCGCGCGGGCAGAGCTGTGGGAAAAGCTGCGTCGTTCGGCGCGGGATGTCGATGCCTATAATCTCGATCGGCGCCCGTTCCTTCTGTCCATTTTTTCCGAACTGGCCAACATTGAGCGGCGTTCCGCACAGTAAAGCCGGTTTGATGCCCTTGGCGGGCAAGGCGGTTTTTCATGGTTTCACGCGGCAAATTCTACATCACCACCGCGATTTCCTATCCCAACGGTGCGCCGCACATTGGACATGCCTATGAGTTGATCGCATCAGATGCCATCGCGCGCTTCAAACGCCTGGACGGCTATGATGTGTTCTTCATGACCGGCACGGATGAGCACGGCCTGAAAATGGCGCAAACCGCCGAGAAGGAGGGCATTCCTGTGTTGGCCCTTGCAGACCGCAACGCCGGTCATTTCAAGGCCATGGGCGAAGCGTTAAACTCGTCGGCTGACCGCTTCATTCGCACGACTGAACCTGCGCACTACAAGTCGTGTCAGGAACTCTGGCGGCGCATGAAAGCGAACGGTGATATCTACCTTGATCAGTACGAGGGTTGGTATTCGGTTCGTGAGGAAGCCTATTACGCTGAAAAGGAACTGACGACGGCTGCCGATGGCACAAAGCTCTCGCCACAGGGCACGCCGGTGGAGTGGGTGAAAGAGCAGAACTACAAGTTCCGTCTTTCAAACTATCAGGACCGCTTGCTGAAGCTCTATGAAGATCAGCCGGACTACATCGGACCTGAAGCACGCCGCAACGAGATCACCAGCTTTGTACGTGGCGGGTTGCAGGATTTCTCCATCAGCCGCACCACCTTCACATGGGGCGTGCCTGTGCCTGATGACGATGCCCATGTGATGTATGTCTGGGCGGATGCCTTGACCAACTACATCACCGGCGTTGGCTTTCCTGATGAAAGCAATCCGCAATGGCAGCGCTGGCCTGCGGATGTGCATATCATCGGCAAGGATATCATTCGCTTCCACGCGGTTTATTGGCCCGCCATGCTGATGTCAGCTGGTTTGGCTCTGCCCAAGCGCGTCTTTGGCCACGGCTTTGTTTTGAACAAGGGCGAGAAAATGTCGAAGTCCGTCGGAAATGTGGTCGATCCGTTTGATCTGGTTAAAGCCTACGGCGTCGATCAGGTGCGGTACTTCTTCCTGCGCGAGGTCGCCTTTGGGCAGGACGGCAACTACAGCCACGAGCAGATCGTCAACCGGATCAATTCGGAACTGGCCAATGATCTTGGCAACCTGGCGCAGCGCTCGCTATCGATGATTGCCAAGGGTTGCGAGGGCAAGGTGCCAGTCAAGGGACCACTGGAAGATGCTGACAGCGCCATGCTGACGATGGCTTATGCCTTGCCAGAAAAACTGCGCGCGGCGATGCAGGATTTTGCCCTGCACACCATGCTGAACGAGATTTGGGCGGTGACCGGGGAGGCGAACCGCTACTTCGCATCAATGGAACCATGGAAGCTTGCAAAGAGCGATCCGACCCGGCGCGATACGGTGCTGTACGTCACGGCGGAATTGCTGCGGATTGTTGGTATTTCATGCTTGCCCTTCATTTCCAATGCTGCGGCCAAATTGCTGGATCTGCTGGCTGTGCCCGCTGACAGGCGCATGTTGGCGGATGCCATTCCTGCGATGGCCTTGACAGGTGGCACGGCGTTGCCAGCGCCTGAAGGGATATTCCCGCGCTATATTGAGCCAGAAGCCAACTGATGCTGATTGACACACACTGCCA
>JBOFGV010000016.1:0-37883 GCA_051649305.1 Beijerinckiaceae bacterium
CGCCGATTGGATACTTCGAGGTGAAGTTCTCCCATGGGTTGCCGGTGGTCTGCTTGAGGCCGAGCGAAATGCGACGCTTGGAAACGTCCACTTCCAGAACCTGCACTTCGACTTCCTGTGTTGTCGACAGGATCTTGCCAGGATGCACGTTCTTCTTGGTCCAGGACATTTCCGAAACGTGGATCAGGCCTTCAACGCCTGGCTCCAGCTCAACGAAGGCACCGTAATCCGTGATGTTGGTGACGCGACCTGTGAACTTGGCTTCGATGGCGTACTTCGCCGCGATGCCGGACCATGGATCTTCCAGCAACTGCTTCATGCCGAGGCTGATGCGGTGTGTATCCTGGTTGATCTTGACGATCTTCACCTTCACGGTCTGACCGACAGTCAGCACTTCGGAAGGATGGTTCACGCGGCGCCATGCGATGTCGGTGACATGCAACAGGCCGTCGATGCCGCCGAGATCCACGAACGCACCGTAATCGGTGATGTTCTTGACCACGCCGTCGATGATCTGGCCTTCTTCAAGGTTCGATACCAGTTCCTGACGCTGACCAGCGCGTGTTTCTTCCAGCACTGTGCGGCGTGAAACAACGATGTTGCCACGGCGACGATCCATTTTCAGGATGACGAATGGCTGCAGCACGTTAAGCAATGGGTTCACATCGCGGATCGGGCGGATATCAACCTGGCTGCGCGGCAGGAACGCCACTGCGCCATCAAGATCAACGGTGTAGCCACCCTTGACTGTGTTGAAGATGGTTCCGTCAACCTTCTCCTGCTTCTCAAACGCCTGCTCGAGCTTGACCCAGCTCTCTTCGCGGCGTGCCTTGTCGCGGCTGATGACAGCCTCGCCCATGGCGTTCTCGATACGCTCGAGATAAACCTCGACCGTGTCACCCACTTTGAGGGTGTTGGTCTTGTCGGGGTTTGCAAATTCCTTGAGGGCAATGCGCCCTTCTGTCTTCAGGCCAACGTCAACGACGGCCATATCCTTCTCAATGGCAACAACCTTGCCCTTGATGACAGATCCTTCCAGCATATCGGTCTTGCCGAATGCTTCATCCAAAAGTGCCGCAAAATCATCGCGACCATTCATTCCAACTGACATGTAAGCTCCAGTGTGGGCGGCCAGTCCCAGCGTGCGCCAGCACAAGTGTTGCGAAAACCTCATATCACCCGTCAGCAGTCCCGTTGGTAAGGCCATGGGACATCTGGTGTGAAAGGCCCTTTGAGGGGATTTCACGAACTGCCGGCGCGTTGGACCAACAGGTGGAGGCGGTTGTTTCCAGAACCTGAGTTCGGGAAGGTTGCGCGCATAGCAGGGATGGGGAGGTTTGTCGAGGGTGGGGGAATGTCCCTCATATCGTTTTATGCAAGAGCCACTTCCATTGTTTCGCTGCATGATCAAACATGTCATTCTGGCAGGCAATTTCAGAAAAGCATTTACGGAGCACGGCAATGAAATTTGTACGGTTTGGCAATCTTGGTACCGAGAGAGCCGGTGCCATAGACGAAAGGGGTCAGCTTCGTGATTTGTCAGGTTTTATTGCAGATATCACGCCTTCTACAATCGGCAGTCTGGCCCTTATCGATGCTGCCAGAGTTGCAGACCAGCCTGTTGTTGCCGGCAAGGTGCGGCTTGGATCGCCCGTTGGCCAGATAGGCAAAATTATCGGTATTGGCATGAACTACAGGGATCATTGCGAAGAGTGCGGATATCCTGTTCCTGTGGAGCCAATCCTCTTTTCAAAAGCCGTGACGTCATTGTCAGGCCCGGACGATGATGTGATCTTGCCCCAAGGCTACAGCAAGGTTGATTGGGAGGTTGAGGTTGCGATCGTTATAGGCCGTCGTGCCCGTTACATTCAGGAGCATGAAGCCCGGGCGCATATTGCAGGTCTGAGTGTGATCAATGATATTTCCGAACGCGTCTTTCAGCTGGAAAGAGAGGGGCAGTGGTTCAAAGGCAAGGGTTGCGATACTTTTGCCCCATTGGGTCCATGGCTTGTATCGCTGGATGAAATACCGGATTTATCCAGAATGCGTCTTTGGCTCAAGCTCAATGGGGCAATGATGCAGGACTCGACAACAGCACAGATGGTTTTTGGTATTGAATACCTTGTTGCCTATGTCTCGCAGTTCATGACGCTTGAACCCGGTGATGTTATCGCAACAGGGACACCACCTGGTGTTGGCCTTGGAATGAAGCCCAATGTTTGGTTGAAGCCTGGTGATGTCATGGAACTGGGTGTTGAAGGGCTTGGCAGTCAGCATCAGCGCGTGCTTGCGCCCTTTATCGCAGGGTGACGATACATGCGTGTTCTGATCACAGGTGGGGGTGGATTTCTAGGCGCCTGGCTCCTGAAGCGTCTTCATACTGCCGGAATTGAAACCTGCGTTTTTGACATGCATGCAAACCGTGCGTTGGCACATGGCATCGCCGGACCCTTTGTTGACACCATAGACTGGCATGTTGGTGACATTGGTTCTCTCGCTTCGGTGACCAATGCCATGCATGGATGTGATGCTGTGGCTCATCTTGCAGGGGTGCTCACACCTTTTTGCAAGGATAACCCGCTGGAAGGCGCACGCATCAATGTTATTGGCACCTTGAATGTATTTGAGGCTGCACGTTCTCACGATATTTCCAAGGTAATCTACACCAGCTCTGGTGGTGTTTACGGCCCTGACAGCAATGGCCATCCTGTGCCCGTTACACACTACGGTGCGTTCAAACTGGCAAGCGAAGGCAGCGCGCGCGCCTATTGGCTGGATGCAGGCATTGCCAGTGTTGGTATGAGACCTTTCATCATTTTTGGTCCGGGACGGGAATCGGGACTGAGTGCAGGACCAACACTGGCCTGCCGTGCTGCGGCGCATGGAAAACCCTATGTCATTCCATTCAGTGGAGCGGCTGACCTTGTTTATGTTGATGATGTGGCACTGGCTTGTGAGCGGGCCTTGATAGCTCCATTGAAAGGAGCCTTCACACTTGACCTCACGGGTCAGTCAATTGACATGGCTGATCTGGCTTTGAAAATAAATGGACTTTGCCCCGGTTCAGAAATTTCTTGCTCAGGGCCAGTACTCCCCATGGCCGGGGGTATCCACAATGAATGGGATACAACTCTGCTTGAGCTCGGGCCAGAGACCTCGTTGGATACCGCTCTTGAACAGACAGTACAGTATTACAAACCTGGTTGACCGGGAACCTGATACCAATTGGTTTCTGCCATTCAGCCCATTCTGAAATCAGGAAACGCAGTGACCAGTTCGACATTGTTCATGTCGATGCCTATATCAGGCGGCAAATCGCATTCTTATGGAATCCACCCATGTCTGATTTGCCCAAACCTGATCTCAACCGCCGCCAGATGATCGCTGCAGGTGCTTCAGTAACGCTGGCTGCTGCAACTCTTGCAGGTATCGTGCCTGTGGCAGCACAGACCCCGGTTCTGGAGCTTGGCCCGGCGCAGGCTTTCAACTTTGATGCTCTGGTGGCGCGCGCGAAACTGCTGGCTACCAAGCCTTATGCTGCACCGCCCACACCGGCAGCGGATATCCTTGAGCAGATCGATTACGACGCCCATGGCAAGATAAGGTTCAAGACAGAGTTTGCACCTTTCAGCTTCGAGCAGAAGCCGGATATTGGCAAAGGCCGCTTTGCCGCGACGTTTTTCCACCTCGGACGCTATTTCAAGAAGCCGCAGCGCATCCACATTGTGGAGGGCCAACGCGCCCGCGAGATCATCTACCGCGAAGATTATTTTGATATGCCCAAAGACAGCGTGGCGCATAAATTGCCCAAGGGCGCTGGCTTTGCAGGTTTCCGCTTTCAGGAAAGCATCGAGGGTGGAAAAGGCTGGCAGGGCAAGGAACTGCCCTGGCAGAAAAACGACTGGGTGGCGTTTCTCGGTGCATCCTATTTCCGCGCCATCGGTGATGAGTTCCAGTATGGCCTCTCGGCGCGCGGTATCCTGATTGATGCGGCTGTTGGCGGGAAGGCGGAGGAGTTTCCGGATTTCACCCATGTCTGGCTGGAACGTGGAACCGGAGACAGCGTCACGGCCTATTGCCTGCTCGATGGCCCGTCGCTGACCGGTGCCTACAAGTTCGTGATGACACGCGGCAAAACCGTGACCATGGATATCGAGAAGCGACTGTTTATCCGCAAGGATATCGCACGCTTTGGCGTGGCCCCGCTTACATCCATGTTCTGGTATTCCGAAACCATCAAACCCACGGCGGTGGATTGGCGACCAGAGGTGCATGATTCAGACGGTCTGGCGGTCTGGACCGGTCGTGGCGAGCGCATCTGGCGGCCGCTCAACAACCCCACGCGCACCATCGCCTCCTCCTTTGGTGATGACGCTCCCAAAGGCTTTGGCCTGCTGCAGCGCGACCGGCTGTTTGATCATTATCAGGACGGCGTGTTTTACGAGCGCCGCCCGTCGCTCTGGGTGGAGCCGCAGGGCAACTGGGGCAAGGGCGCTGTGCAGCTCATCGAAATCCCCACCGATGATGAAATCCATGACAATATCGTCGCAGCATGGATTCCTGAGCAATCGGTGAAAGCAGGCGATTCCTTCGCTTTCAATTACAAGCTGCACTGGCAGGCGGATGAGCCTTATCCCACGCCGCTGGGGCGCTGTGTCGCCACGCGCCTTGGAAACGGCGGGCAACCCGGCACCGCGCGCCCCAAGGGTGTGCGCAAGTTCATGCTGGAGTTCAAGGGCGGGCCGCTGGCCAACATCCCGTTTGGTGTGAAGCCGGAAGCTGTGCTCTCAGCCTCTCGCGGCAGTTTCTCTTATGTGCTGACAGAGGCCGTGCCCAACGATGTGCCGGGTCACTGGCGGGCGCAGTTTGACCTTACTGTGGATGGCATGGAACCGGTGGAAATGCGCTGCTTCCTGAAAGCGGGTGACACCGTGCTTACCGAAAGCTGGCTCTATCAATATTGGCCGGGCTAAGGCGCAAGCACCGACTTTTGCGTCCATTGCCGGATGCGCGCCAGATTGACGCCAAAATCGCTATGGCCAATCTGGCTGCGGGAATAGATGGCGAGCGTCGATGTGTTGTCGCTCAGAGCAATGAATCTGATATCAATCGTATCAGGAAACTGCATCAGTTTTGATCGCTGCACATAACGGTCCTGTGTCGGTAATCCGGGTTGTGCATGCCGGTAAACAGGAATGACTCCAGGCTGCGCCAGCGCATGGCGCGTGAAGGCATCCCGCAACGCTTCCTCGGAAACATTATAGACACCGGGATCGAAATCCGCCTTCGCATTACGACACAACCCAGCCGGACAGGCGAGGGCTGTGTTGGGGCGGGTTGATCGTGTGAAGGTCTCGAAATCAACCGGCCCCAAATCAGGCGAGCCAAAGACCATTTCGTAAAAGGCAGCCAGCAAGAATTCTTCCTTCGATGTCAAAAGCGCAGTTGAAATAATCAACAGGCAGGTTGCAAGGGCGGCATAAGCTGTAATGCGGATGGTTCTGAGCATGCGGCATGATGCAGGCGCAATACCAGCTTTTCAACCGGACCAATCAACGCATCGTGATCAATGGCGGGCTAAAAAAATCACACTTTGGTCATACATCTCTGCGCAGGTGAATAACATTACAACAGCTGGAGATGAACATGCCTGCAAGTGCTGGTTTGAAAGTGCGTCCCCATTTTGGTCTTTCCCGCCCGATATCCTCGCATCGCCTGCGCTTGGGTAATCTCGCAGGGCTTTTGCCGCGCGCCGTATTTGTGCCGCTGGTTGCCTTGTCCTTGCTGACAGCCACAACCGCTGTTTTGCTGACAAGCACATTGGATAACGCCGAACATCAGGTCGGGATCGAGCAGCCTGAAACAACGGCGACTATTGGCAAAACCAACTGAAAAGCTTGAGCAGCATCTTTACAGGGCTGTGATTGGTCCTGTTTGTCAATTTCATGACGGATTCTTGCTTGTCGCAACAGGAGCATGCGACTAGGACACTGCCATCGTTTCTTGCACTGTCTTCCTGACGCAGCAATCCGGAGTTCGTCCATGGCCTTCATCGCCGATGCCCTGTCCCGCATCAAGCCGTCTGCCACTATTGCCCTCACACAAAAAGCCCGTGATCTGAAAGCCACCGGGCGCGACGTGATTTCGCTCTCTGTCGGCGAACCGGATTTTGATACGCCCGACAACATCAAGGAAGCGGCCATCGCTGCCATCCGGCGTGGCGAAACCAAGTACACGCCTGTGTGCGGCATTCCTGAATTGCGCGCGGCAGTTGCTGCCAAGTTCAAGCGCGAGAACAACCTCGATTACAAGCCATCACAGACCATCGTCGGTACTGGTGGCAAGCACGTCATCTTCAACGCGCTCATGGCAACCCTCAACCCTGGCGACGAGGTGGTTATCCCCACGCCGTTTTGGGTCAGCTATCCTGAAATGGTGGCGCTTTGCGGCGGTACACCGGTGTTCGTGCCAACAACACAGGCCAAGGAATTCAAGCTGCAGGCTGCTGATCTCGACAAGGCGATTACACCCAAGACCAAGTGGCTGATGCTGAACTCACCGTCCAACCCGTCGGGTGCGGCCTACACATGGTCTGAGATGAAGGCCATCACCGATGTGCTGATGAAGCATCCGCATGTCTGGCTGCTGACCGACGATATGTACGAGCATCTCGTCTACGGCGATTTCAAGTTCTGCACACCGGCGGAAGTGGAACCAAACCTCTACGAGCGCACCTTGACCATGAACGGCGTGTCCAAGGCCTATGCCATGACCGGCTGGCGCATTGGTTATGCTGCCGGTCCCCAGCATCTCATCAATGCCATGGACAATGTGCAGGGCCAGCAGACATCGGGCACATCCGCGATTTCGCAATGGGCCGCTGTTGAGGCTCTCAACGGGACACAAGAGCACCTGCCGGTTTTCCGCAAGGCCTTCGAGCGCCGTCGCGATCTCGTGGTATCGATGCTGAACCAGACCCGCGGTCTCAAGTGCCCGGTTCCTGAAGGTGCGTTCTATGTCTATCCATCCTGCGCCGAACTGATGGGCAAGATTGCGCCATCCGGCAAAAAGCTGGAAACAGACGAGGACTTCGTACTGGAACTGCTGGCAACAGAAGGCGTTGCTGCCGTGCACGGATCATCCTTCGGTCTTGGCCCCAACTTCCGCATCTCCTACGCAACAAGCGACGAGAAGCTTGAGGAAGCGTGCCGCCGCATCCAGCGTTTCTGCGGTGAGCTCCGCTGAGATCGTCGGAAACCAAATGACCATAAAAAACCCCGCCGATTGGCGGGGTTTTTTGTTTCAGAGGTTGGGTATCCATCAGCCCCCGTAAAGGAACCGTGGCAGCCAGAGCGTCAGGCCGGGCCAGACATACATGAACACCATGCAGACGATAACAATCAGCATATAGGGCATCATGCCTGCGAAGATCTGATTCAGCGTCACATGTTTTGGCGCAACCCCCTTGAGATAGAAGGCGGACATCGCAACCGGCGGTGACAGGAAGGCTGCCTGGAGGTTCACGAACACCAGCACGCCCCAGAGGATGGGATCGATGCTGAAATGCTTGAGCAGGGGCAGGAAGATTGGCACGAAAATCACGATGATCTCGGTCCATTCCAGTGGCCAGCCAAGCACGAAGATGATCGCCTGTGACAGCAGCATGAACTGCAGTGGCGAAAGGTCCATCGAGAGCACCCACCGCTCGATCAGGGCCTGACCACCCAGAAGGGCAAAGACGCCCGAGAAGATCGCCGAGCCCACAAACAGCCAGCAGACCATGGAGGTTGTCTTGGCGGTGAGGAACACAGCCTCTTTCGTGCGCTTCCAGTCCAGAGTGCCAGCTTGCAGAGCCAGAAGGAACGCGCCCGCTGCACCCACGGCAGCAGATTCCGTTGCTGTTGTGATGCCGAAGAGAATGACCGACAGCACCATCACAGTGAGCAGGCCGAGGGGTGCGATGGATGTCGTCAGCAACTTGATGACAACAAAGCGCTCCGGCGTCATGCGCCAGTAATAGCGCAGCATCACGAATGTCATGAACGCGACAGTGATGCCATAGCCCCAATAGAATTTGGCACCTACGCCTTTGTTCGGATCAGGCGTCTCGGGAGCAGCAGGCGTGGAACCGCCCAATTGCTGCAGGCCTTCAACAACCTCTTCCACCTTCGCCTGCTGGTGGATGACCACAAACCAGTAAATACCCCAAAGCACAGTCGAGACAATCGCCAGAGGAACCAGCATGTAGGCAGCATTGCCAAGCAGCGCCTTGAAGCCAAGCGGCTTGCCGTCCGCGATCATGCTTTTGGCCTGCGCAGGCGAGAGCATGGCTTTCAGCGTCGCGAACAGCATGTTGGAGCCATAGGCTTTCTGGAAACCAGCTACCCAGTCCGGCACAGGAACGCGTGTCTGTTCCTCAGGCAGTTTGGGAGCAATGCTCGGGTTCAGTGTGGCCCAGCCCAGAATGTAGATGAGGTAGAGGAACGCCAGGAAGAAGCCGGGGAACATCGCGGCCGCATAGAGCTTGACCACGGACTGTCCGGCGACAGCCGCAAACACGATGATCATGACGGACGGTGGAATGAGAATACCGAGCGTGCCGCCAGCCGTGATGACACCTGCAGCCAGACGCACATCATAGCCTGCGCGCAGCATCGGGTTGAAAGCAATGACGCCCATCAGCACCACAACAGCGCCCACCAGACCACTGGCGATGCCCCAGAAGGTGCAGACCAGCAGCGAGGCCACAGCCAGTGATGCAGGCACATTTCGGAAGGCGAGCTGGATAGAATAGAACATTTTGTCCACCAGCGCGCCGCGCTCCATCACGTAGCCCATCAGCACGAAGAGCGGGATGGAGATCAGAACATCATTGGTCATCGCCCCGTAGGTGCGCTGCACCATGAGATCAAACACACGGTTATCGATCCATGCCTGCGCCGGATCAAAGAAGGCCATGAAGCCAAAGAGAATACCAAGGCCCATCAGGGTAAAGGCGGTGGGGAACCCCAGCATGATCGCAATGACGATCAGCAGGAGCATGGTCAGACCAAGGACTGGATCGCTCATGTTGAATCTCCACTGCGGCCACGTTGACGCGCGGCTTCTTCAATCGATTGCGCTTTTTCCATCGCAATTTTGCGGGATTCCTCGTCAACGTGCTCACTGTTGGCAAGCTGCTCGCCGATCACATCGATTTCGGAAACGTCATGCAGGCGGCTGGGCCATTCACCTGTCTTCAGGCAGACAACGCAGCGCACGATTTCAGCAATGCCTTGCAGCATGACGAGTGCGCCCGCGATGGGAATAACTGTCTTGAAATGATAGACCGGCGGGCCGTTGGCCGTGACATTGGAGTGCTCGCCAATGCGCCAGGAATCACCGGCGTAGGAATAACCGGCGTAAACCAGCGCCAGAATGCCGGGAATGAAAAACACGATATACAGCACGAGATCGAGCGAGGCCTGTGTTCTCGGCTTGAACGAGCTGTAGAGAAAGTCGCCGCGCACATGGGCGTTCTGCGCCAGGGTGTAGGCCCCGCAAAGCATGAACAGCGTTCCGTAGAACATGTTGCTGGCATCAAAAATCCATGCCGTTGGCATGTTCAGAAGGTAGCGTTTGAACACCTCGGCGCAGACCAGAAGCATCAATCCGACAATGAGCCAGGCCGCAGCCTTTCCAACCCATGTGCTGATGCCATCCACGGTGTGGAGGAATTTTTCGACGGTCATGGCAGGGTATCCTTCGTGGAGGGCCACGGACATATAGCAGTGCTTCCGGCCAGTGGTGGCCGAAAGCATCTGTCAAAGGTGGTTAGAAGCCCGAGGGCTCTCAATCAACCCTTTTTGGCCACACCGTTTGGACCAAAGTAATGGTCATAGGCCATCTTGCGGTTCACAACAGTGTCCTGCTCCCACTGGGTCGCACGACGGGCAAAGGCGAGCTGTGATTCAAGGATCTTCTTGAACATTGGGTTTTCAGCGGCCTTTTTGCTGACAACAGTGTCGTAGATTTCAAGCTGACGCTTGAGCACGGCATCCGGTGTCTTGAAGAAGCGCACCTTGTCCTTGGTCTGCATCTCGACATAGTCGGTCGAATAACGGTCGATGGCTTTCCAGGACATGTCGGAGGATGCGGCTTCCGTTGCGTTGGCAATGATCGCCTTCATCTTGTCCGGCAGGGTATCATACTTCGTCTTGTTGAACATGATCTCGAACTGCTCGGCGTTCTGGTGGAAGCTCTGCAGCATGCAGATCTTCGAAACGTCCGGGAAGCCCAGCAGACGGTCTGATGAGGCGTTGTTGAATTCCGCTGCATCGAGAAGACCACGGTCCATCGCCGAGACGATTTCGCCGCCTGGAAGCGCGTTGACCGCCGCACCCATACCAGTGAACACGTCAATCGAGATGCCGACAGTGCGATACTTCACGCCTCTGAGGTCATCGACACGTGCGATTGGCTTCTTGAACCAGCCGAGCGGCTGTGTTGGCATCGGACCATAGGGGAACGAAACAACGTTGGCACCAATCGAGGTGTAAAGTTCTGCGAGAAGTTCTTTGCCGCCGCCGTACTTGTGCCATGCGAGAAGCATGTTGGCATCCATCGCGTAGCCAGGGCCTGAACCCCAGAGCGAGAGAGCAGCCTGCTTGCCGTAGTGATAAACAAGAACGCCGTGGCCACCGTCGAGTGTGCCTCTGGAAACAGCTTCGAGAAGGCCGAAGGCAGGGACAACCGCACCGGCTGGCAAAACCTCGATCCGGAGATCGCCGCCCGTCATGTCATTCACCTTCTTGGCGAAATCGAGGGCGTATTCGTGGAAGATATCCTTGGATGGCCAGGTGCTCTGCCAGCGCATGCTGATCGGGCCCTGTGCGCTTGCGAGATTGGGGGCTGCCAATGCGCCTGCTGCTGCAAGCGCTGTGCCCTTCAAAAATCGCCTGCGGGAAGGCGTCTTATTATCTGTATTGCTCATGTGTCGCTCCCTTGAAGGCAGCTTTTTTTGCTACCTGTCCCTATTGTTAGGGCGACACACATATCTTGCCAAGAGGCGGCGATCGCATAAAATTGCATACATAATATGCTGTTATAAACTGTCAAATCGGTCAATTTTAAACATTTTAGTGCGGTATAACAGATGCTTACGCCGCATTGCGGTAGGCCTTCGGCGATACAACGGTTTGCACAATGATCATCATATCCATCAGGATTGACCAGTTGTCGATATAGTGAAGGTCATGCTCGACACGGGCCTGCATCTTCGCATCTGTCGATGTTTCACCCCGGAAGCCGTTCACTTGTGCCCAGCCGGTGATGCCGGGCTTGACGTTATGACGGCGGGCATAGAGCGCAATCCTCCGCTCATAGGCATGGTCATGAGCCAGCGCATGGGGGCGTGGACCGACAAGCGACATCTCACCTTTCAGCACGTTGATCAGCTGTGGCAGTTCATCAAGGTTGAAGCGGCGCAGAAAACGGCCGACCTTTGTGATCCGCGGATCATCGGCTGTAGCCTGTTTGATGATGTCACCATCGTCCATGGTCAGCATGGTGCGGAATTTGAAGATGCGGAAGGGCTGCTGGTTGAAGCCATAGCGACGCTGCATGAAGAATACCGGGCCACGGCTGTCCAGCTTGATGGCCAGCGCAATGGCAGCAAAGAACGGAGCCAGCAGAACCAGCGCCAGCACGCCGACAATGGTGTCAAACACGCGCTTCAGGGCGACATCGCCCATGGAAAGCGGACGGCGGACAAGCTGCACGCTGGACACTGTGCCAATGCGCGAGATGCGAACATCATGGAAACGATCCAGAATGGCTTCCGCACCCAGATGAATGGAGGCAGGAATCGTGAGGAAACGGTCAATCGACTGATCGATCAGACGCTTCTTGTCCCAGGACATCAGAATGAAAACATCATCCGGGGATGCTGCACGGGCACGCATGACGGCTTCGTCAATGGCTTCTGCGGCGGCGTCATCGGAGTCAGCGGCGGGGCGGGGAATGACGGCAACGCCTGCGATCTCCATGCCGAGATTCCAGGGTTGATGCCGGGTTGCAAAGCCAATGACCTCATCTTCAAAGCCGATGAGGAAAATGCGCCTTGCAGCCACAGTGCCGGTCTTGCTCGCGATCTGAACGAGACGCACAAGCAGATAACGTCCGGAAACCAGCGCTATATATCCGCCGATGTAAAGCAGCACGACGGTACCGCGCGAAAAGATCATGCTGGTCTTGGTCATGAAGCCAAGCACGATCGCTGCCATGAAGGCTACGTTCCAGAACTGGAATGTCCGTCCTGCATGCCCGCGAAAATCGAGGAAGTTGCCAATGGCATATTCATGGCGGGCAACGTTCGGGATGAGCACAAACAGGGCAACGACGAAACCGATCTGCAGCAGGTTCTCGTTGAAGGGGGCTTCACCAAGGGCCACCAGATGGTAGGCCCATCCAACAACCAGTGCGCTGACCACAATGGTCGCCGTGTCGGTGATTGCTGCAAAGAATGAGAAGAACGCGCGCGAGTGTGCTGCGCGTGACTGTCGCACAGCAGCCTGTCCCAGAATGGAATTAACCTCTGTTGCCTGCATCATGTTCGAATTCTGTTTCATAATCCGCCAGCCTGTGTCTTTGCGGGACAACTGGGCAGCATTTATTGCTGCTTCCGTTTCCCCTGCATCACAGATTGCAAGCGGCATACCAGCCACTGGGCAGGTACAAATTTATGACGACCTCTTGCCCCGGACGGGTCATTCACACAAGTCACATTAACGTTTTATTAATGAATGGCAGCGTTGCGCCCAACGGTTGCCTGCCAATGGTTGTTTGCGACGCAAAAAAGCGGGACCATCCCATGTGTGATGATCCCGCCTCAAAAATAAACCGGAACAGATTCAGATAAACAGCGTCAGCGTGGTGCAACCACCATGACAACCTGACGGCCTTCGAAAGAAGGCTCATTCTCGACCTTGGCAATTTCGGCAGTAATCGCCTTTACGCGGTCGAGCACCTTCATGCCGATATCCTGATGCGCCATTTCACGGCCACGGAAGCGCAGGGTGAACTTCACCTTGTTGCCTTCCTCAAAGAAGCCTTTTGCGGCTTTCATCTTGGTTTCGAAGTCATGGTCATCAATGCCGGGACGCAGCTTGATTTCCTTGATTTCGATGATTTTCTGTTTCTTGCGGGCTTCAGCAGACTTCTTCTGCTCCTGGAAGCGGAAACGGCCATAGTCCATGATCTTGCAAACAGGGGGAACCGAGTTTGGCGAAACCTCGACAAGATCGAGTCCTTCTTCCTCGGCGATGCGGACGGCATCCAGCGTTTGCAGCACACCGAGGTTGTTGCCTTCGGTATCGATGACCTGAACTTCGCGAACGCGAATGTCCTTGTTGACGCGCGGACCGTCTTTGACGGGTGGCGGCAGATTTCTCATGGGGCGGCGAATGGCAGTCAGCTCCTTGTTGTCACGGCAACACAGCCGCGGTGCCGCGGAAAATCGGCGCAAATCATCGTAAAGTCAATGTTTTTTGGCCCTGACTCACGACGTTTGACGCCGTTCAATCAGAGCGGCGTAAACATCCAGTGTCTTTTCCACCATCTGATGCAGCGAAAAGTGCGCTTCTGCATGGCGTCTGCCGCGCTGGGCCAGTGCATCACGCGCGCTTGGCCGCAAGGCAAGCGCCTGCATCAGGGCGTCAGCCAGCGCCACGGCATCACCGGGAGCCACCCGCCAGCCGGTGCGGGCTTCGGGTGCAACGTCAGGCGGAGCCAGCACGGTTTCGGGCACAGCCCCAAGGTTGGATACGACAACCGGCGCACCAACCGCCTGCGCTTCCACTGCCACGCGACCAAAGGCTTCGGGTTCAATCGAAGGAACCGCTACAGCGGCCGCTGCCATCATGGCCGCAGGCATGTCTGTCACGTGGCCAACCCTGCGCACCACACCGCTGACGCCGCGTGTGCGGATCAACTCATCGAGCTCTTTCACATAGTCGTCGCGGCCCTGCGCATCGCCTGCCAGCAGAAACACCACATCGCGCAGTCCCTGATCAGTCATGATCTTGGCGGCATCAATCAGCACGCGCTGGCCTTTCCACCCGGTCAGACGGGCGGCCAGCAGCACAATGCGCTCATGCGGGCCAACACCCCAGGCTTCCCTGAGCGCCAGCACGCGAGCCGGGTCAATCGTATGGGCCTGAAACGCCGAGAGGTCTGTGCCGCGCGGAATAACCCTGATGATCGAGGCAGCAAAGGGATGAGCTGATCGGATGAGGCTGGCTGTGTATTCCGAGTTGGCAATCACAACATCACCGCGCGCCATCACGGAGTTATAGAGCACCTTGGGCGGAGACTTGCCGGAGTAACTGCCGTGATAGGTTGTCAGAAACGGCGTTTTTGTGAGCTTTGTAGCTGCCAGCGCCACCCATGCGGGCGCACGCGAGCGCGCATGCACAATATCCACTTTCTCGCGCCGGATAAGCGAGGCGAGCTTGCGCGTGTTCAGCACCATCGCAGCCGGGTTTTTGCTGGCGGCAGGGAAGGGCAGCCACTCACCGCCCTTGGCCTGCAACTCTCCCACCAGTCGACCGCCTTCTGTCGCAACAAGCGCGCGCGCGCCCAGTTGCGCCAGTGCTTCTGCGATATCGACAGTTGTCCGCTCGGCACCTCCAGCCTCCAGCTCAGGAATGATCTGGAGAACAGTGCGGCCCTCAAGAGCATGGCGGGTGTTGGCGGGAAATGGCGACAAACTGCAATCCGGTCTTGGTGTGCTGATCACTCCCGTGGCAAGGACACGGAGACTGATGATTCATTGGCAAAGGCTTTAGAGCGATGCAACCCAATCTGCAAACCGGCAGGGCGCATTTTCTCGCCGTTGGCGAAAAATCGCGTGCTGGAAACAAAGACTTTGCCAGAAACATTGCCCTGCGCACAACAAAAGGCGCGGGCACGCCGGTTGTCTGGCTGGGTGGTTTCAGATCGGACATGATGTCAACGAAGGCTGTCGCCATTGACGAGTGGTGCAAGACGCATGGCCGCCCCATGGTTCGTATGGACTACACGGGGCACGGCGAAAGCAGCGGTCGCTTTGAAGACTGCACGCTGTCCACATGGATCGAGGATGCCAGTGCTGTCCTCACCAAGGCCGTTGAAGCCCCCCCGATCATCGTTGGCTCGTCCATGGGTGGCTGGATAGCCACATTGATCGCCAAACGCCTGTTCGAACAGGGCAAAGGTGGTAAAATTGCCGGATTGGTGCTGATTGCGCCGGCCTGCGATTTTACCGAAAGCCTGATGTGGGCGCAGTTCCCCGATGCCATCAAGCAGGAAATCATGGAAAAAGGCGTCTGGTATCGCCCTTCGGAATATTCACCCGAACCCAATGCCATCACCCGTGATCTGATCGAGGACGGCAGGCGCAACCTTGTGTTTGGTTCATCCTTTCAGGTCGGTTGCCCGGTGCATATCCTGCAAGGCATGAAAGATCCGGATGTGCCCTACACCCATGCCCTCAAGCTGGTGGAGCATTTGCCGCTTGATCCTGTCACCATGACCCTGATCAACGACGGCGACCACCGTCTGTCGCGTGATCAGGATATCGCAAGGCTGATCAGCGCAGTGGCGGGGATCGTCTAACGCAGTCTTTGCGGCAGATCGCTCAACTGTTCCGGCGTCGCATTGGCAAAGGCGATGCGCAGCCAGTCTTCCTGTCCCGGTCCGAAATATTGCCCCGGCAGGGCCAAAACGCCTTTGTTCACGGCCAGATTCTGCGCTGTTTCTGCGGCGGAGCCAGAAGGTCCGGGAGGTCGCACATAGGCAAAATAGGCCCCGATGGAGCCGATATGCCAATCGTTCAATTCCCGCATGACCTCGGCAAAGCGGCTCGCCCGGCTTTCGATCACGGCGCGGCTTTCCTCACGCCAGTCGAGCAAGGCAGCCATGGTTTCAGCAACGGCTATCTGCCCGATGCGGGGCGGACAGATCTGAACTGTATCAAGCACCTTGGCGAGATCAGGCATCATTTTGTCAGGCGCGGTGATGGCCCCCAGTCGGTAGCCCGGAATCGCATAGGCTTTTGAAAAACTATAGAGCTGGATCAGATGGTTGGGCATGCCACCGGCTGTCTGCAAGAGACCATGGGGTTGCACCTGTTTTGCAGGCAGAAAGTCCCGGTAGGTCTCATCCAGCACAAGCCAGATTCCAGCTGCTTCTGCGAATGCGGAAAAAGCAGCAATGGTTGCAGGCGGATAGATGGCCCCTGTCGGATTATTCGGTGTTACCAGCACAAGGGCCCGCGTCTTTGCTGTCACAAGTGCCTCGGCATCAGCAACCGTGGGAACAAATCCGTTCTCTGGATGACCTGGCAAAGGCACCGCCCGGATGCCCAGCATATCCAGAGCCATCTTGTGGTTGAAATACCATGGCGTGGGCAGGATGATCTCGTCTCCCGCTTTTGCCATGGTGATGACAGCCATCAGAAAGGCCTGATTGCAGCCGCTAACAACCACGCTTTGGGAAGACGTGAGCGGCGTGCCATAAACCCGCGACATCTCGCTGGCATAGGCCTCACGCAAGCTGTCCTCGCCGCGGATAGGGCCATAGCGCGCGGTCGCTGGATCGGCGGCTGCTTTTTGCAAGGCTTGCATCAGCAACTGTGGAGGAGCCCCGCCTGGAGCGGCCTGTGACAGATCGATGATTGGGCCAACCTGCCCTTTGTAGGCAGAAAGCCATGCCTTTGCCTCCGGGATAGGCGGCGTGCCGGTGTCCTGAAGTTGCGGGTTTATATTGGCCATCAGCATCTAGGCTGTAACAGCGACCAGTCGGTCTACGGCTGTTGCAAGATCGTCAAAATGATCAATGGCGATGTCGGCACCAAGTTCGGTGACTGAAACATTGGTGTAGCCGAAGGTCACACCAACAACCGGAATGCCAGCTGCTTTGGCAGTGTCGATATCGGTCTTTGAGTCACCAATCATGACAGCGCGCTTTGGATCACCGCCTGCCAGCCGGATAGTTTCGAGCAGATGGCGCGGGTCTGGCTTGAAAAAGGGGAAGGTGTCCTTGCCGGAGAGATAGACAAAGCGGTCCATGACCTGAAGCTTCTCAAGCAACATAACGGCGTGCGCTTCCATCTTGTTTGTGCAAACAGCGAAGCGAAAGCCTCTGGTTTCCAATGCATCAAGCGCAGCCGTCACGCCGGGAAACAGCGTCGAGAAGTCCGCGATGTGATCCTTGTAGTATGCGAGATAGGCGTGAAAAAGCCGATCCAGCTTTTCTTCAGGCAGGTCTTTTCCGGCCACTTCAAAAGCGCGCTGGATCAAGGCCTTTGCACCAGCCCCGATCAGATCGCGGGCTTTCTCGAACGGCAGGGGCTCCATGTCTTCACGCGCAAGAATGACATTGAGCGTCGCCACCAGATCAGGTGCGGTCTCAGCCAATGTGCCATCAAGATCAAATACAACGATAGGAGCAAGTGTCATGGTATCCGTTCCAGCCATTTCTGCCGTGGCATGATGTTATGCCCTTGTCCATCGGTTTGAACACGTCTTGATGCTGTTGCAACACTTGTATTTTTTGCAATTTTCGCCGAAAAAGAGGCCAGATGAAAACAGTCCTGGGCGGATTTGCCCGTTGAGTGGAAAACGATCATGCGTCTCGATGAGATCGGCCAATCTGACAATGTAGATGACCGCCGTGGTTCCGGTGGCGGTGGCGGCATGTTGCGCGGTGGTGGGCTTGGCTTTGGCGGCATGGTTGCTGCCGGACTGCTGGCCTGGTTTCTGGGTATTGATCCGCGCATTGTCATGGGCGGTGCGGAACTGATCTCGCGCGGCGCAGGATCCATGACGCAAGGATCATCAACCGGCAAAACTGGCCCTGTCAAAGACGAGATTGGCCGTTTTGCTTCGCAGGTTTTTGAGGCCAACGAACAGGTCTGGAAGCAGATTATTCCGGCACAGGCTGGCCAGCTTGTGCGCAACGCCCAAGGCACAGCTTATCAGGAGCCACGGTTGGTCCTGTTCACAGGCGCTACCCGTTCTGGCTGTGGCGGTGCGCAGTCAGCCATGGGACCTTTCTATTGCCCCACTGACCGGTCGGTTTATCTTGATTTGTCGTTCTTTCAGGAGATGTCGACAAAAATGCGTGCCGGAGGCGATTTCGCCTACACTTACGTGATTGCCCATGAGATTGGCCATCATATCCAGAACCAGCTTGGCATTCTGCCGCAGGTTCAGGAGCGCCAGAAGCAGGTTTCGCGCCGTGAAGCCAATGCGCTGTCTGTCCGGGTTGAACTGATGGCTGATTGCCTCGCAGGTGTCTGGGGCCATCACGCCCGCAACCTGATCAAGCTGGATGAATCAGATGTGCGCGAGGCGATGAATGCCGCGCAGGCCATCGGCGATGACAAGTTGCAGAAGCAGTCACAGGGCTATGTGGTGCCTGACAGCTTCACCCACGGCAGCTCAGAGCAGCGCACGCGCTGGTTTATGCAGGGTTTGCGCACCGGCCAGATGGGCCAGTGCAACACCTTCACAGCGCGCGATATCTGAGGAGCACTTTAATCAAGCGGCTTTGCTAAGAGCTAAGACATCTGCTTCTGCAGGTGTGGCGATTTCCAGTTCGCTGGAAAGCTGATCAATCTGCCGTACCAGTGCGAGCGCTTCATCCGTACCCGTTCGCATGTGCGTCTCGATGGCCCCGCGTGCATCTGACATGGCTCCGCAGCGGCGGCGCATATCCATCATGGCCGTCATGGCTTTGCGGTCACATTGCAAGGCTGACGCCAGTATCCCGGCGGTCTTGTCCATGCGTCCTGCCAGCATGTTCAATGCTGTCGAGAGATTGAGGCCCAGAATGCGTGCCGCAAACATCGCGAGTTCAGCCACCCGCAATTCGCCTGCGAAAGCGCAAACCGCATCGCCTACACTCATGCTGCCATCGTTGACCGAGGCAATGCATGTATCGATGCCAACCAGCATCTGGCCACCACGATAGGCATTCACCAGATCGCCATTGGCCTGCTCCAGCGCTGCCCGGGCTTCTATTTCACCAAAGAGCGCCCCCGAGATCAGCAGGCGAGCCTTTGCCTCAATGTTCAGGAACGGCAGCATGCGCTCGATGATCAGTTCAGGCAGATCATTGCGATAGACAAGAGCCTGCTTGATCATGAAATCACTTGGGGCGAGCTCGGCAAGTGTTGTCAGGCTCGAACGCGAGAATTTGGCAGATTTATTCTGCAGGGCTTTGACAATGGCCTGACGCTCCCCGCGCATCACGATCACATTGGTGATGGTTTCCGGCAAATGCGATAGCGATGCGATCTGGGCCAGTTCAACGGATGAAGCTCTGCGGGCCATGGTTATGGGGTTTGTTGCATCTTCAACCGGGTCACGTGCCCTTGCACGACGGTCTGTCCGCGAAGATGCCGCTGACACAGGTTTTTCTGGAACGTGGGCCGGAATTTCAGCAGCTTCATCGATTAATAGCACGGGTGCCTGAACCAAAGGTTCGGACACTGGCAGATCAATCCCAGTTACTGCCCGCTCGATGGTAACCGTGGGTGCGATGTCGAAGACATCGTCTGTTTCAGCAGTAGCGAAATCCATGCTTGCTTGCTGAACAGGTTCATCAACCTGATCAGGGCCAATCTCCTGCAAAGTCATGCGTCTGGTTTGCAGGGAAAGCGCAGTCTCGGCATCCGAAGCGTATTGTGCCAGTTCTGCAAACTTGTCTGGCCCTGTCTCCAGCGTTGCGGTTGGTTCAGGAACAGCAACATCATTGTGTGAAGCTTCCTGGAAAATTTCGGGCAAGGCTTCTGTCAAAGCGCCATCCGCCTGAGGCATTCTTGCCTGAATTTCAAAAGAGCGGCTGGCGATGGTTGATCGGAAGGCAGGAAGCAAGCCTGCCATCTGCTGCACTTCAGGAGCAAGGAATGTCACCACCTCGTCGTCAAGGTCCACGGCAAGATTGGCCATCACTTCGTCAAAAAGTTCGGTGGTGTTGTCATCGCCGACAAATCCAACTTTCATGAAAAGCGAGCAAATCTGGCGCAGGACCAAAGTCCGTCTGCCGCCGGTTCCATTCTGGATCAGCGCATCAAGGGTGGCTAACATTCTTGTTTATCTCCTAAACCCAAGCTGGACCATGGAGGAGGGACGTTAACGGGTTTTGAAGTTGCTCAAATTTGACAGAATTCCTTCACATTTATACTTGCTGAAAGGTTGACGCGGTGTCGGTTAAACGGGCACATGCGAACAAGGTTGCCTTTAGCCAATCTGTTTTGAATGAAAGAGCCAAGGAAAAGCCATGTCACGTCTGGATGAAAGCAAGCCGTTCATTCCTGTGCGCATCGCAGTGCTGACCGTCTCTGACACCCGCGTCGCAAGCGATGACAAGTCCGGCGATATTCTCGTCGAGCGGTTGACCGCTGCCGGGCATCATCTGGCCGGAAGGGGCATTGTACCTGATGATGTCGAGGCCATCCGGCAGAAGGTAGGTGAATGGATTGCTGATCCGGCCGTGGATGTTGTTATCACAACCGGAGGCACAGGCTTCACAGGCCGTGATGTGACGCCCGAGGCGCTGGAGCCGTTGTTTGAAAAGCGTATGGATGGCTTTTCATGGGTGTTCCACCAGATCTCATACCAGAAGATTGGAACATCCACTGTGCAATCCAGAGCCACAGCCGGTGTTGTGAACAGCACCTATGTCTTCTGCCTGCCGGGATCGCCCGGTGCCTGCAAAGACGGTTGGGACGCCATCCTCGCGCTCCAGCTCGATTTTCGCCATCGCCCCTGCAACTTTGTCGAGATCATGCCGCGGCTGGACGAGCACCTGCGCCGCCCGAAGGCCAAGGGCGCAACAGCGTGAACAAAATAAAAACCCCTTGCCATCGCTGGCAAGGGGCTTGATTTATGCCGTCGGCAGAAAAACTGGGTCAGGCCCAGTCGTCTCCGCCACCACCATCGTAGCTGCCGTCATCATAGGAAGCTTCCTGAGCGTAGTTGCCGCCCGATGGCTCTTCATACGAGGCAGGCTGCTGTGACTCAGGTGATGCACCTGCACCGCTGTTGCCTGTTGCAGAGGCTGCCTGAGCTGAACCATTGCTGCCAGAGAACATGTTGCTGAGCGCATTGGCGGCCATGATACCACCGGCCACACCGGCTGCTGTCATCGCTGCTGTGCCAAGGAAGCCCATGCCGCCGCGCTGCTGTTGCTGCGCTGGCTGCCCCCAGGGACCGGGAGCTGGACCGCCAGGTTGCTGACCCCAGGGACCACCGGGCTGACCGGGAGCCTGTTGGCCATAACCCTGCTGAGGGCCACCCATTGGTCCACCTGCCATAGGTCCGCGACCCATCATGGAGGCTGGTGGAGGAGGGGCCTGACGCTGGCCGCCACCAAACAGACCGCCGAGGAAACCGCCGGAACCCTGTGATTGCTGCTGCTGAACCTGCTGGGCATAGGCTTCAAACTGCTGCACCTTGGCCTGCAACTGCTCAATCTGCTGCTGCATGTTGGTCAGAGCCTGTTCCTGCGCATAGATGGACTGGGCCATCACGTAGGGCGCGTAGGGCTGCAGTTTGATCTGGTCAGCGATGAACTTTTCAGCTTCGGCATCGCGTTGGGTTGTAGCAGCGCCTTTGAGGCGCTCAAAAATACCGCCGATAACGTTCTTTTCTTCAGGTGACATGAATTTCATCCTCCGCGAATGGTCCACACGCATAACATGTGTTGGTCCAATAGCTAGGAATTGTGACAGCATTTGTCAGCAGGATGAAAAAAATATTTTTTGATTGCAGTGCCTTAACAGCTGTCTTTCGCACAAACAGCGTCATGATAATGCTGCGATTGCCGGAATTTGTGCTTGCCTGAACAAAAATCTTTGGCTCATCTGTGCCCATGCAAGTGACATTCGAGAAACGCGGCGCTGTTGCCGTCATCACCATCAACAACCCATCGGTGCATGCACTATCCACGCCGGTGAGGGCACAGCTTCTCGCGGCCCTTGATGCGATGGAGCAGGATGAGGCGGTTGAGGTGGGCATCATCACCACTGCAGGCCGCACTTTCATAGCGGGTGCAGATATGCGCGAAATGGAGCGCCCGCTGGAAGCGCCCTTTCTGCCCGATGTGATTGCAAGACTGGCGCAATGCACAAAGCCGGTTGTGGCGGCGATGTTTGGCAGTGTGCTGGGTGGTGGGCTCGAAATTGCTTTGGCCTGCCGTGCCCGCATCGCCACAGAAGGCACCATGCTGGGGTTTCCCGAAGTGAAGATTGGTCTGGTGCCCGGGGCCAGCGGTACGCAGCGGCTGCTCCGCCTCACGGATTTTGCCACCGCTGCACGCATGGTGACATCCGCGAAACTGGTATCAGCCAATGAGGCCATGCGGTTGGGTTTAATTCATGCCGTTGCTTCTGGCGATCCCGTTGATGCAGCGATGTCGATTGTCGCGACTCGGATGCTATTTGACCAAAAGCGCTTTCCTCCATTATCCGAGATTGAGGCTCGGCCAGCCGCATTGCCAGAGGAAGGCACACTTGAGGCTCTCCACGCCGAGGTCAAAAAAGCAGCCAAAGGACAAGCCGCCGCTCCTGCCGCTCTGGCCATGATGGAAGCCACAGCACCGCTGGACTATACCGCCGGTCTGGCGATGGAACGCGCGCTTTTTGTGAAGCTTCGTCAAAGCCGCGAGGCCCACGCTTTGCGACGGCTGTTTCTGGCCGAACGCGAGGCCGGAAAAACGCCCAAAACCACTGGCGCAACACCAGCGATCATCAAAACAATTGGCGTGGTCGGGGCAGGCTTGATGGGCTGCGGCATTGCCTATGCCGCGTTGACCGCCGGATACCGTGTTGTCGTGGTTGAAGACAATGAAGCTGCACTTGAACGCGGGCAAAGCAGGATGGCGGACTTGATGGCCAGCGGTCTCAAGTCCGGTCGCCTCACAGCGGAACGCCAGAACGCCTTGCAGTCCCAACTGGTCATGTCTGTTTATTACAGCGCTTTTGCGGATTGCGATCTGGTCATTGAGGCTGTGTTCGAGGATATGGCGGTCAAGCAAAAGGTTTTTGCCAAGCTGGATCGTGTTGTCAGACCAAATTGCATTCTGGCTTCCAACACGTCCTATCTTGATCTCGATGCCATCGCTGCGCTCACCAAAGATTCGGCACGGTTTCTGGGATTGCACTTCTTCAGCCCGGCGCATGTGATGCGGCTCTGTGAGGTTGTGGAAGGTGCAAAAACCTCCCCTGATACTCTCGCAACAGGCGTGGCTGTGGCGCGCAAGCTGGGTAAAATCCCGATTGTCACAGGCGTTTGCGAAGGCTTCTGCGGTAATCGCATACTGAAGGCCTACCGCATTGTGGCTGAGGCGATGGTGGAAGACGGCGCCTCGCCTACAGATGTCGACAGGGCCATGACGCAGTTCGGTTTTCCCATGGGGCCATTCGCCGTGCAGGATATGGCCGGGCTCGAAATTGCCTATGCTAACCGCAAACTGAAGCCTGCTCTGAGATCGGATGGCAGGACGCTCTCGCTGGTTGAATGTCTGGTCGAGGCGGGGCGTCTGGGCCGCAAGAACGGCAAGGGTTGGTATGCCTATACGGAAGGGTTAACACAGGGGCAGGATGATCCTGTTGTGTCTGAATTGATTGCGAAAAACGCCAGAGACAAGAACCTTCCACAGCGCACTTTTTCGCAGGATGAAATCCGCGAGGCGCTGCTGGCAGCCATGGCCAGCGAGGGCACTGCGATCCTCGCGGAAGGCATCGTCAGTCGCGCTGAGGATATCGATCTGGTGATGGTGCATGGCTATGGCTTCCCGGCGCACAAGGGTGGCCCGATGTTTATAACAAGCGTGGACAGTAAAATTCCCACTTGACTCCAAAGATCATATCATATGATCATTAGGCATGAAGCGACCCAGAAGTTTCCATGCCGAGGTGGTGGAGCAGCTTGCACTTGATATTGCAGGCGGCACCTATGCTGTTGGCGTCCAGCTGCCGACTGAGCCTGAGCTTTGCACACGCTTTGGCATCAGCCGCACTGTTGTGCGCGAGGCCGTGAAAACGCTGGTTGCCAAGGGTCTTGTCACCACAGGTCCACGGGTGGGAACCCGCGTTGCACCGAAGTCAGAATGGAACCTGTTTGACCCCGATGTGATTGGCTGGCGCGTCGCTGCAGGTGTTGACGAGTTCTTCGTGCGGGACGTGATTGAGCTGCGTCTCTCGCTGGAGCCAGCCGCCGCCTTTCTTGCCGCTGAGCGCGCGACTGATCTTGATCGCCACGCCATCTCGGCTGCCTTTGCGGGCATGGTGAAGGCGGTTGAACAGGGGAGCTCGGATTATCATACGGCGGACCTTGCCTTCCACACCGGCATTATCAAGGCATCCCATAACCAGTTCTTTGCCAAGATGACGCCCATTGTCGAGGCGGTGCTGAAGGTCTCCTTCCGGTTGTCGGTCAAGAGCCGCGCCAGTGCTGCGGCGTCGCTGCCCCTGCACAAGGATGTTCTGGATGCCATCCTGAAGCAGGACAAAATCCAGTCTGAGGCGGCCTTGCGCATCCTCATCGAGAGTGCGCGAAGGGATATCTATACGGATATCACGCCCGATGATTTCGCCAGAAAGGGAGCTGCATGATGTTGGCCCGTGTCGAACATATCTTCTTCCGCTGTCTTGAATGGATGCTGGTGCTGTTGCTCGCTGGCATGCTCCTCATGGTGTTCGGCAATGTCATGCTGCGCTGGTTTGCCGATAGCGGCATCGACATTTCGGAAGAGATGAGCCGCTATTTCTTTGTCTGGCTCACCTTCATCGGAGCAGTAGTGGTGGCGCGCGAGAACGCGCATCTCGGTGTTGATGCCTTGGTGCAGGCGCTTGGCCCAAGGGGGCGGCTCGTCTGCATGGTGCTGTCTGATCTGCTGGTGCTGCTGTGCTGCGTCGTGTTTTTCTGGGGCACATGGCGGCAAGCTCCGCTCAACGCCACCAACGTCGCACCGGTATCAGGTTTGAACATGCTGCTTGTTTTTGGTGTCGGCTTCTTCACCTCCGCAGGCATTGGCATCATGACGCTCACAAGGCTCATCCGTGCCTTCACCGGTCGGCTTGGGGCCGGTGAGATTGATGCTTTTGCCGGGGTGCTTGATGCCTCAGACCCAACGCAATCGTTGAAGGCGCGCCTCGAATGACTGTCCTCGTTTTCCTCGTTTCGCTTTGCGGCTCCATGGCGCTGGGCATGCCCTGTGCCTTTGCCCTCATGGTTTGCGGCATGGCCCTCATGGGCTGGATGGTCATGAACGGTGCCTATCCCGCCTTTGATGCACAGGTCATTGCTCAAAAGATGCTGGACGGTGCTGACAGCTTCATTCTGCTCGCGATCCCGTTCTTTATTCTGGCGGGCGAGTTGATGAACACTGGCGGCCTGTCACGCCGCATTATCAACTTTGCACTGGCGCTGGTCGGCCATCGCCACGGCGGTCTCGGTTATGTGGCGATCATGGCTGCTATCATCATGTCGGCGCTGTCGGGTTCCGCTGCCGCTGATACGGCGGCTCTTTCGGCTATCCTCATCCCCATGATGCGCGATGCGGGCTACAACGTCAGCCGCTCAGCCGGGCTCATCGCATCGGGCGGTGTCATCGGTCCTGTCATCCCGCCTTCCATCGGCTTCGTTATCTTCGGCGTTGCCGCCAATGTCTCCATCCCGCAGCTCTTTGTCGCCGGTGTTTTCCCTGGTTTGCTGCTTGGTCTGGCGCTTGCGATTTCATGGTGGTGGACGGCCCGTGGCGACAAAATGAAAACCTTCCCACGGTTGAGCGGACGCGAGCGGCTGCAGTCCGCCAAGGACGGTGCCTTCGCGCTGTTGATGCCGGTCTTCATCCTTGGTTCGATCCGTTTTGGCTGGGCAACGCCCACCGAGGCTGCGGTTGTTGCAGCGGTCTACGCACTGATTGTCGGCATGTTTGTCTACCGCGAGCTCAAGCCGCATCACCTTTTCAACATCTTCCTTACGGCAGCCAAATTGACCGCGATGATCATGTTCCTAGTGGCGGCAGCACTCATCTCGTCATGGCTCATCACAGCAGCGAATATTCCTGGAGAGATCGGCGGGTTCCTTGCTCCGTTCATGGACAACAAACTCCTGTTGATGGTGCTGATGATGATCCTCGTGCTCATCGTCGGAACAGCGCTTGATTTCGCGCCGACTGTGCTGATCCTGACACCGGTGTTGATGCCGATTGTCAAACAGGCTGGCATTGATCCCATCTACTTTGGTGTGCTCTTCATCATCAACAATTCGATCGGCCTGATCACACCGCCCGTCGGCATCGTGCTCAATGTTGTGGCGGGCGTCGCAAAGGTGCCGATGTCCGATGTTATTCGTGGCATCAGCCCGTTCCTGATCGCACAAAGTGCCGTTCTGTTCCTGCTTGTGCTCTGGCCACCATTGGTCATGGCTCCGTTCAGGTTGTTGCAGGGCCGTATAGGTTTCACACAATTCGTCCAGCAATTGCTGGGCTATTAACGGGGTATCAAACCCAAAATCCAAGGAGGAAGACCATGATGAAATCAACACTTCTCGCGGCGGTTGGCGCTTTGGCGCTCATGACCGGTGTTGCAAATGCCCAGTTTGCCGAGCGCACAATCCGCGTCTCGAACGGCGTCAATGCTGACCACCCGGTTGGCAATGGTGTGGCCAAGATGACAGCTTGCCTTGCCACAAAATCCGGCGGCAAAATGAAGCTGCAGGCTTTCTGGGGTGGCGCTCTTGGTGGTGACCTGCAGGCCACGCAGGCCCTGCGTTCGGGCACACAGGAAATGGTGGTGACATCCTCATCGCCGCTGGTTGGCATTCTGCCAGACCTCGGCGTATTCGACCTGCCGTTCCTCTTCGCCAATGAAAAGGAAGCCGATGCCATTCTCGATGGTGCTTTCGGCAAGACCATTTCTGACAAGCTGCCAGGCGTCGGCCTCGTCAATCTTTCCTACTGGGAAAATGGCTTCCGCAACCTGACAAACTCACGCAAGCCCGTCACCAAGGTCGAGGACTTCCCTGGCCTCAAGGTTCGCGTGATGCAGAACAACATCTTCCTTGATACCTTCAAGACATTGGGCACCAACGCCGTGCCTATGGCCTTCCAGGAAGTGTTTGCCGCCCTTGAAACCAAGACGATTGACGGACAGGAAAATCCTTTCGTCACCATCGACACCTCAAAGATGTACGAAGTGCAGAAGTTCCTGTCTGTCACCAACCATGCCTACACACCGTTCATGGTTCTTTATTCAAAGACCCTTTTCGACCGCTTGTCGGCTGAAGAGCAGAAGGCTCTGCAAGAGTGTGCAGCTGAAGGACAAAAAGAGCAGCGCACTGTTTCGCGCGCGCTTTCTGAAAAGAGCCTTGAAAACGTGAAGAAGCAGGGCATGCAGGTGAACATGATTGCCCCCGCTGAACAGGCCCGCATGCGTGATGCTGTGAAGCCTGTCTACGAGCGTGGTGCCACCACGATCGGCAAGGCAACGGTTGATCTCATTCAGGCCGAGCTCGCCAAGCTGCGCAAATAAAAACGAGAAAAGTATCTGGCCGCCATCTCTCACAGGTTGGCGGCCAGTGCATCAATAATTGAGGAACAGCTTTTAAAACTGACAAGGACTCTTGCATGCGTATCGTCGCGGTCGAGCCTTTCATTCTTCATGTCCCTGTTACGGGCGGGTCTATTCAGGATTCAACCCACACTGTCACGCACTGGGGTGTCGTCGGCTGTCGCATCAAAACCGACACCGGGCTTGAGGGCTTTGGCTACACCGGCACCCATGCCCATCGGCCCTCTGACCGATTGATCACGGCCTGCATCCAGCATTGCTATGCTCCGCTTCTGGTTGGCGATGACCCTCTGGAAAGCCAGCGGCTCTGGCTCAAGCTGGCGCGCAATCCAGCAATGCAATGGGTTGGTCGTGCGGGTATTACCCATCTGGCGCTGGCGGCTGTGGATATCGCCCTGTGGGACATCCGCGCCAAGGCTGCGGGGGTGCCACTCTGGCATTTGCTGGGCGGCAAGACCAACCCGCGCGTGGAAGCCTACAACACTGATATTGGTTGGCTGTCGCTGTCGCTTGAACAGGTCATCAGCGGTGCGTTGAGGACTATTGAGAAGGACGGTTTCCGGCGCATCAAGGTCAAGGTCGGGCATGCGGACCCCATGGTTGATGTGCGCCGTCTCGAAGCCATTCGCCGGGCCATCGGCCCCGATATCACCATGGCGATTGATGGTAACGGCAAGTGGGACTTGCCAACCTGCCAGCGCTTCTGCCGCGCTGCGGAACCGCTGGATATTTTCTGGTTCGAGGAACCGATGTGGTATGATGATGTGCGCTCTCACGCCCGTCTGGCTGCCAACACAACCATACCGGTTGCGCTGGGAGAGCAGCTCTACACATTCGATGCCTTCAACGCCTTTATGGATGCGGACGCCCTGCACTGGGCGCAGCCTGATGTGACGCGCCTTGGCGGTATCACAGAGTTTCTGCAGGTTGCGGATATTGCGCTGGCAAAGCGTTTGCCGGTCGCTCCGCACGCCGGTGAAATGAGCCAGGTGCATGTCCATCTGGCCCATGCCCATCCTGCCGTTGCGTTGCTCGAATACATCCCCTGGATCAAGGATGCCTTTGTTGAACCTGCCGAGGTGCGGGGTGGCGCGTTCGTCACGCCTCAAGTTCCGGGAGCCGGTTCAACACCGACAGCCGACGCTTTCCGTCAATTCAGCCAATCCCTTGCCTGAGGTCGCACCGTTGAAAATCACCGCGCTTGAAACCATCCGTATCGAGGAATTTGGCAACATCATCTTCCTGCGCCTGCACACCGATGAAGGCATCGTCGGCCTTGGTGAAACCTTCATGGGGCCAAGGGCGGTTGAGGCCTATCTGCATGAAACCGTTGCACCCAAGCTGATGGGCAAGGACCCGCTTCAGATTGAGGCGCGCAACCGCGAGCTTGCGAATTATCTGGGCTGGCGTTCTGCGGGTGTCGAGACACGCGGCAACTCGGCCATCGATATCGCGCTGTGGGATATTTTCGGCAAGGCACATGGCAAGCCGGTTTGCGAGATGCTGGGCGGCAAATCGCGCGACAGCATCCGCGTTTACAACACCTGTGCCGGCTATCGCTATATCCGCGACAGCAGGGCGCAGTCCGTGGCCAACTGGCATGTGGGCGAACAGGGCGGTCCTTATGAGGATCTTGAAGGCTTCCTGCATCGCGCCGACGACGTCGCGCACTCACTGCTGGAGCAGGGCATTACAGGCATGAAAATCTGGCCGTTTGATATCGCCGCCGAGCGTTCCGCTGGCTGGGATATCACACCGCAGGAACTGAAAACCGCGCTGGAGCCATTCGCCAAAATCCGCAAGGCGGTGGGCGACAAGATGGACATCATGGTGGAGTTCCATTCGCTCTGGAGCCTGCCGATGGCGAAAAAGCTGGCGGAGCGTCTCACTGAGTTTGACACCTACTGGCACGAGGATCCGTTTCGGCTTGATAACATCGGCGACCTCAAGGATTATGCCCGCCATTCCAAGGCATGGGTCTGCGCCTCGGAAACGCTGTGCAACACGCATTCCTTCCGCGAGTATCTTGAAACGGGATCAGCCGGCGTTGTGATGCTCGATCTCTCCTGGTGCGGCGGGCTGACGGAAGCGCGCAAGATAGCAGGCATGGCGGAAGCCTGGCATACGCCGGTGGCTCCCCATGATTGCACGGGACCTGTGGTCTACATGGCCTCCTGCCACTTCTCGATGCATGCGAAGAATGCCCTCATTCAGGAAAGCGTGCGCGCCTTCTATTCAGGCTGGTACAAAGAGCTGGTGACGGACCTGCCGCTGGTGGCCAACGGCGAGGTGACAGTATCGGACAAACCGGGCCTTGGTCTGGAGCTTCTGCCGGACCTTACAAAGCGGCCCGATGCTGTGGTGCGCTGGAGCAAAGCTTGAGACTTGACCATAAGCTGATGTCATCCCCGGCGAGCGTAGCGAGGGAAGCGGATCCATCTTTTGCGATGCGGTTTACTGGATCCCCTTCCCTCAAGCCTGCGGCTTTCGCCGGGGATGACATCGGAGCTTGACTTGAACCCGCGCTTGCAGGACAGGAACCTGACGGTTCAACACACTCCCGCATTCAACACGGCTTCGGGGTTCCTTGCACAGCATGTCCAGCACGTTTCCCGACGACGAGCGCCATACACTGGAGCGCGAATTGCAGGTTCTGCATCAGGAGCACCGCGATCTGGATGCCGCGATTTTCGCGCTGGAACAGGTTGGCCCCAAGGATCAGCTGCAAATCCAGCGTCTGAAGAAGCGCAAGCTCGCGCTGAAAGACCGCGTCGTCCAGATTTCCGGCAAGTTACGGCCCGATATCATCGCCTGAAAGGACAGCCCTTTGAAAGCTGCGCATCAATCTGTTGCCATCATCATGGGAAGCCAATCCGACTGGGTGACCATGAAACATGCCGCTGCCACGCTGGACGCTTTGAAAATCGGCTACGACTCGCGCATCGTTTCCGCCCACCGCACGCCAGATAGGCTGGTGGCCTTTGCCAAGGGTGCCAAGGCAGAAGGCTTCCGCATCATCATCGCGGGTGCAGGCGGTGCAGCACACTTGCCGGGCATGACAGCAGCGATGACCGAACTGCCGGTGTTCGGCGTGCCGATTGAATCAAAAGCGCTCGCCGGTGTCGACAGCCTGCATTCCATCGTGCAGATGCCAGCTGGCATTCCGGTTGGCACGCTCGCCATCGGCAAGGCCGGGGCCATCAATGCCGCGTTGCTGGCGGCAGCTGTGCTGGCGCTCAACGATGATGCGCTGGCCGTGCGGCTTGCGGCCTGGCGTCAGGCGCAGACAGACTCGATCACGGATCGCCCAGTTGATGCGGTTGAAGGTTGAGGAATGCGAGTCCTTATCAATGCGAATCTTTATCAATGACTGACAAGGTTCTTCAGCCCGGCGATACCATCGGCATTCTGGGCGGTGGCCAGCTTGGCCGCATGATTGCGATGGCGGCAGCCCGCCTTGGTATCAACTGTCATATCTATGCGCCGGAGCCCAACAACCCCGCCTATGATGTTGCGGCCAAACACACCGTTGGCTCATACGAAGACGAAGCTGCGCTGAAACAGTTCGCGGCCTCGGTTGCCTGTGTCACCTACGAGTTTGAAAATGTCCCGGCGCGCACGGTTGAAATCCTGTCGGCCCGCGTGCCTGTGCGCCCCGGTGCCAAGGCGCTGGCGGTCTGTCAGGACAGGGTGGCGGAGAAGGAACTGGCGCGCAAGCTGGGGGCACGCACCGCCACCTTTGCCGAGATCAATTCACTGGATGATCTGACGGCACAGGTCGCGATCATCGGCACGCCGTCAATCCTGAAAACCCGCCGGTTTGGTTACGACGGCAAGGGTCAGTTCGTGCTGCGCAAGCCAGACGATGTTGCAGCGGCATGGGCCGCTGTTGCGGGCAGTCCGTGCATTCTGGAGCGGTTTGTGCCGTTCCAGCGCGAGGTTTCGGTTGTGGCAGCACGCGGCCTCAATGGCGCGATCAAGGCTTTTCCCGTCACTGAAAACGAGCATCGCGAGCAGATTTTGCGCCGCTCATCCGTGCCTGCCACCATCCACCCCGAGACAGCACGCGACGCCATCGAGATTGCAGGGCGCATCGCCACCGCGCTTGATTATGTGGGCGTCATGGCTGTCGAGTTTTTCGTGTCGGTCGAGGACGGCGTAGAAAAGCTCTACGTCAACGAGATGGCACCGCGTGTGCACAACTCCGGCCACTGGACACTGGATGGTGCTGACACTTCCCAGTTTGAGCAGCATGTGCGCGCCATCGCGGGCCTGCCGCTGGGGTCAGTGGCGCAACGCTCCCGCCAGATCGAGATGATCAACCTGATCGGCGCTGATATGGACAAATGGCAGGCATATCTCGCCGAACCCGGAACGCAATTGCATCTCTACGGCAAGGGCGAGGCCCGCCCCGGCCGCAAGATGGGGCATTTGACGCGGGTGGTGCGGGGGTAGAGGCATGTCATCCCGGACAAGGTGCAGCGCAGCTGCATCCGAAGACTCTTAATTAATTGCCGGGATCCAGCACAATGGTTCGCCGAAGGCGTCAAAAGATCTTTTGAAGAAGACATTTTGCGCTGGATTCCCGATCTCGTGATCCGGCTGTGCCGGACATGGTCGGGAATAACAAGATCATCTGTTCCTCGTCTTCAACTTCTCTTCCCATGTCAATGCATGCCGCACGATGGTCTCGAGATCATCGAGCTGCGGTGTCCAGTTGAGCGTTGAGCGGATGCGGCTGTTATCCGCCACCAGACCGGCGGGATCACCGGCGCGGCGCGGCGAAATCGCCACCGGGAAGTCCTTGCCCGAAACCTTCTTCACCATGTTGATGACCTCAAACACCGAGAAGCCACGGCCATAGCCACAATTGAATGTGCCGTTGGCGCCACCGCCTCTGAGATGATCAAGGGCCGCTGAATGGGCCCGCGCAAGATCGCTGACATGAATGTAATCACGCAGGCAGGTGCCATCCGGTGTGGCGTAGTCCGTGCCGAAGACGCTCATGCCGTCACGTTTGCCGGTGACCGCTTCTGCTGCCACCTTGATGAGATGCGTGGCGCGCGCAGAGGACTGTCCGGTGCGTTGGCGTGGGTCTGCGCCCGCCACGTTGAAGTAGCGCAGGATGACGTGCTTTAACCCGTGAGCCTCGGAGGTGTGTCGCAGCATCACCTCGGTCATCAGTTTCGACATGCCGTAGGGCGACTCGGGGTTCATCCGGTCGTCTTCCTCAATCGGCATCTTGTCCGGCGTGCCATACACAGCAGCGGTTGATGAAAAGATGATGTTCTTCACGCCGCACTTGACTGCCGCTTCCAGCATGGCGCGGGAGTTGACTGTGTTGTTGAGATAGTAGCTCAGAGGATCGGAAACTGAATCCGGCACCACAATCGACGCCGCGAAATGGATGATCGATTCGATTTCATGCGCTTTCAGAATGGCTGAGACCAGCGCCTGATTGCCGGTTTCGCCCACAAACAGCGGCACGCCCTCAGGCACCACCCACTCAAAACCAGTAGAGAGATTATCCAGAATCACGACCTTTTCGCCGCGATCCAGCAGTTCGAGCACCATGTGGCTGCCGATATAGCCTGCTCCGCCTGTGACAAGCACTGTCATTGGATGACCTCTGATTGTGTGTTTCGAACCATCTTGCCACTTTGCATAATCGCATTAGGTTCAAGTGGCGTTAAGACTGCGCAGGTTATTGAGCGCGAGAGTTCCTTCCCACGGCCTTGTGCAGGCCATCATCCGGATTGTCTGACCATGGTCACCTCTTCAAAGCCCCAGCGCGTTCGCAAAGCAATCTTCCCTGTCGCCGGTCTTGGCACGCGTGTTTTGCCGGCCACCAAATCGATCCCCAAGGAAATGCTGACGCTGGTCGACAAGCCCGTGCTGCAGGTGGTGATGGAAGAGGCGCGCGAGGCTGGCATCGAGCATTTTGTTTTCGTGACGGGCCGCAACAAGCAGGTCATCGAGGACCATTTTGATATGGCCTATGAGCTGGAAGATTCCCTCCAGAAGCGCGGCAAATTGGAAATCCTGGCGCAATTGAAGGCAGATCGCCCCGGTGCCGGCGAAACCTCCTTCACCCGCCAGCAGGAGCCTCTGGGCCTTGGCCATGCTGTCTGGTGTGCACGTGATATCATTGGCGATGAACCCTTCGCCGTGCTGCTGCCTGATATGATCACCATCGGCAAAACCGGCTGCATGAAGCAGTGCATGGATGTCTACAAGGCTGCTGGTGGCAATGTGGTAGCGGTTGAGGAATGCGACCCTGCCCTCGCCCATCAGTATGGCATTGTCGGTATTGGCAAGCAGGTCGCGAAGCAAGGCTACAAGATCAGCGAGATGGTGGAAAAGCCACCGAAGGGCACGGCTCCTTCCAACCTCTACATCACGGGCCGCTACATTTTGCAGCCGGAAATCTTCAAGATTCTGGAAAAGGGCGAGCGTGGTGCAGGCGGCGAAATCCAGCTGACGGATGGCATGGTGAAGCTGATGAAGAAGCAGCAGTTCAGCTCCATGACCTATAATGGCATCACCTATGACTGCGGCTCGAAGATAGGCTACCTGCAGGCGACGGTGGCCTATGCCCTGTCCCGCAAGGATCTGGCGGATGATGCCAAGCGCGAGATTGCGGCGTTGCTGGCGAAGTAAATCAGCTTGAAGGTTAAGGCGCGAAGGGGTTGATCAGTTTCAGGTCAAGCCCTTTGAAATCCTGAAAATGAAACAAGCCTACTTCGGCGCGATACTGTCCTTGTCGCCACCCGGCCGGTAGTCAGAAATAGCTGTCGTAAAAATCGCATTGGCGGCTGCGAGATCGCTCTTCTTCAACGCCGCCTTCAATCCGTCCATCCATTCCGTGATTTTCTGCTGTGGCTCAGCATGGGTCTGCGCCGCCATCACACCATCAAGCCCGGTTTCCACCATCGGCTCATCATCATCAAACAGGATTTCATGCAGCCGCTCGCCTGGGCGCACGCCTGAAAAATTGATCTCGATATCGCGTCCGGGCTCCAATCCCGACAGACGGATCATGCGCTCAGCCAGATCAAGAATTTTCACGGGCTGGCCCATTTTGAGCACATAAACAGAGGGCGCATCGGCGTTCTTCGCGGTTTCGCCTGCATGCGAGGCCGCTGTCAGCACCAGATCACACGCCTCCCGCACCGTCATGAAATAGCGGATCATATCGGGATGCGTGACCGTCACCGGCCCGCCATGGGCAATCTGCGCCTTGAATTTGGGCACAACCGAGCCGTTAGAACCCAGCACATTGCCAAAGCGAACGGATATCAGCCGTGTCTTGTTCGGTGCACGGTCCAGCGCTTCGGTTGCCATTTCGGCAAAGCGCTTGGTGGCGCCCAGCATCGATACGGGCTGGATCGCCTTGTCGGTCGAGATCATCACCATGCAGGCTGCACCCGCTGCAATCGCCGCTTCTGCGGTTGCGACAGAGCCAAAGACATTGGTTTTGACACCCTCCGTCCAGTCCTGCTCCAGATAGGGCACATGCTTCAGGGCAGCGGCATGAAACACGATATCAGGCTTGAAAGTAGACATGATCAAGGTCAGGCGCTGGCTGTCGCGCACATCGGCGATGTTGCCGGATATCGCGGCATCGCCTGCCTCACGCGAGAGATCCTCGGTGATGGCATGGAGCGCGAGTTCCGAATTCTCGATGATGAGGATGGCTGATGCGCCATAGTTCTTCAACCGACGGCAGATTTCGCCACCAATTGAGCCGCCACCGCCTGTCACCACGCAGCGCTTGCCCTGCACAAATGCCGCTACACGCTCGCCGTCAATCCGGTGGCTTGGCCTGAGCAGCAGGTCCTCGATTTCAACGGGAGCCAGCGCGCCGGGTGCTGCCCCTTCCAGAGACTGCATGCGCAGCACTGAAATGCCGAGGCGCCTTGCTTTGTCGAGCACCTTCTCGGGTTCCACCTCTGGCGCAAGGGCAGCAGGTGTCATCACCAACCGGCGGATGGCTTCACTGCGAGCTTCCGCAAGTTCAACTTCGCTTTCAAGATCAGCAAATGTACCAAGCACCTTTACGCCGCGGATAACCTGTCCCAGATCCACTTCCCGCGGGCTAAGGATACCGACGGGTCGCATGTTGCGGATAGCGCCGGTTTCTATGCCGCGCAGCAACACCTCGACATCAGACGGGCGACCCAGCAACAGCACCGGCGGTGCATCCCTGCGGTCCGTGGAGGCTTTGGCACGGCTGTCCTTCCAGTATCGATAAAGAATGCGCGGTCCGCCCAGAAAGGCCATCTGGACCACGAAATAGATAGCGATGGTCTGTCGCCCGAAGAAGTACCCGCCATAAAGGTTCTGCGCGAGCACCACATAGTCCACCACCAGCATGACCAGTGCGAGAACTGCAGAAGCCTTGGCGATGCTGATCAGGTCAATAAGCGAAGCAAACCGCCATTTGGATTGGTACAGGCGGAAGAAAAGATACACCAATCCGGCCAGCGCGACAAAAGGCAGGATAAAGCGCCAGAAACGCAGGCGATCCGCCAGAACCACATCTTCAAAACGCAAGCCGAGGCTCACCAGCACAGCGGCAGCCGTCATCACCAGATCATGCAGGATGATCAGGATTTTCTTGTAATTGCGGTTGAGAAAGCTGGGCAGCAAGGGCATCAACAGGGGTTAGGGACAGACAGTCGAGACCGGGGTCATCAACGTATCAGCCTGCAATGTCAACGCTGGTTTGCGTCCTTCAAGGACTGATCAGGCTGCCGCCAGCGTAATGACGTCAACAACGTCATCCACCACACGCTCGACAAGGTCACGGTCATCGCCTTCGGCCATAACCCGGATAACAGGTTCTGTGCCTGATGGACGGATGACCAGACGGCCGGTGTTTCCAAGGCGCTTGCGGGCGTCCTCGATGGCGCTGACCACCCTGTCCTCGGCGAGAGGCTGACCCTTGCGATAGCGCACATTCTTCAAAATCTGCGGCAGCGGTTCAAACCGGTGGCAGACCTCTGAAACCGTGCGGTTTTCCTTGCGGACACAGGCAAGCACCTGAAGGGCCGCAATCAAACCGTCGCCCGTGGTGGAATAGTCCGACATGATGATGTGGCCGGATTGCTCTCCACCAACATTGAAGCCATGCTCGCGCATGTATTCCAGCACATAGCGGTCACCAACGGCAGTGCGTGCCAGCGACAGGCCGACAGACTGCAAATGGCGTTCAAGGCCAAGGTTGGACATGATGGTCGCCACTATGCCCGGCTGGGACAGGCGTCCATCCTCGTGCCAGCTCTCAGCCACAACGGCCATCAACTGGTCACCATCAACAGCCTGGCCTTTTTCATCAACGATCAGAACACGGTCAGCATCTCCGTCGAGTGCAATGCCCACATCAGCGCGCATCTCACGCACCCGGCGGATCAGGGCATCGGGTGATGTAGAACCGACATTGCGGTTGATGTTGAAGCCATCTGGCTCGACACCCATGGTGATGACTTCGGCACCGAGTTCCCACAGCGCTTCCGGGGCCACCTTGTAGCCAGCACCGTTGGCGCAATCGACCACGATGCGCATGCCATCCAGCGACATGTTGCGCGGCATGGTCCGCTTGGCAAATTCGATGTAACGCGCATGAACGGATTCAACGCGCTTGGCGCGGCCAAGATCAGGCGATTTGGCAAGCTGCGACATCAGATCGCTTTCAAGCAGAGCCTCGATCTCGGCCTCGATCTCATCGTTCAGCTTGTAGCCATCGGGGCCAAAGAGCTTGATGCCGTTGTCTTCATAAAGGTTATGAGAGGCGGAAATCATCACGCCGAGATCAGCGCGCATGGAGCGCGTCAGCATGGCGATGGCCGGGGTCGGCATCGGTCCAAGCACCAGAACATCCATACCCACAGAGAGAAAGCCAGCGGTCAGCGCTGTTTCAATCATGTAGCCGGAAAGACGGGTATCCTTGCCGATGACCACACGGTGCCTGTGATCACCGCGCTGGAATACGATTCCAGTCGCCTGACCAACTTTGAGAGCCAGTTCTGGCGTAATTACGCCATTGGCTCGACCCCGAATACCGTCGGTGCCGAAAAATCGCCGCGCCATAAAAGCCCCTGTTGTCTTTTTGCCTCAGACTTTGAAGGAGGTATCTCTATAAACGAAACGTGAAGCTTTCGCCTCACGTTTCTTGGTGTAGCATTAAGATTGGTTAACGTCCGCTGAAGGAGCGTTTCAATCAAGCCTGTGGCTGCGGTTCCATCTCGCTGTCAGGTCCGCGCTTCGGGCGTCCCTTGCC
>JBOFGV010000017.1:0-37821 GCA_051649305.1 Beijerinckiaceae bacterium
GTGGCTGCAGCAGCGACCGCTACAGGTTTGATGTCGCGCCATCAGGCGCAGCTGAAGGCGTTTCTTGACGAAGCGTTTGCGGGATAAGTGTCATCCCGTGCGCTGTGCAGCATTCCAATGCTGCTCGGCAGACACGGGATCGGGTTGGAAATTGTGATTGAGATGATCCCGTATCTGCAACGCACCATTGCATGATGCGTTGCGTACGGGACGACAGGAGAGAAGAATGACCGAGATCCGCGTGCCCACACTGGGTGAGTCTGTATCGGAAGCGACCATTGGCAAGTGGTTCAAGAAGCCCGGCGAGGCCGTCAAGAAAGACGAGCCGCTGCTGGAACTTGAAACCGACAAGGTGACGCTGGAGGTCAATGCGCCGGAAGCTGGCGTGCTGGCCGAGATCGTGGCCGCTGACGGCGCAACGGTTGGCGTCGGCGCTCTTCTGGGTCAGATCACTGCCGGTGCCGCAGGCGCTGCGCCTGCTCCTGCTGCGGCTCCCAAGGCTGCTGCTCCTGTGGTCGCCCCCGTTGCCGCCGCTGCAACCTCAATGCCTGCTGCTCCGTCAGCCGCCAAGATGATGGCTGAAACCGGCGTTTCGGTTGAGACAGGCTCCGGCAAGCGTGGTCAGGTGCTGAAAGAAGACGTGATGGCTGCTGTCGCCAAGGGTGCTGCTGCTCCAGCCGCCGCTCCTGCGCCAGTGGCTGCTGCACCCCGCGCGCCTGTGGCCCTTGATGATGCCTCACGCGAAGAGCGCGTGAAGATGACCAAATTGCGCCAGACCATCGCGCGCCGCCTGAAGGATGCGCAGAACACCGCCGCCATGCTCACCACCTTCAACGAGGTGGACATGACCGAGGTGATGGCGCTGCGGACCAAGTACAAGGATGTGTTCGAGAAGAAGCACGGCACCAAGCTTGGCTTCATGGGCTTCTTCGTGAAGGCCTGCGTTCAGGCGCTGAAGGAACTCCCCGGCGTCAACGGTGAGATCGACGGCACAGATCTCGTCTACAAGAACTACTACCATGTCGGCATCGCCGTCGGCACCGAAAAGGGCCTTGTGGTTCCTGTGGTGCGTGATGCGGACCAGCTGTCGATTGCTGACATCGAGAAGACGATTGCAGGTTATGGCAAGCGCGCACGCGATGGCCAGCTCACGGTCGCAGAAATGCAGGGCGGCACTTTCACCATCACCAATGGTGGCATCTATGGTTCACTGATGTCGACGCCTATCCTCAATGCACCGCAGTCCGGCATTCTGGGCATGCACAAGATTCAGGAGCGCCCGATGGTTGTCGGCGGTCAGGTCGTTGTGCGCCCGATGATGTATCTTGCCCTCAGCTACGATCACCGGATTGTCGACGGCAAGGAAGCCGTGACCTTCCTCGTGCGCGTGAAAGAGAGCCTTGAAGATCCGGCGCGGTTGGTGATGGATTTGTGAGGGAAAACCCCTCTCCCCTTGCGGGAGAGGGTGGCCGCGAAGCGGTCGGGTGAGGGGTTATTGCATATGAACCCGCTTAACCCCTCATCCGTCATGCGTTGCATGACACCTTCTCCCGCAAGGGGAGAAGGAAGGCCCGGTGCCACGGTATACGTTTGAAGGAGTTTCACCCCATGTCCTACGATCTCATTGTCATCGGCTCCGGCCCCGGCGGTTATGTCTGCGCCATCCGTGCGGCCCAGCTTGGCCTCAAGACGGCCATCGTCGAGAAGATGAAAACCTTAGGCGGTACCTGCCTCAACATTGGTTGCATTCCTTCCAAGGCACTGCTGCATGCATCGGAACTCTTTGATGAAGCCGGCCATGGCTTTGCGGCTCTGGGTATCGAGGTCAGCAAGCCCAAGCTCAACCTGAAGGCTATGATGGGCCACAAGCAGGATACGGTGGATGCTAACGTCAAAGGTGTCGAGTTCCTGCTGAAGAAGAACAAGGTTGAGGCACACAAGGGCCACGGCAAGATTTTGGCCGCTGGCAAGGTTGAGGTCACAGCGGCTGATGGCACAGTCACAGTGCTTGAAACCAAGAACATCGTCATTGCCACCGGCTCGGATATCGCTTCGCCACCCGGCGTGAAGATCGATTTTGACGAGAAGGTTGTTGTCTCCTCCACCGGCGCACTTGAGCTGGAAAAGGTTCCCGCCAAATTGGTGGTTATCGGCGGTGGCGTCATCGGCCTTGAGCTTGGCTCGGTGTGGCGTCGTCTGGGTTCAGAGGTTGTCGTTGTGGAATACCTCGACCGCATCCTGCCCGGCATGGACGATGAGATTGCCAAGAGCTTCCTGCGCATACAGCAGAAGCAGGGCGTGACATTCAAGCTGTCATCCAAGGTGACAGCAGTCGCCAAGGGCAAGAAGGGTGCAACCGTAACCTTCGAGCCTGTTGCAGGCGGTGCGGCTGAAACGCTGGATGCTGATGTGGTGCTGGTGGCAACGGGTCGTCGTCCCTACACGGATAATCTCGGCCTTGAGGGCGCAGGCGTCGCCATGGAGCGCGGGCGGGTGGTGATCAACGATCACTTTGCTTCAAGCGTGCCCGGCATCTATGCCATCGGCGATGTGGTGCGTGGGCCGATGCTTGCCCATAAGGCTGAGGATGAGGGCGTGGCGGTTGCGGAAATTCTGGCGGGCCAGAAGCCGCACATCAACTACGACTGCATTCCCGGCGTGGTCTACACCTGGCCGGAAGTCGCTTCTATCGGCAAGACAGAGGAAGAGCTGAAGGCCGCAGGCACGGCCTACAAGGTTGGCAAGTTTCCCTTCACCGCCAATGGTCGCGCCCGCGCCAACCGCGCGATGGATGGCTTTGTGAAAGTGCTGGCAGATGCCGCCACCGACCGCGTTGTTGGTGCCCATATCATTGGTGCAGGCGCAGGTGATCTCATCCACGAGGTGGGCGTGCTGATGGAATTTGGCGGTTCGTCAGAAGATCTCGCCCGCACCTGCCATGCGCATCCGACGATGTCAGAAGCGGTGAAGGAAGCCGCGCTCGCCGTGGACAAGCGCGCGATCCATATGTGAGTTATTGAACTGGCGCGGCTGAGGGCGTGTAGTCTTCCGCATCGCCGGTTGTTCCGAGCTCTTTACCCAGCTTGATCCAGTTGGTGTTGGCAGCCGCAATCTGCTGCGTCATGCCCTTTTCCCAGCGCCCGCGAACCTCATGCGAATAGTTGAGATAGAGCTTGCCGTCGATGATAGACCAGACATCGGGGCTACCCGGTGCCTTGTATCCCTGGCCTGCGGCCCAGGCGCAATGGCCATCGAATTGCGGCGCGAAGTGCATGGGATTGGCCACGAACAGATCGCGGTTTTCTGCGCTGGCAAAAGCGAATGTTGCTCCGTTCCAGTTTGTCGTAAAACGGCGACTTCCGGGAACGCCGCGGGTCTGATTACCGGCATTCGGTAGCTTGAAGTAAGCCACGACATCACGCCCGCCAGCTGCAAACGTGGTGGAATCGATATGGATAGGTCCCGCCGCACTCCGGCGCATGCCGAAGGTAAAATAGACCAAACCACCGGCACCAATCGCCAAAGCACCAAGAACAAGATTGCGTCGGTTCACTTGATCACCTGTTGTCTACAATTCAATGATCGGGTGATGCCTGCGTGGTCAATCACTCGCAAATGTCATTTGCGTGAGCGCGCTGTGTGGCGTTGGCTTCAGTTCAAGACAGCAAGAGCATCATCAAGCGACTTGAAAAGATTCTTGCCGAGCGTCTCAATGGCTGCGTCCTGCGCGGTCCCGCCTGGATATTCGTTCGGATTTGCACTTTCCTGTTCCCCGGTTGGGGTCTCTGGATCGCTGTTGGTTTCAGCTATCTCTTTCTCTGCCATCAGTTTTTCGATGTCGATGCGGAACTGTTCAAGGCGGGCATAGGCGGTTGTTGGCATGGCTTTTTCATCGGGCACCCGATGTCCTCTGTCACGATACCAATTCCAAACAGAAAATGTGTTGAATCTTTGTCGGCTGATCAGTCTGCCGCACCCAGAAAGGCCTGCCACAGGCCTTCAATAAATGCCGGATCAAGATCCTTCGTGATAAACACCATGCGCGTGCGGCGATCATCATCCGGCCATTTATCCAGAATCACAGGCGGGTGAAACACATGCTGTACGCCGTGGATGATGACAGGTTTGTCAGGATTTTCTGCAATTTTGACGATGGCCTTGAGGCGCAAAAGCTTTGGGCCGTGGGCGGAGCGCAGCAGTTCCTGAAACAGCGCGAAGCTTTCAGCCGCAATTGCTTTGTCTGTGGAAAGTGCATGGGCGCGAATGGAGCTGTCGTGACGGTTGATGTCGGCCACATCCTGTCCACGCGCCTCGGCTGATGCGCCTCGCTCATCGCTGTCGATGTGCACAGTGCCGTCAGAATGGCGGTGCGCGTTGCGACCCATACTGATCAGCACGGCTTCGTCCTGTAGCCAGCGCTGGATATCCGGCGTCTTGCTGGCGGGATCATAGAGGCCGCAGTCCAGCAGGTTGGCGGCTGTCGCTTCTGCAACGGAAATGAGTGATGCAGCCGGGTTCAGCGCCTTCAGGCGCGCGCGCAGGGCAGCGACGCTCTCCTCGTTAACCTGAGGCAAATCTGTTTTTGTGAGCACCAACCGGTCTGCCACTGCTGCCTGCCGCATGGCTTCGGGTTGGTTGTCCAACGTCGCCATGCCGTTGACAGAATCGATCAACGTCACCACACCTTCCAGTTGATAGCGCAGACCAAGATAGGGGTGGCCCATGATCGTTTGCAAAATGGGTGCGGGATCAGCAAGCCCTGTTGTCTCAATGATGGCCCGCTGGAACAGCATCATGCGGCTGTTGTCCCGCCGCCGCAGCAAGTCTTCCAGCGTGTTCACGAGGTCGCCGCGAATGGTGCAGCAAAGGCAGCCGGATTGCATCAGCACCATGCCGTCGCTGACCGATTCCATCAGGAGATGATCCAGACCGATTTCGCCGAACTCGTTGACGATGACGACAGTGTCGGAAAGGGCAGGGTCTTTCAGCAAGTGGTTGAGCAGGGTGGTTTTACCAGCCCCCAGGAACCCGGTGATGACAGTGAGGGGGATGGGCGGCACGGGCCCTTTGGGTACATAGCTCATGAAAAGTTCAAGTAGTACCGGATCGGCTCTGCATCCAGACGTCGAGAGCAAGGCCGCTGATCACAAGCGTGATACCGATGTACTGAAGCATGGCCAGCCGCTCGTCCATGAAGACGGCTGCCGAGAGTATGGCGACAATCGGCTCCAGCAGGAACAGCAAGCCGACAGTGGCAGGCCGCAGCAGGCCACCTGCTACAATCTGTCCTGCAAAGCCGATGTAGAACCCGAGAGCTGATATGACGATAGGGAGCCAGTTGGCTGTGATCAACTGGAAACCAACGACGCCTGTTGCCAGGGCAACAGGCACAATGATCAGCTGCGCAAACACCTGCATCCAGAACATCAGGGTCAATCTGTCCTGCTTCGCGTCAGCGGTTCCGTGGAACAGCGCCGCACAGGAAAGACTAGCCATGAAGGCAAGCGCCACACCGCGCCAGTCCAATCCTGCCGCACTTGGCCCAACGCACAGCACGATGCCAGAGAAGGCAACAATGAACGCCACAAGCCTTGAGGGCGTGATGGGGCCTTTGCCGGTGAATGGGCCAATCAGGATCAGCACCAGCGGGAAGGTGTAGAAAACCGTGACGGCAATTGCGACAGGCACATACGTCAGCGACGAGAGATAGCAAACGCCCGTGAGGCCCGCGAGTAGTCCAAGGCTGATGATCCGCTTTTCTTCACCCCGGTCCATGCGGAACGACTTGCCAAGCGCCAGGATAACCAGCGCAAGGATCGCTATCAGCACAATTCCGCGTTGAAAAGCCAGATTGCTGCCGTTGATGCCAGCCTGTCCCGCCACTCGGGCTGCCGGTATGTTGATGCCGTAGGAAATGGCCCCCACCAGTGCCGCTGCTCCCCCAAGCAACGGATGAGCCGGTGTTGTCATTCGTCGTCCTCAGCAACCTTCTTTTTGGCTTTTGGAGGTGTGGCTTTAGGACCAGTTGCTTTTGCAGCTGCTGTTTTGGGTGCAGCTGCTTTTGGCGCAGCTGCCTTTGCGGGTTGGGCTGTACGCTTTTTGTCAGCTGCCGATTGAGTCTGTGCTGGCTGCTGAGGCACTGCTGCCTGACGTGTACGAATGCCTGCTGCTGCTGACGGGCGCGGGCCGGATGTGATCACGCCGGGCAATTGCAGAGGCGCTGCAACAGCTTCGTCATCATCAGCCTGTTGTGGCCGTGGTGCTGTGCGGGCCTGCTGTGTGTTAGTGGGAGCGGTCGCAGGACGGATGGCTGCTGCGGCTCCCGGTCTTTCCGCGGGCATTCTGTCGAGGCCGGGAGCGCCACCTGATGTCGGGCCGCGCAAACCTGTCGCAGTCAGTGCGGAGGCTGATGCCGGAATGCTGCCTTGCATGGTCCTTGCTGGCGCTGCAGCCTGCGCTGTTTCCGGTGCAATGCGGCGTCCGCCCGGTCCCATGGCAACAGCTGTGCTGCCCGGTGCGCGGCCAAGGCTGACGGCTATGGGCACGATACCGGTGCGTGGTCCCAGCAATCCACGTCCGCTGCCGCGCACGCCGTAACCGCGCTGCGGGGTGCTGGAGCTCTGACTGAAGAACGCAAGGGGTGATCCCGCACCCATGCTGTCACCGCTGGCGCTGTCAGCAAAGATCGAGCCGCCGTAATCAGAATCATCAGCCAGCACGACACCACGCCTGCGGCCGGAGCATATCTGCCCGCGCATGTTGGGTGCAGATGAATAGCCGGAGGACGGCATGTTACGCAGCATCTGGCCGTTGCCACCCCAGGTGCCAAAACCCTGATCCAGCAGCTGGGCAGAACGAATGACACGGTCTCCGCCTGAGCTGGCACCCAGCACAACCGCAATCAGCGTGCGCCCGCCGCGTGTTGCCATGGACACGAGGTTGAAACCGGAGGCACAGACGAAGCCTGTCTTGAACCCGGTTGCACCGGCATAGCGGCCAATCAGACCATTGGTGTTGTTCATCACCTTGTTGCCAAGCTGCACAGCACCAATGCCCCAGTAGTCGGAGTACTCCGGAAAATCCGTCAGCATCGCGCGGGCCAGAATGGCGAGGTCGCGGGCCGAGGTCTGATGGCCATCTGCGTGGAAGCCATGCGGGTTCATAAAGCGGGATTCGTTCATGCCAAGGCGACGCGCCTCGGCGTTCATCATGGCAGAGAAGTTGCTGACAGAACCACCGATACCTTCGGCAATGACAACCGCGACATCGTTGGCCGACTTAACCATGATGATCTTGATCGCGGCATCCAGCGTGATCATCTGGCCGGGGCGAATGCCGATCTTGCTTGGCTTCTGGCCTGCCGCAACCGCAGACGCAATCAACGGCGTATCCATGGTTGCCATGCCGGATTTGACCGCGCGCATGGCAACATAGGCTGTCATCATTTTGGTGGTGGAAGCCGGGTTCCAGGGCCGTGTTGCATCCTCGGAAATCAGCACCTGCCCGGTGGATGCATCAATGACGAGCACGGGGGACTGCGCCATGGCGGCACTCACGGAAAGGCCAGCCATCAACAGCAGAGAGGATGCCAGTTTTTTCGTGTGTCTGTGAAAGCGAAAAATCAAAATTGAATCCGGTCGTTGCGAGCAAGAGAGCGAGACGAAGCCAAGAAAGCCAGACGAAGCAAGCTGATTTGCCCCTAGGTACATGCGTCGCGGGTGAATGGGAAGGGTTTGCGCGAAGTTCTGTCTGGATTTCCGGCTGAGTGCGGCGCAAATGTGTCAGATAGGTCGATTGAGTCCCGCAATCGTCGCTTTTTCGGATTTTGCCTCACAATGCTTTGGGTTCCCATCACCATCATCGCGGCTGCTGCACAAACCGCCCGCAACGCTACGCAGCGTGCGCTGACGGAAACGATTGGCACCACAGGGGCAACGCAGGTGCGTTTCATCTACGGACTGCCCTTTGCCATCCTTTTCCTGATGCTGGTGGTTGTTATCTCGGGCGAGGCACTGCCTGCCCTGACAACGCCCGCACTGCTGTTTGCCCTTGCCGGTGCCGTGGCGCAGATCGTCGCTACAGCGCTCATGCTGACCGCGATGAAAGCCCGGTCCTTTGCTGTCACCACCGCTTACATCAAAACCGAGCCTGTGCTGACGGCCATTGTCGGCCTGGCCCTTCTGGGGGATGTGCTGACGCTTCCCAAGCTGACTGGTATAGTCATTGCCACAGTCGGCGTGCTGGTGATGAGCCTGAAGCCGGAAGCGATGAAAGCCATGCTGGTTGAAGCCAAACCTGCGCTGACAGGCATTGCGGCTGGTGCTTGCTTTGGCCTATCGGCTGTTGCCTTTCGTGGCGCTATTCTGGCCTTGCCATCGGGCGGCTTTGTCATGCGGGCCTCCACCATTCTGGTGCTGGGTCTGGCCATTCAGAGTGCCTTGCTGCTGGTCTATATGCTGCTGCTTGATCGGGGTGCGCTGTCGCGCAGCTTCAAGGTCTGGCGGCAATCACTGGGGGCAGGGTTTCTGGGCGCGCTGGCATCGCAGTTCTGGTTCCTCGGCTTTGCGCTCACATCCGCTGCCAATGTGCGCACATTGGCGCTTGTTGAAGTGTTTTTTGCGCAGATCGTTTCACGCAAGCTGTTTGCGCACGAGACATCCATGCGCGAATATGCTGGCATGCTGATGGTGGTGGCTGGCGTCGGGCTGCTGCTTGTGGCAGCGTCATAAAAACAAAAACGGGAGCACTATCGTGACTGCAATCGCCTTTATTGGTCTGGGCAACATGGGTGGTCCCATGGCTGCCAATCTCGTCAAAGCCGGACATGCTGTCACGGGGTTTGATCTCTCGGCTGCGTCCTGTGCCGCAGCGCAGGTTGATGGTGTTGGCATTGCCGCAACAGCAGCGGAAGCGGTCAAAGCTGCCGATGTGGTCATCACCATGCTGCCAGCTGGCAAGCATGTCAGAAGCGTCTGGGCTGATCTTTTGCCGCAAGCCCGCAAGAACGCCCTGTTCATTGATTGCTCCACCATTGATGTGGACAGCGCCCGTGCTGTGCATGCGCTCGCCAAGGCTGCCAATGTGCAGTCGCTGGATGCACCGGTGTCCGGTGGTACAGGCGGTGCCAAGGGCGCAACCCTCACCTTCATGGTGGGGGGCAGCGACGCGGCCTTTGCGTCGGGCAAGGCCATTCTTGAAGCCATGGGCCGCAAGGTCGTGCATTGCGGTGCAGCTGGCGCAGGACAGGCCGCCAAGATCTGCAACAACATGATCCTTGGCATTTCCATGATCGGCGTTGGCGAAGCTTTTGTGCTTGCCGAAAAACTCGGTCTTTCGCATCAGGCGCTGTTTGATGTGGCCTCCACATCTTCCGGCCAGTGCTGGTCACTCACAACCTATTGCCCGGTTCCAGGCCCCGTGCCGACATCACCTGCCAACAACGGATATAAGCCGGGTTTTGCAGCTGATCTGATGTTGAAAGACATGAAGCTCAGCCAGGAGGCTGCGTTGTCAGCCGGTGCTGCGACGCCACTCGGCGCATCAGCTGCGCAAATCTATGCCCTGTTTCAGGCAGCAGGCCACGGAGCTGATGATTTCTCAGGCATCATCAACTTTCTGCGGGGGATGGGAGACAAACCTGCTGCCTGATGCTGAAGCGAGCCCTATGCCTTGACGACCTTGTCATTCGAGACACCAGCGCGCTGGGTTGCATTGCGTGTATCGATGACCAAACGGGCGTGTTGCGTGACCATACCGTAGTCAACATCGTCGTGGTCTGTTGCAATAAGCACAGCATCATAACTGGCGATCATCTCAGGCGTCAGCGATATTGAAAGACGGCCCGCCAGCTCAGGGTGTTCGCGGGTCCTGGGGATTTTAGCGATATGCGGGTCATGAAAATCTGCCGCAGCACCGCGACCCTCGATCAGCTCGATCAGTTTCAGAGAGGGGCTTTCGCGCATATCGTCGATATTCTTTTTATAGGCGACGCCCAGAATAAGAACTTTTGCACCCGACATGGATTTGCCGGCGCGCCTGTCCAGAGCCTCAATCAGCTTTGCAACCACGGTGTAGGGCATGCGCGTGTTGATCTCCCCCGCCAGCTCGATGAAACGGGTCGTGATGTCGTATTCGCGGGCTTTCCATGTCAGGTAAAATGGATCAATCGGGATACAATGCCCGCCAAGGCCGGGGCCTGGATAAAAGGGCATGAATCCGAAAGGCTTGGTCTTGGCAGCTTCAATCACTTCCCAGACGTCAACACCCATGGCGGTGTAGATGCCCTTCAGTTCGTTGACGAGGGCGATGTTGACGGCGCGAAAGATGTTCTCTGTCAGTTTCACCGCTTCAGCAGTTTCGGGGGAAGAGACAGGCACAGTTTTATCAACGATGCGGCTGTAAAGGGCATCTGCCAGCGCCAAAGCCAGCGCACCATCTCCACCGACTACCTTGGGAATGGAGCGTGTCTTGTGATCCTGATTGCCGGGATCCTCGCGCTCCGGCGAGTAGGCCAGAAAAAAATCCACACCGCTTTTCAGGCCCGTCTGTTCTAGGATTGGCTTCATGACATCCCGGGTTGTGCCGGGATAGGTGGTTGACTCCAGCACAATGAGCTGGCCCTTGCGCAGGCGTTTCGCGATTTCCTCGGTTGTTTTTACGACGTAGGAAAGGTCTGGCTCGCGCTGTTTGGACAGCGGTGTGGGAACAGCAATCAGAATGGCGTCCGGTTCTGCAAGGCGATCAAAATCAGCTGTCGCCTCGAACTGCCCGGTTTTGACGGCCTCTGCGATATCAGCAGAAGGAATGTGCTTGATTGAACTCTCGCCGCGATTGAGCTGGGCAACGCGGTTCTTGTCAATATCGATGCCAAGGACCTTAAGGCCACTGCGGATGGCTGTCAGTGCAAGCGGAATTCCTACATATCCCAAGCCCACTATTCCTACAGTGACATTGCCACTGCGGAAACGGTCAAGAACTGTCGACATCAGGTGACTTTCATTTGCAGCTTCTGCTGCCTTTGCATTGTTTTCGTCTATCGCCCGGCTATTGGCGTGGCAACCGCTGAAAGGCATTCCAGCGGTTGCAGATAGGGAGTCAGTCAATTGCCGAATGGAGAATGACTACTCTGCAGCTTCCACCCGCTTGACCGGCCCGCGTGCTGCACGCTGGCGCTTCAGGAGGTCTGCCACAAGAAACGCCATTTCGATTGCTTGTTCTGCATTCAGCCGTGGATCGCAATGGGTGTGGTAGCGGTCTGCCAGATCGACATCAGAAATGGCCCGCGCACCGCCCGTGCATTCCGTCACGTTGTTGCCGGTCATTTCGAGATGGATGCCGCCAGCATAAGTGCCTTCGCCTTCATGCACGGCAAAGAAGTTCTTCACTTCGCCAAGGATGCGCTCGAACGGCCGGGTCTTGTAGTTGCTGGCCGATGTGATCGTGTTGCCATGCATGGGATCACAGGACCAGACAACGGAACGACCAGCTGACTTCACAGCGCGCACCAGACCTGGCAGGTTGTCAAACACCTTGTCAGAGCCGAAGCGGCAGATCAGGGTCAGGCGACCGGCTTCGTTCTCAGGATTGAGCACATCGATCAGCTTGAGCAACTCGTCCGGCTTCAGGGAAGGACCGCACTTCAGGCCAATCGGGTTCTTGATGCCGCGGAAATATTCCACATGCGCATGGTCAAGCTGACGCGTACGATCTCCGATCCAGATCATATGTCCGGATGTCGCGTACCAATCACCGCTGGTCGAATCCACGCGGGTCATCGCCTGCTCGTAGCCAAGCAGCAGCGCCTCATGGCTGGTGTAGAAATCCGTGATGCGCATCTCGGGATGCACTTCAGGATCAATGCCAATGGCGCGCAGGAAGTCGAGTGATTCCGTGATCTTTTCTGCCAGCTCACGGTATCGACCCACCTGCGGCGAGTCTTTTACAAAGCCCAGCATCCACTTGTGCGCATTGTCGAGGTTGGCATAGCCACCCGTTGCAAAGGCGCGGATCAGGTTCAGCGTGGCAGCAGACTGGCGATAGGCCATCAGCTGGCGCTGTGGATCAGGTGTGCGGCCAGCTTCCGTGAAGTTGATGTCGTTGATGATATCACCACGGTATGATGGCAATTCAATGCCACCCTGCTTCTCGGTGTTGGAAGAGCGTGGCTTGGCGAACTGGCCAGCAACGCGGCCCACCTTCACAACAGGGGAAGAGGCGGCATAGGTGAGAACAACAGCCATCTGCAGGAAGACGCGGAAGAAATCGCGGATGGTATCGGCAGAGTGTTCCGCGAAGCTTTCAGCACAGTCGCCGCCTTGCAGAAGGAACTGTTCGCCAGCCGCGACCTTGCCCAACGTCCGTTTGAGCTTGCGCGCTTCGCCTGCAAAAACCAGCGGTGGAAAGCCCGCCAGCTGTGCTTCCACGGCCTCAAGGGCAGCAGAATCAGGATAAAACGGAGCCTGTGCAACAGGTTTCGATCTCCAGCTTGATGGTGTCCAACGCTCGCTCATGGTCTTCACTCCTCTGGTTGCAAAACCAGATTTTTCTCCTGCGGAAAGAAAAGTACGTCGTTCTTTAAGCACGCGGGAATGAATTCGCCAACCAGTTTACAAGGGCGTGAACGATGTATCAGCCATGCGTTGCTTGTTTCGAGAAGACCTGGACGCCGATAAATACGCCTGCAACCAGCAGTATGGCTCCGATCCACTCGGCAGTATGTGGCCAGCGTCCAGCAAAAATGAAGCCGTAGAGCAGAGCAAAAAGTGTTTCAGAAACAATCATCTGGGCGGACAGCGCCAGTGGCAGGCGCCTGGAGGCGATTGTCCAGAAATACTGCGCCAGCCAGGAGGCAATCACGCCTGTGACCAGCGCCCAGATGATCAGGTTTGTGCCGGCGGCACCCGCAAACCCCAGTTCCGGAATGTGGCTCCAGCCCATCACAGGTGCCAGAATAGCCAGTGGCAACACGCCAGCCATGGCCCCAAGGCCCTGCAGGCTGGTCCAGCCAAGGGAGTTTGGTGCATCTGCTGCCCGCATTGCTTTGGCATTGACGATGGCATAGCTGAACCAGACAATGAGTCCTCCGAGTGCGAGCAAAAAGCCCAGAAGGATATTGCTGCGGTCTGCCGCTGTCTGTGCATCCGCGAGGGTGGCCCAGTTGACCACGGCCAACCCAGCCGTGATCAGCAGCAACGGCAGCGCGATGCGGCTCCACTGCACGGTTTTGTCCTGCCAGTTGCCATACAGCGCCAGCACAACCGGCAGAGCGCCGATGACCAGCGGCGCGATGGCTGGCCCCGCCAGACTGACCGAGAATGCAACGCAAATGTAGTAGAGTACATAGCCAGAAAGCCCCAGCCACAAGGCGGTCAGCATTGTGCGGGCGGTCATCGGTCCGGGGCGAAAACGCGGATGGATCGCCATCAGCACAAGCGAGGTCATGCCAAAGGCCATGTACCGCAGGATGGCGAGGTCCACTTCGCTGTAGGGCACAACAGCGCGCGGTGCGACAAAGGTGAGGCCCCAGAGAGCGCCCGCAGAAAGACCCGTGATGATTCCGATCAACATTGCTGTCTTCTACACAGCTGGAGCGAGAAGACGGAACAGTCTTTTCTGATCGCACCTATTTTTGAAAATTGTGCATCAACAGTAATTCTGTGCTGGCCAACAGCCTGAAGTCGCGCTCAATATGCGTGTCAGAACAAGGCGTGTGCAAATTGCTGAACGGGAGTGGAAATGGCTTATGATCTCATTCTGAAGGGCGGGCATGTGATTGACCCTTCCCAGAAAATCGACCGCGTCATGGACGTAGCCTTTTCCAATGGCAAGGTGGCGGCCTGCAAACCTGACCTGAAAGCGGATGCGGGCACGGAAGTGCGCGATGTCTCGGGCTATATCGTCACGCCAGGGCTGATCGACATGCACACCCATGTCTACTGGGGCGGCACGTCGCTGGGTATTGATCCCGATGAATTCTGCCGCACCTCAGGTGTCACGACTTCTGTGGACACCGGCAGTGCAGGGCCCGGCAACTGGCTGGGCTTTCGCAAGCATGTGATCGAGAACAGCGAAGCGCGTATTCTGGCCTATCTGCATGTGTCCTTCGCCGGAATCTTCGGGTTTTCAAAAACCGTGATGGTGGGCGAAAGCGAAGACATCCGCATGATGGCTCCCACGGAAGCGGTCGAGGTGGCCGAAGCCAACCGTGATCTGATCGTCGGCATCAAAGTGCGCGTTGGCAGGCACTCATCCGGTCATCAGGGCACGGCTCCATTGAATGCAGCCCTTCAGGTAGCCGAGCAGACCGGCATGCCGCTGATGGCGCACATCGACCATCCGCCGCCTTCCTATGAGGAGGTGCTGGCGATGCTGCGCCCCGGTGATATTCTCACCCACGCCTTCCGGCCGTTCCCCAATGCGCCCTGCACGGCGCAGGGCACGGTAAAACATGCAGTGCTGGATGCCCGCAAGCGCGGCGTGCTGTTTGATATCGGACATGGCGGTGGCTCTTTTGCCTTCAAGACAGCCCGCGCCATGCTGGCTAACGGGTTCTATCCAGATACCATTTCATCGGATGTGCATATCAAGTGCATTGATGGTCCAGCGTTTGATCAGGTGACCACCATGTCCAAGTTCCTCTGCATGGGCATGAGCATGTATGACGTTGTGGCGGCCTCTACTTTGAATGCCGGCATGATGCTGCAACGGCCGGAGTATGGCTCGCTGAAGCCCGGATCACTGGGTGATGCCACCATCCTCACCATCAAGGAAGGCAAGCATGATTATGTGGATGTGGTGGGCGAGCACCTGATCGGCGACCGGCGCATTTTGTCTGAGGGTGTTGTTCTGAAAGGCAAGTGGTGGCACCCCAAGCGGAGTAACAAGTTCGCCAAACTGAAGGCGTGAGGCCATGAGCGCCAACTTGCATTGGCGCGCCATGACGCCAGCCGATCTCGTAGACGTCATGGCAATTGCTTCAGTAGTTCACCCAGACTATCCAGAGGATATGGCTGTTTTTGCGGAACGGCTTGCTTTGGCACCCATAGGCTGCCGGATTTTGTGCCAAACGAATGAAGTTCTCGGCTACGTGTTGAGTCATCCTTGGTCATTCGGGCAACTTCCAGAGCTCAACAATTTGCTCGGGGCAATTCCTCAGAAGTCAAACACATGGTATCTGCACGATCTTGCATTATTGCCCGCAGTGCGCGGCACTGGAGCCGCAGGCGCGCTTGTTAAAGAACTGATATATCAGGCGAAACTGCAGGGCTTTAGCTATATGACTTTGGTTGCTGTCAACGGCTCAGCAGGCTTCTGGGAGAGAAATGGCTTTCGCAAAGTCAATGACGGTTCACTTGATCGCAAACTTGCAAGCTATGACAAAGAAGCGTGCTACATGCATCTTAGGCTGGATCCTTGAAACAGGCGTTGCCCGATACAAGTAAATGGAGATAGAAATGAGTGCTGAAGCCAATCTCAAAGCCCTCGGTCTTGTCCTGCCGGACATGCCGTCGCCCATCGCCAACTATGTGCGCTTCAAGCGCGTCGGAGATATGGTTTATCTCTCGGGGCAGGGGCCGCGCCGTCCTGATGGCACCAATGCGACCGGCAAGGTGGGCCTCAACGTGACATGGGAAGAAGCCTATGAGCACGCCAAGCTGACAGGCCTCGGCCTGCTGGCCGCCATGAAGCAGGCTGCCGGTGATCTTGATAAGGTTGAGGTGATCAAGGTGCTTGGCATGGTCAATGCCACGCCGGAGTTTGGCGATCACCCCAAGGTCATCAACGGCTGTTCGGACCTGTTTGTGGCGGTGCTGGGCGAAAAGGGCCGCCATGCTCGTTCAGCAGTTGGCATGGGCTCACTTCCCAACGGCATCACGGTCGAGATCGAGGCCATTGTGAAGGTGGGGTAAAACCCTGCCCTCAATGAAACGGCAGCATGTGCGGCGCAAACTGCGCCATGGCCATAATGACCATGGCGAGTGCGCCAAATCCGCAGGCGATGTAGGCCAGAAATGCCACGCCTGTAATGATCATTGCTGAGGCAATCACGATGCCGACCTGAAGGATGGCGGAGGCGATTTCAAAGCCTTCGTTCTTGATGTTTTCAGAATCGCGGCGCTTCTCGGCGGCGATGGCGCGGGCCATCAGTTCCTTGCGGCCTTCCTTGGTTTCTGGCTCGGATTCAAGCCGCACGGCGAGCTGCTTCCACTTGCCTATCTGCGCCTGCTGCGCGGCCTTGCGGGTTTCATCTGTCAGGCCAACAAGATCCGTTTCCATGGTCTCAGCCGCCTGAATGGCTGAGGCGCGGCGAATGGTTTTTGCCTGAAAGAAAGCCCAGAGATTGGAGGCCTCGATGTTCGATTGCATCGAGGTCTTTTCGGCGTTCTTGCCCAGCATTTCCGAGAAGGCGAGGCAAAGCGCCAGCACTGCAATCAGCAATGCAACATACTTGTTGCTGCCTTCGGTTGAAGGTCCGTGGCCACCACTCATAATGCGAATCCTGTCAGCTGTTTGGTGTGTTGGCTAACAAGAATCTTCGGGTTTTCAAGAGGAAGATTGCAGGTTCCTCGCCAGCCAGCGCAGCGTGTCGTCATCAACGCCGATCTCGTGCAGGGAATGCAGCGTGTTGCAGACATAATCCTTGTTGGGCCCGGCATTGCCCTGGCTGTCCTTGACGAACGCCAGCTGCTCTTCGCGCGACAATCGCCCGGCAAACTGCTTGTGCTTTTGGTCCACGACATAGCTGAGCGCGGGCACGGTGCGTCCGTCCCGCAACTTCACCGGGCGAAACACCTCATGATAGATCATCGATATCTGCTCACGGGCTGTCAGATAGGCGCGCGCCTCTGATGCATCCTTGGCCAGCACCCGGAAAGCCACGCCATGGCAGCATCCACCCGAGAGCAAGCCCATAACCAGTCCCGGCTTTTCCGGCGTGCCGCGATAGCGCGTGGAATAGACGCACAAACGGCGATGGACCCCATGCGCAATGGCTGGCTGGCGCTCTGCAAAGGCAAAGCCGGGGTTCCACATCAACGAGCCATACCCGAACACCCAGAAATCTCCGGGGTGGGAAACAGAATGTGGCATCTTTGCCTTGATCTCGACGTGATCCATGATGACATGCATAAAACAGACTTCAGTTTCTGGCGGTAGCAGTGATAGCTGCTGTCTGCAATCACCAGCAATATTTGGACCAACCACATGCAACATGAAAACGCCACCAGAACCAGCCGCAGGATGCTCTATCTGCCGCTCGTGGGCCTTTTGCTGGTGGCCGTTGGCTGGTCAGGCATCTGGTTCTACGGCAAGCACCGGATAGAGCAGGAGCTGGACAGCTTCTTCATCCGACAGGCCGCTGTTGGCCGTGCGTGGCAGTGCCCGGACAGGTCGATTTCAGGCTATCCCTTCCGCATAGAACTGCGCTGCAAGCAGCCGACCTTCACCACAGACACCAACACAGGCAGGCCCATCCGTGGCTCGCTGGGTGCTTTGACCGTGATTGCCACAACAGCTGGCGCGCTCGATCTCGCCCATATCATTGGTGAGTTCGAGGGGCCGCTGGTGGCCGCCGAGGCAGGCATTGGCACGACGACGACCACATGGAAAACTGCGCGCGCCAGCTTCCGTGGTCACGCGAAGCGTCTGGAGCGCCTGTCAGTTGAAGTGGACGCCCCGCGATCAACTTTCGAGCTTCAGGGTGAGCAGTCTTTGACTGTGTCTGCCGACAGCCTGGCCTTCCACCTGCGCGAGGGGCAGACCCCGAATCAACCCGATGCCTATGATGCATCGCTGAAGCTGGTGAAGGCGGTCATTCCCCCGCTTGATATCGTCTCGAACAGCAATGACCCTGCCGACATAGAGCTTGATGCCCGCGTGCTCAAGCTCGCTGCATTTGACAGGCGGGACTGGCGCAAAACCGTTGAGGACTGGCGCGCAAACGGTGGCACGGTGCTCGTGGAGCAACTCAAGCTTACCAAAGGCGCGCCACGTCTGGAAGCCAAAGGCACACTCAAGCTGGATGACACCCGCCGGATGGAAGGGCGTCTGGAGGCCAGTTTTGTCAATGCGGATGCGCTATTGCGGCAATTTGGCATTGGCGGTGGTGGCGGTGGCCTGCTTGGCGCGCTGCTTGGGGGCGGGCGTCCGCAGGCGGGCAATGACCCGCAGCGTGCGGAGCGCGTGATGCGCCTGCCACTGGTGCTGGACAACGGCCGGGTGAGGGTGGGGCCGTTTGCCATCCCCGGCCTGTTTCTGCGCCCGGTGTTCTAGGCTAGTTCATTCACATGTGAACTTTTGTTGCTATGCAGCATTGGACAAAAGCCGCCTGTCCTGTATAGGACCGCCTCTTGACCATTTCTGTTCTTTCGACCTGAGACCAAAGGAGACGCACGATGTCCACTTTTGACACCGTCGCCGACATTATTGCTGATACCGCTGACATCGCCCGTGACACGATCACGCTGGAGAGCCATGCGATCAACGATCTGGGCATTGATTCCCTCGCATTCCTCGACATCGCTTTCGCCGTTGACAAGAAGTTTGGCATCAAGATGCCGCTTGAAAAGTGGACACAGGAAGTCAACGAAGGCACCACCCCTGCCGAGAACTACTTTGTTTTGAAGAACCTTTGCGCCCGCATCGACGAGCTGGTTGCTGCCAAGACAGCCTGATAACGCGCGTCAGGAACAGGGCATGCGCCTCGAATATTTCGAGATGATTGATCAGGTGTCGTCCTTCGACCGTGAAGGACGCAAGCTTGTTTCGCGCGCTGTTGTGCCCATGGAAAGCCCGGTGTTTGAGGGCCATTTCCCAGGTCATCCGCTGGTTCCCGGCGTCTTGCTGACAGAAACCATGGCGCAGGGCTCTGGCTATTTGCTGCTGGCGCTCAACCGCCTCTCGCACATGCCGTTTCTCATGGGTGTTGATGAGGCCCGCTTTCGGCATTTTGTCACCCCCGGCCAGACGCTTGAGGTGGAAGCCACGTTTGATCAGGAAGGCTCCGGCTACGCCGCGACGAAAGCCAAAATCCGTGTTGACGGCAAGATGGTGGCCAGCGCCTCGCTGCGCTTTGCGCTCACGCCTTTTCCAGCTGATATGAAGAAGCTTATGCACAGCCAGATCACACGGATCGGGCTTGGTTCTGAAATCCTGGCGTGATACCCCGGTTTTGAGAGCTTCGCTGCAAGATAACAGCAAAGCGGGCCACAAGACGGAAGTGTGACAGGAATAATGAATTCCCGCGACGTTGTGATTACCGGTATTGGTATCGTTACCAGTCTTGGCGAGGGTGTTGCCCCGCATGTTGCAGCGCTTGATGCCTGCACGCCAAACGTCGATCTCGAGACCTTTGCGCCCTATGCAATCCATCCCTCCGCCAAGGTGGAGCTCGACAAGCACATCCCTAAGAAATCCGACCAGCGCCAGATGGAACAATGGCAGCGCATGGGCACCTATGCGGCCGGTGCGGCACTCGAAGATGCTGGCATCAAGGGCAATGTCGATCTTCTCGGAGCGATGCATCTCATCGTTGCCTGCGGTGGCGGCGAGCGCGACTATGCCGTGGATGGCTCTATCCTCACCGGCATGCGGGATGCGGCAAAGCCTGATATCTACCTCAACGAGCGGCTGATGTCGGATATCCGCCCGACGCTTTTTCTGGCGCAGCTTTCCAATCTGCTGGCGGGCAACATTTCCATCGTTCACGGTGTCATTGGCGGTTCACGCACCTTCATGGGTGAGGAGCAAAGCGGCGTGGATGCTATCCGTATTGCCGAGGCGCGCATTCGCTCTGGCCAGAACGATGTCTTTCTGGTGGGTGGTGCCACTAATGCCGAGCGGGCAGACCTGATCCTGAACTATGAAATGGGTGGCGCTGTCTGGCGTGATCCATCCGTGCCGGTGCTCGCCCGCAAGGGGGGCGGCTTTGTGCCGGGCTCGGCCTCCGTGTTTCTGGTGCTCGAATCCCGCGCCCATGCAGAGGCGCGTGGCGCAAGGCTTTATGCCAAGCTGACGCCGGTGCTGGCGGAGCAGTCCCGTCGCAAAGAGGGTGATGTCGCCCGCGTGATGGGTGATATGCTGGCCAAGTCGGGCAGCGTAGCCACCGTGATTTCCGGCAACACTGGTTTTGGTATTGCGGCGGCTGAAGAAGCTGCGGCAGTGCAGGCAGCACAACCCGGCGCAAAAGTCATTCAATCCGGCGATATGATTGGCCATTCGGTTGAAGCCCAGTTTGCCTTTGGTGTGGCACTGGCCGCAGCAGGCCTTGCAGAACAGAAGCTCAAAGGACCGGCATTGGTGACGAGCGTGGGCCATCACCGGGGCGAGGGCGTTGTGAAAGTGGAGGCCGCGTGATGAAGCGCACTCTGGATAAAGCAGGACGTCCCGTTGTTGCCGTAACCGGCATGGGTGTGGTCACATCCCTTGGTGTGGGCAAAACTGACAACTGGGCTGCTCTCACCGCTGGTAAAAGCGGCATTCACCGCATCACGCGCTTTCCGACGGAAGGCCTGCGCACCACCATTGCCGGCACGGTTGATACGCTGAAAGTGGCGGATCCCTTCTGTGCGCCCAACATCTCGCACGAGCTTGCAAGGTTGGCTGCGACAGAAGCGGTGGCGCAATCTGCGCTTGGCAAAAAGGGGGACTTCCCCGGAGAGCTGTTCATGGCCGTGCCGCCTGTCGAGGTGGAATGGCCGCAGCGCGCCGCCATGGCCAATGCCGGTGGCAATGGCGAACTCACCTATACCGAAGTGCTGAAGGGTGCAGCCTCCGGCAAGTTCCGGGCAAACCACGAGCTCTTTCTTTTCGGCACAGTGGCTGACCGTATCGCCGATGAATTTGGCACCAAAGGCTCCGCCATTTCGCTGTCAACGGCCTGTTCATCGGGCGCAACCGCCATCCAGTTGGGCGTCGAGGCGATCCGCCGGGGCGAGACATCAGCAGCGCTTTGCATCGGCACAGATGGCTCGGTGCATGCGGAGGCGCTCATCCGCTTCTCGCTGCTCTCGGCGCTCACCACCCACAACGATGTGCCTGAGGAAGCCTCCAAGCCCTTTTCCAAAAACCGCGATGGCTTTGTCATGGGTGAGGGGGCAGGCGCGCTGGTGCTCGAGGATTATGATCATGCGGTTGCGCGCGGTGCTGCCATTCTTGGTGTGCTTGCAGGCTGTGGCGAGCTTGGTGACGGGTTCCACCGCACGCGCTCCTCGCCCGATGGCAAGCGCGGCATTGGTGCCATTCAGGCGGCACTTGATGATGCGGGCCTGCGCCCTGACCAGATCGACACCATCAACGCGCATGGCACATCCACGCCGGAAAACGACAAGATGGAAGCGATGAGCTGCCAGGCTGTATTTGGCGAAAAAGTGCCACCCATCACCTCCAACAAATCCATGGTGGGGCACACATTGACAGCGGCTGGTGCTGTGGAAGCGGTGTTCTCCATGTTGTCGATCGCGCATGGGCGCATTCCGCCCACCATCAACTATCACATCCCTGATCCTGCGATTCCCGTGGACATCGTGGGCAACACATACCGTGACCAGCGGGTGACGAGTGTGCTCTCCAACTCCTTTGGTTTTGGCGGCCAGAACACCTGTCTGGTGATGACGGCAGAGCCGGTTTAACGAGCGAGATCCCGCATGGCAGACGCAAGACGCATTCTGGTGACCGGTGGCGGCAAGGGCCTTGGCGCAGCCATTGTGCGCCAGCTTGCAGGCCAGGGCTTCGACATCGATTTCACCTACCGCTCATCCGCAAGCGAGGCGGAGGCGTTGGCCGCCGAACTTTCGGTGAGTGGCCGTGTGGTGAAGGCGTTTCATCTCGATCTCTCGGTTGTGGAAGCCGTCGATACTTTTGCCAAAACTGCCGAGGAAGCGGGCTATCATGGCTTTGTGCATAACGCAGGCCAGCCTTATGACGCACTGTCAATGATGCTCGATCAGACCAAGGCAGAAGCGGCGATGCAGGTAAATTTCTGGTCGTTTACCCGGCTGATTAAATCGCTTTCGCGCGGCATGATGCGGGCGCGCTCCGGCCGGGTGACGGTCATTGGTTCGGTTACGGCGTTGCAGGCCAATCAGGGCAATGCGGCCTATGCGGCCTCCAAGGCGGCGCTGCTCGGCTATTGCCGTACACTGGCCATCGAGACAGCGAAACGCGGAATTACTGTGAACTACGTTGCACCTGGTTTCATCGCGACGGACATGATGAGCGCCTATGAGGCTTACCGCGTGAAGATGGAAAGCCAGATACCTACGGGGCGTTTTGCCAAGCCTGAGGAAGTAGCGGCGACGGTTGGGTTTCTCATGTCCGATGCTGCGGCTTACATTACGGGTGCTGTTATCCCTGTGGATGGTGGACTGACGGCCCAGATCGGTGTGCATCGGTAGGGTTGAGTCCTTCTCCCCGTAACCCAGATGAGGCTTGCCTCATCTGGGAACTTTAGCTGCCCAACATGGGCAGGCCCATGTTGGGTAATGGGGAGAAGGTGGCCGAAGGCCGGATGAGGGGCGAGGTGAGTTCGCTCAGAGTGTAATCACCCAGCCCCTCACCCCAGCCCTCTCCCCGCAGGCGGGGAGAGGGAGTCAAAACGAAAATCAGTCATTGACCGTTCATCTGCACAATCGCAAACTCCACCCTGTCAATTATGACGCAAACGGAGCCTTGGCGTGATCGCAGCAATCAGGAAATCACTCTCACGCACAAGCAACCTCGCGGTTGCTGCTGCGTTCGCGCTGGCAGGCTTTGGTGCTACGGCACTGCCCGGTGCAGCGGTTGTCGCCGCTGGCCTTGGCGCAAGCATTGCGATGAGTGAACCGGCTTTTGCTGGCAAAACAATTCCCGGGATTGGGATCGGCGTCAGAAAAGAGAATTGCCCGACATGTGGTCGACGCACAGTCAAAAAACAGCCGCCACGCCGCACTGGTCCCGCCGCCCGTCGTTGAGTTCTTCTCCCCGCAATCCGATGACGGGCTGATCCTCCCCTTTTGGGGGAGGTGCTGAGCGAAGCGAAGCGGAGGGGGCTTTGGGTCTATCCGGCTGGACCGCAAGCCCCACCCGTCACCGCTGTCGCGGTGCCACCCTCCCCAAAAGGGAGGGATCAGACCGCGCCTCGATTGACTGGGTGCATGGCTCATCTCACCCCAGCCCTCTCACCGTTAACGGGGAGAGGGAGTTAACCCAGCGCTTTCATGGCGAGATAGTCTTTCACGATACCCACAACACCGCGTGACAGCAGATCATCAAAGGCATCCACAAACATATCGACATGCGCCGCCGTAATGGTCAGTGGTGGCTCAAGGCGGATGACGTTGCGGTTGTATTCCGTGAAGGCCACCAGCACATTCTTCTGCGACAGCATCAGCGCACCCACGAAACCACAGAGCGAGCCTTTCAGCTTGTCATCCAGCAGCGCAACCATCTGCTTCAGGCCAAACGGCAGGGTCTGGCTAATGTCATTGAACTCGATGCCGACCATCAGGCCCTGTCCGCGCACTTCCTTCAGGAGTGCGGGATATTTGACTGCCAGCGCCTGTAACCGCTCAATCAGATAAGCGCCCTGTTCAGCAGCGTTGTCGATCAGGTTCTCGTCATACAAGATGTTGAGGGCTTCAATCGCGGTGGCGCAGCCTTCGCCGATTCCGCCAAAGGTGGCAGGCGCGTGGATCAGCGCTTTTTTCGGCACGCCGTAGGCCTTCATGTAAACCTCGCGGCGCGCGATCATTGCCGCCATGGCGGTCTTGGAGCCACCAAGCGCTTTCGCCAGCGCTGTCACGTCCGGCACCACGTCGTGATGCTCAAAGGCAAAAAACCGGCCTGAGCGGCCCATGCCGCACTGCACTTCATCGGCGATCCACAGCACGCCGTGCTTGTCGCAAAGCGCGCGCAGGCCCTGCCAGAAAGCGGTTGGCGCCTGATTGATGCCGCCGCCGCCCTGAATGGTTTCCAGCACAATGGTGCCGATGGAGGGATCTGATTCAAACGCCTTTCGGATGGCTTCGAGATCGCCAAACGGAACCTTGGCGACGTTCTCGGTCAATTTGAACTGCGAGCGGTAAAGCACACCGTCGGTGACAGCGAGCACGCCCTTGGTTTTGCCGTGGAAAGAGTTCTCGGCATAAAGCACGGTGGCGCGCTCTGGCCCTTGAGCCTGTTCGCAGATTTTAAGCGCCGCTTCCATGGCCTCGGACCCTGACGATCCCAGAAACACCATGTCGAGATCACCTGGTGCAATGGCCGCGAGGTTGGCTGCGAGGCCGCTGGCGTATTGCGACATGAAGGCCATGCAGATGTCCTGCCGGTTTTCTTCCTCAAACTTCTTGCGGGCGGCGATGATGCGCGGATGATTGTGGCCAAAGGCAACGGAGCCAAAGCCACCAAAGAAATCCAGAATCTTGCGGCCCTGCGTATCGATGTAGAACGGCCCTTCGGCACGATCGATCAGCACACGGTCAAAACCGAGCAGCTTCAGAAAGTGCAGCTGGCCGGGGTTGAGGTGGTTGACCCATAGTTTGCGGACGGCATCCAGCGACAGCGCCTTGGTTTCCTCAAGGGACAGCAGTTTGGGCTTCGCTGTTTTGGTGGCCATGGTCATATCTTTCAGGGCAGCGGACATGGTGCGGGTTCCTCAGGCAGCGTGAAGGGTTTTGGTGGATGAGGCAGCAGTTTTGCCAGCACGGTATTCGCGGTAGGCCGCTTTCAGCATGTCCTCATCCCGGTGAAGGGGCTTCCAGCCAAGCTCGCTGCGCAGCGCAGATGTATCCAGAATGCAGGTTTCATCCGCGATGAGATATTGCTCGGGATCCATGATCGGCATGTTGATGGCATCAAGGGCAGTCAGCGTCATTTTCACGAGCGAGGAAGGTGTTGGCAGCAGGAAGGACTTGCTGCCGGCTTCCTTGATGAGATCGCCCAGCAGTTGCCGGATGGCAGGCGGCGAATCTGAGCCAAGGTTGTATTCGCGGTTGGGGAAACCACCGCGCCAGGCGGCAGCGGCAGCCGAAGCGCAATCAAACACCGATATGAACTGATAGGGGTTCTTGCCATTGCCAATCATCGGCACGGGCAGGTTCAGGTCAATCAGTTTGAACAGCTTGACGAGAATGCCAAGACGGCCAGGACCTATAATCAGGCGCGGACGGAAGATGGTGATGTTGAAGCCCTTCTTGCGCCATTCCATGCAGAGCTGTTCAGTGGCGAGCTTCGACTTGCCATACTCGCCCAGTGGCTCCTTACGGGCAGACTCGGGCTTGGGGATATCGTGAGTGTGACCGTAGATCATGTCCGTGGTGAACTGCACCAGACGGTTGGCACCGGTTTTCTCCATCCGGTCGAGCAGGTTTTCAACACCGTGAAAATTCACGGGCCAGAAGAATTCATGGCGTTCGGCGCGGGTCACGATGGGTGACAGCATCTTGGCAGACATGTTGTAAACGACGTCGTCGGCTGTGAAATCCAGTGCATCGAGTGATGTACGGTTGCGGACATCAATCTGGACAAAGCGCAGGTTGGCGCGCTCCGGCGTGTGCAGGCGGTTGATATCAGCCACCACAACCTGCTGGCCTGCAGCCAGAAGATCAGAGGCCAGCTGACGGCCTACAAAACCATCTCCGCCAATAATGAAATGTCTCATGTCAGCCTCTTAACTCTCGAACAATTAGCTCATGGATATGAAAACGGTGCCTGCACAAATCAGCGCAATGCCGGCGATGCGTGCGGGGCCAACATCCTCGCCAAAGACGAAGAAAGCGTAGGCAGCGACAACCACATAGGCGAGGCTGAGGAATGGGTAGGCAAAAGACAGTTGCACGCGTGACAGAACAACAAGATGTGATGCCATGCTGATGACAAAGGTGCAAAGCCCGGCAAAAACCCAGGGGTTGAACACCACTGAGAAGACAGTTCCGATCAAGCCGTTGGCCGACACATTCAGGCCGCCAAGCAGAAGCATGCCTTTTTTCAGCATGATCTGGGCTGCTGCATTGGTAAGCACCGTAAACAGGATCAGAATGATGGATAGATTGTGCGCTGTCATTCGCCTTGCCACATTGGAACATCCTGTCATTGCATGCGTTGGCCTCAGGCAATCAGGACACATTTTCTATACCTCAAAAAGCGGCTCTCACCAATTTCAGACTGGTTTCAGCGTTAGCAGTTAAGGTGAACGAAATAGGCCAGAGGCATAGAGCCTATGCAGCGGAACTATGCGATCCCGGTTGAAACAACCCCGTCAATGCGACACTCTGCAAACAGCAGTCCGCATCAGGACAGGGGAGATAATGGCATGATCAATCGTCGCGGGTTTATAGCTTCAGGTATCGCTGCAACGGGCGCGGTGTGCTTTGGCGCACTGCCTGCCTTGGCGCAGGTGCCATCGCTGGAATTTTTCACAGCCGGGCAGGGCAGTGGCTTCCTGCCTTACGGCGAGGGCGTGGCCAAACTGGTCAATGCCCAGGGTAAAGTGATGCTCAACGTTATGCAGTCCAAAGGCTCAATCGAGAACCTTCAGATGGTTGAAGGCTCTGCGCAGCGGATTGGCACAGCTTTCATCGGTAGCGCCTACGAGGCGATTCAGGGCATTGGTCCTTTCAAGGACAAGAAGCACACCAACATCCGCGCCATTGCGCCGATGTATGAAACCTCATTCCAGATCGTGGCGAAGGTGACTTCTGGCATTTCGTCAGTGCCGCAGCTTGCAGGCAAGAAGGTGGGCGTGGGGCCAGCCGGTGGTCCGGCGGAGGCCTTCTTCAAAGGCTTGCAGGAAGTCTCTAACCTGTCGCTTACAATCGTTAACGGAACGTCGGCAGAGTTGGAAGCAGCTTACCTCAAGGGCGATATCGATGCTTTCTGGCAAGGGGCCAGCATTCCGATCCCTGCTTTGGTGCGGGTGGCCAACGTCACGGACAGCGTTGTCTTTGGTCTCACAGCCAATGAAGTGCAGTTGATGCTGAAGCGCTTCCCCTATCTCGCAGCCGGTCAGGTGGCTGCAGGCACATACAAGGGGCAGGCGGGCTTGATCAGCACCGTTGCCGCATGGAATGTGATTGTGGCGCATGCGGGCCTTGATGAGGCTGTGGCCTACAATCTCACGAAGTCCATTCTGACTGTGGAGGGCCTGGCAGCGGCCACCAACGGCGCCGGGGCATCCACCAAAGCGGCCAATGCACCCAACAACAAGGTTGTTCCATGGCATCCCGGTGCCGCGCGCTATCTGAAGGAAGCTGGAATCGCGCTTTGAGCTCAGCTGTGCCCTCGCTATAGCGGGGTATGAGCAAGCATAATGATCTCTGCCTTGGTCTTGATGTCGGTGGCAGCGCCACGCGCTGGTGCCTGCTTGATGCTGGCGGCAGTGTTGTTGCGCGTGGAGAGGCCGTTGGATTTTCAGGGCACCTCCTGCAAGCCGATGTGCATGCCAAAGCCGTAAGGGCGCTTGATACAATCTGTGCCCTGACCGGTCCTGTGTCGCGCATTACAGCGGGCGTGACTGGCCTGTCGCGCAGCACAGAGCAATCGCGCCTGCTGCACGGCTTGATGCAGGAGCGGTTCGGCACAAGCCAGATCGCGCTGATGCCTGATATCGCGCTGGCCTGTCAGGCGGCTTTTCCGGTTGACCCCGGCATTCTGGTTTACGCTGGCACTGGCTCCATAGCGGCCACTCGTGAGAGTGATGGAAGCTTGCTGACAGCAGGTGGCAAAGGCGTAGTGATTGACGATGCCGGGGGTGGATACTGGATCGCTGTCACCGCCATGCGCAGGGTGCTGCGGTTGGAGGATATGGAATCGGGAAGCGGGTGGAAAACCCTGCTTGGGACAGCGCTGGTCAACGCTCTTGAAACGCCGCGTGGCAGTGCTGAATGGCCCGCCGTAAGGCAGGCGTTTTATGCACTTGATCGGGGAGGTGTTGCCCGTCTGGCCATGGCTGTTGGATTGGCTGCCGAACAGGGTGATGCCGAGGCCTTGCATATCCTGAAATCTGCCGGTGCTGAGCTTGCTGGCTTTGCTGCTATGCTCCTGTCCCGCGTTGGACAGCGCCCGGTTATACTCTCTGGGCGTGCTACAGCACTGCATCCCTCAATCGCCGATTCGATGGAAAACACTTTGAGAAAAACAGGTTTCGTTAGCCAGTTTTCCTGTATTTCTCTGGATCAGGCCCTGAGCGCAGCGCAATGCTGCCTTGCAGAGTCTTTCCACAGCCTTATGGATTGATTTTTGGACTTTCCTGCGCTAACAGGCACTCGCGCTGGTGCAGCAAGTCGCACGGCGTATCCCATAGCACCATTGATACCCCAAAGGACAAGCATTGCCAAAGTTCAGCTTCAACAATTTTGCCGACCGGCAGACTGCCGCGGCCGAAGCCAGGAAGGCACTCCTCGACAAGTTCAAGAATCGTCCTGCCGAGGATGATCCAGCGGTCATTGCCCGCCGTGAAGAGCGTGCAGCAATCGTGAAGGCCCGTGATGAACGCGAAGCTGCCAAGGCTGCTGAACGCGCTGCCGAGGCTGCCCGTCTCGCTGCCATCAAGGCCGAGAAGGATGCTCACGAAGCCGCCGAGCGTGCCGCACGCGAAGCGCAGGAAGAGGCGGAACGTGCCGCAAGGGAAGCTGCACGCAGCAATCTCGTCAGCCGCGCCATTCTTGAGCAGATGGACTGGAAGGCACAGCGTCTTGCTGCCCGCAAGAAGCGCTAAGCCAAAGTTTCATTTCTGAATTTATGAAGAAGCCCCATGATCCGAGATCGTGGGGCTTTTTGTTTGTGTACAAAGTTGATCAGTTCTTGGGCAGCAGCCGCTCGAAGTAGTCGAGCTCAAGTCTCGGACGTTCCTGCTCGCCAAGCTTGCGGCGCAGTTCATCCAGCACCCGCCGTGCGCGTTCGCCTGCCGTGCCACCTTCATGGCCTTGCATGCGCATGCGGGTGTTTTCTCCCAGTGCACGGCTGCGTGTATCGCGGCCAAGCGGGTCCTGATTGCGGTTGTCGCTGTTGGCGCGTGGCTGACCGGGGCGGTTGGGATCATCGCTGCCGGGGCCACCTTCCGCCGATTCAGTGCCGTCTCCCTCGCCCTGCTGCTGCATCTGCTGGGCCATGCCCTGCATGCCGCGGCGCAGCCCTTCCAGCGCCTTGCCCTGGCTGTCAACGGCTCTGCCGTCCTGTCCCTGACCCAGCTGACGCTCGGCATCGCCCATGGACTGCTCGGCATCACCAAGGCCTTTTTCGCCACCCATGCCAAGGTCCTGCATACGCCGCTGCAGGCGCTGCAATCTCTCGCGCAGGCGCTGCTGACGCTCCTGCAGGCTTTGGCCCTGGCCCTGTCCGTTGCCATCGCCACCTTCGGCCATGTCCTGTTCTTCGCCTTCACCCTGACCACCTGGCTGTTGTCCGCGCTGACCTTGCTGGCCCTGTTGACCACGCTGGCCTTGCTGGCCGCGTTGACCCTGCTGGCGGTTGCGCTCGGCATTCTGGCCTTCGCGGCGACGCTGCTGGCCCTGACGATAGGTCTCGTCGCGCAGCTGCTGCTGTTCGCGGGCCATATCATCCATCTCGTTCATGCTCTCATTCATGCCGCGCTGGCGCTCGCCCTGTTGGCTCTGGCCGCGCTGGGCCTGCAGGTTTTCCATCATGCGGCGCAGTTGCTCCAGCAGTTGCTGGGCTTCCGCCTGCTTGCCTTCACGGGCCAGCTTTTCAATCTCCTCAAGCATTTTGCGGAAATCATCCGGGCGCATGACCCGCTGGTTGGGATCGTTGGGCTGGTTCTCGGCATTGCGATTTTCGCGCTGGGCACGCTCCGCGAGTTCGCGCATGAAACGGTCCATCGCGCGGCGCAGTTCCTCTGTAAGGCGCTTGATCTCGTTGGCATCGGCATTGCGCTCCAGTGCGTCTTTCAGGCGCTCCTGCGCCTCACGCAAGGCTTTCTCGGCATCGGTCAGGCCGCCGCCTTCCAGCTCCAGCGCCATGGTCCAGAGCCAGTCTGCCACTTCCAGAAGCTGGGCATCATTGCGCGCCGCCCGCAGGCGTTTTGCCGCGAGATGCAGGCCGAGGTATGCACCTGTCTGGCGAGACATGAAACGCTCTGGCTCGGTTGCCAGCGCATCAAGAGCAATTTGCACCCGGCCCTTGCGGTCGGGGTCGAGCACCAGATTGCGACGTTGCTCAACCAGCGCCTTGGCCAGCGGCTGCGAGAACGGCTTTTGCGGCAGGGTGACCTCGCGCTTTTCGCTCTCGGCAGCGTTGCCCGCATCGTCCCTGGCATGGAGCTGCAGCATAACGCGCGCACCAGCCCACGGACTGTCGGTCAGAGTAACAATCGTTTCCGCATCAATCTCGGTTTGCCCGCCGTAGGGCAGGGACAGCGCCGTGTTGGGTGGCTCCATCAATGTGCGGCGTGGCTGCTCACCTGGTTTCAGGATTTGCGTAAAGCGTGCTTCCGCTTCCTTGATTCCGTAATCGTCCTTCAGGGTATAGCCGATGCGCAGGCCATCCTTGGTATCGGTGGTCTTCACCTCACCAAGGATGATAGAGGGAGCAAGATCAGGAATGGCGGACAGCGGGAAAACCCCCAGTGTCTCGGTCCCACGTTTTACCGTGACTTCAGCAGCACCCTTGAGGGTAAAGCGCTTGTCCAATGTGCCTGCGGGTGAGGCTGGTGCTTCCGCCGCATCAAGTGCACCTGTGACAGATACAGTCACGCCATCCGAAGGCGTGGCGCGCACAACCAGCGCTGACCCGATGGGAGACGAAACGGCCTCGCCGCGCGGCGTGGCGTTGGAAACAGGTGACTGGCTGCGGGCCAGAAACACCGGTGGACGCCCGGTGTAGGACGGTGGATCAAGCCAAACATCAAGACGCGGCGGGGGCGGCGGCACTGGCGGCTCAAACCACTGGAAAGCCGATGTGACACGCCCCGTGATATCAGGGCCAGCGACAAACAAAGCTGCAAACGCCAGCATAAACGGAGCAAAGCGCAGGGCGCGGACATCCAGCTTTCGCATCGCAGGATCAGGCGCTTTGACTTTCAGTTTCTCGATGGATTCGCGGGCACGCTTCTGGTGCATGGCCCAGAGCGCGCGTGCCTCGGGATCACTGTCGCTGGCAAGGCGGTCGCTGATGGCTTCGACGGGTCTGTGTTGCAGGCCTGAATCCCTGTCCAATCTGGCGCGCGCATCATCGGCCTGCGCGGTGCGCAACCGCCGCAAGCCCAGAAGCGAGGCAACAAAAGCCAAGATAAACAGGCAGGAGCCAACAATGCGTGCCGGGCGCGGCATATCAAGCCAGAGGCCAAACCACGAAACAGCCAGAAACAGCGCGAGGATGGCGGCGGGCGGCACGAACAGTGGCCATGCCCTCTCCAGAAAGATCACGCGTTTGGCTGCCGTCACCTTGCGATCAAGGGCAGTCGGGATACGCTGTGATGCATCTCTGGTTTTGGGTTCGACCATTGATGGCTCCGGTTTCCAATTCAGTGAGAGTAACACGACCAAAAGGAAGCGCCAGTCCCATCACAGGGAAAGTCACGGAGATGTGTGGTGATTGTGCGGCGGGCCCATTGATTTGAGCAAAGAGGACTGGATCAATAGAAATGGTGGTCGCGTCTTTTCATCCGATCCGTAGGACAGGGGTGTGAAGGCGAGCTTGATAGACCTTGTCTTGCCCACCCCTGCTTTATAACTTGCCGCATGCCCTGAGGGCTGATGAAAGCAAAATATATGGATCACCTGACCGCTCTGCGGGTTTTTTGTGCCATCGTGCGGGAAGGAAGCTTTTCCGGTGCAGCGAAGGCACTCAAACTTTCCAACGCGGCTGCAAGCAAGAACATCAGCGAGCTTGAGGCCTATCTCGGAGCGCAACTTGTTGTTCGGTCAACAAGGCAATTGAAGCTGACGGAAGGCGGCAAGGCATTCTTCGATAGAATTTCATCTGTTTTGTCGCGTTTGGACGAAGCAGAGGATATGTTGGCTGATCAATCCCGGGAGCCTGGTGGAACCCTGCACGTTACATTGCCAGTTTCGCTCGGCATTGTGTGGGTAGCTCCACTGTTGCAGAAATTTAGGCAGCAATACCCCGGCATTAATCTGAATATGGATATTGATGATACGACTCGGGATATCATCAAAGGCGGCTATGATTTGGCGATACGAGGCAGTGAGGGACTTCCCGACTCGTCTTTCAGAGCTCGAAAACTTGCAACCTTCGACCGCATACTCTGCGCCTCTCCGAGTTATCTTGAAGCCCATGGCCCACTCAATCGGCCACACGAATTATCTGGCCACTGCTGCGTGGCCTATCGCAATGCGGTGGAGCCAGATATTTGGCGATTTACCGGGATTGACGGGGAGGTGGCGATCCCGGTGCGGCCAGTCTTGAGTCTTAACAACTCACTCGCCATTGTTCAGGCGGTGCAAGCCGGTACTGGTCTGGCCATCCTGCCCTTGCCCTATGTCGAAGAGGAGCTTGTTACCGGGAAGCTTGTCCATGTTTTGCCGCAATGGAAGGCTGCGAGCCAAACTCTCTATGCCATTTATCCCGCAACGCCTTTCCTGCCAAAACGAATTGGCTGTTTCGTGGATTTTCTCATTGAGAACCTGCCGCCGAAAAGTCAGTCGTCAGTTCACCAACAGTAAATAGTCTTCTCCACATTCCGATATTGTTGCGGTCGGATGCTGGACTTACCTTGGGTTGACCTTGGCTTCAAATCCCAAGAAGGCGTGCAATCAGAACCGAACATTTGAACTAGTACCCAGGCAGCGGGCGTCTCACGCGCCGTGCGGCTGACGGTGCACGCTCAGAATTGTTCGAAGCGGGCAAATGTTGCCTGCGCGCGGTTGTGCATCTTCGGTGTCAAGGCAGCAAACCAAAAAGGATCGCTACCCATGAACAGATTGATTACCGCGCTTTTGCTATTGATATCGCTGTCTGCGCCAGCGGCCCTCGCGAACGAGGGTGCCCGCCTGAAATTTTCAGACGGACGCTCAGACCTGACTAAGCTCTCTGAAATCAATGCTGCCCTGATGACCGTTGGTGTTCGGCTGATACGTGTCGAAGTACCGAAAGAATCGATTCCATTGCTTGAGTCCGCTATAAAAGCACCGCTTACTGCAGAACAAAAGGCGGGTGTCCTCGCAGCATTTTCTCTCTCACGTGAAGCGATGAACGAGCAGACGCGTGGTGCTGGACGAGAGCCTGTCATCGCTGGCGGTGGCAGCATGACCAGTGGCGAAGCTGGTGTTGCTCCTTACCCCAAGGTCTATGATTTGAAGGCAATGGGCCCACAGGATCGCCTGAACGCACGCAACAAGTTCGCCCGTCTACACGTGAATGCAACCGACTCGATGCTCGGGGTTGACGAGGTTATGACGTTGCCAGTTGGCGGCCCGTGGAGCTGGTACTTTCAGCTGAAGAATCAGGTCGTCGTCGAACTTCAGATGGATCGCGTTTCGCCAGGTGGGCTCGGCTGGCGGCTTAGCTATCCCGGTTTGACCCCGCATGGCGCTTACTTCCATTCGCAGGATGGGCTTTGCATTGCCTATATCACTGGCCCTGAGAAGTGGACCATGCGCTACGAAGCGCCAACCTTGACCACAGGCGCAGATATGCTTGGAAAGAACCCTTTGATCAATTTTGACTCGAAGTGACGGGAAGACGTCAAGCGCTGACAACGTAATAAATCAGCTGTCATAACAATGGGCGATGTTTGTAGTCAGAAACGTCGCCCACCCACTTCCAAAGTCGATGGCCTCACAATTTCGGAATCTGAAAGGACGTGACGGTCCAAAAGCCCGTTATCATCAAATGCCGGAATTAGATAAAACAGGGGCAGCTCTCACCAGCGGGGTGAATGATCCTGATGGATCAGGTCATCATAGGTCTGGCGGGGTCGCGTTATTGCAAATTTGTCACCCTTCACCATCACTTCAGCTACCAGCGGCCTGAGATTGTAGGTGGAGGCCATGCTGGCACCATAGGCTCCGGCGGTCATGAAGGCCATGAGTTCGCCGGGGCGTGTTTCGGGCAACACACGATCTGTGGTGAAAGTGTCGCCGCTTTCACAAATCGGGCCAACCACGTCGTAGCTGATTTGGCGTGCGTTATCAGTGGGTTCCGTCACAGGCCAGATCTCGTGATAGGCCTCGTACATAGCGGGCCGGACGAGATCGTTCATCGCAGCATCAACCACAAGGAAGGTCTTGCCAGGGCGGTCGTTCAGGTAAAGCGATTTTGTGACCAGAATGCCTGCGTTGCCGACAATCAGGCGGCCTGGCTCAAAGCCAAGATCGACATCAAGGCCTTTGGTCTCTTTCGCCACCATATCGGCATAGGCATGAATAAGATCAGGCCCATGCGTGAAAATCTTTGGGATTTTGTAGGGAATACCCAGGCCACCGCCCAGATCCAGCCGCTCGACACTCAGGCCCGTGGCGCGAATCGTGCCGGTTACCTGCCGCATGCGGCGGAAGGCGGCTTCCAACTGATCAAGCTCCTCGATCAGGCTGCCGATGTGCACCGCCAGTCCCTTGATCGCGATACCGGACATGTTGGCGGCGCGGGCATAGAGCCGCTCGGCCTCCTGAAACGAAACGCCGAATTTGTTGTCAGCCGATCCCGTGGTGATCTTGGCATGGGCACCTGCACCGACATCCGGATTGACGCGGAAAACAGCGGCAGCGCGCTTGCCCTTGCCGGTGGCCACGCGGTTGAGGGCTTCAAGCTCGCCTTCCGTCTCAATGTTGATCTGGTAGATATCCATATCAACGGCATGGGCGAGTTCCGCCTCTGTTTTGCCGACGCCGGAAAAGACGATTTTTGATGCTGGAATGCCCGCCCGCATCGCCTTGCGGATTTCGCCTTCGGAGACGACATCTGCGCCTGAACCCAGACCAGCCAGTGTTTCCACCACGCCGATGTTGCTGTTGGCCTTCATGGCATAAAAGACATGCGCCTTGTCCTTGCCGCCAGCTGCTTTAGCCATGGCTTCTGCAAAAAGCTGATAATGGCGCGTGATAGTGGCGGTGGAATAGATGTAAACCGGCGTGCCTGCGGCTGCCGCTATATCGGCAACGGCGACATCTTCGGCAAAAAGCGTGCCGTTCTGATAGTGGAAATGATGCATGTCAGTGGTTCTTCCAAACGCCAATATTATTCGAGCAGACCATCAAGGATGAACGATCGTTTGGGAGGAATAACACCGGGTGGACGGCGTCTGCCACCGCCGGTTGGAGAGACGGATGGCAGGGTTTGTGCTGGTTCGGACTGTGTGGGATCGCTCGGCGGGCGCGGCACGCCTTCACTGCGGTTGCGCTCCACATCGGATTCCACATCAACAGTGCCCCGTTGTGCATCGTCACTGGCAAGGCTCTGGCGCACGCTGCCGGGTGTTTGTGTCTGGTTGGCGCTGGCCTGTCCCTGCTGATTGCCCCCTCTGCGTCGTGCAAACTCCTTGCCCTGCTCGGTGTATAGAGGTGGCTCCAGTGGGCCACGACGACCGCAGGCAGCCAGACCGGTTACAACACCGGTGGCAAGCAATGTCAGGGCAAAACGACGACGATCCACGTTTCTCTTCTCCAGAGTCTGGCGGCACAATAGCGGATTGGCCCGTTCCGTAAACTTCAAAGTTGGTTCATAAGCTCATGTTGCGTTAACGGAAAGCCGTTTCAGCCAGCGTTTGGCCTGACGGCGCACATTGGCCGGGGCGGTGCCGCCATAGCTTGTGCGGCTTTTCACGGATTTATCAACGCCCAGTACGGCAAAAACCTCCTGCGTGATGCCAGCATGTACCGCTTGCATCTCGGCTAGAGACAGCTTTTCAAGGCCAATACCTCGCGCCGACGCCAGACCCACAATGCGGGCTGTGGCGTGGTGTGCATCCCGGAAGGGAATTTTCAGCGTGCGCACCAGCCAGTCTGCCAGATCGGTTGCCGTGGCATAGCCTGCACCGGCCGCCAGTTTCATGCGCTTTTCATCAGGCACCATGTCCTGCACCATGCCTGTCATTGCGGCAATCACAAGGCTCAGGTTCATCAGGGCATCAAAGGTTGGCTCTTTGTCTTCCTGCATGTCCTTGGAATAAGTGAGGGGAAGCCCCTTCATCGTGATCATCAGGGCGTTCAACCCGCCAATGATGCGGCCAGCCTTGCCGCGCACGAGTTCCGCAGCATCCGGATTGCGCTTTTGCGGCATGATGGATGAGCCAGACGAAAACGCATCGGACAACCGCACAAAGCCGAACTGTACCGTGGTCCAGAGCACGATCTCCTCGGCCAGTCGCGAGAGATGCACAGCGATGATGGCCGCATCAGACAGCACTTCCAGTGCGAAATCACGGTCGGCCACCGTATCCAGCGAATTGGCGGTAGGGCGATCAAAGCCCAGTGCCTTGGCCGTCATTTCCCGGTCAATGGGGAAGGATGTGCCGCAGAGCGCCGCAGCACCCAGCGGGCATTCGTTCATGCGCTTGCGGGCATCAGCGAGGCGCGAACGGTCCCGTGCCAGCATCTCGACATAGGCCAGCATGTGGTGGCCAAATGTGGTTGGCTGGGCTGACTGCAGATGGGTGAAACCGGGCATGACGATGGCTGCATGCACATCCGCCTTGGTGGCCAGCGCACGCTGCAGGTCAGCCAGCTGCGCATCAAGCTCATCCACAGTGTCACGCACCCAGAGGCGAAAATCGAGCGCCACCTGATCATTGCGGGAGCGGGCGGTGTGCAGACGACCGGCGGCATCACCTATGATTTCCTTCAGTCGCGATTCGATGTTCATGTGAATGTCTTCGAGCGCGCGCGAAAACGTGAACGTGCCGGACTCGATTTCTGACGCTACCTGATCCAGACCCTTCTGGATGGAAGCGATATCCGCTTTTGACAAAATGCCGGTTGCGCCCAACATATCCGCATGCGCCTTTGAGCCGCGGATATCCTGACGCCAAAGCCTCTTGTCGAAATCGATGGAAGCGTTGATTTCTTCCATGATAGCAGCTGGACCCGATTCAAACCGGCCGCCCCACATTTTGTTACTCATGGTCTGTCCTGAAAGGTCTTTCGAGATGAAACGTACAGCCATCGCCGCTTTCGCAACGCTGGCCCTAGCTGGCCTTGGCCTATACGGGGTTTTCTATGCGCCAGGCAATGCACAAGCGCAGTCCTGTGCGGCGGCAAAGCCGGTTCTGGCCACTTTGCGCCCGCTGGCCATTGGCGAAGTGGCGGCAGTGCAGGTTCCGGATGTATCAAAGCAGTTGCCGGATCTTGCCTTCACAGCACCTGATGGCAAGCCGACAACGCTGGCGAGCCTTAGGGGCAAGACGGTTTTGCTCAACCTCTGGGCCACATGGTGCGCGCCTTGCCGCAAGGAAATGCCCGCCCTCGACCGTTTGCAGACCGAGCTTGGTGGCACTGATTTCGAGGTGGTGGCTGTCAACATCGACCAGCGCAACTTGGACAAGCCCAAGGCCTTCCTGCAGGAAATCGGTGTCAGCAAGCTGGCTTACTATACTGACCCGTCAGCGAAGATTTTCCAGAGCCTCAAGGCGGTGGACCGTGCCTTTGGCATGCCAACGACGTTGCTGATTGACAAGAATGGCTGCGAATTGGGTTATCTCGCCGGACCGGCGGAATGGTCAAGTGACGATGCTGTGAAACTGGTGCAGGGTGCGCTGGGGCGGTGAGGGTTGGAGTGTTGTTTGGTCAACGGTTTTGAACATCGGTGCTGTCAACCCCCACCCTGACCCTCCCCCTTTCTGGGGGAGGGAAGTGCAGGAATTCCTTAGATAGCAACTGAAGGAAGCATCGTAATAAGCGTTCCCTCCCCCAGAAAGGGGGAGGGTCAGGGTGGGGGTTG
>JBOFGV010000018.1:0-2078 GCA_051649305.1 Beijerinckiaceae bacterium
CCCCCCCCAGAAAGGGGGAGGGGCAGGGTGGGGGTTGACAGCACGAAGGCCGGTGAGTTTGACCACCAATCATTTGCCCCGCGCACGCTTTCCCTCTAAGCCTCTTGCCAACAAAATGAGGCACCATGTTCGGCATTCCCCTGAATGAACTCGCTTTCGTCGTTGTCGGCCTGCTGGCTGGTGGTGTCGCCACCGGCCTGCTGGCGGGACTGTTTGGCGTTGGAGGCGGCGCGATCATCGTGCCGGTGGCCTATGCGGTGTTTGGTCTGATGGGGGTGTCGGAGGAATTGCGCATGCCGCTGTCGGTCGGCACCAGCCTTGCGGTCATCATTCCCACTTCCATCCAGTCCTTCCGTGCCCACAAAGCCAAGGGCGCGGTGGATATGGAGATACTGAAGATATGGGCGCTGCCGGTGGTGCTGGGTGTCTTTCTCGGCGCTTACGTTGCACGCTATGCGCCGCCCAGTCTGTTCAAGATCGTGTTCATCTGTGTGGCGATGCTGACAGCGGCCAAACTGTTCTTTGGTGGTGAGAAATGGCGCATTGGTGACGTGGTGCCAACCGGCCTGCCGATGCGGCTCTACGGCGGGTTGATCGGTCTGCTCTCATCGCTGATGGGCATTGGTGGCGGGCAGCTCTCGAACGTGTTTTTGACCGCCTATGGCAGGCCCATCCACAACGCGATTGCGACGTCCTCTGGCCTTGGAATCCTTGTCTCCATTCCCGGTGCCATCGGCTACATGGTTGCAGGCTGGCCCAAGATGGGCGCACTGCCTCCGCTGTCCATCGGCTTCGTTTCGCTGATAGGCCTGTTGCTGATTGCGCCAACCAGCTCGTTCTTTGCGCCCTATGGCGCAAGATTGGCGCACCGTTTGCCAAAGCGAAAGCTTGAGATCGGCTTTGGCGTGTTTATGGTGCTGGTGAGCCTCAGGTTCCTTTGGTCGATTCTGGGATAGCGGCCAGCTCAGCCAGTGATGCATCGATATGGGCGCGCCATTTTGGGCCGCGCTTGCGTGCGTCGGAGAAGGCATCTTCCAATGTGTTGGGATCGCTTTCCCTCAGCGCCGTGATCAAGGTTTCCGCTTGCATCAGATCCTTGCGGCGCTTGGGATTGGCGGGCTGCCGCTCTTGCGCGATGATCAGCTTGTGCACGGCGTATCTTGCAGGCTGTGGCACCCGCACCGTGATACCAGCGTTGTAAAGGGCCACAACGTCTATCGTATCCTCCATCAGGAATTCGAGATATCGCAGCGGCTGCGCCGAGCAGCCAAGCCCTGGAACGGGCACTCCGTTTTCATTGTCTTCTCTTGATCGATAACGCGTAATGATATCGACATCGAAGCCGGATGACGAACGAAACCTTTTGGGCAGGGCCTTGCGGTCCAGCATCGGCGCGGCAATGAAACTGGGGTCAGCGCGTTTCAGAATGTCGAGTAGGTTCGCACTGTCGGTTTCGGACTGGACCGCCAGCGATGCGGCAGCCAGATCAGCGTCTTGTGTGGTGAGTGCTGCACCGCCCAGCATAAATCCGACAACGGGCGCATAGGTTTGGTAGGCGGCTGTTCCAACCAGAACCATACCGTTTCGGAAGAGGCCGACATTGGCGAGCGCTTCCAGCAAGCGTCCCGTTTCAAGCGTAGGGCCGGTAAGGCCTGATCGCTTAAGGATTGACACTGTGGAGCGTCGCTGCCTTGCATCTTGAGCTGCACGGCGCAGTTGTTCGGCTTTTTCGATTGTGGCAGCATCCTCAGCTGGTCCAAGATAGACCTGCCGTCGCTCAGCACCGTGCTTTTCAGTGACATAGAGGTATGTTGCGCCTTTAACTGTGCGGCGACTGATGCTGCCATGCAGCTCCTCGCTGAAAGTCGTGCTCTGCACGAGATCAGCATAAAGGGTCTGAATGTTAAGTGGAATGCGACGCATATGTGTTATATACACTAATGCAGAATTGTGTATAGCTTTTTCTCGCTACAGTTTGTGTTCAACAAAAATCTGGTTTGTTGAACACGGTCGTTTTTGCAATTCCTGATGCCACCGGCAAACGAAACCGCATGACCACACTGCTCACCCCAAGGGAC
>JBOFGV010000019.1:0-100139 GCA_051649305.1 Beijerinckiaceae bacterium
GAGGGAATGGATCGCAAACATGACCAACCTGCGCCCCTATCTTCCCGCTGATACAGAGCTTCTCGCTATCCTCATGCAGGCCAGCATTGAGGAGCTTGCTGTTGACGACTACACCGAGGACCAGCGCGATGCATGGGCAGCCTCTGCCGAAGCAGAAGCCTTTGCCAAAAAGCTTGCCGGCAACCTGACGCTGGGGGCACTCGATGAAACCGGCGAACCCGTGGGGTTTGCCGTGCTCGTGCAAAACGCCGCTGTCGCCCATGTGCACGTCCATCCGGATCTGATCGGCATGGGTATCGGCCAGACGCTGTGCACTGCGCTCGAAAAACTCGCCACCGCACGCGGCAGCGAGGCGCTGCTGGCGGATGTCACCGACAATGCCAAAGGCTTCTTCCTCAAGCTTGGCTTTGTGGAAAAGGCGCGCAACACCATCAACTACGGTGATCAATGGCTGGGCACCACCACCATGGAAAAACCCCTGAAAGCGCCCGCAGCGGCGACGGTGCAGTGATGGACAAAACGATGCCTGAACGGCTCTATCTGTTTGATACCACCCTGCGCGACGGTGCGCAGACAACGGGTGTTGATTTTTCACTCGCTGACAAACTGGCGATTGCGAAAATGCTGGATCGTCTGGGTGTCGATTACATCGAAGGCGGCTACCCCGGTGCAAACCCACTGGACACCCAGTTTTTTGGCGAAGACCGCGGCTATCGCGCCACCTTCACGGCCTTTGGCATGACGAAGCGCGTGGGCATTTCCGCCTCAAATGACCCCGGCGTTGCGGGCCTTCTGGCCGCAAAAGCCCCCGCCATCGCCTTTGTCGCGAAGTCCTGGGATTTCCATGTGCACACAGCTTTGGGCTGCACACTGGATGAAAACCTTGAGAACCTGAGCGAAAGCGTGAAAGCCGCCGCTGCTGCTGGCCGCGAAGTCATCGTCGATTGCGAACACTTTTTTGATGGCTACAAGGCGAACCCCGCCTATGCGCTGGATGTGGCGAAAACAGCTTACTCCAGCGGTGCGCGCTGGGTGGCGCTGTGTGACACCAATGGCGGCACCCTGCCCGATGAGATCGAGCAGATCGTGAGTCTCGTCTGCAAGCATGTGCCGGGCGGAAATCTCGGTATTCATGCCCATGATGACACGGGCCATGCAGTGGCCAATTCCCTCGCAGCTGTGCGCGCAGGCGTGCGGCAAATTCAGGGAACACTGAATGGTCTGGGAGAGCGGTGCGGCAATGCCAACCTTGTAACGCTCATCCCGACACTGAAACTGAAAGCGCCCTTCGCGACCGCGTTCTCAACCAGCGTCAGTGATGCCGCATTGGCTGGCCTGACCCAGATGTCGCGCGCCTTTGATGAAATTCTCAACCGCCAGCCGCAGCGGCAGGCTCCTTACGTAGGTGCAGCCGCTTTTGCCACCAAGGCTGGCATCCACGCCTCTGCAGTGCTGAAAGACCCGCGCACTTACGAACATGTAGAGCCGGAAACCATCGGCAACAAACGCTCGGTGCTTGTTTCAACACAGGCCGGAAAATCCAACGTCCTGTCAGAGCTTGAGCGCCTTGGCATTTCCGTTTCGCGGGATGATCCAAGGATTGCGCGGTTGCTGGATGAGGTGAAAGAACGCGAGGCTGTTGGCTATGCCTATGAAGGAGCCGATGCCTCTTTCTATGTGCTGGCGCAGCGCGCTCTGGGCCATACGCGGGAATATTTCCGCGTTGATCGCTTCAAGGTGAATGTCGAGCGGCGCTACAACGCCAACGGTGATCTTGTCACCTTCTCGGAAGCCACGGTGAAGGTGGTGGTTGACGGCACAACCATGATTTCCGCTGCCGAGGGCGATGGCCCTGTCAACGCGCTGGATCAGGCGCTTCGCAAGGATCTCGGCAAATACCAAAGCCAGATCGAGGGCCTGGAACTCGTTGACTTCAAGGTCCGCATCTTTCAAGGCGGCACAGATGCTGTCACGCGCGTGCTGGTGGAAAGCCGGGATGAAACCGGCGAAAGCTGGACGACGGTCGGCGTATCAGCCAACATCATCGACGCCTCGTTTCAGGCACTGACAGACTCGATCCTGTATAAACTGATGCGCAGCGAAGGCGACATTCAGGCGACGGACTTTACGCCCTAATCTTTTCCAAATTGCTGAGTCCAGTCGGCAGTGCCCGACTGGCGGCCATAGCGCGCTACCCAGCTTTCTATCATCGGCACAACATCGATGATCTTCTCTGCTGTCAGCGTTTTCACCTCAAGCCCTTCGCGGATGAACCCCTCCATCCGCATATGCGCGAGAAGGTCCATCATGGGACGCCAGAAGCCTTTGATATCCGCCATGACGATGGGCTTGTTGTGACGGCCCAGCTGCGCCCAGGTCATCTGCTCCACCAGTTCCTCCAGAGTGCCAATGCCACCGGGAAGCGCCACAAAGGCATCTGCCTTCTCGAACATTTTCATCTTGCGCTCATGCATGTCGTTGACGAGGATGATCTCGTCTGCATCCGACAGTAGCTTTTCCTTTGTAATGAGGAAATGCGGAATGATGCCGGTGACATGGCCTCCACCAGCTTTCACACCCCGCGCCACTGTGCCCATAAGGCCGCGGTTTCCACCGCCGTAGACCAGCCGGTGACCAGCCTTGGCAATAGCTCTTCCCAATTGTTCCGCCGTGGCGACATAGGCAGGGTCCCGACCGTCGCCAGAACCGCAATAGACACAGATGGAAAGAGAAGTCGGTAAAGACATGGGCAGATTCGCATTTCTGGGTTGATAGGCAATTCTAGTGCTTTCAGAATCGCTGCTGCAACCTATATCAAGGAAACACGCGCAGAATTGAAAGTTTCCAATGTCCACCAACCAGGGTGCAGCCGGGTCCAGCTCAGGCAGTGCCACCAAACCAGCAAAATCAAAGCCGTCAGCTGATGCGAGCATGCTCGGCACGCTGGTCTCGTTGTGGCCCTACCTCTGGCCGTCGGACAGGCGTGATCTGCAGGTCCGTGTAATCATTGCCTTTGCGCTGATCATTCTCGCCAAACTCGTCACCATCACCGTCCCCTTTACATTCAAATGGGCGACAGATGCGCTTGTGGCTCTTTCGCAGGGCAGCAGCGCCAATGCTCCAAACGCCCTCCCCTGGCTGATTGGCGCGCCGATTGCAGCCACCGTGCTCTACGGCATCTTTCGCGTGCTCATGGCCCTGTTGCAGCAGTTGCGCGACGGTGTCTTCGCTGCTGTTTCCATGCATGCCGTGCGCAAACTTGCAAACCAGACCTTCCAGCATATGCACCGCCTGTCCCTGCGCTTCCATCTCGAGCGTAAAACCGGCGGCCTGACGCGCGTTCTGGAGCGTGGCCGCCACGGTATTGAAGAGTTGTCACGCATGGCGCTGCTGACGCTCATTCCGACAATCTTCGAGTTCGCACTGGTTTGTGCTGTCTTCTTCTTTGCCTTCGACTGGCGCTATGTGGCGGTGATCACGATTATGATCATCGGCTACCTCTGGTTCACGATTGGTGCCACGAACTGGCGCATCGGCATCCGCCGACAGATGAACGACAGCGACACCGACGCCAACACCAAGGCGGTGGACAGCCTTCTGAACTTCGAGACAGTGAAGTACTTCGGAGCAGAAAACCGCGAGAACAACCGCTATGACAAATCGATGGCGGTTTATGAGAAAGCCAGCACGAAGTCCTACACCTCGCTGGCCATGCTCAACTCCGGGCAAGCGGTCATTTTCACCATTGGCCTAACAGTCTGCATGGCGATGTCTGCCAATGATGTGATTGCAGGGCGCAACACGGTTGGTGATTTTGTGCTGGTCAACGCCATGCTGATCCAGCTTTACCAGCCGCTCAATTTCATGGGCATGGTCTATCGCGAAATCAAACAGGCGCTCGTTGATATCGAGAAAATGTTCGACATCATCCTGACCAACGCCGAAGTGCAGGACAAGACTGGTGCGCAGCCACTTGCTGTCACATCAGGGTCGGTAAAGTTCGAGAACGTGGCCTTCCACTACATGCCTGAGCGTCCGATCCTCAAGGGCATCAGCTTTGAAGTGCCCGCGGGCAAGACTGTCGCGATTGTCGGTCCCTCGGGTGCTGGCAAATCCACCATCTCGCGCCTGCTCTTCCGCTTCTATGACATCTCGTCAGGCAGCATTTCGATTGATGGACAGGATATCCGCAACGTCACGCAGCTTTCGCTGCGCGATACCATTGGCATGGTTCCTCAGGACACGGTGCTGTTCAATGATACCATCCGCTACAACATCGCCTATGGTCGCGACGGCGCAACAGCAGCTGAAATCGAGGAGGCTGCGCGGCTTGCCCAGATTGACAGGCTTATCGCGCAGTTGCCGGAGGGCTACGAAGCACAGGTTGGCGAGCGTGGCCTGAAGTTGTCAGGTGGCGAGAAACAGCGCGTGGCTATTGCCCGCACCATCCTGAAAGCCCCTCCTATTCTGGTGCTTGATGAAGCCACCTCGGCACTCGACAGCCGGACTGAAATGGAAATTCAGGAAGCGCTTGACGGTGTCTCACGCAACCGCACCACCATTGTCATCGCCCATCGCTTGTCCACTGTGGTCAATGCCGACGAAATCATCGTACTCGACAAAGGCCTGATTGCCGAGCGCGGTTCTCACCAGAGCCTGCTGGATCAGGCCGGGATCTATGCCTCGATGTGGAACCGCCAGCGTGAAGCTGATGCTGCACGCGAGACGTTGAAGCGTCATGCCGAGGCTGAAGAGCAGACACTGCGGGTAAAACTCGAAGGGTGATTTCGTTTCAATTGTCAGACAAATGAACAGCATCACCTTATTTGATCTGATTTCCCGATGCCTGCGACATAAGCTGTGAGTCGGTTTGATGTGAGCGGGGCATGACAACGACAACCGACCATTGGCGGCCAACCGGGGCGCTGCGCATTGCCATCCCTGTTCTTGGCCTGACACAAATGATTGGCTGGGGGACAACCTATTATCTACCGGGCGTGCTAGGCGATGCCTTTCAGCGCGACCTTGGCCTATCAGATGGTATGGTCTTTGCCGCAATCACCGTCATGCTGGTGACATCAGCATTGCTGGGATGGCCGGTTGGAAGAATAATTGACAAGCATGGCGCAGGAAAGATCATGCCCATTGGCTCATTGCTGATGGCCACCGGCCTTGTCATCCTTCATTTCGCCAGCGGCGCGGCTGTTTATTTTCTGGCATGGTTTTGCATGGGCCTTGCGATGCCGATGACCTTATCCAGCGCAGCCTTTGCTGCAATGGCGCAGATGGCAGGACAACATGCCCGTCGCGCCATTGGTATGCTCATGCTGTTTGGCGGCATGGCTGCTACCGTTTTCTGGCCGCTGACACTATGGCTGGACACAAAGATCGGCTGGCGATCGACTGTCCTGATTTATGCCTTCATGCATGTGCTGATCTGCCTGCCACTTCATGTCTTCTTTTTGCGCTCCGCTGTCTCCAACAGCAAAAAAGAGCAAGAACCCAAGTCATCTCTCACCGGGACACTTCTGCCAGAGCATCGCGGGAAAGCTGCAGTGTTGCTTGTGCTGATCAGTGCGTCATCAGGCTTTGCTTCATGGGGGCTGGACCTGCATCTTATCGCGATCCTGACAGACTTTGGCTTAACAGCCACAACAGCCGTTGCCATAGCAGCACTGAAAGGCCCGGCAACAATACTGGCGCGCGCGACTGATGTGCTATCTGCTGGTCGTATGACACCGATAGTTAGTGCCATGCTGGCAGGCCTTCTGATGCCTCTCGGATTGGTCGCAGGCCTTCTGACAGCAGGCAAGTTTTATGGTGCTGTCATTTTCATCATTGTTTTCAGCTTTGGAACCGGATTGATGACCATCGCGCGTGCAACCCTGCCACTCACGCTTTTGGGTAGCATTGGTTACGCAACGACGCTCGGCAAGGTTGCGCTGCCCACGCAACTGGTTCTGGCGGCTTCACCCACCGTCTTTGGCATCATCATCGGAAGCCAGGGTGTACAAACAGCGCTCACGGTTGGCTTTGTTTCAACCCTGATAAGCCTTGTTTGCCTGTATCTTTTGATGAAGCTGCAGCGCACTTCCCTTCAGAAGTAACCTCCAGAAAGCATCCGGAGCTCCGCATTATGGGCGCAATTTTGGCATGCTGAATCATGTCTTACTGCTTCAGCCAATATTCGACACAATTGGTAACCACCGGTTCAGCACAGTTCAACCAATCTGACAGCAACCCGGAATTGCATACAATTTTACTGAAATCGGAAAGCTCGTATCTACAGAAGGCTGTCAAAAGCAATCCAACGCAGAAAGTTGGGTGCAGAAAATGTCTTTTATCATGTCTAAAAATCTGGTTGTGAACGGATCTTTTGAAGATCTCGATGCAGCCACAGCCATGTCCAAGGGTGACTGGTGGGCTACGCGCAGCCTTGCTGGCTGGACGCTCGAAGGGAAGCAGAGCGACAACACGAACTGGTTCGAAGTTGTAAAAAGCGGCCATCGCAATGTAGCTACCGAATACGGCAGCAAGTGGCTTGATATGGATGCAAGCCCTGGCAACGTTGCCATTGTTCAAAAAGTGGCTGGTGTTGAAGCTGACAAGAGCTACACGCTGTTTGTAACGCTTGCTTCAGGCGGCAATGGCGATGGTGTCGATATCTTCTGGGGTGGTGTGAAGCTCGCAAATATTGTGCCGTCAGGCACTGCGATGGAGACATATTCCGTCGTTGTAACAGGTTTTGATAATCCTGATCTCAACACGATTCGAATCGTCGGAACAGGCACTGCCGATGGTATCGGTGTCTCGCTGGATGATGTTTCACTCATCAGAAACCCGGACCCGATCGAGGTTGATACAAGCATCCCGTTTGTTATCAACATGATCCATGAGGCAACTTCCAACGTTGATAACTACAATTTCGGCGCTGGTTCTGGCCGCGAGTTCTTCGTCAATTTTGATTTCGCAGTTGACCGCATCGTTATCCGAGCTGACCTTGCAACTTCGTGGGCTGACCTTCAATCGAAGGCAGCCATCTATCAGTCGCAGGGCTCCACTGTTTTCGAGTTTCATAACGGCTCCGAGAACATGGTGTTCGTCCAGACCGACATCTCCAAAATCTCAGCGTCATCGTTCATCTTTGAAGGCGCGCCATCCGTTTCTTCGAAGACTGTTGGCAGCAACCTCATCCAGAATGGCTCGTTTGAGAACATTGGCACCTCCACCAAGAACGGCTGGGGTCTTGGCGCGCTGACGCTTGATGGCTGGTTCCTTGAAGGCACTGCAAAAGCAAACAGCAACTGGCTTGAGATGCACACCAGCGGCCAGCGCGGTGTTGCGGCTTCTGACGGCAAATACTGGCTTGATATGGATGCATCTTCTGGCAACATCGCTGTTTCACAGAACGTCAAGGGCGTTGAGGAAGGAAAGTACTACACACTTTCACTGCACGCCGCCTCGTCGAGAGCCGGAAACACGCTGGACATCTTCTGGGATGGGCAAAAGATCGGCACCGTCACGCCTTCCGGCACCGGTATGCAGGAGTACAGCTTCGTTGTTGAGGGTCACGCTGTCAACCTGAACAAACTCACTTTTGCCGGCACTGGTACAGCAGATGGACATGGTGTCTCGGTGGACAATGTTCGCCTTCTGGCCCATGAAACCGTCGAGGCAAAGGCCGACACCTTCACATTCGGTCTTGGCTCAGGACGTATGTACGCACCTGACTTCGACCATGCCCGCGACAAGATCATCGTCAGGTCCGATCTGTTTGAAAACTACGAGGAGTTCAAAAAGAACTCTGCGGTTTATCAGGACGGTGCTTCAGCTTTCATCGAATTCAACAACGGTCGTGAAATGATTGTCTTGCTGCAATTCGATGCTGCCAACATCAGCGAAGACATGTTCATCTTCGAAGGCAAATCACGCACAACCGACGCACGCGGCAAAGCTGTCATTCAGCAGGGTACGGATGGCGAAGACACGATGATCTTTGGTGCTGGCAGCCAGACCATTGATGGAGGTGCAGGTTTTGACATCATCTCAGGCGGTGTTGGCGCTGACAAGTTCATGTTCAACGCCAAATCCGGTCACGACTTCATCACAGACTTTGAAGTCGGTGTTGATCGGATCGTGGTTTCGCGTGACCTTGCCGAGAGCTACGAGGCGATGATGAAAACAGGCGCGATTTACCAGGATGGCAAATCAACCCACGTCGAATTTGGCACAGGCCAGATGATCACGCTTTATAACATTGATGCCAAACTGGCTTCGGCAGACTGGTTTGTTTTTGCCTGATCCTGTTCAAAACTGAACATTCCAACAATAATCACAGGCCGTGGCTTTCAAGCCGCGGCCTGTTCCGCTATCAGGCGTACTTGGTTTTGTCAGGAAAAGTCTCATGTCAGTCGTTGCATCCATTCGCAAACAGCTCGTGCCTATTCACCCGGAAGGGTATCTGTTTATCGCCCTGTTTGCGCTGGGAGCCTTTCTCCTTGGCTGGCTGTGGTCCCCGCTTGGATGGTTCGGCTGGTTGCTGACCCTCTGGTGTGTGTATTTCTTCCGCGATCCGCCACGTTTGACCGCCTTGCGGGACGGTCTGGTCATCAGCCCTGCTGATGGGCGCGTAGATATGGTCGGGCATTTCGTTCCGCCTCCAGAGCTGGAACTGGGTACAAAGCCCCTGCCCCGCGTCACAATCTTCATGTCAGTGTTTGATTGCCATGTGAACCGCGCCCCGGTTGCGGGTCGCATCAGCAAGGTTGCCTACAAGCCAGGCCTCTTCCTCAGTGCCGACCTTGATAAAGCCAGCGAAGACAACGAGCGCAATGGTCTGGTGATTGATACAGACAAAGGCCGTTTTGGCATTGTGCAGATCGCTGGTCTGCTCGCCCGTCGCATTGTCAGCTTTGAAAATGCGCGCGAAGGTGTGGCTATCCAGTGCGGTGAACGTTTCGGCCTCATCCGCTTTGGTTCACGCGTTGACGTTTACATGCCGGAAGGCACCAAGCCACTGGTTGGTGTGGGCCAGACCTCTCTCGCAGGCGAAACTGTGCTGGCAGATCTTGGCTCGAAGGAAGCTGCAAGGACTTTCAAATTCGGCTGATTTGAAGGCTGCTTCAGGTAAGATCAAAGCCTTTGGCACGGACAAATCTGCCGAATGTCTCGCGCTCCGGCGTTGCATACTGCCGGGCCTTGTCGAGCGACCAGCCATAGCTTTCTGCTAAACCGAAATCCGGGACATTGCGTTGCTGTCTGTATGGCTGCAGCGCTTCGCGCCGCACATCGTAGGCCTCGACCTGCCCGCGCAGATCATTTTCTGAATAACGGTCAGTATGCACTGTGACAGACAAGGGAAGCCGCGGGCTGATCTTTGGCACTTCCGAGGGCCAGCCAAATGCAAGTCCCGCCACCGGAAAGACGTGATCAGGCAAGCCAAGCATGTTTGAAACGGCACTGGCATGATTGCGGATGGCACTGACTGGACAGGTGCCAAGCCCATGACTTTCCGCCGCAGAAACAAAGGCTGACAATGCTATCCCGGCATCAACAGCAGCATTGAAAAAAGCATCGAGATGATCGTTCACGAATGGGATGCCATGCCATTCATGCCAGAGGCGTTGACGCCTGTTGTTGCCGCAGAAAACAAGCATGTGCTGGATATTCGCAATCCACGGCTGCGCCAAAGGTCCTGAGGTCAGCAGGGCCTTGAGATCAGACAAAATCTGCCTGTCTTGCACAATGATGATGTCACGCCCCTGCAGGTCGCTTTTGCTTGGTGCGGAGAGCGCAAGTGCACAAAGGGATCGAACAAGCTTTGCATCCACAGCCTCTGATGTGAATTGGCGTACTGAACCATGGGATGCAGCTTTTGCATCAAGACTATCACAGTCTGCCCAGGGCCGCTCTGCTGTCCCAAATCTGGTGTCCAGAGTTTCATGAGGATTCTTTGCAGAATTTCTATGCATTGTTGCTCCTCACAAAACTGATTGCCATGCATAGCCTCCACACCTCCACCACGCAAATGCTGTGCTTTTTGCAGGAGGAATGATTACTCCCTGTCTGAAAGCCCCTGCCCCAGGGGTGATGTGCTGCGGCAGGTTTCAAAGAGCTTCCCGAAGACCAGATCGGTCATCCGGCGCTTCGGGTTGCCAACAGCCTCAATCATTCCCAGTGTCCTGTAGTGCATTGGCCCCGGCAAAGGCACGATACGGACCGCTTCCAAGGGTCGAATTTGCCTGTCCGGAACGATGGCGACCCCGTGCCCCTTTGCGACCATTGCTTCGATCGCCTCCAGCCAGTCAAGGCGCATGCCTTCGCGTGGCTCAAGCTTCAGACGCCGCACGACAAGATCGATGGTTCTGCCAACAGCAGCAGCCGGGTTGTAGCGAATAAAAGGATGGGACAGCACAAGCCGCGAGACATCATCTCCGGTGGTGTCTGGTGGCGCAATCAGGACAAGTCTCTCGCGCAGGAAGGGGCGCCATTCCAGTGTTCTCTCTGCCTCATCATAGTCTGAAATAACCGCTGCATCCAGTCTGCGCCGCTGCACCATGCTGAGCAGCTGGCTTGAAGTCCCTGAGACAATTTCAATGTGCAGCCCCGGATAGTTTCTGCGTATCTCTGCAAGAGCGTGTGGCAAGAGGCCTGTCAGAGTGCTGCCGACAGCGCCGAGCTGAAGACGACCCGTTACATTCCCATCGTTGTTGATCTCTGCGCGCATTCCATCTGCAAGAGCGAGCACATCCCGCGCACGGGCTACGATGGTGGCACCGGCATCAGTCAGGACGGGAGGACGCACAGAGCGATCAAACAGGGGCTTTCCAAGATCATGCTCCAGCGACTGAACATGCAAGGTGACTGCGGACTGGCTGATCTTGAGCTCACGCGCTGCTGCGGCGAAAGTCCCATGTTCCGCAATCATGACAAGGGTTCTTAAGACGGCAAGATGCATGGGCAAACACTCATAGATTGAGATTTTCTGCATCATATATTTACAGAAATTCACAGTATTGCAAGATGGCTCTTTTCAACTAGAGTGATGGAAAAAGCTCGGCGGGAAATCGATATGGCGACGATCAAGGTCTCGATTTGGCGAGGCAAAGCAGATGGACGCTACGAGACCTTTGATGTCCCGCGCAACGAGAGCCAGACTGTTCTTGACATCGTCACCCACATCCAGCGTGAGATTGATCCAACGCTCGCCTACCGTTTCGCCTGCCGTGTCGGCGTTTGTGGCTCCTGTGCCATGACAGTCAATGGCAGACCGCGCTGGACGTGCCGGACGCATGTTTCCAAGGTCATTGAAAATGACATGATCGAGATCGGCCCTCTGGCAAACTTGCCAGTCATCAAGGATCTTGCAACCGATATGGAGCGCTTCTTTGAGCGCTGGCAGGAAGCCAAAGGCGTGTTTGAACCGACGGTTACGCGCGATGATCCGATTTCAGCCATCAAGCCATTAGACCCCAAGCGCCAGAAAGTTGATGTTGGAGTGGAATGCATCAACTGCGGCATCTGCTGGGCCGCATGCGATACAGTGCGCTGGAACGATGACTATCTTGGGCCAGCGGCCCTCAACCGTGCCTGGACACTGCAAAATGATGAGCGGGACGGGGCACAACAGGAGCGCACAGCTGCTGTATCATCGAAGGGCGGTTGTCAGGCTTGCCATTCGCACCAATCCTGCGAGCAACATTGCCCGCAAGGGCTCAATCCAACAGCATCTATCGCAGGTCTGAAGCGCATGAGCCTCGTTGCACTGTTGAAAGGCGATGCCTCGTGAGCATGCGGCTTTATCTTGTTCAGCGCCTGACTGCCGGCCTTCTTGTCCCGCTTCTTCTCGTGCACCTGATCGTGATTTTCTATGCAACCGCCCATGGTGTTTCGGCTGCCAGCATTCTTGGCCGTACACGTGGCTCAATTGGTTGGGGCGTTTTCTACAGCGTGTTCGTTCTGGCTGCCGCAGTGCATGGCGCAATCGGCATCCGCAATGTGTTTGCTGAATGGGGCCCTCAACGGATGAAAAACGATACGCGCGTGTTGTCGCTGCTTCTGTGGGGCACGGCCCTTGGCCTGACAGTGTTGGGTTTGCGTGCTGTTTACGCGGTCGTTGCATCATGACTATGCGCACAGACAAACAACGCAACGCCGCCTACCGAAGGGATGTTCTGTGGAGTGCAGCATTCATTCACCGCATCAGTGGCGTGGCCCTCGCTGTTTTTCTGCCCTTCCATTTTCTTGTGCTGGGGTTGGCCTTGCGCAGCGAGGCTGCACTCGACGGATTTCTGGGATGGACAAAAATGCCGCTTGTGAAAGCAGCAGAGGCCGGCCTTGTTTTCTGCCTCGCAGTTCATCTCATTGGTGGTCTGCGCATCCTGATGCTTGAAACCCATGGCTGGCGGCCTGGGCAGCGTGCATTCGCTATCTGGAGCGTTATCACAGCCGCGTTTACAGGCGCAGCATTCCTCATTCTGGCATGACCCTGATGAAAACATCTTACGAGACAATTTCGACAGATATTCTCATCCTCGGTGCAGGCGGTGCAGGGTTGTTCGCGGCACTCCATGCCAAGAAAGCGACACCGCACCTTTCTGTGACGATTGCCTGCAAGGGCTTGCTTGGAAAATCAGGCTGCACCCGCATGGTCCAGGGCGGATACAACGTGGCGCTCATTCCGGGAGACTCGGTCGAACGGCATTTCATGGACACAATTGAGGGCGGCAAGTGGCTGCCCAATCAGGATCTTGCCTGGACGCTGGTTACACAGGCACTCGTTCGTGTGCGTGAGCTAGAAAACGAAATAGGCTGCTTCTTTGACCGCAATCCGGATGGTTCCCTCCATGGCAAGGCTTTTGCGGGCCAGACCTTCGATCGTACTGTTCACAAAGGCGACCTGACCGGCATAGAGATCATCAACCGGTTGATGGAGCAGGTATGGGCGCGCCCGGGTATTTCGCGTCTGGAAGAGCATCGAGCCCTCTCGCTGATCAAGTCAGAGGACGGACAATCCATCTCCGGAGTGTTGTTGCTAGATATGCGCACGGGCGCATTCAAGCTCGTGCGCGCCAAGGCCGTGCTGCTGGCCACAGGCGGTGGTCCGACAATGTACAAGTACCATACACCATCAAGCGACAAGAGCATGGACGGCCTTGCCATGGCCTTGCGTGCAGGCCTGACCCTGCGTGACATGGAGTTGGTGCAGTTCCACCCGACAGGCGTTCTTGCTGGCAAAGGCACACGCATGACCGGCACAATCATTGAGGAAGGTTTGCGCGGCGCGGGGGGATATCTTCTCAACGGCTCTGATGAGAGATTCATGTTCAACTACCATGAACGGGGTGAACGGGCCACGCGGGATCTTGTTTCGCAATCCATGTACCGCGAAATGCAGGCCGGGCGCACAACGCCCAACGGTGGCATTTACATCGCCATGGGTCATCTCGGGCCCGAGAAAGTACGCAAGCAGTTCAAGGGCATGGTTGAGCGCTGCGCCGACTGCGGATTTGATCTCGCAGGCGGAAAGGTCGAGGTGGTACCAACCGCGCACTACATGATGGGTGGGGTAGAGTGCGATGTCCAGACACGGACGTCACTTCCCGGCCTCTATGTTGCCGGCGAGGACGCAGGTGGCATCCATGGAGCCAATCGTCTTGGTGGCAACGGCGTTGCAAATTCTACGGTCTTTGGTGGCATTGCCGGTGATGTCATGGCAGTCGATGTCATGAGAGACCGCACGCAGACATCACCTGACCTTGATCAGGTAGAGGCTGAGATTGACCGCGCAACGCGGCCTTTCCGCCTGAAGGGCGGTAATCTCAACAAGCTTCGCGAGCATTTACTGGATGGAATGTGGGACAATGTCGGGATCATTCGCAGCCGCGATCAGCTGGATCTGGCTACAACGATGCTGGATGATCTTGATGCGGAACTGGAAACGACGGGTGTTCTGGATGGTGACCGTGCATTCAATCTGACATGGTCTGACTGGCAGAACCTCGAAAACCAGATCCTTGTATCAAAGGTCATTGCCGCATCCGCGATCAAGCGTGAAAATTCACGTGGCTCGCATTATCGTGATGATTTTCCCGATGCCGGTGACCTCGAAACGTCGCGGTTCACACGCGTGCGCCTTGACGATGCACGGATTGTGATTGACGATGCACCGGTTGTCTTCAGCATTGTGAAGCCAGGCAAGACATTGCTCAACGAAAAATCAGCTGCAAAGTAGAGAGCCATGATCCCCTCCTCGCTTATCCAGAAAACAGCTGAGACATTGATGGAGAAAGCAGCCATCGAGATTCCTGATGACTATCTGGGTGGACTGCGCGCCTGCGCCAACACGGAAAAAGGTGACCTCTCCGCTTTCGTTATTCAGGCAATGCTCGAGAACTACGAGGCCGCGAAAGAAGACCGGCGTGCCATGTGTGGCGATACAGGCGTACCACGCTGGTATGTGAAGTATGGCAATGACGCGCGCATTCAGGGTGGTCCGGTCGCGCTTGAAGCAGCACTGCGCCGCGCCACAGCGAATGCGACACAGGAAGTGCCACTCAGGCCCAACCGTGTCCATCCGTTGTGGAGGACTGATCACAACAACAACGTCGGAATCAATGCCCCAGAAATCGAGTATGCTTTCAATCCGGTCGGTGACTGGGTTGACCTGACGACTGTGCACAAGGGCGGATTGTTTGGTTCTGATTACCGCATGCTGTTTCCCGGCGACGGCATGGAAGGCATTCGTCGCTTTTACCTCGACACGCTTGTTGGCTTTGGCAAGCGCGGGCTTGCCTGCCAGCCCGCGATTGTCGGTGTTGGTCTTGGCGGCTCCAAAGATACCTGCATGACCCTTGGCAAGCAGGCGTCCTGCCTGCGTATCGTTGGCTCAAAGAATCCTGATCCAAAAATCGCTGCACTTGAAGACGAGTTCAAAACACTTGGCAATTCCATCGGCATGGGAGCCATGGGCTTCATGGGATCATCCATGGTCGTCGCCTGCAACATCGAGGTTGGCTACTGCCACACTGGTGGCATGCCGATGAGCGTGCATATGTTCTGCCTTTCATCACGGCGCGCCACGGCACGGGTCCATGCAGATGGACGCGTTGAGTACCGCACCGATCCGGAGTGGTTTACTGACTACTCCAGAAGAACTGATGTCGAATGGAATGGTCAGGGTCTGCAACACGCAGCAGAATAAGCAGCCGGGCCGAAACGGCATAGAACCACAGGGGAGAACAGGCATGTCATTTCGCAAACACGCTGGGGCAATCGCTTTTGCCGTCATGGCCATTACATTTGGTAGCGAGCAGGCGTCTGCGCAGTATCCCAACAAGCCTATCACAGTGGTGGTGCCGTTTGCTGCGGGAGGACCAACAGACGTCTTCACCCGCCTTGTTGGCGCGCATATGGCGCAAACTCTTGGCCAGCAACTGATTGTGGAAAATGTTGCAGGCGCAGGCGGAACAACAGGCATGACACGCGTCGCAACTGCAACCCCGGATGGCTACACCATAGGGGTTGGCAATATGGGCACGCAGTCGGCTGCCCCTGCCCTTTATCCTGATCTCAAGTATGATCCGGCGAAGAGCTTCAGCCAGATCGGTGTCGTCAATTACACCCCGCAGACGATCGTTGCAAAGAACGCTACAGAAGCCCCTAACCTCAAGGCGTTCATGGACCATCTCAAGGCAAACAGCGCGAAAATGACCTATGGTCATGCAGGGGTTGGTTCAATTTCCTATGTTTCAGGCGCTGTGTTCAATCACCAGTTTGGATACACACCGGGACTGGTTGCCTATCGTGGCACGGGCCCTGCTTTGAATGATCTCGTAGCGGGGCACATCGACTACGTCATCGACCAGTCCAGCAATGTCATTCCGCAGATTCTAGCTGGAACAATCAAGGCTTATGCTGTTGCTCATCCCACAAGGATTGCCGCCTTGCCGAATGTACCGACTGCCAAAGAGCTGGGCATCGACTTTGTCTTCAGTGCCTGGAATGCCATGGTAGGCCCAGCCGGGCTTCCCAAGGATGTCTCAGACAAACTCGCTGACGCACTGGGCAAGGCGCTTGACGATCCGGCAATCAAAAGCCGCTACGTCGTATTGGGAAGCACAGCACCGGAAGGAGCCGACCGCGGCCCGGCTGGACTGCAACGTTTGGTTGAAAGCGAGGTTGCGCGCATTTCACCTGTTCTCAAGGCGATGGCAGGCGTGAAATCGGTAGAAAAGAACTGAAATCTGCCTTCGCAGTATTGTGCCAGAACAACCAATGGCCGGCACAGTGCAGCGCGGCATCATCCTTTTTGATTGAGCTGTGATATGACCGCCGTCCTGAGAACCGTCCATTTGAAGCTGCCAGCCAGCACCGAAGATCTTGCAAAGCTTGCTCTGGGTGACGTTGTCTATCTTACAGGCCGCGTCCACACGGCCAGAGAAGGTGTCTACAAACGTGCGATTGAGGAAGGTGAGCCTATTCCTGCTGACGTTGGAACAGCCAGTTTTCACTGCTCCCCTGCAGCCAGCCTCAACCACAATGGTGCACCCAGAATCGGCGCTGTGACAGCAACAGCGAGCTTTCGTTTTTCAAAGTGGATCGACGGATGGCTGAAAGCCTCGGGCTGCAACATCGTTATTGGCAAGGGCGGCATGTCGAGCGCTGATTACAAACGTGCCTTTGTGCCCAACAAAGCCATTTATCTGACCACAGTAGGCTACGGAACCGGTGCACTTCTCGGGCGTGGCATAAAGGATGTCGCAGCAACCCACTGGCTGGATGAACTTGGCATAGCACAAGGAATCTGGGTGCTGGATGTAGAAAACTTCGGCCCTTTTATTGTCGACAGTGATTTCGAAGGAAACTCTCTTTTTGAACGTGAGAACGCCAAAATTGAGCCAGGCATCAGGGCACTGTACGAGGGCACAAAACCACCGGCACTGCGCCGGTTTGGCGAGACAAGCGACAGAACGGATGAAGTGATTTAGGATATTGCAAATTTGGAGCGGGTGAAGGGAATCGAACCCTCGTATTCAGCTTGGAAGGCTGCTGCTCTACCATTGAGCTACACCCGCGTCCGGTTGCTTGCAAAGCAATGGTTTCTCCGTAAAGCAAGATTCAGTCAGCGAAAAGCCCTTATGCACGGGGCGCGCTGTTTTTTATTCGGACACCAATGCCAGGATGTTAGGCATGTAACCAGCGCAACACAGGCTTCCGGCAGTGAAAATGCCGAAGCATTCCACGCAGCAGATATCAGTCAATGTTGACAAATGGGTCAAACGGGTGGCTTAGAACGGTGTTCTTGCAAGGGTTTTCCGGTGTCGGTTGCTGGCAAAGAGCAAACACATACTCCATCACCTGAAGGGCCAATTCTGTGTTTCCTCATCAGTTCTGGGCCGGAAAACGGGTTTTGATCACGGGCCATACCGGCCTGAAAGGAGCATGGGCATGGGCCTGGCTCCGGCATTTGGGCGCGGAAGTAACCGGCTATTCCCTTGCGCCTGAAACGACGCCGAACCTCTCCAGTCTGCTGGGACTGACACAACAGGTGGCGTCCTTCGAAGGCAATATTCTGGACAGGGAAAACCTGCGACGTGTTATCGAGCAAACGCGTCCCGAGTATGTGCTGCATATGGCTGCTCAAGCGTTGGTGCGCCGCAGCTACCGCGAGCCTGTCGAAACCTTTGATACCAATGTGCGCGGCACATTGGTGGTTCTTGATGCCTTGCGTGACGCAACCGATCTCAAGGCCTGCCTCGTGGTTACAAGTGACAAGGTCTATGAGAACAATGATCTGGGCCGCCGTTTCAATGAGGATGATCGCCTTGGTGGATCAGACCCCTATTCCGCATCGAAAGCAGCCTGCGAGATTGCAACAGCATCCTTTGCCCGCAGCTATTTCAACGGCAAAGCTGTGGTGGCAACCGCCCGTTCCGGCAACGTGATCGGCGGCGGCGACTGGTCCGAGGATCGCATTGTTCCCGATATCTGGCGTGCGAGACAAAACGGGACAAAGGTAGAATTGCGCTATCCGAACGCCACACGCCCCTGGCAGCATGTGCTTGATCCGCTTGCGGGCTATTTCATGTATCTCAAGGCAATGGGCGATGGGTTCAATGAGCGTGTTTTGAATTTTGGACCTGTTGATGAAACCGCTGTCACTGTTGCAGGTCTGGTCGATCGTTTTCAGGCGGCTTACAGCGATCCCGCTTCGTCAGGATGGAAACAGGCATCAGGCCAGCATCCCAAGGAAGCGGCCTTGCTCGCTATCGATGCAAGCCGGGCTGTGGCAAAGCTGAACTGGCAGCCAAGGCTTGCTCCTGATGAGGCGATTGACTGGACAGCCCTGTGGTATGCTGCCTATGACCGACATGAGGATATGACTGCGTTTACCCTTGACCAGATCAGAACCTACGAGAAACGCCAGAGCCTTGCATGATGGCAACGAACGGAACCCCTGTGCCATGAAATTCATCCCCGCCCCTTTGGCCGGTGCCTTTGTGATTGAGCAGGAGCCGCGTGTTGACGAACGCGGTTTTTTTGCCCGCGCCTTTTGCGCGCAAGAGTTTTCAACGGCCGGGCTGGAGACCAGCTTTGTGCAAGCCAACAACACGTTGACAACGAGGAAGGGCACGGTGCGCGGCTTTCACTACCAGCTCCCTCCCAGTGCAGAAGTGAAGCTGGTGCGTTGTATTCGCGGTGCTGTCTATGATGTCATCGTCGACATTCGTCCCGATTCAAAAACCTATCGTCAGTCCTTTGGGGCAACGCTGGATCAGGACAACCGCCAGATGATGTATGTACCGCGCGGCTTTGCCCACGGGTTTGTTTCGCTCACAGATGATGCTGAATTGCATTACATGGTCAGCGCCTTTTACGATGCAAAGCAGGAGAGAGGCTTGCGATACAACGATCCGGCTTTCAGCGTGAAATGGCCATTGGACATGGCATCCATTTCGGCCAAGGACAGTGCCTGGCCGGATTTTGATGAAGCTTTTCATGGCGTTGCCGCCTTTGGCGCAATGAAAACATGACAATGCACAAGCTTCATTTTTTCAGAGGCGGCCTGTGATGTCCGGTCACTACACTGTTTTCGGAGGCAATGGCTTTGTAGGAGGCGAAGTGGCGCGCCTGCTGGAAAGCCGTGGTCACTCCGTCAACCGCATCACCCGCACCAACTGGCCAGAAACCGGAACCAATCTTGGCAATGTCATTTTCACCATTGGCATGACGGCAGATTTCCGCAAGCGACTGGTTGAAACCGTAGAGATGCAGGTCATGCGGTTGCATGAGTCCCTGACACGCTACAGCTTCACAAGCTTTACCTATCTCTCATCGGCCCGTGTCTATGATGGCGCGGCAAGCACGCGGGAGGATGCTGCCCTGCTGGTACGTCCATCAGAACAGGACCACGTCTACAACATCTCGAAGCTTGCGGGTGAAAGCCTGTGCTTTGCTTATGGCAACCCCAAAATCCGTGTTGTTCGCATGTCGAATGTCTACGGCGTAACGGATGTATCCAACCTGTTTCTGACCGCAGTGATGCGCGAAGCGGTCGAAACTGGAGCCGTCACCATTGGGCAATCTCCTCTTTCCTCAAAGGACTACATTTGCGTAGAGGACGTGGCGGAAGCGCTGGTCAGAATTGCAGCTGAAGGCCAGCACCAGCTCTACAATGTCGCAGCCGGGCAAAACGTCACCCATCAGATGATTGCTGATATTCTCGAACAAGCCGGATACAAAGTTTCATTCAAACCGGGGGGAAGTACCGTTACCATTCCGCCGATTGACGTTTCCCGATTGAACACAGAATTCAACCTGATACAGACAGACCCAAGAGATGCCATTGCGCGGGTTCTGCGCACCATCCAGGAAAACAGGAAAACGCAGTGATTATTTTTGATGACAAGAACGGCTTCGTTTCGGAAACCGATGACAGCGGCAAGGAAATTGCCCGCTTTGCACTTGCAACGCCTGAGGCCTTTGAACTGATGAACAAGGCTTGGCTGCGCGCAAGCTGGGATGTCAAATACATCTATTCCTTCGCCTGGATGGGCCGCCCCATGATCCAGCTGCCGGAAGACATGATGCGTATTCAAGAGGTGATCTGGGAACATCAGCCTGACGTGCTGATTGAAACCGGTGTGGCCCATGGTGGTTCGCTGATTTTCTACTCAACCCTGTTCAAGGCCATGGGCAAGGGCCGCGTCATTGGTGTTGAGGTGGAGCTTCGCCCTCACAACCGCAAATCCATCAACGAGCATATCCTGCGCCCGTACATCACGCTCGTGGATGGTTCTTCGACTGATCCTGATACGGTGGCTGAGGTGAAGGGCCTGATCAAGCCGGGTGAAAAGGTGATGGTCATGCTCGATTCCAACCACACCAAGGAGCATGTACTGGAAGAACTGCGCGCCTATGGCCCGATGGTAACACCGGGATGCTACATCGTGGCCGCTGACGGCATCATGGAGCAAGTGGCTGGCGGTCCACGCACCAAGCCGGAATGGACGGTCTCCAATCCGAAACAGGCGGCGATAGCCTATACTGCCGAGAACCCTGACTTTGTGATCGAGGAGCCGGTCTGGCCCTTCAATGAAGGTGTTGTGCGCGAACGCGTAACCTACTGGCCAAGCGCCTTCGTCAAGCGGGTGCGCTGATCGCGCTAGCGGCACCCAGCACCTGAGGAGGCCTCTCGTGAGCAAGCCGGTGATTTCAGTGGTCATCCCGACCCGCAACAGACCCGACACGCTCGAAGTCTGTCTGCGGGCGATGCGGCTGCACACATCACCGGCTATTGAAATCGTTGTTCAGGACAATTGCTCACGGCAGGATACCGTCGACATCGTCAATGCTGCGGCAGCACTTGATCCGCGCATCCGTTATTCGAGAGCCCCCTTCCCCACCAGCCAGCGCGAGAATTTCGAGCATGGTCTGGCAGCCGCTACCGGTGATTATCTCGCAATCATAGGGGACGATGATGGCTACAGCATGGGATCACTGGACTGGCTCGTAGACCGCCTGCAACACACGCCGGTTGATGCTGTGCGCTGGAACCTGCTGCACTACATCTGGCCATCTCTTTCGGCCGATGGTGAAGGTTTCATGGATTATTGCGATCCCATGACGGGCGGAGGTTGTTCCGTTGAATCAGGTGCCGAAATGGCATCAAAGATCATCAACACGCGCCTCAACGGATCATGGGAAAACATCTGCGTCTATCACGGCATGATCTCCCGCAAGGTCTATGAACAGATGAAAGTGAAAGCGGGCGGCAACTTCTTTGCCTACCCCATTCCGGACATCTACGCCCACAACATCATCGCCTTCTTCTGCGACACCTATCTGCAGGTGAACGACATTGTTTCGATCTATGGCGCATCAGGCTACTCCGCCGGTGCGTCTTGGTCCAACGGCAAGACGACGGACAAAAAGGCTGCGGCAGAAGCCGAGCGCTGGGTGACCGAGAACAAGGTAGATGAGGTGGTGCAGAAGCTGCATTGGCATCCCGAAATTCGAACCTCGCGCTATCATGATTTTGTGGCGCTGCGCATGGCGGAAGAGTTCGGCATGCTGGGTGGTCAATCTGCAGATATCAAGGTCTGGACCAAAGCTATCATCGACGAGATGAAGATGAACCCGGTACGCCTGCCTGCCTGGCTTACTGTGGAGCCGAAAACGCCATACGACGCCGAGATTATTGCTGCAGTGAAAGCAGCCTTCCCCGACGCTGAAAGGCAACAGCAGATCGCGGTCGACAACCGGCGCGCCTTCAATGAGAAATTGCCGTCGCGGCGGGTGAAACACATCGATCCGGCGCTGAATGACGACATCGAAGGCGCTATGAAAGCGCTGGTGGTTTTGACAGGCGCTGAGAGCGCCCGCTTTGAGCGCGCGCCCAGAACCGAAAGCAAGGTTTCGTCTCTTGTGGGTTTTCTGGCCAATCAGGGACGACGGATTGCGCCCGGCCTTTCATCGCGCATTTTCAACAGCCGGTTCTTCCCGGTCGGGCTCTGGCGCTATATCAAGAAGACGCAATGGGGCACGAAAACCTGATATGACACTCTGGAGTGATGCATGAAAGCTGTTCTGCTTGCTGGTGGTCTTGGAACACGCATCTCGGAGGAATCCGTCATGCGGCCCAAGCCCATGATCGAGATCGGCAATCGCCCCATCCTCTGGCACATCATGAAGATCTATGCGCAGCATGGCATCCGCGACTTCGTCATCTGCCTTGGCTACAAGAGCTACATGGTGAAGGAGTATTTCGCCAACTACTTCATGCACTCATCGGACATGACACTGGATACGAAATCCGGGTCGATCGAGTATCACAACTCAAGTGCCGAGGACTGGCGGATCACGCTCGTAGACACTGGCGAAGACACGATGACCGGCGGTCGCCTGAAGCGTGTCGGCAAGTATCTGACGCCAGGCGAAAGCTTCTGCCTGACCTACGGCGACGGCGTGGCTGACATCGATATCACCAGCCTTGTCGCTTTCCACAAAGCGCATGGAAAGGAAGCAACCGTCACCGCAGTCACCCCGCCCGGGCGCTACGGTGCGCTGGATATGACAGGAGATCGGGTCAACCGGTTCGTCGAGAAACCCAAGGGCGACAACAATGTCATCAACGGTGGTTTCTTCGTGCTGGAGCCTTCTGTGCTGGCGCGCATTGCTGACGATACAACCTCTTGGGAGCTTGCACCGCTGGAAAGCCTTGCGCGCGACCAGCAGTTGATGGCGTTTAGGCATGCCGGCTTCTGGCAGCCGATGGATACGCTCCGCGACAAGAACCAGCTTGAACAGCTCTGGCAATCTGGTAGAGCGCCTTGGAAAACGTGGTGACGGGCAGTAAATCCGCATCATCACTCATCAAGATTACAGAGGCCACACATGTCCAAACCCGGCTTGAACACCCATGTCTTCGGCCAGTCTGTTTATAACTGGATTCCACTTCCGGCTGAAACTGGCCAAACGGTTGAAATCCCGATTCCGCCCGTGAAGGGCATGAAGGATGTGCTGGTTTTCATCTCGGCAACGTTTGAAAATATTGGCGCGGGCGATCATTTCTACGCGGTTTACACCAAGGCCATTGAAGGCGGACCCATTCCGTTCCACAACCTGTTTCTGGTGGGATCAGCAAGCGGCAATGGCACCGGCTGCAACTCGGAAAATCTCTGGCTGAACATGCCAGAGGAAGGCCTGCCGCGCGTTGTCTATGTGCAGAAGATGAGCGGTGCGCCGTTGGCTGCCAGCGCAAATTTCAGATCAGGCGTCACGGTCCTTACAATGCGGTGATTGCAGGCGGCTTGAGCAACAGCCCCTGCCCCGTTGGCAGGGTTGCAATGGAAAGCCCCTTTTCAGCAGCAAACGCATTCCACATAGCATACTGGTCTTCGCAAGTTTCCCAGGCGTAGTCGTCAATCAGCACCACTGCTCCCGGCACAAGCCTGTCCCATAACGTCATGATCACCGCATGCTCGGCTGCCGCATTGTTGAGGTCAACCGAGAGATAGGCGATCTTTTCGATGGGCGCCTGCGCCAGTGAATCGGGCAGGTTTCCCTTGATCAGTTTGGCGTTCGGGAACAGCGCAAAATTGCGCGAAGCCACATCGAAAACATCGCGGTAGAACTTTGCATTGGACGCAACCACGCGTTCCATTTCTGTCTCGGCAACAGCTTCCAGCGGAATGCCATTGAAGGTATCAAAAAGATAGAACGAGCGCGGTTGATTGGCAAAATCCAGGGCGTGGCAAATGGCAACGGAGAACAATCCGGTGTGCACGCCGCACTCGACAAAATCGCCTTCGAGTTTCAGGCCATGCCGCGCCGCCCACAGGGCAATATGCGTGCGCCAGCGCACATCCGGTACACCTGCTGGCCAACCACCACGATTGGCAGCTTCCGTCGCCTCCCATGCAGCCTTGAACGCCGGCTCTTCCAGAAAACCAAGGTTCTTGCCATAGACAAGCACACCATCCTGCGACAGCGTCTTGCCGTAGAGGTCATTGACCTTGGAGATGATCTGCCCGTGTTTCCTGAGCCAGTTCTTGATGCCCGAAAGACGCCCGCTCATACTGTCCGCATCCCGATCTTGCGCAATGGTGCACCCGCCATGATAACATAGGCCTCGACTTCACCGCGCACACATGAACTTGCAATGCTCAAGGAAACTCATGCCCGTGTGTAAGTGGAGCATGAAGCTTTGGATCTCTATGCTTCAGCAACTTCGGACTGACGCCATGTACGATGCGAAATGTATCAGAACTCAGTCGCTGTCTGGATTTAACAGCCAGCAGATTAAAGCCGTGGGCAGGTCCTGAAATGATAGCACTGTCAATATCAACCAGTTCAACCTGAGGGGGCTCCACGACTTCATTGCCTTGATAGTCACGGATCGCAAAAACTTCGTAGCCGTTATCGATCAGCAATTTGCAAAGCGGTGTATTTCGTAATCCATTGGACCAGTCCACGTAGTTACTGTGAATTTCGCAAATCACAGCCGGGGCAAGTTCCTTAGAGGCACGCAAAGCGGATTTAGCACCGCTGAGGGCATCAAATTCGCCACCTTCAATATCAAGCATAAGCAGGTCAAGGTTCTTGATGTCATTGGATTGCATATAGGAATCAATCGTCCGGGACACGAAATACCTGGATTCCCCACTGTCGGCGATCTGTGGGCTTGCATGGGAATCTTCACCAGCAAGAACAATTTTTTCTCCGTCAGATGACCAGAGTGCTTCCTGATTAACTGTTACATTTTTGATCGCGTTGATGGCAAGATTGGTACGCAGCAGCTCAAGACTGTCATCGGAAAGTTCAAAACAATGGCAGATGCCACCTTCCGACAGTAAGCGAGCAGCATAAAGCGCATGATCACCGATGTAAGCGCCCCCTATCAGAACATTCTGCTTTCCACGCGACAAGGCAACAACGCTGCGTGTGGTTTGAGGCTCCCAGACATGGTCAGGCACGCGCCCGCGGGCCAAAAGAAAATCTCGAGAAATCTTGGAAGAATAACGGAAACGAAATGTCATTCCACCCGCAACAGTCCGCTGGAGCAGTTCACCTTCTTCAAACAGAAGATCGACTATTGGTCCCGTCAAATCTTCTCTGATATTTGCGCCATCAGGCGACTGAAGCGTTTTCTCAATTTCGATGAGGCAATCCAGAATTTTATCACGTTGAGCGCTGTTGTCCGCAAGCAGTTTGCGCGCTGCCTTGAGTGACCCGTAGGAGCGAGGGTTGGCGCTGTAGGCTTCTTCAGTCATCTTGATAATCGGCTTTCAAACACTCGAGGTGGAAATTCGCTCAAAGCCAAACGGATCTCTTGAGCAAAACCAAATTCAGGTTTTGTCTGCACGACGCATTTGACGCAGTCAAGCGCACGCCATGTGCTTGAATGTCTTACGGCATCAATAAAAAATCAGCTCAATTTACCGTACCGGCACAATCCGCCGCCAGACAAATCCAAAGATCTGTGAGGCAATCTTCATCACACCAAAGAGCATGGCCTGCAAGCCTCTCCACGGTCCAGCTACCGCATTGACGCTGACAAAGCAGAGCCAGCACATCAGCAGGAGCTGCCCGACAGATTGGGCAAACTGGCGCATATCATTGACGATGGATGGCTTTTCATTCTTTTTGCGCCAGCCAAAAAACGGCCGTGCATTGAATTGATAGATGAAGCGCGGTCCAGGAACATGGATGAAATCCCCCAATTGGCTGGCCGCCATCATGAACGGCGTATCAACCCACCAGGACACGTTCTGCCAGTGAATTTTCCGCACGGCGTCTGTCCTCCAGATACCGTAGATATGATAAAGCTGTCCCATGGCTGATTTATAAAGTCGCGCGCTTCGCGAAAGGTCTGTGTTCACAAAATTGAAAGTGCGTGGTGCAGGCACGCCGTCTGTCACCTCAATAAGATCCCCAAAAGCAAGAATGGCCTTCTGATTTTGCTCAAGCGATGAAATGAATTTCTCTGCAGTATCAGGCTCACGCACATCATCATGAGCCGCCCACATAAAAAATGGTGCCCTCGCCTCTTTCAGCACAAATTTGAAGTTGTCTGTAATGGACAGCGTGACCGGCTGGCGCACGAAGCGCACGCGCGGATCTTCCGCTGCCATCCTTTTGCAAATCTCGTGTGTGTCATCGGTTGAGCCATTGTCAGAGATAACAATTTCAATCTCTGCCAACGTCTGGGCCAGCACAGAGCGCACAGCTTTCTCCAGCGTTCTGGCACCATTGTAGACCGGCATACCGACAGAAAGGACGGGCACCAGCGATGGTGTATGGTTCGGTTCAGATATCATTGCAGTCCGGCAGAGTCTGGAAACTGCTGCAGTCCTTATCAGAAGTTTCCCATCGGCACAGGGGCTTATGCACGCAGAAAACGGAAGGAGGCTAACAACTGCCTCCTCCCCTCAGGCAACACTGCCAGAAGGATTGCACAGCATATGCCCATTGATAGCCCGGCATGCAGGAGGACTGCAACGACGTTGCCGCTCGCAGGTAACAGCTGCGCAGCACCATAAAACAGGACAGCACTGGCTCCCACCGGGATTACAACACCGCGCAGGAGCCATTGAGAAAACTCACCCCTGAGCAATGTGCGATGCATCAGCGGCACCATGATCAGGCAGTAGGCAAGATTCACAGCGAGCCAGAAGACAACGCCTGCCTCCATGCCATAGCGTGTCAACGCCACTGGCAGGAACAGAAATGCCAAAGCAATGGCAGCAAGGTTGATCCAGTAGATCAACTCCAACCGCCCAGCGGCCATGATCAGCATGACAGGAGTGGTGATCGCACCGTTGACAATCCAAGCTGAGAGCACCAGCGGCAAAAGACGTTTGATATCAGGGGCCAGAGGAGAATTGGCTCCCAGCCAAAGGTCAATCAGCAGTGGCCCAAGCCACAACAACACGCCAGCGTTGAGTATCGAGACCAGCACAACAATCTGCGTCCAGCGATGGTAGGACTCTCTCAGAACAGTTTCATTCTTTTCTGCAAGCAACTGGGCAAAATGCGGATACATCGCGGTTGCAAACGGACCTGATGCCAGTGTCATGGCCTGCATCGCGATGCTGAGTGCCAGACCGTAGGCCGCAAAGGCAACAGGCTGTGAAACCGCAGCCACCATGAACTTGTCTATCTGGCTGACTGCCGCGCCACTCAGTGCCATGACCAGCGAGCCGGTGCCAAACCGTCTGATCTCGTGCATGACATCAAAATCTGACGTGCTTTCATGCGAAACAACCGGCATGGTTTTGCCAAGCACCCAGCGCGTTGATCCAGCGAGCACGAGAAACGCAAGGGCTTGCCAGACAAACAGAACGACCACGCTGCGCTCGATGATGAACAGCACCGCGGCGCCACCGCCGTAGTAAACCGGTGTCCAGATCACCCGGATCACGGACAAAATCTTCTGCCTTTGCAGACCCATCAATCCAGCGGCATAGAGCGTTCCGATGAACTGCGACGCCAGCGCTCCTCCCATTAAGACAAGGGCCAGCCACATTGTCTTTTCATCCAGACCATCGGTTTTGGCCCAGTGGCGCGTAAAGCTGTATCCCAGGAGAGGCACACACATGGCGATGAGAAGCGCAATGATCAGTGACCAGCGCTCAAGTGTCCTGATCATGATCCAAAGATCAGATGCGCGCTCTGGCTGTCCATTGTGCATGCCGAAAGCACGGCTGACGGTGCTGTTGGTGATGTGATCAAGGAAGGCAAAAGCGGCCATCAAAGTCGCGCTCAGCACAACAAGACCGTAGGACGCTGGCCCCAGAATGTAGATATAAACCGGCACGAACAGAAACTGGAAGCCAACCTGAATCAAGCGCGATGCGCCATTCCACAGCACATTGTGCGTACGGGAAACATCGGCAGGGCTTTGCCATGTCAGACCGGAAGCGCCATTGTTTTCTTGCCGTTGATGCGGTGTCATATCAAATCCGGAAACGTGGAAGTCCTGATAGCAGACAAAACGCATCTTTGCCCACGATCAAAAATCGCCGCCCTACAATCTCGCATCTGGCAAACTGGAGAAAATGGTGCCGGTTGAGGGGATTGAACCCCCGACCTTCGGTTTACAAAACCGCTGCTCTACCGCTGAGCTAAACCGGCAACTCGATTCCACCGCTCTATGAGGCAGATGGATTTCAAAATCAATCAGCTAAAGACAATCCTTGTGCATCAATTTTCAGGAGCCCGACATTCTGGCTCCTGAATGAAGATAGAGACTGCCTCAAGCAGCCCGTACTTCCTTCAGGAACCAGGATACCTGTTCGTTCAGTGTTGCGGCTTCGCGTGACACCATGGCGGAGATATCGGTGACATTGGCAGCATTCTGCGTTGTTGTGGAAACAGCTTCCTCAACATGACGAATGCCCATCGCACCACGTGTGGCCCCTTCGGAAGCAGCCACCACGTTCAAGGACATGGAGTTGAGTGACGCAGACTGTTCCTCGACAGCCGCAGCAACAGAGGCCGCGATGCGTGACACCTCGCCAATGGTACTGTTCACAGAAACAATGGCTGTCATCACGCCGCTGGAGGCTGCACGCATGCCGGAGATATGCTGGGTGATCTCGGCAGTCGCGTGTGATGTCTGTGCAGCCAACCCCTTCACTTCACTGGCAACAACAGCAAAGCCACGGCCAGCATCGCCGGCGCGCGCGGCTTCGATGGTTGCATTCAGGGCCAGCAGGTTGGTCTGGGATGCAATCGTCTCGATCAGACCGATAATTTCACCGATCTTCACTGTCTGGGTTTCAAGATCGGTCAGTGCCTGTTGCGCACGCTGTGACTCCCGCAATGCGGTTGAGGCCATCTGATCCGAGCGCATGGCCTGGGAGGCCACTTCCTGAACTGAGATAGAAAGTTGCTGGGAAGCTACCGAGGCAGCCTCGATTTCAGAAGCTGCATTGTCTGTTTCACCAGCGGCAGAAATGGCCTGCGCCTCGGCTTCTGCCGCAGTGTGGTCCAGCGCACGGGACACTTCCTGCATCTGGCTTGAGGCAGTGTGCAGTTGCTGGAATGATGTGCTGACTGCCTGCTCAAACCGCCCGATGATACCGTCAATTGACTTCACCCGCTCAATTTCGGCGCGAGAAAGACGCGACTGTTCTGTTGCAAGTTGCTCCCGCTCCAGCGCGTTCGACTTGAAGACATCGAGCGCGCTCGACATTTCCTTGATCTCGGCAATGCCGCTGTTTGTTGCGGTGGAAACCATGTTGTCACCGCGTGCCAGTGCACGCATGGCAGAAACAATCTGATTGATAGCGCGGCTGATCTGCATGCCAAGTGTCATGGCGAGAATGAAAGAAATCAGGATGACAGCACCCAGTGTCATAAACAGATATGTGCTGCGGGCTTTGTGTATCACCATACGGGATGATTTGGCCTCGGATGCTGTTGCCTCTGTGCTTGCCTGCAATTTATTCAGATCGGTCAGGAGCACAACATACTCCGCGTTCAGACGGTTAAATACTGTCTGTGACATCTGGCTTGTATCGACCCAGTCCATAAACTGACGCCGATAGTCTTCAATTTTTGCTATCGCTCCGTCTTTGACTTCCGCTGGTGCCGAACTCGATTTCAACTGAACAATCAAATTACTTGCAAGCGTGTCATGGCGGGTGACGAATGTATTGGACAAATGGATTCTGTAATCCCGTTCAACCACTGACAGTTCATGCACAATCTCGATCGCAGGATTATACCACGAGCCCAGTTGTGAGCTTTGCATGATGATCTCGCCTTTGACCTGTGCATTGGAATAGGAGACGGCACCCGTAAGGCCTTCTCCAACTGCGCGACCAATACGATTGCTTACGTTGACAAAATTTTCGAACAGGCGCGAAAGTTCTTTGGAGCGAACTGCAATGTTCTGGATAGCAGCTTGCGCATCACCGCTGGTGGTTTGGCGCAAGGCGTCCACTTTGGCCGCGGCAGAATCGTAAGCGTTTCGGAAATCAATTTCCGACTTCTTCGAGCGGGAGTGGCGGAATTCATCTGCAAGCACCCTGAGGCTCATCACTTCCGCCTGAAGATCAACAAGACCGTGGGAAAGAATTTGCTGTGTGTTGTACAGTTGATCGGCCTGATTCAAGCGTTCAGCGGTGACCTTCTCGACCATAAACATGGCAATCAAGCCAAGGGCCGGTATCAGCGCAAGGGCCATAATCCGTTTTTTGAGATTCAACTGCATCCAATGCCCGGTTATTTTCTTCACTTTTGCCCCCGCAATTGATGCACGTTTCGTCAGGTCACTCTCGCTGACCAAAGGTTAGCTGGATATGGTTAACATTGGACAAATTTTATCCAGCCAAACACTTCCGATGCGCCTGACGACTATCTGAAGAAAACTGGTATTGGCAGGCATCGAAGCGTTCACAAAAATTTGCACGCAGGCCCGTTGTTTCCACTATCAATTTGAAGCAGGCGCGCTAGGTAACGCGTTACCCTAAACAGGAGTCCAGCCATGAATATCGATCGCCGCCAGATGATTGCAGGCTCAGCCGCAGGAACCGCACTTGCCATGACCGGAACATCTTTGCCAGCCAACGCAGCTGCCCCACTCGCCACGACACAGGCACCAGGTTTTTACCGCTACAAGATCGGTGATCTGCAGATCACAGCCATCAATGATGGCATTGCCCAGCGCCCGCTGGATGGCTTCATTCGCAACGCTGACATTGCTGATGTGAAAAAGGCCATGGATGATGCCATGCTGCCAAACACCAACGTCACCATTCCTTTTACCACCCTCGTCGTGAACGATGGCAAGAAACTCACCTTGCTCGACACAGGCAATGGCAACTCAGGCGCGCCGACATCTGGCACATGGATGACGAACTTCCGCGCAGCAGGCTTTACGCCCGAGCAGGTTGATACGATTGTCATCAGCCACTTCCACGGCGATCACATCAACGGCATGCGCCTGAAGGAAGGCACAACCGTTTTCGCCAATGCCGAAGTCATGGTTCCAAAAGCAGAATGGGCTTTCTGGATGGATGATGCCCGCGCAGCTGCCGCACCAGATGCCATGAAGGGCGCATTCGCCAACGTTCGCCGTGTCTTTGAACCAATGAAGAGCGCGGTGAAGCAGTATGACGCAGGCAAGGAAGTGGTTACAGGCGTGAACTCCATCGCAGCCCATGGCCACACACCCGGCCACTGTGCATTCGTCGTTGGTGGTAAGTTGCTGGCCCTGTCTGATACGACCAACACACCTGCCCTTTTTGTCAGAAACCCCGGCTGGCATGCTGTGTTCGATATGGATGGTGCAGCCGCTGAAGCCACACGCCGCAAGATGCTCGACATGGCCATCAGCGACAAACTGCAGGTTGCTTTCTATCACGCGCCCTTCCCTGCAACAGGCCATGTGGTCAAGGATGGTGCAGGTTACCGCATGCTGCCAGTGGCCTGGAGCCCAGCCGTCTGATATCTCAATTAAATCTGAACAAAAAGGGCGCGTTTATCGCGCCCTTTTTTGTGCCTCTTTCGCAGATTGCGCCGATAATGCTAAACACTCTCAGGTGCGCACTCCCGCATCGCATCAGCCAGGTTATCCGTGAAGACAAGCAGCATCAGAATTGCCATCGTTTCCAGCGGCTCCGCAGAGGCGGATGAAGCGGCTGAACTGCTGACTGAAAAATACGGCGATGTGCCGCTGGGCGACGCGGACGTTGTCGTGGCACTTGGCGGCGATGGCCTGATGCTGCAGACCATGCACCAGCTGATGGGCAGCGGGAAACCGATCTACGGCATGAACCGCGGGTCAGTCGGTTTTCTGATGAATGATTTTCGAAAGAAGGAACTGCAAAAGCGCATCGCCGCAGCTGAACGCAGCATTGTTCACCCGCTGCTTATGCAGGCCACTGATATCGACGGAAAGATCCACAAGGCCCGCGCTATCAACGAGGTGCATCTGCTGCGCCAGTCCTATCAGGCAGCAAAACTGAGGATATCTGTGGATGAGAAAATCCGGCTGGATGAGTTGATTGCCGATGGTGTTCTGCTGGCCACTCCTGCCGGATCAACCGCCTACAATCTCTCGGCAAACGGGCCGATTTTACCTCTGAACAGCCCGCTTCTGGCGCTTACACCCATTTCGCCCTTCCGTCCAAGACGCTGGCATGGTGCCCTCCTGCCGGATCAGGCTACAGTCACTATCGAGGTGCTTGAGCCGCAAAAGCGTCCCGTTGCTGCTGTTGCCGATCACTTTGAAATCAAGGCCGTCAGCCATGTCCACATCGCCCTTGATCGCTCGGTTGATATCGTCATCCTGCACGATCCGGGACACAGCCTTGATGAGCGGATACTGAGGGAACAGTTCGGCATGTAAAGGATACGCAATGCAGGCAATGGACGTCCTGCTGGAACATGAAAAACTGAAAGAATTGCGCGTTATCGAGTGCTGAAGGCAGGAAAAAGCGCCCGATCAGCACGCATTGAAACCGCCCGTTAAGCATCATCACGCATAAAGCCATGAGTGTCCGGCAGTCGCTCGGATGGAGTTGCGTATCATGTTCAGCGTCGAGTGCAGCCGCCTTCGCTTCCTCATTGTGGATGACAACAACCACATGCGCCGCATTGTCCGTGCACTGCTACACGGATTTGGTGTTCGTGAAGCTTATGAAGCGGAAGACGGTGCTGCAGGCCTTGAGGCCTTCACTAGCTACTCGCCCGATATCGTGATTACCGACTGGGCCATGCCGATCTTCGATGGGCTTGAGCTCACGCGCATGATCCGCCAGCCAGAGACAAGCCCCAACCCTTACGTGCCCATCATCATGGTCACGGGCCATGCCGAGCGCCGTCGTATTACTGAAGCGCGCGATGCAGGTGTTACGGAATTTTTGGTGAAACCGATTTCTGCCAAAGCGCTGTATCAGCGCATCGTCAGCGTGGTGATGGTGCCAAGGCCCTTCATCAAGACATCCACCTACTTCGGCCCCTGCCGTCGCAGAACACCAAACCCCAATTTTGGCGGCATTGACCGGCGCGGCAAAGGCGTTTCCGAGCGCATTGATCCTGTTCGCATTGGCGACGGTATGCGGCACGATCGCTGACAACAATCAAAAAAACAGGCGACAAAAATGACCAAAAAAATCGCGCCATCTGTGAAAATCGAACGTGGCCTCGACCATGTTGTGATCCATCCGCAGAACACGCTGAAAGCAAGGGCCGTGGTGATGAGCGACGGGCCCCATGTGCTGGATGAGACAGCGATCAAGCGGGCGGAACTGGCCCTTCAAGGGCTTTCCTCCAACTTCAATGGCTGGATGGAAGATGCCTGCAGGCAACTGACGAATGCTCATCAGGCCACGAAAGCGGCAACGCCGGAGAAAGGCTCGGCAGCGCAGTTTCACCGCGCTGCCCATGACATCCGCGGGCATGCGACCACACTGGGTTTTCCGCTGGCAACACGCGTCGCCGCAAGCCTCTGCCTGCTGCTTGAGAACACGCCGGATGCCATCGCCGGTTCAGCCGCGATGTCCACCCTTGTTAACCAGCATGTTGATGCGATCCGCGCCATCACACGCGATGGGATTGCCAAGTCAACCAGCAAAACAGGCGAAATGCTGGCCACTGAGCTGGAAGCCATTACGGAGCGGTTGGTTTCTGGCTTCAATGGCCAGACAGTACATTAAAGCATTTTTCGCCAAGTTTGCAGTGCACCAACAGCAACGATCTTTCAAAACCGGCCATTAAATCTTTGCAGCTAGACTATGTCTGCAAAGAATGGTGCTGATATGCATGCGTTACCGGCAAGATCGACGTTCGGCCTGAAACAAGGCGGGCTACAAGCAGCCGCACCGGAAGCTACCGGCAGCGGCATCAAGCGCTCTCATATCATTGCGCTTTCTGCTGCAGGCATCATCATTGTAGCGGCAGGCACAAGCATGATGCGCACTCCTCCCAAGCAGATCGCCAGTCAGCCAACGACCCAGGGTGATGTCCAGAACATCTCTTCCGCACAAGAGAACACCGGCACCAATCGCTCACTTGTCATTGTGCCGATCCCATTAGGTGGGTCCGCCGCACCTGCAGCGGCAAAAGCGCCGTTGGCAGCACCGCCTGTCGCACCGCCCGCTTCCCCTCCAACCTCAAACACTGTGCAGCGTGGCGGTTTTGGCTCCACAGCGCAGGCCAAGGCACCAGATGGCACATCATCCAAGGTTGCAAGCTGACACTACTCCATAACAGCCGCCGCCAGCAGGATCGCCAGACTGACGGACTTGCCGCGCGTGCTCTCCGCCTTCTCCAGCGTCAGGCGCTCATCCAGCGAATGGCTGCGCTCGCCGACTCCCCCTGAACCGATGGTCAGGGCAGGAATGCCAAGGCTCATCGGGATGTTGGAGTCAGTTGAGGAATAAGCCAGAAACGGGTTGGTTCCTTGCGGCCTGTAGCCATGCGCCACAATCGCCGCTGTTGCCAGTTGTACGAGTTCAGTCTGCGGATCAGTCGATCCCGCAGGACGATCGCCGATCAACTTGGCATCAGCCTTGATAGGCCCTTCCTTGGTGGAACGTGATGCGTTTTCGGTGGCGGCTGCCTGCTGGACAATCTCCAGAAAGCGCTTTTCAAGAGCTGCCAGTGCTGCGGGATGTTCTGAACGCATGTCCACCTCCATCCAGATATCAATCGGGATAGAATTGACGGATGTGCCGCCACCAACGACACCGATAGAGAATGTGGTCTTGGGCCGTGTGGGAACCTGAATACGCGAGAAGAGGCTGGTTGCCTCAGCCATGGCATAGGCCGGATTGACCAAACCAAAAGCACCGTAGCTGTGGCCGCCCGGACCTGAAAAGGTGACGCGGTAGCGCTTGGAGCCAACGCCGCCATTCACAAGACGAGCAGGGTTGGTGCCATCCATCGAAAAGAAGGATTGCACCCGGTCCTTGTATTTGCCCTTGGAGAAGAAATACCGCACGCCACGCAGATCTCCCAGACCTTCCTCGCCCACCGTGCCAACAAAAAGGATGTCGTGCTTTGTCTTGATGCCCACTGCATCCATGGCGCGGATGTAGGCAAGCAAAGTGGCCAGCGAATGGCTGTCATCACCAATGCCAGGCGCAGTCAGCACGTCCCCTTCCCGCTTCACCTTCACATTGGTGCCAGCTGGAAAAACCGTATCAAGATGCGCCGACATGACAACGAGTTTGCCATCGCCCGTGCCTGTGCCTTTGCGGATGCCCATCACATTGCCTTCAGCATCCATCTCGATGTCTTGCAGACCATGAGCACGCAACATTTCCATATATGCCTTGGCCCGCGTCTCTTCCTTGAAAGGCGGTGCCTCAATCTCGGTGATCGTGATCGTTTCGGTGACTATCCGCTCATGCTCGGATTCAATTTTGGCCACTGCCGCCTTGAAGCGCTCATGCTCGGTCATACGCTGGACTGCGACAGTAGCAGCTGATGGTGGCGCAGCGGCTGTTTGCGCCAAGACAGGCAAAGTGAGGGCCGTGATAACGGTAGCGGCCAACAGCGTAACAAGCTTCATCGCATTCTCCCATATGTGTCTTTTTCTGACGCATAAGGTCGATCAGAGCATTGGCGACGTCAACGGGAATCTTTGCCAGCAGTGAACGGAAAAAGCTGCCTCAGGCTGCCTGCCTGAACTCCAGAGCCAGAGCATCTTCCAGATGAAGCTCAAGGTCATCACGGTCGAGAACGACTGGCGCTACCGTCTCTTTCAGCATATCCGCAACAGCGATGCGGGCCTCATCACGGGCGGCTTCCGCCTGATAACGCAACAGCAGGGCGATAAGCTTGTCGTTTTCGGCGCTGTCAAAGGAAGAGCAGGAGGTCAGCACCCGCTCCACCATGCGGCGGGACAGAACAGTGTTGTCCGATGTCAACGCAGCACCAAACTCATGCCAGGCGGCAAGTGCTGCCTCAAATGCCGGTTCCAGCGCCATCGGCATGCCAGACTTGCGGTAAAGCGCGCGAAAGCCAATGCCGCCACGGGCATGCACAAAGCCCGATGCCTTTTCCAGAGACACCTCGGCGAGATCGGCGAGAGCCGCTGTCAGCAACCGCGTTTCACCGCACAGGAGTGAGCGCAAAAGAAGCTGCGGAGTCATCTGGCCCGCCTTGCGCATGCGGATGGCGATGTCGCTGATGTCATCGAACGATGCATCAGCCGTAACGGTGATAGCACCAATTTCCTTGGTCTCACGCGCCAGACGATCCGCCCGCGCGCCGTTCAACCAGCCGCGCTGATTGGCAAAGGCAGAGAGCTGATCAGCAACCTGCGCGACAAGATTCACACGGATATCCAGCGGCAGGTCGCCACGCTTCAGGAGCGCTTCACGAAGAGCACCGCAGTTGGGGTGACGCTCAATCATCCGCTTCAGGCTGAACTCCGGTACTTCAGCACCATCATTCTCGATCATCATGACAATGGCTTCTGATGTACCAATCTCTGCCAGTGCAGCAGAAACCGCTGATGAGAGATAAGGACGCTGTGCAATGGCACCCTGCGCACGGCTGTCGCCGAGCGCCATGGCATCGACCAGCTCAGGATCAGACAGCACGGGCGAATTGGCCAGCACAATCAGCGCGATCTCAGACTGATCCTGTGCCAGTGTAGCAATCATATGGCGCGGCGCCATTTCAGAACCTGCCAAAGCCATAGCAATGGCCTTGCGCACGCCGACTGACGGATCTTCCAGTGCCATGGTCAGGGCAGCCTGCGCCTCGCGCCTGTCCTGCGCTTCCAGCTCACCATGGAGATAGACATTGCAGAGAATGCCTGCAGCCTCGGCGCGGTCTGCCGCTGTGGCGGATTGAGACCATTGAAGATAGTTACGGATCATCATGGACGCTGACCAACTTTCACAAAACGCATGAGATCAAGAGGAGCTGAGCTTCGCTGCACTGTACGAACAGGACGCGCACCACCTTCAGCAACGGCAACCTGTTCAAAGCCTGATGGCCGTTGCGGCGGCAAAGGCACGTTCACAAGCTTGTGGGTGCTGTCTGCGGAAGAGACACTTGCCGTTGCATCGCTCATGACAGGTTGCCCGCTGCGCACATCACGCGGGTAGAATGCAACGCGGGTTTCAAGCCCTTCAGCAAGGCTACCCTTGCGACCAACACCGGCCCAGGCTTTGGAAACTGCATCAGCCACAGGCTCACCCTGAGAACGAAAAAGACCATGCATCGGCTTTCCCTCGCCCTTCACGCGAAACATCTGCTGGGCCTTGTCGCTGGTCGCGGCAGTTTGCTGCGGGGCAGATACAGTATTCTGGCTGAAAGCACCGGTCAGATTGGCATAGACCTCACCTGCACTGCGGGCGCGGCCCGACTTGTCAAAGAACACAGAGCGGTTCGCGCCCGCTGCATCCCTGAAATGGGAAGCTGCCTTTGCATCCGGATTGGTTTGCGCCAGCTGGATCAGATCCCGTGCGCCCGAAGCACCCATGAAATGCGCGACATAAAGCTCGCCTTCTGTCGGTTTGCGACCAAGGGACTGCTGCAGGCTTTGGCCATTTCTGGCAGCAAAGGCACCCGCCATCATGGCGGATACGGAAGGATCTTCCCGCAAGGACAGAATCTTCTGTCGTGCACCACTGTCAGAAACGGAAAAGCGCCCGCTTTCGCCCGTGATCGCAGCGGCTTCCTGCCCCAGCCCCATCTTTGGGCCTTCGTTCTTGATCATCCCAAGCCAGGTCTGCTCCAGAAACTGGAACATGCCTGTGGCCGTTGATGTTGAAGCCTTGGCAGTGGGATTAAAACGCGATTCGCGCTCGGCGGTTTTGGCCAGATAATCAAACGACACACCTGTTGCCTGCGACGCCTGACGCAACGGAGTGGCATGCGGCACTTGCGGCTGCTGCGCTTCTCTGGGGGCTGAATTGGTGAACAGGAACATGAAAACTCAAAATGCGACAGGAACAGCAAACGATGTGCCGTGGGCAACAGAGTGAACAGTTATGGTAAATATGGGCTTAAAATCCGCAGCAAATACCGATAGATGTTTGTCAGCGAAGTGAGGAAAAGCATGTCAGACAGCAACAGGCATTGGCGCGGCGGCCGGTATCTTGAGGATTTCAAGGTTGGCGAGTTGATCAAACACCGTCTCACGCGCACCGTCACGCAGATGGACAACATGCTGTTTTCCAACATGACGCTCAACCCGCAGCCCCTGCACATCGATGCGGATTTCTGTGCCAAGGAAACCGAATGGGGCAAGCCGTTGATGAACTCGCTGTTCACCCTCGGCCTGATGATCGGTATTTCCGTCAATGACACAACGGTTGGCACGACGATCGCCAACCTTGGCATGAGTGATGTGAAGTTCCCTGCCCCATTGTTTGAGGGCGACACTGTGCATTGCACCACAGAAGTGCTGGCCGTGCGTGAATCAAAATCCCGCCCCGATGCCGGTATTGTTGACTTCATGCATCGCACCTACAATCAGGACAATGTGCTGGTGGCAGAGTGCCGCCGTCAGGCCTTCATGCGCCGGGCTCCAAAAGAACAGGCAAAGGAATAGTCTGATGCGATCCTTGCTGTTTGTGCCGGGTGACGATGAGAAGAAGCTCGCAAAAGGTCTTGGTTCAGGTGCCGATGCGTTGCTGATCGATCTGGAGGATTCTGTCTCTGGCTCCCGCAAGGATGCAGCAAGAGAAATCACCCGCTCCTTTATTCAGGCGAACCGACAGGCCGCCGCACGTCCAAGGCTCTATGTCCGCGTCAATGCCCATGACACCGGCCTGACCAGCGCTGACCTCGACGCTGTAATGCAGTCTGGTCCGGAAGGCATCATGCTGCCCAAGTGTCAGTCCGGCGATGATGTGGCGCTTCTCTCGGCCAGAGTTGCTGTGCGTGAGGCGGAAAACAGCCTGCCGGATGGCTCGACGGCCATCATTGCCATCGCAACGGAAACGGCCCGCTCGGTGTTCCATATGGGCAGCTATGTTGGCATCTCGCAGCGTCTCACGGGCCTGACATGGGGTGGTGAGGATTTGTCAGCTGATGTCGGCGCTGAGGCCAACCGCCTTACAGATGGCGGCTATACAGACCCCTACCGACTCGCCCGCAGTCTTTGCCTGTTTGCGGCCTCAGCTGCACAGGCACAGCCGATTGACAGCGTTTACACCAACTTCCGGGATATGGATGGCCTGAAGCTGGAGTGCGAGGCGGCACGTCGCGATGGTTTTACGGGCAAGATGGCCATTCACCCGGCGCAGGTTCCGGTGATCAACGCGGTTTTCACGCCATCGCCAAAAGCAGTGGAGCGGGCCAAACAGATCATCGCGCTCTTTGCCGCAAATCCTGAAGCGGGCGTTATAGGTCTAGATGGTGAGATGCTGGACCGTCCGCACATCAGGCGGGCGGAGCGTGTGCTGGCTGCAGCGCGGGCAGCAGGAATCGCTTGAGCAGTCGTCGCTTGATCAACCCGCACCCGGTGGGCGGGTGATGGCAAATGCCTTTTCAACCAGCGCATATTCATCATAGCCCATCCGGGCGATGGGCCGCATGGCAGCGGTGTTAAGACGACCGTTCTGAATGAACCTGTCGTCAATATACACCCCAACAACCTGCCCGATGATAACGTGGCAATTGGCCGATTTCCCTGAAAGCTGGTTCGGCGAGACCACCTGCAGGACTTTGCACTCAAGAGCAGCAGGAGACTCCGCCACCCGAGGCGGCCGGACATTCCGGCTTGGTGCCATCGTCAGGCCAGCATGCACAAATTCACTTGAGCCACGCGGCAGAGGGGCAGATGTTGCATTCATCTGATGTCTCAATTCGTAGGTAGCCAGCGAGCAGACGAACTCTCCGGTTTCCAGCGCAAAGTCGATCGCGTCCTTGATGCCATCACTCGAGAAAATCACGAGATCAGGGTTGCTTTGAATGGCATTGAAGAAGGAGTAAGGTGCGAGATTGACCTCGCCCGCCTTTGACATCGAGCTGATCCAGCCAATCGGCCGTGGCGCCATGATGGCTTTGAAAGGATTGTGAGGCAATCCCGCCTGTCTGTGCTCTCCGGCATTAAAAAACATCGTTCTGTCGCCCCACTTTGCCTTGGTTGGCTAACGTCATTCAGCTGCATTGCCAAATCAAGAAATGGCAAGGCCTAAAAAGTCAGCCATGATTTCAACACTGATAATGCCGATCAACACAATGACAAACCGCTTCTTTCAGGCTAACCAATCATCATGGTTTCTGCGCTGCTTCGCTTATTATTCCTGATCACGCTGCTGGTGGCACCCGCCGTCACACATGCTGCATCCGGTCTTGCCTTGTCTGCAGTTTACGCAGGCGAGAACAAGCCGATCCCGCACGGCTTGGTTTGGCGCGTCTTCAAGCTGGTTGACAATGCCGAGCCTGCGCTTGTCACACAATCGAGTGAGCCAACACCTGTGCTGCCTCTGCCACCGGGCGAATATGTGGTGCATGTCGCTTACGGTCTGGCGTCATCCACCCGCAAGGTTCTGGTGGGCGCGGCCACGACAAACGAGCGCGTGCCGATTGGTGCTGGCGCGCTTTCTGTTCGCGGCAGCATTCTCGACAGGGTCATTCCGCTTAACCGTCTGCAGATCTCGGTTTTCATTCCGGCACCCGGTAATTCGGAAAGCAAGATCATCACATCCACTTTGCGGACTGGTGAATTGCTGCGCCTGCCTGAAGGCATCTATCACGTGGTGACCAGCTACGGCGATTCAAACTCGATCGTGCGGGCAGATATCCGTGTGAACTCCGGCAAGATAACCGAAGCAAACATGCATCATCGCGCAGCCACAATCACCCTGAAGCTGGTTTCCAACCCCGGCGGTGAAGCCCGTGCCAACACCGCTTGGTCAGTGCTCACACCGGGCGGCGACGTTATCCGCGAGGCGCTTGGCGCGTTCCCTTCGATGACGCTGGCCGAAGGCGAGTACGTCGCCATCGCCCGCAACGACGGGCGCGTTTATCAAAACGAATTTAAGATCAAGTCTGGCCTTGATACGGATATCGAGGTGTTGGCTCGCGAAGGACCCGCACCTGCTGCCGGACAACCACTTCCATTGCGCCCAACACAGACCGATCAGCAGCCTGCCAAAGCAAACTAAAGAGCTTTCCTAACTCATATTGCCTTGCGGCTTGTCGAAGCAGGAAACTGCGGCTACCAACGATGCTTGAGTTTTTCCACAAAGACCGACTGGTGCAGGGCTTCCAGAATGCAGACCTTTTTCGTCAAGATCAAATGCCAGCTTGGCAAGACCTATGTGGTCGCAACGGCTTTGGCAGATGCCGAGATCGCCTCGGAAATCTACTCTGTTGCGGGTGAGTATGACATTCTGGCAAAGTTCCATATCGATGACAGCGTCGATATCGGCCATTTTGTGGGGGAGAAAGTGCAAGTGCTGCCCGGCATTGCAGACACCCGTACCATGATTACGTTCAAGGCCTTCTGAGCGCTCATTGCATGGCTTCCCTCTCCGTCGCCATCGCAGGCCTTGGGGCCATCGGCTCTGGCATGGTGCGGGAGATTTTGCGCAGCGAGCCAAACATTCATATTACAGCGGTCTCCGCGCGTGACGAAGCAAGGGCGACTGCATTCCTTCTGAATCAGAACATCAACGTCCCGATTCTACCCCTCAACGAGCTGCCCCAACATGCTGATCTTGTTGTAGAATGTTTGCCGGCAATGGCTTTTGATGTGATCGCCGATGCAACTCTTGCTGCTGGCAAAGACCTCATGGTCCTCAGTGTCGGGCAACTTGCGCGGCGGGATGATCTGATCCCGGCCTTTCGCGCCCGAAACCAGCGACTGGTTGTGCCGACAGGTGCAATCATGGGGCTGGATGTTGTCCGGGCGCTGGCTCGCAGTGATGTCACCGCAAGCCGCATGATCACCCGCAAGTCACCGGCGAGCCTTGCAGGAGCACCCTATCTCGTCGCCAACAACGTTGACCCACTGGCACTGAAAGAACCAACCTGCATCTTTTCAGGCACTACACGCGAGGCAATCAAGGGCTTCCCTGCCAACGTCAATGTGGCTGTGGCACTGTCATTGGCAGGCATTGGTGTCGACCGCACGCATTGCGAGATCTGGATCGACCCGGTTGAAACCGCCAATGTCCATACAATTGAGGTTGAAACCGCGGGCACCACAGTCAGCATGACCATCCGCGGCAGGCCAGACCCAAAGAACCCGCGCACAAGCCAAATGACCGCCCTTAGCGCCGTTGATGCACTCAGGCGGTTGATTGATCCTGTATGGATCGGCTCGTAGCGACAACATCACCAAAAGTTCACCTGCATCGCTGCGCAGGAGCGTCTATATCGAGAACCAGCCGACCACGCTGACAAACATTTGCCTTCAAGTTTTGGCTCGTTTGGAAACCATCAACACGAAGCAAGAGGGAGCTCCATGACCCAGCATCACGCAACCCGCCGGGAAATCATCCGTGCCGGCGCCACAATGGCTGGCGTCACTTTCGTCACCGGAGCTTCCGGCCTCCTGTTGCCAGCCCACGCGCAAGGCCAGCCCTCTGGCAAAGGTCTCGCACCCACGCCAACCATGCGCGGCGGAGCCAACAATTACCTGCCGGGTGCGCCGGTGGTCAGCCGCATCGGCGGCGGGGGCTTCGTCATGTCCGGCACCGTGCGCCGTGCAGGCGATGGTGCGCCGCTGCCCGGCATCCGCATCCAGATCTGGGCGCACACGACGGAGGGATACGAGAGCGACCAGCGAAGCCACGGCGCGACGCTGACAGGACCAGACGGCACGTACCGCCTCGACATGCCGCAGATCGTTCCAGCTTTTGGTCAGGCCCACGGACATCTCGCCTATGACGGCAAAGACTTCAAGACGGTCTTCCTGCGCCCCGTGATGGCAAGCGCCAAAGACAAGGGCCTTAGTGCGCATTTCGTGCTCCAGCCGGTCTGAGCAATGGCGCTTTCGCTGCGTGGCGCGCTAATCTGGGCAGGCCTCGCGGCTGTGCTGATCATCCCTATGGCCGTCGCGGCTGGGAGCCCGCTGCTGCAGTGGCGCGGCCCCGTCTACATTCTATCAAGCTTTGCCGGGATCGCTGCGCTTGGGCTTGTCCTTGTACAGCCCTTGCTTGCAGGCGGATACCTCCCCGGCTTATCCACACGGCCCGGGCGTCGGGCACATCGCTGGGTTGGTGCAGCACTTGTGATGATGGTGGTGGCCCATGTGGGGCTGCTGTGGCTGACCAGCGCGCCTGACGTCATCGACGCACTGCTGTTTGATTCCCCCACGCCATTCTCTATCTGGGGCGTCATCGCCATGTGGGCGACCTTTGCGGCAGCACTACTGGCGGCGTTGCGCGGACGCATCAGGATCGCACCAAAGACATGGCGCATTGCGCACAAGGCATTCGTCATCGTCATCGTAGCCTGCGGCGTGGTCCATGCCCTGCTGGTAGAGGGCGCCATGGGCACAGTGTCGAAGGCGATGCTTTGCGCGTTGGTGGTCGCAGCGACCCTTTGGGTATTGCTGGGGCGGAAGTGAGTGGAGAGGCCGTCCCACTTAAAAGTTAGAATGAAGCACAGGCGACGGTCAGAATGATGTCTGCAACTGTTATCATGCCCCCTGCCACTTCTCACTTGGGTTGGAAAATGGCTGATTGCGCATTGGCAGGAAGATATCGAGTGTATCCTGCTTGGATGCTCAGATGCTCAGGTCAAAATCAAGCGGCAACCTTTGCCAGGAACACATCGACAGACTGCTGCAGTCTCTTGGCTGCATCAGAAAGCGAGGCCGCTTCTGCTTCGACAGCCTGCGTAGTGCCTGCAGTGTTGGCAACAGCGTGCTTCACAGCGCTTGAATCCTCGGCCATGGAAACGACTGTGGAGCGGGCAAGTTCTGCTTGTTGCGACATTTCCTCAATCACAGTCTCCTGCTGCAGCAAAGCAGCAGACATGGCATGGCTGAGAGCCTCGGCTTGCGATGTCGCGTCAGAGATGGCGTTGATCTTCGCGGCGGAAGACTGCGTGTTGTTCTGGATGCTTTGCACATAATCAGCAATTTCCACAGTCGCCTGCGATGTGCGCGCCGCCAGAGTTTTCACTTCATTGGCAACAACTGCAAAGCCACGACCAGATTCACCCGCGCGTGCTGCCTCGATTGTGGCATTCAAGGCCAGAAGATTGGTCTGTTCTGCAATCGAACGGATTAGGTTGACGACTTCCTCAATGCGACGGGATGACGACACAAGCTCATCCATGCCGATCTTGGCGTCAACGGCCAGACGACTGGACTCTGAAACTGTGTCAAATGTGTTCTTGAGGCTGGCATTGAGGGACGTCATACCAGCGCTCATTTCACTGAATGCATTGCCAAGGGCCGCGGTTGAACTGGCTGTTGTCGATGACTGTGATGCGAGGTTCTCGACGCGATCCTGAACAATCAGTGTTTCGTTGGACAAGGCAGTCGAAACCCTGTCAAGGCTCGTCACGCTCATCTGCACGATGGAAACCACACGGGTGGTATCGGAGCGGAATATATCAATAGCACCCTGCAGGCGGGTAATATCATTTCCCTGCTGAACGCTGTTTTCCTGTTCCTTCGCGCGCAATTCCTGAAGTTCCAGGCCACGATCGCGGAAATAGGCGATCCCGCGCGCCACTTCACCCATTTCGTCTTTGCGGTCGGCATCAACCTTGATGCTGGCGAGGTCATCGCTGCGATACGACGTAAGTGCCCTTGTCATCATTGATGTGAGCTTGTTGAGCCAAAGCCATATCCCCACCGAAAAGGCCATCAATGACAGGCCCACAATCACTGCTGTCACCATCGTGACCTGTTGTGCAAAACGGTTTGAGGCACTGGCTGTTGCCATCCGTGCTGCAAGTTCAGCCTTGATCGCGTCCATGACCCCACGGCGTGTTCCGCCAAGCTTTGAGCGGGCAGCGTCCATGCTGACCAATGCAGAAGTATATTCTTCAGTGGCCGCCGGACGCGCGCCAAGCACTTTGCGCACTGAGCCGTGAAAGGCAGCCACATTGGCGCGATGCTTTCCAAAAGCCTCCATGACTAAGGGCGGCATAGACAATGCATTCAGCTTGTCGAATTCTTTCATGGATTCATTCAGATATCCATCAACACGCTTTGCCAGAGCTTCCGGAGAAGCATCACGGGTGCCGAGCTTTTTCCAGGCTTCAGGTGAAATATCGTAGGAAGCAGCAAACTGGAGGGCCAGTGCCCGGCTTTCCTCGTTCAGAAAGCTCGCCATAGTGACAGTCTGAAGGCCCTCCTGCATTTGCGCGGCAACACGCTCATCCTGCTCTTCATTGACAAGATTGGATTTTACCAGCCAGCCGCCGATCAGTGTAACAATGCAAATAGCTATGGAAGCGAAAAACGCCCGGCTGCGGAATGAAGAAAAGGACATGTCGGCTCTCTTAGGATTCTGTCATTCAATCCGTAGATTATTCACCTTAATTTTTCGTAATTTTCCCGCATAACGTGTAAAAGCACTTACGAAGCTGTTTTAGTGCGATTGACGAGTTTTTTCAAAACTACCGACGCAGGGGGATTTGCCAGAGTGCAAACTGTCGGATTGCGCTATCGATGGCTCCAGCCAGACGATACGATGAAATCTAGCCTCTGGACGCTTGCCTATCCTGATCCCAAAAATGCAGAAAACGACCACGAACAAGAGCAAACTGACTTCAAACACAGAGAATGAAGCCTGCCTCCTAACACCACGATCAATTTACTTGCGTAGATCAGGCGGTGTCGCTTCAGCCTCCAGCATCGCCATTGCTTCTGCCAGTGGTATGACTGTTGAACCTTGCGATCCCAGACGACGAATGGATACTGTCCGCTCCTCGGCTTCACGCTTGCCCAGCGCCATAATGACAGGCGTTTTCGCCAGCGAATGCTCGCGCACCTTGTAGTTGATCTTCTCGTTACGAAGGTCCGCTCGCGCACGAAGGCCATGCGCAAACGCAAGCTCCGTGACCTCATGGGCATAATCATCTGCATCTGATGTGATGGTGCAGACCACGATCTGCTCCGGAGACAACCAGAGCGGGAAGTGCCCGGCATAGTTCTCGATGAGAATACCCAGCCAGCGCTCCAGAGAACCTACAACCGCACGGTGCACCATCACAGGCTGCTGCTTGGAGCCATCTGGCGCAATATAGAAGGCGCCAAAGCGCTCCGGCAGGTTGAAATCAACCTGTGTTGTACCGCACTGCCATTCACGTCCGATAGCATCCTTCAAGGTGTATTCGAACTTGGGACCATAGAACGCCCCCTCGCCCGGGTTGATGCCCGTCGTGATCTTGCCGTCGCTCTCACTGGCAATCTGTTCAAGCACAGCTGTCATCACTGTTTCGGCGCGGTCCCACATCGCATCAGTACCAACGCGCTTTTCAGGACGGGTGGAAAGCTTCACTTCAAAGCTCTCAAAACCGAAGTCCTTGTAAACCGAAAGGATCAGTTTGTTGATCCGCAGGCACTCGGCAGCCATTTGCTCATCGGTACAGAACACATGCGCATCATCCTGCGTGAAGGCACGCACACGCATCAGCCCATGCAATGCGCCCGAGGGCTCATAACGATGCACATTGCCAAATTCCGCCAGACGGATTGGCAGATCACGGTAGCTCTTCAGGCCGTGCTTGAAAATCTGCACATGGCCGGGGCAGTTCATGGGCTTGAGGGCGAACACCTTCTGGTCGGCGCTTTCGTCCTTCGGGTTCATGAAAGCATGGGCGGATTTTACCGCGAACATGTTCTCCTGATACCAACCCCAGTGACCTGAGGTTTCCCAGAGTGACTTGTCGAGCACCTGCGGCGCGTTCACCTCTTCATAGTCGCGGCGCAGGCGGCGGCGCATATAGGCGATGACCTGCTGGAACATTGTCCAACCCTTGGCATGCCAGAAAACCGTGCCCGGCCCCTCTTCCTGAAAATGGAAGAGATCCATCTCACGGCCCAGCTTGCGGTGGTCACGCTTTTCAGCCTCTTCCAGCTGCAGGATATGGGCATCAAGCTGCTCTTGGCTAGCAAACGCAGTGGCATAGATGCGGGACAGCATCGGGTTGTTGCTGTCCCCCCGCCAGTAGGCTCCGGCCACCTTCATCAATTTGAAAGCAGGGCCGACATGGCCAACCGATGTCATATGCGGACCGCGGCAAAGATCGATCCACTCGCCCTGACGATACATCTTCAGGTCTTCGCCAGGCGGAATCATATCCACCAGCTCAACCTTGAAAAGCTCGCCCTTGGCACGGAAGAAATCCTTGGCCTGATCGCGGGTCCAGACCTCCTTGGTGAAGGCAGCGTTCTTACCGATGATCTCGCGCATCTTCTTCTCGATCGCGGGAAAATCCTCAGGCGTGAACGGCGTTTCGCGGTAGAAATCGTAGTAGAAGCCGTTCTCGATAACCGGACCAATAGTCACCTGCGTGCCGGGATAAAGCGCCTGCACGGCTTCTGCGAGAACGTGCGCACAATCGTGGCGGATCAGTTCCAGACAGCGCGGATCAGTGCGCGGCAGGAGTTCCAGCTTTGCGTCAGCCGTGATGGGATCGTTGAGATCAACCACAACGCCATCGATGGCGGCAGCAACAGTGCGCTTGAGAAGGGAAGGCGAAATGCCACCAGCAATCTCGGCAGCTGTTACACCGGGTGCAAAGGGGCGCACGGCGCCATCGGGAAATGTCAGATTGATCATGGTCAAACCCTCTGCCCACTCCTGCAAACCCTCGCAGGTAGGCTTCACCGGACAGTATCAAGGCGGTTGTGGCTTCTCGTCCGGAGAAAGGCCGTCGCATGCGAAAGAACGTTCTGGCTGCACCGGTTCCACCGACGCCCATCGTCCATAACGCCACGGGGTAAACGAAGTTGCTGCTTCGGGCAATATCTGCGGCACAGGATCAAAGCCGTTTGTGCCGCCGGGGCGACAGCGGCAGAGCCGTGCAAAACCCATCCAGCCGCCGGCCCAGCCGCCGTGCAGTCTGAGTGATTGATCCATGTACTCTGAACATGTCGGCAAATGCCGGCACCAGCGGCCCATCAGGCTGGAGAGCGTGTAGCCATAGGCCTGCACCGGAAGACGCATTGCTGAGGCAACAGGCTTTGTGCGCCAGTCAAGACGGTTGATGGGATCGTAACGGCGCGTCACTCAAGAACGTCTTTCGATTTGACTTTGGCCAAAGCCATCACAGCATAAACTGCCACTTGAACATCTGTGGTTTCGCTTTTATCATTTTTCGATGATGGCACGCAAAGCATTAGCGGTTTTCATGTTTGGATTGGGCTTGATACCCCATACTTCTGTTGCACAAAATACGCCGCGGGATGAAGCTATTGCTGCATCCCGTGTTGCCTGCAGGGCAGACTATCAAAAGTACTGTTCTGATGTGCAGCAGGGACAAGGCAGGATCATTGTTTGTCTGAAAAAGAATTTCTCGCAACTGACGCCGGATTGCAGAAAATCACTTGTTGCCATCAGGCAGCCTAGAGGCAGCTAAAGCCGCTCTATCTGGCCAACAGCATCCACAACAGCATCGAACGTGAGCAACGTAGATGCATGCCGTGCCTTGAAATCCCGCACCGGCTCGAGCACCTTGATGTCCTCCCACTTGCCGGTTGGCGGAGCGCCATTCTCTTTTAGCATGGCGCGCACAACATCCCGCGTCTGGCGCAGCTCATCCGGCGTAGAGCCAATGATCTGGCGAGCCATGATGGACGATGACGCCTGCCCGAGCGCACAGGCTTTCACATCATGAGCGAAATCCGTCACCACGCCATCAATCATCACAACATCAACCGTCACGCGCGATCCACACAATTTGGAATGTGCCGTTGCTGATGCCATGGGCGCAGCCAACCGACCGAGATGCGGAATATCCGCCGCCAGTTCCAGAATGCGCCTGTTGTAGATATCATCCAGCATGAGGGGTGAAAGCTCCTGATCAACAGTCATATAATCCTTCGATGCATTCTTGACGAGGGGGCTGACTGATCACTCTTTTGACGTTTTCTGCAGGCCATTTTGGTTTTACTGTGGTCCAGTCACAGGCACCGTCCGTAATATCACCTAGAAACAGGAGGCTCCCATGGATGAACTGGTTAAGTCCTCGACATTGCGTGTAATAGAAACACAGCCGCAAGTTGTCGCAAAACCCACCCGCGAAGAAGCAATGGACGCTGTGCGCACTTTGCTGCGTTGGGCAGGTGACAATCCCGCTCGTGAAGGTCTGCTGGATACACCCAAGCGCGTGGTGAAGGCTTATGAGGAGCTGTTCAAAGGCTACGGCGAAAACCCCGATGAAGTCCTCAATAAGGTCTTCAAGGAAGTTGACGGCTACGATGACATGGTTCTCGTGCGCGACATCCCGTTCTATTCGCATTGCGAGCATCACATGGTGCCTTTCGTCGGCAAGGCGCATATTGCCTACTATCCATCAGATGGTGTCGTAGGCCTGTCGAAACTCGCCCGTCTGGTTGATGTCTATGGACGCCGCCTGCAAACGCAGGAAACCATGACGGCACAAATCATCAACGCCATGAACAATTCCCTGCAACCGCGCGGCGTGGCTGTGCTGGTGGAAGCAGAGCACATGTGCATGTCGATGCGCGGCGTGCAGAAACACGGTTCATCCACCATCACCACGCAGTTCTCAGGCATCTTCCGCGATGATCCGCAGGAGCAGGTCAAGTTCTATCAGATGGTGCGTGGGATGGGGCGGTAGGGCATTGGTGAATTGACAGCGCAATGCTGAAAAGTCCACAACCGCCTCATGTGGACAGCCAAAACACCCTTCGCACCGCCGGGTACCAAGATCGAGCTTGAAGAAGGCGAGGCCCTTACACCGAAGTTCGATGCGCATGACCTTGTCTCGGCTGTTGTCACTGACAGCACGTCGGGCGAATTGCTGATGCTGGCCCATATGAACGCGGAAGCGCTGCAACTGAGCATCACATCCGGCGATGCATGGTATTTCTCCCGCTCACGCCAGAAGCTGTGGCGCAAGGGCGAAACCAGCGGCAACACACAACGCATTGTCGAAATGCGGGTGGATTGTGATCAGGACGCTGTGCTGATCAAGGTGGAACAGCGCGGGCCCGCTTGCCACACCGAACGCAAAAGCTGCTTCTACCGCAAAGTTTCGCTGGGACCCAATGGCGGCAAACTGAGCAAGGAATAAGGCTATCTGCCCTTGAACAAGGGCTTGCGCTTGTCCTTGAAAGCGGCCCTGCCCTCGGCATAATCCTCGCTGGCAAAGCAAGCATCCGCCAGCTTCTGCAATTCTACCGATGACAAACCACCGGATAATCCGGCAGCAGCATCAATCGCCCGCTTTGCTGCCGTGATCGTCATAGGCGCACCGGAAACGATTGCTTGGGCGAGTTTTGCAGCAGCAGCCTCAAGCTCTGCCTTGGCATGCACAGCACCAACCAAACGGGCAGCAGCAGCTTGCGAAGCTGTCAATCTCCCAGCACTAAAGAACAAATGCTTGGTGGCCTCTGGCCCCATGAGTGCCACAAGACTGCGCAGCGCTTTTGGCGGATAGCCAACGCCAAGCATGGCTGCCGGTATGGCAAAGGTGGCATCATCCGCCGCCAGCCTGAGATCACAGGCCGCAGCAAGTCCCACACCTGCGCCAAAGCAGAAGCCGTGGATTACGGCAATAATAGGCTTGCTGACCGCGCTCACTGCCTCGAAAGCCCGCACATTCTCCTGCTCATAGGCGCGGCTGCCGGCGGCTGTGGCACGCTCCGTATCAAATTCGGCGATATCGGCACCGGCACAAAACGCCTGATCGCCCGCGCCTCTCAGCATGATCACACGCACATCGTGATCAGCGTCCAAAGCTTCAAACAGGGGCGGAATGGCTTTCCACGTGGCAAGATCGATGCAATTTCGCCTCTCAGGGGCTGAAATGACCACGGTTGCAATCGCCTGATCAATGCTGGCAACCAGTCGTGTTGAAGCCGTGGGAATTGATCTCGTCATGCTAATCTCGCTTCGGGGCTTCACAATCGCGCTGTGACCACTTACCTCTCTAAGGTAGATGTCTCAAGCCGCGAGAGCACCATGACCCCACTCAATGCAGAACGCAGCAATCAAGGACGCCGTAACAACATTGAAGCCGTTGATCCCTTGTGGACACGACTGCGGTCTGACGCAGAAACCATTCTTGCCAGAGAACCGACACTCAGCTCCTTCGTGCTGGCGACCGTATTACAGCAGCCGGGTCTGGAAGCGGCAGTCATTCACCGCATTTCCGAGCGTCTGGATCATCCCGATCTTCCCTCAGCGCTGATCCGTCAGACTTTTTCGCAAACTTTGCAGGACGACCCAAGCCTGGTCACGGCCATTCGCGCTGATATTCTGGCGGTGCTTGACCGCGATCCGGTTGCAACGCGGGTGATTGAGCCTGTGCTCTACTTCAAGGGATTTCACGCAATCGAGACCCATCGTCTCGCCCACCACCTCTGGCAGCATGGCAGACAGGATCTGGCGCTCTATCTCCAGAGCCGCGCTTCAGTGGTGTTTCAGACGGACATTCACCCTAACGCCCGCTTCGGGAAGGGCATTTTCCTCGATCACGCAACCGGGCTTGTTGTTGGCTCAACGGCGGTTGTTGAGGATGATGTGTCCATTCTGCAGGACGTCACACTGGGTGGTACAGGCAAGGAACAGGGCGACCGCCATCCGAAGATTCGACGTGGCGTTCTCATCGGTGCCGGGGCCAAGATTCTCGGCAACATAGAGGTTGGCCATTGTGCCCGTGTGGCAGCTGGCTCCGTTGTACTGAACGCTGTCCCGCACAACACAACAGTCGCAGGCGTGCCGGCCAAGGTAGTGGGTGAGGCAGGCTGCGCCGAGCCTGCGCGCTCGATGGACCAGATCCTGAACGATATGCAGGGTTGAGGCAAAAGACCTTCTTTCAGACAGTTTACTTTCAGACTTGCCACCTTTCAAAGACCGTGGCACTCCTCCCGCCTGAATGCGCCGCGACCCTTTTCGCGTCGAAATTTTTTTAAAAAGAGGCCCGCCGTGGACAAGACAGAACTGCTCAAGGTTGAAGGTTATCTTCGCCAGACATTCAGCAACGCAGCCATCAAGGTTCTGGCCCGTCCGAAAAAAACAGACTCGGCTGAGGTCTATATCGGCGATGAATTCATTGGCATCGTTTTCCTGGATGATGAAGACGGTGATAAATCCTACAGCTTCACCATGTCCATTCTGGATACCGATCTCGAGTAAGCCGTTACTGGCTGGACCAGCCTTTCAGCAATCCAGCCAATCCCTGCTCAAGAATTTCCCATTGTGTCAGCAGGTCAGGTGAAAACCTGATCTGGATATCGGCGCCAGACCGACGGAAGCGCCAGAGACAAGTCTCCCCGATTTCTTCCGTTGTTTTGCCGGGCTTACGGCATCGGGCTGCAAAACGGCGCCCATCGGGTGGTGACATAAACAGCTCTTCGTCGCCGTAGGGACTGTCAGCCGCAAAGCGCCGCATGATCAACCCACCGGGATTATCCCAGACATCAGGCTCCAGAAACCGTCCGTAGATATCCTGCGGACGCTCCGCTGGATCAATCACGCCATCACCGCGCATGATGGCCAGAAACACCAGTTGGCGCTGATCGGGCGCCAGTTTCCCCGCTGAAGCTTTTGTGGGTATGCCCGCCGCTGCCATTGCTGGAAACTTTGCAACAAGATCAATGCGCTCAACTGCAACGCTACGGGGCAGGATACCACTTCTGAAATAGGTTTGCGGGACACTGAGCCGCAGGTTTTCAATCGTCACCGGCACAACACCCGCCACAACCGGGTTCTCATCCGCCTCCTTCATCAGGGAATACAGCGCGACACCTGCGCCGGCACCAGCCAGCACCAGCAGAAGCACTGCCATCAATGTCTTGGCCGGTGTCATCGTCCAGCGTTTTCCCCGTTCACCACGTTGAATGATTCGTGGCCTGTATCAGAAGTGAACACTTGAGATTTCTGTTCCGTTAACAGATGATAAACCACGTTGTTTGTGTTGCGTCTGATTGTGGAGTTGCGTGATGGTTGCCTTTGAGCCTGTTCATCTCGATGCCTTGCGGGCCTTGCTGTTCGGCTTTGCGCTTGCAGGTCTGCTGGCGAGCGCCTTCCAGTATCTGACAGACCGTCCGGCGAGCTTCACCCTGCTGCAACAGGGTGGCTGGTCAGCCATCATTTCAGTGCCATTTGTGGTGATGGCAGCGCCATTCATCATCCTGCGCAATACCATCCGTGGTCGCCGGTTTGAACGGCGCTCCATGTTTTTTGTGTGGCTGGCCACAGTCATTGCCTGCCTCTGGAGCATGGCCGCTGGCCGTTTCATGTTGGATGTTGTGGCAAAATGGCTGGTGTGATTTGGACAGAAGCCTGATCAGCTGATACACCGCTTCCATCATTCGGGAGCACTGCTATCATGCCATCCTACAGCCTTGACGGGCAAAAGCCTGAAACTCCTGCTGACAACGATCACTGGATTGCGCCTGATGCGCACATCATGGGCCGCGTTCGCCTTGCAAAAGACGTCGGCATCTGGTTTGGCGCTGTGCTGCGCGGCGACAACGAGTGGATCTCCATCGGCGAAGGAAGCAACATCCAAGAACACGCGATGTTGCACACCGATATGGGCTATCCCCTCACCGTTGGTGCCCATTGCACCATCGGCCACCGGGCGATCCTGCATGGATGCAGCATTGGCAACAACAGCCTTGTGGGCATGGGTGCCATCATTCTCAACGGCGCAAAGATTGGCAACAACTGCCTTGTTGGCGCCGGTGCACTCGTGACAGAGGGAAAGGAGTTTCCAGACAATTCGCTGATTGTTGGCTCCCCGGCCAAGGCAATCCGCACACTTGATGATGCAGCGGCAGCCCGCCTGCGTCAGTCAGCCGAGAGTTACGTCGCCAACTGGAAACGCTTTCAGGCTGGATTGAAGCCGCTCTAAACCGGCTGTCGCGGGATCAGCGGCTTCTGGCGGTAATGATGTTGGTGTCAACATTGCCAAGGGAAACCCAGCGGTTGGGATGCTCTTGCGACTGGCGCTTGATGAAACGATAGCCTGTTTCTGTCCAGAGCTTCACCTTGGGTTCCTGATTGTCGAGGATGAAATCCCCACGATCTGTTTTGACGGTCAGGATAGCGTGACCGTCCCCCTTTTTGTCCCGAACAACCGTGATGAGAAGAGACTGCCTGTGCCAACCAGCAGCGATCAACTGGCGGCGTTTTTCCAGAACATAGTCTTCGCAGTCACCCCGGCCATCGGTTGGGTATGACCAGCGCTCAGCAACGCCCCAGTGATCGATATCTGTAACTGGTTCTATGTCTCTGTTCACAGTAGCATTGATCGTCAGAAGCTCGCGCCAGCGTCGTTCATCCAGCACCGCATCAGCAGAACGCAGCTGTGTCACCTCACAATCCCTGCGTCCTTCGCGGGTTCCGCAAAACTCGACCCAACCCAGTGGCGGTGTTGCCTCTCCACTCACCTGAGCATAGGCATGACGGCCATCCTGCGCCTGAAGCACGGCAGGGACTGCCATTGCACCGGCCAGGAACACACCCGCCATCAACACTGATTTTGCCAAAGAGGCCATCGGAAATCTCCCGTTGTTGGGAGAACAATGGCAGCAGGAGTTTCCCGGAGATTTGCGGAATTAGATGCAATTTGCCCGGTCAAAATTCAGTTTTTCTCAAGTGATTAGAGAGATTTAGGTAAGTTTATGAATCGTGACGGTTTGCTCATTAACCAGCTAATGCATTGAACTTGCAGCGGATCGGGAGACCGCGCCGGAATGAACAGCTCAATTTGTCTGCTTCATGCAAGAAACTGTTCACGCTGGCGCTTAAGACGCAGCTCACCTTGCTCCAATGAGCCTAAAAAGCTCAGCGGTTGGCGGTCACGATAGTGTTGTCAACGCCGCCCAGCGAGACCCACTTGTTGGGGTGTTGCTCTGATTGGCGCTTGACGAAACGATAACCAGTGTCTGCCCAGGACTTGACCTTGGCTTCCTGATTATCAAGCACGAAATCGCCACGATCTGTCTTGATTGTCAGAACGGCATGGCCATCACCCTTCTTGTCACGCACAACCGTGATCAGCAGGGCCTGACGCGGCCAACCAGCCTCGATCAAACGGCGGCGCTTCTCAAGCACGTAGTCTTCGCAGTCACCCTTGCCGGTAACAGGATAGGACCACTTTTCGAGCGTGCCCCACTGCTCAAGATCAGAGATAGGATCAATCGTATCATTGACTTCACGGTTGATCTTGACGAGCTGCTTCCAGCGCTTGTCATCCAGCAGGGCCGGTATGGCAGGCAATGTACGCACGTCGCATTCAGCAGGATTTTCACCACAAAACTGCACCCAGCCAATGGGAGCGAGTGTGTCGGTGGTCACAAGAGCAGCTGTTGTCAAAGGAACGGACTGGGCCGAGGCAGAAGAGAGACCCGCCAGAACCATTGCCAAACCGAGAAAAGTTGACTTACGCATCACGTCACCAACACAAACCTTAACGATATGTTAATGTGTAATTGAGATGCGCTGGCGCGGCAACCAACTCCTTAACAAAGGGTTAACGTCACTTTCGGCATTAAAGATTCAGGCGCGCAACGAGAAAGGCCCGCTTGAGGCGGGCCTTTGGAGAACAATCGATCTCAGTTCAGGATTAGAGTGCGACAGACACTTCCGTATCGATTTCGAGCGCCGTGAGTACGCGGCCAAACTCAACGGCCACGCCGCCTTCGAACAAGCGAACCACCTTGGCTGGCATTTTGCCAACAACAATGCGTTGACCCATGGCCAGCTTGAAGTCACCGGAAACACCGGCACCGGAGGTAGAGACGTCAATGAGACGCGCCACAACCTGCTGTCCTGTATCAAGCGTTACAACCGTGCGGGCGTTGCGTGGCTGGATACGGTCGTGACGACGATCTTCAGGCAAGCCCAGGATTTGACGATTGGCAAGCCAGGTCAACTGCGAGGCAAGCTTGTCGCGTTTGCGCACCGTGGCGGAAAAGACGATAGCAAAGCCATTGGGAAACTGGCGGACCACGGTGCCTTCAACGCGTCCAAGCTGATCAAGATAGATCACAACACGTTCACCGAGATTGCCGCTGACTGGACCAAGAACGGACAATCCACCTGGCGAAATGTCGATCGTCTGACATGGATACTCACGCCGGGATTCCAGCATGTAGCGTCCCATAACTTCCACAGCGACGCGCTGGTGGCGGCGACGCTCCAAAGGCCTGGCTGATTGACGGGCGGCGGTTCCAAACATGGCTGTGCTAAACTCTTCCTTGTGCCCAGCATGCACTGAAGGAGTTAAAATGGAATTAGTTCAGCAACAATTTTTAAATTTCTTTTCAATGCTTGAAGTTTAATCGTGGACTACAGAGACTTGCCCCCATCAATCAGGCGGAAAGATCTGCGTCGCTCCAGAAGACCTGAAATATTGGTAGCCGGCTTTCCAAAGACAGACGATGTTTTCGCTGGGATGGTTTTACTGTTGGAATCCAGCATTCTGATGCTGAGAAGGCCCAGTTCTTCGACCCGCAACCCAATCTTGCTAGCCGTGACAGCAGTTGGGAACAAACCACCCAACAATCTCAGACGGTTGCGCCCACCATGCCGAAGCGGCAAGAGAACGAGCTCGCAATCGTAATTTTTGCTGTCCAGACCTTCCGCGCTCACGCCAGCAATCAGGGGAGAAGCATCCTGTGCCACGCTTGAGACCATGCGAGCGGCATCAACACGATCCGTGGCACGCCACCAGCGCTCAAACGGTTCTTCACGCAGTTCACGGCCTGCAAAGGCGGAAAGACGCGTGCCCGCGACACGGTAATTCCAGCTGCCATCAAAATCAGCGCCGAGAATGAAAACATCCTGAAGCAGATGACCGATTTCAGAAGGCTCAAGATCATTCCGGTCAGGAATCATCCCTCCCCGGCAAAGCCCTTGCCAATGCTCATACAACGCACGCGAACCATCATGTCTCATATCAACGCATCCTGACCAATGCGCCTGTTGAATCAGGCGCTGTCTGTCTCTCGCTGGCACGAAATGGATGTGCACAGCGAACTTCCGGACCTTGGTTGCAGCCATCGTGCCAGTTGAGGTGTTAACCTTAACCAATTGTAGCTGTTGACCTTTTCTTAACGTCTGGTAGCTTCGTTGCCACTGGTTTCGCTGCTTTTGCAGTGGAAAAGCTCCATTCACTGGTATTTCAGGTGAACTGACGTGACCGGGATCTGCGCTTGGCAGAACCGCATGTTAACACTTTGAGACCCTCGGGAGAGCGGCAACGCTCTCCCGTTTTTTTTGCCTTGAATGCAGCATGGAAAATCTCCCCTTTCAGAGAATTGCGCCATTTGCCCGATGGTCGCTGGCGAGCAAGTCGTGCTAGGCCCGGTGCGCAACAGGACAATTGGCATGACGCAGAGCAGTTTCGAGAAAGAGCCACCGCGATCGGAGCCAGTTCTCTTTGCACCTATGCCGCTGGTTGTGCTGATTGGCTTCATGCTGGGCCTGCACACCTACCGGGTGTTTGTGCCGGGTTTGTTTGAGGATACGGACATCGCTTTCCTGAATACGACAGCCTTTGTCCCCGCGCGGTTTTCGCTTTGGGCCGGGCTTGCCAGTGTTCAGGATATCCTCACGGATATTGCAGCTTCATCACCGTCCATGAGAGGTTTGCGTCAGGCGCTCTTTCAGGCTTTCGTGGCCGATGGCTCGGCAAAACCCTGGACGATGATCAGCTACTCCCTGCTTCATGCCAACTGGGAGCATGTGATTTTCAATTGCCTATGGATGCTGGCCTTTGGCTCACCCGTGATGCATCGATTCGGTGTCACACGCTTTCTGCTGTTCTTTGCAGTTACTGCTGCTGCAGCTGCGATATTCCATGCGTTCTTCAACCAAACCGATGTTGCTGTTCTGGTTGGCGCGTCGGGAGCTGTTTCAGGCTTGACAGCCGCAGCCTTGCGGTTCGCCATTGGCAACAACGGATTTGGCGGCAGACAATCAAACTGGATGTCGCCAGCCGAACCTTTGATGAAGGCATTGCAGAACAAAGGTGTGATCGTCTTTATTCTGGTTTGGTTTGGCATAAACCTGCTGGCGGGCATTGGTATCCCCGTTGGCACGGGCACAGATGTCCGCATTGCATGGGAAGCCCATGTGGGTGGTTTTCTCGCAGGATTGCTCCTTTTTGCGGCTTTTGACCCCGTTGGCTCGCAAAACGCCGCTCATTCCCGATAAACAAAACTGCCACTTGCATTCGACTTTCGTATTGGCCATTCTGTCGCAGTGAGCCGGGCGCTCGCCCGCTTGCCGCTTAACGTGCCGCACCAACGGGAGGATCGGCCATGACAGTAGCTACCATCATCTCCACCAAGGGCCGGGATGTGATTACATCTCAACCCCACAGGACATTGGCTGAAATCGCCGCAATCCTTGCTGAGAAGCGTATCGGCGCGATCATGATTACCGGCGCGGATGGCAGCATCAAAGGCATCATTTCAGAGCGTGATATCGTGCGCGCCATTGCCAATGGCGGCGGTGCGGCGCTTGCTGACGCTGTATCATTGCACATGACGCAAAAGGTCATCACCTGCGAGGAGACCGACATGATCTCCGACGTGATGGAAGAAATGACCCGTGGCCGCTTCCGGCACATGCCCGTGGTCAAGAATGGTCGCCTGACCGGCATCATTTCCATCGGGGACGTCGTCAAGCGCCGCATTGCGGACACCGAGGCTGAAAGCCAGTCGATGCGCGACTACATCCAGATGGCGAGTTGAGCTTTTGGCCGTCAGCTGCGGCGGACGGTCAATGCTTTCCGGATGTCCTTGATGTCATCCAGCGCCTTGAGCGTTGCCGCACGGCCTGCGGCAATCGCCTCCTCCGCCCGGTGAAACTCGGACAGGCCAAGATTTCCGAGTTTGGGCGTGATGGTAATATCAGGCGGATCACCTGCAAGACGTGACCGCGCAATCCTGTCCTGCGTGATGTTGAAGGCATCGAGCATGACGCTCATGATTCCGGGCGCGCTGTCAGCAGGCTTTTCAGGAGCCGCAGCCCCTCCCCCGAAGGTGCGGCGCACGATGCTGGCCGCACCGTAAACAGGTGCCAGAAGACCACGATAGGCTTCGTCCTGTTCTACGCTCGGGAGCTGCGCGAGTTTCGCGTTATCGACCCCGTGCTCGTGGATAACACCGGAGCGGCCCAGCACATCAGTGTGCAGATTCACGGCAATGATCACCTCAGCCCCCAAAGCTCGCGCCACGGATACAGGCACAGGATTGGAAAGAGCACCGTCCATCAACCAGCGCCCACCGATGTTAACCGGCACGAAAATACCCGGCAATGCGTAGGAGGCGCGCATGGCATCGGCCAGTGGCCCACGCGTCAGCCAAACCTCATGACCGTGGCGAATTTCAGTGGCAACCGATGCAAACCGCACCGGCAGCTCTTCCACACGCATATCCTTGAGCCGCTCTTCAAGCTGCTTTCGCAACCGGTCTCCGCTCAAAAGGCCAGAACCTGTCAAATGCAGATCCATGAGGCTCAACATCGAGCGCTTGGTGAGGCTGCGGGCAAAAACTTCCAACTCTGCAAGCTTGCCAGCCGCCCATGAGCCGCCAACAACCGCACCAATCGACGTACCCGCAATCACCTGAGGCCTGATTCCTGCTTCATCGAGCTGCGCCAGAATGCCAATATGCGCCCAGCCGCGCGCCGCACCACCACCAAGCGCCAGACCGATAACGGGCGGAACCTCGTTGTTTTGCTGTGAAGGCTCATGCCAGGGCACAGCATCAGCTGCAGGACTTGGCGCGACAGGACGTGGTTTGGCTCCAAACATCATCATGTTCCCCGATAAACGCACGGTTTACAGGAAAGACTACGACATGAGTGTGACCATTGCCCTAATGCTGGAGTCGCTTCAAGAATTCGAGTACAGCGGTGGTGAATGCGCCATTGCTGTCACCGGCTACCATGTGGCGGGCGTCTTTCACGTCCACAAACTCTGAGCCTTTGGCGAGTCGTAAAATCTCTTCGGCCTGTTCCTGCTGCACCAATTCGCTTGCCTGCCCGCGCACCAGCAATGAGGGCACGGCAAGGGCTGCCGCAGCCTTGAGTGCAGTGTCCTCCACACCCCTGCGGTCGGTTTCAATCGGGCGTGGTCCATCCAGAAACGCCGGGTCCCAATGCCAGTAATAGCGCCCGTTGTCGCGCAGGCGCAGGTTCTTGCGCAGGCCAGACAACGACCGTGGCTTGGGCCGATGCGGCAGATAAGCGGCGATGGATTCTGCCGCCTCCTCGACAGTGGCAAAACCAGCCGCTGCATTGCCACGCATGAAGCCTTGCACCGCGGCCACACCCTTGGGGTCCATGCGCGGTGTCACATCCACCAGCACGAGTGCCGCATAGGGATTGTCCGCATCAAGTGCTGAACCAATGAGCGAGGACAAACCACCAAGCGAAGCACCGACAACCACCGGCTTTGCGCCAAACTTCCTGGTCAATTGCAGGGCAAGCGAGCGGCTGTCCGCTGCAAAGTCGAAGAAGGAATAGCCCAGATCCTGCGGTCGCCCGCTGTCACCATGGCCGCGTTGGTCAAAAGGAATGGCGCGAAATCCCGCCTTCGCCAGTGTCTGCGCCGTAGCCTGCCAGCTGTGGCGCGTTTGGCCACCACCGTGCAGAAACATCACGGGCCGGCCAGAGTTACCATAGACATCGCCGACAAGCTGAAGACCGGGAGATGTCTCAAAGGAAAGTGTCTCGGCGGTCACAGGCTGGCCTCTCCAGAAGCAACTTCTTCCAGAAACGCCAGCACAGCCTGCTTGTAGGCCTTGTCGCCAACAGCAAGGTTGTGGTCCCGACCGGGGATATCAAACGCCTTGCCGCGTGGAAAGAGCGCAGCCAGCGCATGCGGATCACCGGCGATCGGATCATCTGTGCCGACACACACCAGAACCGGCACCTTGATCATGGCAGCTCCTGCCGATTTCAAGGTTTGCCGCGTGCCCCTGATGCAGGCGGCGAGCGCCCGCCGGTCGCTTTTGGTGGAATCAGCAAAGGCGCGGAACATGCGACCCATCGGGTCCGTGACATCATCCAGCGACGGAGCTTCCAGAGCATCGGCAATGCCTGCAGGCAGACCTGCGCCCTCGATCAGACGATGGCCAAGCCCGCCGAGAATGGCCGAACGCACCAGATCAGGCCGCCCAAGACTCAAAAATGCCGTTATGCGCGCGCCCATGGAATAGCCCATGACATCGGCGCGTTTGATGCCGAGATGATCGAGCAGTGCCGCTGCATCCCCGGCCATGCGCTCGGTGGCATATTCAATGGCGGTGTAAAGCTTGGCGCTTTCGCCGTGCCCACGGTTATCCAGCATGATGACGCGACGCCCGGCGTGGGTCAGGGTTTTCACCCACAGCGTATTCACCCAGTTGACCGCGTGGTTGGAGGCAAAACCGTGAATGAGCAGGATCGGCTCGTGCCTGTCCTCGCCCGTTGGGGCGACATCAAGATAGGCGATATCCACGCCTGCATTGGAGAAGATCTTCATGACCGTGGCGTAACGGTTTGAACTGATTCAGACAATGGGGTGGTTGGAAGAGCGCCCTCAGGATGCAGCCAAAGTAGGCACAGTTCCTGTCCAGGGTATGCCACTCAACATCCTGTCGAGAATAGCCATACGGACAGGGTTCGACAGTTCGACCTGACGAAAATATCCGGCATTTGGCAAGCTGTCGACGGACTCACACAGCTCTGAAAAACGCGGCAACGGATTGAGGACCAGAATATCTGAATTGGCATCCAGCAACTTCCGGGCTGTCAGTGTGAACGGCTCTGTCTCCGCTTCCTTGTTCACCACATCGTTGCCAAGGGTAGCATGGGCAAACTTGCTCATGTCCTGCATCTGAATGCTCAGCACATCATGCTGCAGGGTGTCGCGTATATCATGGACAACAGACACCTGCGTGCCAAGGCTTTGGAGAAGAGCCATGGCCTCGCGCATAGGCGGATTGATGGGCACATCAGGCAGGGAGCAAAACGTGAATCGCTTGGGCGGTGTAATCCGCAGGAGCTTTACAAAAGAAACGGCAAAACGCGCGCGGCTGTCACATGACAAGGCAATGGAGAGCGTCTGCGGAGCACCTCTCAATCTGCAAATGGCATAGAGGTCTATAAGGGCCTGCGTAGGGTGTTCATCAGCGCCGTTTCCTGCATTGATAACGGGCAAATAGCTCATGCGCGCCACTTTGTAGGGCAAGTCTTCCTGATGCGACCGCACCACAATCAGGTCCGTATAGGCTTCGATGGTTCTGATATGGTCTTCCATCGATTCACCGGCCGCATTGCCGATACGCCCGCGTTCCGTGTCAAAGACATCAAGCGACTGGTGGCCCAGACGAGCAGCGGCAGCCTGAAAGCCCAGCCTTGTTCTTGTGCTGCGTTGATCAAACAAGGTCGCGAGCACCCTCGGTCGCGTGCGGACACGCGGTGCTGGCTCCTCCTCAACAGCCGGAGCATCACGCCGCAGTTCATTCCAGAACCGGTCTGCGCGCTCGAATATATCCTCGAGGTCATACAAGGACACCGCTTCTGCACTCAGAAGATCTTTGCCACTAGGGTAATTGGACTTCTGCATGTTGATATCTGAATATTACCAATCGTTGCGACTGATCAAGCGACGTTTTTAGTGTTTTGGATCGCTTTAGCAGTCATGTCGCCAGAAATTTCTTTTGAATCAGGCCTGATCACCTTGACGCGATCATGCATTATTTCTGTGAAGGCAGAAGATGACATTGGCTTGGCAAAGACATAGCCCTGAATGCCGTGCAGGCTGAACTGACTCATGGTTGCGAGTTGTTCCTGCGTTTCAATTCCTTCGACGATGATCAGAAGTTTGAGATCATGGGCAAGCTGGGTTATTGCCTTCATCAACGCCATGGCGCGTGAAGAAACAGCAATTTCACGACAGAATGTCTTGTCAATTTTCAAGGTGTCTATGGGCAGCCACATCAGATAGCTGAGCGAGGAGAAGCCTGTCCCGAAGTCATCAAGAGCAATCTTGACGCCCCGGTCACGCAGTTTCTGCATGCGTTCGGAAATGGCTTTTTCGTCATCTATCAGAACAGATTCCGTGATTTCCAGTGTCAGACGACGAGGCTGAAGACCAGTTGTTCTCAAAACGGCGTCGACAATTGCGACAAGATCATAATCGCGATCAAATTGCTGAGCGGAGATATTGACTGTCACACCCATATTGGAGGGCCATGACATCGCTGTCCTCGCGGCTGTCTCAAGCGCCCATGTCCCCAGTGGCTTGATGAGACCCGTCCGCTCGGCAACCGGGATAAATTCGGCTGGGCTTACATTGCCACGGGTTGGATGCGCCCAGCGCAGCAAGGCTTCGACATGAGTAACCGTGCCTGAACGTGGGCTGTAGATAGGCTGGAAGGCAAGTGAGAACTGCCCCAGACGCATGCCTTCTCGCATATCTGCCTCGAAAGCCAGCCGATCATCGTGTGCAGAGCGCAGTTCTGACGTGTAAAGGACACTGCGGTTACGACCATCCCCCTTGGCACAATAAAGGGCGATATCGACCCGCTTCAAGGCCTCTTCCATCGGCATGGCCGGATCCACCTCTGTCACACCAATGCTGACCGTGGTGCTGACGAGGTGACCGGAGATAGAGCATGGTACGCGCACTGCAGCAGCGATTCTGTCCGCAAGAAGAAGAGCTTCAGATGCCGGTCTTCTTGTCGCAATCATGAATTCATCACCGCCGATCCTCGCGGCGACATCGCCCGGTGCCAGAAGGGGCGTCAGAATGGTGCTCATGGTCCGCAGCAGCGCATCGCCGACATCATGGCCCAATGTGTCATTAACCGTTTTAAAGTTGTCGACATCAACCGAAAGCAGGCTGAGCGTCTTGCCCTCATGTCCAATGGCATCAAGATCTTGCAGGAACCCGCGTCTGTTTCGCAGGTTTGTCAAAGTGTCATTCGTCGCAAGTTGCGCAAGGTCTTCCATGGTCTTCTGACGTGACAGAAAGACATCATAAATGGCCTGCGCACTGGAGAATGTCAGCATAGTCGTCAGACCAACGGACAGCGCGATCAGGATATAGGCCGGTTCAAGCGTGGCGATCAGCGCCACTGCGAATGGCACTGCTGCAAGCAACACCTGAATGCGTGTGATGAGTGGTCTGGATGTATTGCGACTGGCGACACCCGCTACGTAACCAATGGTTTGGGCAACAGCGAGAACCATGACCGGCTTGCTGGGATAGGCCGCGACAGCATAGGCACCAAATGCGCTGATCGTGGCGGCAGTTGACCAGGCACCAACCATCGCAAAAAGCTCGAATTTCTGTATCGTAAGCGCCAGCATTCCTTCAGTGCGCGCATCATCGGTCTCTTTCCAAGACGCCTTGTGCTTTTCATAAAGCTTGTGTGATGCATGTCTTCCTGCGCCGATCAGGGCCATTCCAACAGAAAAACAAAAGAAAACACTGTCAAAATCCGAAATAACGGCGGCCATTGCCATGACGACTGTAACAGTTACAGCGCCGATCAGGATGGCAACTGGCGTCGAATACAGCGCATCAACCAGATCTGTTTTCAACGGCGCTTGCTCCCGTTGCACGGATGCTGCTTCGTTCTTCATGTTGCTCTCACTCTTGAACGGCGTCTATTGGGGTAGTGAGCGCAACTACCTATGATTGTAAAATTCCACCCATAACCCAAAAAATACTATGACATTTCGTGGTTGATAAATCGCTAATGGCTTTTTTGCACTGTAACCGGTTTCATTATGGCGTTCAGACGTATGATTTCTTGCAGTATTGAAATTTGAAGGCGTGCTGACGGCTGCGCTTTTGCAACAAGCAATGAAAGATGCAAACTTACGTCAGTTCGTAAAAGCAACTAACTTGCCCCCCATTGCCCTTGTACCCTCACCTCGCTAGAACAGCCATACAAACGCGCAGGACAAATTCTCATGGCCGGTCACTCCATTCCCCATCTCCACAACGATCAAGGCGTGTCGGTGATCCATATCGGCGCGAAAGAATTCATGTGCGTGGGTGCTAAGCCACCGTTTGATCATCCCCATGTCTATCTCGACATGGGATCAGACGATGAAATCATCTGCCCTTATTGCTCGACGCATTTTCGCTATCGCGCAACACTGCACGCCGACCAGTCGGAGCCTGCAGGCTGTATCCTGACTGACGCAGACCTCAACAAGGCCGCTTAACTGAGCCATCAGCAAAACCCGGTTGTTATCGTCGGTGGTGGTATCGCAGGCCTCTCAGCTGCTATTGCCCTTGCCCGTTCAGGCTACGCAGTCGTTGTCTCCGAGCGGCGGCAGGACAATGAAGAGATCGGCGCAGGCCTGCAGCTATCCCCCAATGCCAGCCACATCCTGATTGAATGGGGCCTCGGCCCAGCGCTTGCCCGCTATGCTGTAGCCCCGACAGAACTCGCCATCCGCCGCTGGGCCGAGCCACGTGCTTATGCGCGCATGCCGCTGAATCAACAGGACACGGGGGCAACTGCTCCGTTTTGGGTAATGATGCGGGCGGACCTGCACGCCGAAGTACGGCGCGCAGCAAGCAGCAATCCCAACATCACACTCCACACGGGCTGGAGCCTTGAGCGCATCAAGCAGGACGGCAAGCATGTGATCGCATGTTTCTCAACTGGAAGTGAAACCGTGGAAATCCCGACACTGTGCCTTATTGGTGCAGACGGCCAACACTCCAGCACCCGCCGCCTGATGGGTGATGCGCGCAATCTCGATTCACCAGGCTGGGAAGCCTGGCGCACGGTCATTCCGGCGCAGGACCAGCCCGACTTTATACGCGCCGCCACAACCAACCTTTGGCTGGGCCGTCACTCGCACGCCGTGCACTATCCTGTGGCAGGAGGCAGTGCGATCAACCTCGTGGTCATCCGCCGTGCGAATGAAGGCGCTGAGGGCTGGAGCAGAGTGGGCGATGCAAGCATGCTGGATGCGCTTGCCCAATCCGCCGCCCCTACCCTGCGCGACCTGATGGCAGCTGCACCATCATGGTCTGTATGGACGCTCAGGGACCGCACGCCCTCACCCTACCTCGCCAAAGGCCGCATGGCGCTCATCGGTGATGCGGCCCATCCTGTCCTGCCGTTTCTTGCGCAGGGCGCGGCCATGGCCATAGAGGATGCTGCTGTGCTGGCGAACTGTTTGCCGCTGGCTGAAAACCTTCAGGACAATGCCATCGAGCCGGCCTTGAAAGCCTATGCCCGGCAGCGGGCGGCAAGGGTGGCGAAGGTGCATGCGGCCGCACGCAGCAATGCCTCGGTCTATCATCTGCCACAGGCACTCGCCTGGTTCCGCGACCGGCGCATGGCTCAGCTCGGGCCTGATGGCATGCGTCAGAGATATTCATGGCTTTACGACTGGCGCATCCCGCCAAAGGGAATAAGCTAGCTTCTTGAATCACTGCATGATGCGCTTGATACAATAGAGCCAGCTTAAGATCCGATGTCTCACACAACAGCGCCAAGCGATTCAAAAGATTCATCAAATCCAGATGAACAGAGAGCCCAACGCCTGAAAGGAATTGCGCTGGTCTGCATGGCGCTGATGTGTTTTGCCTGCCTTGATGCCACAGCAAAATGGCTGGGGCCACGCATCGGTCCAATCGAGACAACCTGGGCACGCTATCTCTCAAGCGTTGTCATCGTATCCTTTGTTCTCAACCCATGGGTCACACCGGGCATTACGATCACCAAAAAACCGTGGATGCAGGTGACGCGCTCATTGCTGCTGTTTCTCTCAACCACGATGAACTTTCTGGCCCTGCAGCATCTGCAGCTCAGCCAGACCATGAGCATCATGTTTCTGGCCCCATTGATGGTGGCGTTGCTCTCCGGTTTCTTTCTGGGAGAATGGGTTGGCATCCGCCGCATAATCGCCATTGGTGTTGGCTTCATCGGCATTCTGGTTGTCACTCGTCCCGGTATGGGCGCGGTCCATCCCGCAGCCATTTTCTCCGTAATCGGCACAGTCAGCTACGCCTTCTTCGCAATCCTCACACGCATACTGGCGGCGCATGACAGCTCGCAAACCACCATGTTCTACTCCGGCCTCGGCGGATTGATTATCCTCACGCCGTTTGTGCCATTTTTCTGGAACACGCCGGAAAACATGACTGTCGTGTTCTTCATGGTGGTGATCGGCGCTTTCGGCGCTCTGGGGCATTGGCTCTGGATCGTTGCGCATCGCTTTGCTCCGGCCTCTGTGCTTTCGCCCTTCATCTACAGCCAGATCATCTGGATGCTGCTGCTGGGCTATTTCATTTTCAATGATGTTCCTGACCGCTGGACCTTGATCGGCGGCTACATTGTTATAGCCTCCGGGCTTTATCTCCTGCACCGCGAGCGCGTGACAGGACGCGTTGTGACAAATCCTGGCGATCCCAAAACACGGCAGTGAAGAAATGACATTTGATCTTGAAGCCGAATACAACAACCGCGCCCGCGTTCCTGAACATCCCGCGATTATCGCCGCGTGGGTAAAAGATGCTGCTGATTATCGCGCGGCATGTGGTTCGCGCTTGTCGAGAATAAACTACGGCCCGCGCGAGCGTCAGATCATTGATGTCTTCGCGCCGGAAAAGCCCGACCCAAAAGCTTTGCCCGTGATGTTCATCCATGGCGGCTACTGGCAATCGCTTGATCCCTCGTTTTTCAGCCATCTGGCCAAAGGGTTGAACGCCCATGGCATAACGGTTTGCATGGCGGGATATGATCTCTGCCCAGACGTAGGCATGGCGGAAATCGTTGAGCAAATGATGGATGCTGCAAAAACAATCCACCGCACCTTCAAAAAGCCGCTTGTGGTCACCGGCCATTCCGCCGGCGGGCATCTCGCGGCCTGTCTGGTTGCGACAGACTGGCGGGAGATTGATCCAAAGCTCCCCGCCAACATGACATCCTCAGGACTTGCCCTTTCCGGATTGTTTGAACTGGAGCCGCTGGTGCCGACGTCGGTCAACACAAAGCTGGGCCTTGATATTCAGGCGGCGCGGGCACTTTCGCCTCGCCTCTGGGTCCCGCCGAAAGACCGCACCTTCGATATGTGGGTTGGCGGCGATGAAAGTCAGGAATATCACCGCCAGTCGCAAACACTGGCGGCGGTCTGGCAAGCCTCCGGCAACAGGACCGAGTATGTTTCGCTGGCGGGAACCAACCATTTCACAGTCATCAACCCACTGGCAGAGGCCGGGAGCGCGCTGACACAGCGCATCGCAGCAATTGCTTTAGGCCTGAAATAATTCTCGATCACGCGCATATTCTCTTGCCTAACGCGCAAACTTGGTCTGAATTGCTCTCAAGCGCGGGAGAAGGCGCAAGGAGAGAGATATGAATACCAAGACACTGATGATGGGCGCAGCTCTGCTGGCACTGGTCTCGTCGCCTGCACTGGCACAGGACAAGGTGAAGGTCGGCATGATGACCACATTGTCCGGCCCTTCAGCGGTTCTGGGCCAACACATGCGCGATGGCTTCAACCTGTTCGTCAAGCAGAACGGTGGCAAGCTGGGCGGCGTTGCTGCCGAGGTTTCCACAACCGACGACGAGCTGAAGCCCGACGTTGCTGTCACCAAGGTCAAGGCGCTGGTTGAGCGTGATCAGGTTGATTTCGTGGTTGGCCCGATTTTCTCAAACGTGCTGCAGGCGATTATGAAGCCTGTGACCGATTCCAAGGCCTTCCTGATCAGCCCCAACGCTGGAACATCCAACTTTGCGGGCAGACAGTGCAACCCCAACTTCTTCGTGACATCCTATCAGAATGACCAGAACCACGAGGTTCTCGGCAAGCATGCACAGGATGCAGGCTACAAGCGTATTTTCCTGATGGCCCCGAACTATCAGGCCGGCAAGGACTCGCTGGCTGGCGTCAAGCGTCACTTCAAGGGCGAGGTTGTGGACGAGCTCTACACCCAGCTTGGCCAGCTCGATTTCTCGGCGGAACTTGCGAAGATCGCCTCCGCAAAGCCTGATGCCATTTTCACATTCATGCCAGGCGGCATGGGCGTGAACCTTGTTCGCCAGTACCGTCAAGCTGGCCTGCAAACAATCCCGTTCCTCTCGGCTTTCACGGTGGATGAATCCACCCTGCCAGCACAACAGGATGCAGCCATCGGAATGTTTGGCGGCGCAAGCTGGGCTCCCAATCTCGACAACCCACAGAACAAGGCCTTCGTTGCGGCTTTCGAGAAAGAGTACAACTACGTGCCCGGCTCCTACGCCATGCAGGCCTTTGATGCGGCACAGCTCATCGACAGCGCCATCAAGAGCACCGGTGGCAAAACCGACAACAAGGATGCTGTTCGCGCCGCCCTGAAGAAAGCAGACTTCAAGTCCCTGCGCGGTGACTTCAAGTTCGGCAACAATAACTACCCAATCCAGGATTTCTATCTGGTGAAGGCTGCCAAGCGTGCTGATGGCAAGTTCCAGACCGAAATCGAGAAGAAGGTGTTCACGGCCTATCAGGACGTCTACGCCAAAGATTGCGACATGAAGTAAGGGCGTAAAGCTTTCTCTTTAACCCTCTGAACAGACTCACCTTTCTGTTGCGGCCAGAAAGGTGAGATACTGCTTGAAGCTCCTGAATCAGTTTCTCAAAGGCAAACCTCATGAAACCCGAGACCGCAGGCATTACCAAAGCCAACACAGGCATTGATGGAATCAGCTGGAACATCATGGGCCAGACCTATGTGCCCAAGCAATTGTCAGAAAGCTCCTTCGCCTGGCACGCTACCTTGCCCGCTGGAACGTTTGTCCCTCCGCATATCCATCCCACGCAGGATGAGTTCATCTATCTGCTGGAAGGGCGGCTTGACCTGATCCTCGACGGTCGTGATTTCGTCGCCACTGCGGGTGATCTCATCCGCCTGCCCATGGGCATTGCCCACGGTATCTTCAACAAAAGCGACCAGACAGCGAAGTGCGTGTTCTGGGTCACGCCCACCCGCAAGCTCTTTGATCTGTTCTGGGGCATTCATTCGCTGAAAGAGCAGACACCTGATGCGGTTGTGGCGTTGTCAGCAAGGCACGAAGTGATGTTCCTGCCACCTCCAGTGTGAGATAGCTTGCCTGCTTTCGCTGTGATAAAGACATGTCGAAAGTAAACGGGCATAAAATGTCAGCCAAACCACCGCCATTGAAGCTGGGCTCGGATTGCGCCTGCGAGGCTGCAATTTCAGAAGCTTTGCAACTCTATGGAGCAAGGGCGACCGAAAACATATCCCTGGACAAGCTTCCTGATGCCAGAAGCAAGGCACGTGTGCTTGGGCGTAAACTCATGGACCATGGCGACGCACGCGCCTATGCACTGGGCCGAGACCTTGTCGCCATGGGTGAGGACAGGCACGATGGCCCTCACTGACCTGCAGAAAGCTGTCTTGAAGGTTCTTTCTGCCAACCGGTCTGAGACAAGCTACATGGCAGGCGGCGCGGTATTGAACCGTGACTGGCCGCGCATGTCTGATGATTTTGATATTTTCCACGATACGGATGAGGAGATTGCCGGTATTGCGGATATTGATATCGCTGCTCTCCAGAAAGCTGGTTTCAGGACCACGACGGATATCAAGATTTATGGACTGGTTGAGGCCACCATATCGGACAGGCAAGACAGCACAATCCTGCAATGGATGAGCGAGACCAGAAGGCGTTTTCTGCCGCTTGTGCGCGATGAAGAATGGGGCGCGAGGCTGCATCAGGCTGATCTCGCGGTCAACAAGGTGCTGGCCGCTGCGTCACGGTCAAAGGCGCGGGACTTCGTCGATCTCTTGGCCATTGACTCGTTCTATTGCACACTGGCCCCTCTGGCTCTCGCCGCAGCTGGCAAACCACCACATATGTCGCCGTTAAGAATTCTCGATGAAATCGCACGTCGTCTCAATGGACTGACCACAGACGAGTTACTATCCATCCGTAATCTTCCAGATGACTGGTCTCCGGTGTTCATTCGCGAAACCTTGCTAAAGAAAATCGAGACTGCGTTGGAGGATGTGGAGCTTGCAGACCTGAAAGCTATGGGATGTCTGGCGCTCGATCCGATGGGCAGGCCAGTCTTGTTTCGCCAGAATGTAGAAAACACAGGAATTGTATTGCGTCGCGCAACAGAAGAACCGGATGCGATTCCGCAATTTAAGAATGGGCCTAGCCAGTTTCTGGGCTAGGGCCTATCGTAAGTTAAAGCGATATGTCGCTCAAAAAAAGCGAGGCTCACAAATGGTTTCGTCATCTAACAACATCTCCCGCCGCACTCTGATCGCAGGCAGCGCCTCCCTCGCCGCCTCTGCAGCCCTTGCGCAGGGGCACAACCACATGCCCCACCAGCACAACCAGTTCGAGCGGTTGAACCAGCCGGGCCGTATGAACCCGCCTGATCTGCACTATCAGCACGCAGTCACTGAGAGCCATGCTCCCAAAGCAGCGGTTCAAGGCAAGTGGTTACCGCGCGCGCCTCTCCCTATCCCGCGCACAGAGATGGCCTGGGCGGCGGAAGACAAGGGTCGCATGCATCTGGTTGGTGGCTACGCCGAGCAGAAGGTCGACAAGCCCTACCACCATGCCTACGACCCCAAAACAGACAACTGGGAAACCCTGCCCGAGCTTCCCAAAGGAGCAAACCATGTTGGCGTCGCCACACATGGTGACCTGCTTTATGCTATCGGTGGTTTCACAGAACAGAACCGCACACCGCATGACGGCATGTTTGTGTTTGATGGCAAAGCATGGAAATCCCTCAGGCGATTGCCCGAGGCCTGCGGCGCGATAGCCTGTGTTTCCGTTGGTGACCAGATCCACCTCATCGGCGGTGCCATCGGCTCAGATATGCGCCGCTCGATTGACTGGCACATCACCTACGATCCCAAGACGGACAAATATGGCCGTCGCCAACCCATGCCGGTGGCGCGTGACCATACAGGCGTTATCGTGGTGAACGGCAAGATTCACATTATCGGCGGGCGGGTGGATTCCTTCCACACCAATTCCAACCTGCATCATTCCTATGATCCAAAGACAGACCAGTGGACCTTCCTTGCGCCCATCCCGACAGCGCGCTCCGGTCAAGGCTGTGTCTGGTTCAAGGACAGAATTTTCTGCATGGGCGGCGAAGGCACCAACCGCGTCTATGGGCAGAACGAAGCCTATGATGTTACCAACAACCGCTGGGAAAGCTATGCACCCATGCTGACACCCCGCCACGGCATGGGTGCCGTGGTGCTGGGTGATGCCATCTATGTGGCTGGCGGTGGCCCCCAGATGGGCGGCGGCGTGAAGAGCGCGATCAACGAGATGTTCACGCTATAACCTACACCGCATTGACCGTCTTCAGGAATGCCCCAGCATGACTGCTGAAGCGTGACGACACATCATTCACAGACAGAGCCAGCCGCTGCAGTTCGCGAGCCATCTGATTGGCACTTTCTGTTTCTGCAAATGTCCGGGAAGACGCTTCCTGCGCTTTGCCCGCATTGATGCTGAGATTGGCAATGATCCGCGCAATTTCAGAAACGGAATGTTCCTGCTCCTGTACAGCAGCAGCAACGGCAACCGACGCCTCCTCGACATGGGCCAGAGTTTGCGTCAAGGCACCAACAGATGTCGCTCCCTCGGCTGTCGCGTTCTGGATGGATTCGATTTGCTTGATGATGCCCGCAGTTGCCTGCCCTGTCTGGCTGGCAAGCGCCTTGATTTCCTGAGCGACCACTGCAAAGCCTTTTCCGGCCTCGCCTGCACGGGCTGCCTCAATTGTCGCGTTGAGGGCCAGCAGGTTGGTCTGTGCCGCAATTGTGTTGATAATCTCGACAATCGAGGTGATTTCGCTGGCTCGGGTGTTCAGGGACAGCATCTGGCTTTGCGTGCGTTTGCTGTCGTTCACAGCCTCGCGCACCGAGCCATTGGCTTTTTCGGTCTGCGCGCTGATTTCAGCAATGGAGCTGGCGAGTTGATTGGCTGCAGCTGCGACACCTGTGCTTTCAGCGGCTGTTTCACTCGCCGAGTCGAGCGTCGTTCTCGCATTGATGTCCATATTGTTCGACATCGCCATCAGATTTCTAGAGAATGTGGTGAGATCAGCTGATGAACGTGAAAGATTGTCCTGCGCTTCCAGCAACGCTGTGTCGAAACTGCGAACGGCCTCGGTCATGGTTTCATTGCGGCTTGCCTGCTGGTTTGCTGATTGCAACTGCTCAGTTGTTAATCTCTGGCGCTCCTGCATGGCCTGCTGAAACACCTGAACAGAACGCGCCATGGAACCAATTTCATTTTTATCCGCTGTATAGGGAATTGTTTTCCGGTCCTGCCCTTCAGCCAGTTGCTGCATCGCCTCGCGAATGGCCAGCAGTGGTTTCGTAATGCTGCGTCCTGCAACAAAAGCAACAATTGAGGCAATGAGAAAAGCAAGCGCCAGTGCAAACCAGGCCCTTTGCCGGGTCTGTGCAGCGATCATCACGCCGTCATCCCGCGCTTTCATTTCAACCTTGCGGTTTTCTTCACTGAACAGCGCAACAGCAGGTTTGATGATATCGAAAATCCCTGAAGCAATGTCTGTGTCGTTGCGCACGGAAGAGGCAGCGTTCAACCATTTTTCAAAGGCTTGCTCATAGCTATCCAGTTGCTTTTCCAACGCCTGCTTTTCAGTCTGTTTCAGTTCAATCTTGGCCAGAACGGACTGCGCCTCAGCGATTTCGCCTCCCATGTTGATCATCAGGATACGATCCGGTTTACGCACGGCCTCAGCCTGAATATTGCGGATCTCGCCAAGCCGCGCAGCAAGCGCAAAGCCAGCCCCATTGCTCAAATCGCCCGGATCTTTCAACGTCAGTGTGCGGGCAGCATTGGCAAGGTGCGTGCCTTGCTCAACAAAGGCAGCCTGCACTGCCGAAAGGGAGCCCGCTCCATTGCGCAACTCCGCTGGCATGATTGCCGCGATCGACCGCTCAACAGTTTCCATCAGGCTGACAAGCTTGGGGATATGCTGTGCCACGGCGGAGGATGCGGTTTGTGCTTCCAACTCGGCGAGTTTGAGTCTCGCTTCCTTTGTGAAGGTTTCTGTGCGGTGAAGCGTCAAAACGTCCGGCGCAGACTTGAACACTTCAAACCGGACGCGAGCTTCACTGATGCTCTGCTCGAAACTGGCAAGGCGATCAGTGATGAGATGTGTTTCCACAACGCGTTCATTGGACTCTTCAAGCGAGGAAATGGCAAAGCTCAGCAACACAGCAATCACAGCCATGCCGACAATGCCGAGTGCGGCGACCAGCATGACCTTGCTGCCAATGCCAAATGAAATGTGAGGCACTATTTTTTTGATTTTCATTGGATTGCCCGGTTTTGTAGTTTTGCCGGATGATGATTCCCCATAGTTAATTTTTTCGAAATCTGGGGATGAATCCGTCACTTTTTGACGAAAACTGGATGCAGAAAGGACATAGTTGTAGTCAGCATTGTTTGTGCAAATACACAATCAACCCAGAGTGGCAGATATAAATCAGGCAACCTTTGCGGAGTTCACCTTCTCCTGCGTAAAGCCCGCAGTGCTTGCATAGCCACGCACGATGGCCTTGCGTTGCTCGAAGCCGAGAACGTGATCAATACTGGAAAAGCCTTGCGGAGCGAGCGCATCCACTGCGTCAATCACGCCTTCCGGCCCGCCTTTGCGGTTCATACGGACGATCTGTGCAGTGGCGGGAAGACGTGTTTGTTCATAGGCCTGCAAAGCCTGCTGCGGGCTATCAGCCGACACCAGCAAATCTGCCAGACAGCGCGCATCAAGGATCGCTTGCGATGCGCCGTTTGAGCCGACGGGATACATCGGGTGCGCAGCATCCCCCATCAGTGTTACGCGGCCATGGGTCCAGCGCGGCAGGGGATCGCGGTCACACATCGGGTATTCCCAGAACTCTGGCGTCGCCATGATCAGGGCTTTGACATCAAGCTGTGGAATGCTGAAGCGCTGCACATGGGGCATCAGTTCTTCCAGAAGCCCGCGCCGGGACCAGTCCTCGCGCCGGGGCGGAGATTGCTTGCCATCGCCCAGCTTCACGGCAATCGCCCAGTTGGTAAGGCGTGTGTCAGGTCTGTTGCCTTCGGCGATAGGATAGAGCACCGCTTTTGCATCCATGCCGCCCGCGATAATCATCGACCGTCCATCCATGAACTGCGGCCAGTCTGTTGCCCCACGCCAGAGCATGATGCCGTTCCACGAAGGCGCACCTTCATCAGGATATAGTTTCGCGCGGATGGTGCTGTGAATGCCATCGCCCCCCACCAGCACATCACCCCTGGCAGAACGCACATAGCGCCCTTCCCGATCAAAGAACCGGGCCGTAACGCCAGCTTCATCTTGTTCATAAGCGCCAAGGCGGCAACCTGTGTGGATGTGACTTTCACCCAGTTCAGCGGCAACAGCTTGATGAATCACCTTCTGCAGGCGTCCACGATGGATGGAAAACTGCGGCACATCAAAGCCCGCATCAACGCCGCGTGGCTCACGCCAGATGTCCTGCCCAAAGCGGTTCATGTAAACAAGTTCACGCGTACGGATAGCAATGCGGTCGAGCGCTGGCAAAAGCCCAAGCTCGGCCAATTCCTTGATGGCATGCGGCAGCGTATTGATGCCAACGCCAAGCTCGCGGATTTCTGAGGACTGCTCGAAAACATCAACCTCAAGGCCACGCTGCTTCAGCATCAACGCGAGCGTCAATCCGCCAATACCTCCTCCTGCGATGATTACCTTCATGATGAATTCTTCCTGCGTAGAATACTTCAAATGACAATGACGGCAACTGTCAGGTGAGGCAAGCCGAACCATGAAATACAGCTAACACGACAGTTAACGAATACGGGCTGCTGATATGCGCATCTTCGATGGCACAAACCTGAGAACTGGTTTAAGAGGCCTTTTACGCCGCCAACATCGAAGCGAGCCACCCCGTGACATCTCTCCCCATTACTGCCCCGCTGGCGAAAGCGCTGGCGGAACGCAACTACACCGAACTGACCACTGTGCAGACAGCGGTTCTGGCCCCTGAAGCTGCCGGACGCGACCTGCTGGTCTCTGCCCAGACAGGTTCCGGCAAAACCGTCGCTTTCGGCATCAGCATTGGCCCGGACATGCTGGGCGACGAGTTCCGCATGGAGCCGGCGGCTGATCCGCTGGCGCTGGTGGTGGCACCCACGCGCGAACTTGCCCTGCAGGTACAGCGCGAGCTTGAATGGCTCTATGCCCCGTCAGGTGCCCGCGTTGTGGCCTGCGTCGGCGGCATGGACCCGCGCCGCGAGCGCCGTTTGCTGGAAGGTGGCGCGCATATCGTCGTGGGCACGCCCGGTCGTCTGCGCGATCATATCGAGCGCAAGGCACTGATTCTGGGTGATATCCGCGCTGTTGTGCTGGATGAAGCCGATGAAATGCTGGATCTCGGCTTTCGCGATGACATCGAGTTCATTCTGGAAACCACGCCGGAAACCCGCCGCACGCTGCTTTTCTCGGCCACACTGCCCCGCGGCATTGTAGCACTTGCTGGCAAGTATCAGCGCGATGCTTTCCGCATCGCCGCAGCTGCCGGTGATCGCGGCCATGCAGACATCGAATACCGAGCCCTCAGGGTTGCGCCCAAGGAAGTGGAATACGCCATCGTCAACGTGCTGCGACAGGTGGATTCGCCAGCCAGCATCGTGTTTTGCAACACGCGTGATTCCGTGCGCCATCTTCAGGCCATGCTGGTGGAGCGGGGCTTCTCCGCTGTCTACCTTTCCGGTGAACTCAGCCAGAGCGAGCGCAACCAGTCCCTGCAGGCCCTGCGTGATGGCCGTGCCCGCGTTTGCGTGGCAACCGACGTCGCTGCGCGTGGCATTGATCTGCCAAACCTCAATCTCGTCATCCATGCCGACCTGCCGCTGAATGCAGAAATCCTGCAGCACCGCAGCGGCCGCACAGGCCGCGCTGGCCGCAAGGGCATCAGCGCACTGGTTGTGCCACAGGCCCGTTATCGGAAAGCCGAGCGCCTGATTGCGGAAGCCAAGCTGAAGCCACAATGGATGGACCCGCCATCCGCTGATGATATCCGCGCGCTCGACCGCGAGCGTTTTCTGGTGGACCCGTTGCTGACAGAAGAGGTGACAGACGAGGACCGCGCCATGGCGCAGCTCCTGATCGATACCCGCCCTGTCAATGACATCGCTGCCATTCTCGCAAAGATGTATCGCTCTCGCCTGCCTGAGCCGGAAGAATTGTCTCCTCCCATGGCGCAGCACCAGCCAAGAGGCGACAGAAACTACGAGAAGAATCGCGATTTCGACCGTGATCGCTCGCCAAGCCGTGGACCACGCGAACGCGATGAACGCGGGCGTGAGCCAAGAGGACGCGAGGAACGTGGTCGCGAGTCTTTTGCACGCGATCAAGGCAACAACTTCGAACGGGATTCAGGGCCGCTGGAAGCGCGCGGTGACAGCGTCATCTTCCGCATGAACATTGGCCGCCACCAGAAGGCAGATCCCAAGTGGTTGCTGCCAATGATCTGCCGCCGTGGCAACATCACACGTCAGGAAATCGGCACGATCCGCATTCTGGACGAAACCACCGAATTCGAGATTACCAAGGAAGCCTCGGAGCATTTTGCCCTGCATGCCAGCCGCAAGGATGGTGAGGACATCACCATCACCTCCGGCACAATTGCACCAAAGAAACCACGCCCGCCAAGGGCAGAGGGCGGTGACAGGAAAGACTTTGGTGCCAAACGCGACTTTGGCGAAAAGAAGCCGTACGGCGATAAGAAGCCCTATGGCGAGAAAAAGAGCTTTGGCGACAAGCCCCGCCGTGAAGAGCGCATGGCTTATGAGGACAGGCCACCGCATGGCTCGACACAGAGCACAGAGCGGCCCTCTTATGGTGCAAAACCCGCTTATTCTGACAAGCCCAGCTATTCCAAAAAGCCAGCCTACGCCAAGGAAGGTCGCGACGACCGCACGTCTGATAGGCCTGCACGCGCGTTCAAGGCAGATGATTTTGCACCGCGTGCTTTTGAGTCACGGGGTGATGGCCCACGCAGCGACAAGCCAAGGTTTGACAAAAAGCCCGGCGGTGGAGGTAAGGACTTTGGCAAAAAGGACTTCGGAAAAAAGGACTTCGGAAAATCATCCGGCAAGCCTTTTGGCAAAGGCCCGAAGAGCAATGCTCGCAGTGGTTTTGCCCACCGCAAAAAAGATGGCTGAAAAGTTCCGAAGCAAAAGCAGCGATTTCAGCTTGTGCACCGTCATAAAGTATGGCGGTTTAGCACCCTGATTTTGCGGGAACAATTCCATGCTTCTGGGCTGTATTGCTGACGATTTTACCGGCGCAAGCGACATTGCCAACACGCTTGCAAAAGCGGGCATGCACACGGTGCAGACAGTTGGTATCCCGGCAAAGGGTTTCAGCGTCACTGCAGATGCCTGCGTCATCTCATTGAAATCACGCTCTATTTCCGTTGCTGATTCAGTGCATCAATCACTTGAATCACTGCATTGGCTTCTGGCGCAGGGATGCCAGCAGATCATCTTCAAATATTGTTCCACCTTCGATTCCACACGTGAGGGCAATATTGGACCGGTTGCGGAAGCGCTGGCAAAGACCATGGGTGTGAAAGGCGTTGTGGTCTGCCCGGCTTTTCCCGGTGCGGGTCGCCGCATTTATCAGGGCCATCTCTTCGTCAATGATCGGCTGCTGAATGAGTCAGGCATGGAAAAGCATCCGCTCAACCCCATGACCGATGCAGACATTCGCCGATGGTTACAGCATCAGGCGAAAGACCCGGTAGGGTTGGTCCGGCACGATGTCGTGAGCGAAGGAGCCGGTGCCATTCGTGCCGCTCTGGAAGCAGAGGCACAGGCCGGGCATACACTGGTGGTGGTTGACGCTGGTGCAGACAAGGACCTCTTTGCCATTGGCGCGGCGCTTGCTGATGCAAGGCTGGTGACAGGCGGATCTGGCATTGCCATGGGCCTGCCAAAGAACTTCGAGAACAAGGGCCTGATCCGCTTCCAGACACCTGAGCCAGTGTCTATGCGTGGCCCTGCCGCGATCCTTTCCGGCAGCTGCTCACGGGCGACACTTGGTCAGATCGAGCATCATAAAACGGCAGGACACCCTGTGATGGCGATCAGCATCGAGGCTCTCCTGCAGGGCAAGGTCACCCCGGCAGATGCCGTTGCCTTCTGCAAGACACATAGCACAGGGCTGCCACTCGTCTGCTCATCGGAAGCTCCCGATGAAGTAGCGCGCCATCAGAAGACGCACGGCACGGCGCGCGTGGCAGGAGCCATCGAGCATTTCTTTGCTGAAACTGCAGCCTTGCTCGTTCAAAGCGGCGTGAAGCGTTTGGTGGTGGCTGGCGGGGAAACATCCGGCGCAGTTGTCGGCGGATTATCCCCCAAGGCCTTCCGCATCGGGCCAGAGATTGCAGCCGGGGTTCCGGCCCTCGCCTGCATTGGGGAGCCTGATATCGGACTGGCGCTGAAATCCGGAAACTTCGGCCAGCCTGATTTCTTCGTACGCGCAGCACAGGCTTTGGGATCGTAAAACGGGCCTGTCCTCAGGTCCCGACTATCGCTTGTTTTGCTGCAGCTGACTTCTTCCTTGCAGCCGCAATCCTGATCGCGAGAGCGAGAAATAACAGCGTGACAGGCAGTATCCGCACGCTGTTCATCGGTATACGTGAACCAAAAGCGAGCACAAAATCCACCCAGATGACCCAGATGCCAACACCGTGGATAAGCTTCCATACACGCGGGCCAACAAAGCGCGTGGTTGCATCGAACGAAGTCAGTGCCATCAGCGTGATGACGACATAGCCCAACCCGCCAATCGTATTGTTAAGCGGCGTACGCGTTGGCCAGAACAGCTCCGGTGCCATCTGTGCATATGCCACAATCGCAATGGCGTGCACGAGATGCGAGAAGGCGAAGGCCAATCCTAGATAACGGCGGTTGCGGCGCTGCCAGAGCGCCGACGGTTTGCCCGGTCTCAAGGTCACCATGGCCGAGGCTGTGAAAGCCAGCATGAACAGCACTGCTGATGTCCAGGCTGTGACGCGGATGACCAGAACCGCCCCCTCAACGGCACGCGGCTCCCACAGCAATGTCGCAGCTGAGATGGCGACAATACCCGCTGACAAAACTGCAAGCAGGCTCCAGCGTTCAAAAAGCGGGTTGGGTTGTGTCGCAGTCATTGGGATATCTCCGGATCATCTTTATACCTAGCAACGCGATGTATATGAATTGACACCTAGCATTGCAAGGCTTAGTTTCAGTTCATGACTGCCGAAATGCTCAAAGGCCATCTGGATGCCATCATCCTCTCTGCACTCGATGCCGGCGAGGCACATGGCTATGCAATCATAGAAACCATCAGACAGCAAAGCGAGGGCACGTTTGATCTGGCGGAAGGCACAGTTTATCCTGCCCTGCATCGTCTTGAACTGGCTGGCCTGCTGGAAAGCCAGTGGACCATGCCCGAAGCTGGCAGGCGGCGGCGGATGTATTCCCTTACGCCTTCCGGGCGCGCATCGCTCGCGACGCGGCGGAAAAACTGGCTGGACTTCTCGCGGGCGATCAACGGATTTCTGGGGCAAGCCGTACCATGTCCCACCTGATTGCAGACTACGGCCAGCATATCCGCCAGCTTCTCGCTTTTGACAGCAGGAGCGCACAGCGTCTGTCCGAGGAGATTGAAGCGCATCTCCACGATGCTCTTGAGGATGCCGGAAGCGAGGGAACAGAAGAAGCTGCGCGCCGCATCATCAAGCGCTTCGGATCCCCCGAAACCATTGCAGTCTCTTATACCCGTGAGATTTTTCCTGCCCTGCTGAAAAAAACATGGCCATCCGGCCTGATAATCTGTGCGCTCGTTGCGTTGATCATGCTCTCGCGACGTTCATTGGCACTCATGCCTGATTTATCAACCCTTCCAGCTTTGCAGCTGCTGGTTACGGTTGATTCCATTGGCTTCAGACTGGCGCTTTTTCTGGGCGCTGCCGCGTGGATTGCCTCTCTTCTCTCAACAACAAGAGCATACACCTCAGCCATAGCCTGCACACTTGTGGCCGCCGTTTCAGCACTTCTGGTGTCCACAGCTGCTGGCCTGTTGATTGCCATGTCGACCCTTGGCAATGCCAGTTCGTGGGTGGCTCTTGCCCCTTTTGCAGCCACCCTCGCCGCATGTGCATTGCTCGCAGTGCTGGTGATGAAAATCCGCATCCTGAAAGGGTATGCGCGTTTGATGGACACGGCTGAACAACGATCCGACAAACAGCTTCAGCCCGGAATTTCCTGACAGCAATCCGTTTGATCACGCAGATTTGGCTCATTGCCCCCTCGACACCGCGCCCGATTGGCCTAGTTTCATCCGGGGAGACTCGCGATGAACTGGACCACACGGATCGTTCTCTTGATCAGCCTATGGTTTCTGCCTGCAGTGGCAACAGGGGCAGAGGTCGGTTGCCGCCCTGAAATGGCGCAAGGTATGCCGCGCATAATCCGCGCCTCCCTGGGCGAGAAAGACATCCGCATATCCTACATTGGTCATTCCAGTTTTCTCATCGAGACGCCGCGCAACGTCAAAGCCGTGACAGATTATAACGACTATGTCCGTGGTCCTGTTGTTCCTGATATCGCGACCATGAACAAGGCGCACTCCACCCATTTCTCGCGCAATCCGGAAGCAGGCATCACGCATCTTCTGCCAGGCTGGAATGTTGCTGGCGGCAGGATCGATCATGATATCACCCTGCTGGATCTGCGCGTGCGCAACGTCTCCACCAACATCCGCGCCTGGGAAAGTGCGCGCACGGAATATGATGGCAATTCGATTTTCATTTTCGAATTCAATGATCTCTGCGTGGTGCATCTCGGCCATCTGCACCACACGCTGGAAGCGTCCCACATCAGGGCCATTGGCCGTGCTGACATCGTGCTTGCCCCGGTTGATGGCGGGTTCACGCTGGATATGGACGGCATGATGGAGGTTCTGAAAACGCTGTCTCCGCGCGTGGTCATTCCCATGCATTTCTTCGGGCAGCATACGCTCGAAAAGTTCATCCGCCTTGGATCAGAAAGCTACATCATCGAGCGTCGCGAAAAGCCGATCGCTGTTTTCTCGCGGGAATCCCTGCCTGAAAAGCCCACCATGGTGGTTCTGCCCGGCAGATAGTCCTTCTGTTACGACATTGTTAAAACAAGCCATGCATCGTGTTTTTCACGATGGACATCACCACAGCCATACGCAGCCAGATGCTTGGACAGTTGATTGCGGCACTCGGCTCTGGCAGTGCTGCAAGTGCAGCGACAGCCAAGACCACGACGAACCTCAACGCCGCGTCTCTCGGGCAGATCTTCATGGCGACCGTCATGGGCGAGGCTGGCGAAGGCAAGCTCGCGCTTCAGATCAATGGCCAGCAGCTGACCGCCGATGTGCGTGGCACGCCCCTTCCCGACAGCGCAAAACAGCCCGGCGCACAGATTGCCCTGAAGCTGGATGTCGCTGGTGATACACCACGCCTGAGTTTTGTGGGTGTTGAACTGCAGGGCAAAGCTGCGCCCAATGCAGGTGCCAATCAACCACAACTGACCGCCACCGGAACCATCCGCATCGTGGCAGCAACTCCTGCACCTACAGCCGAGGCCAGACAGCTTTCGCAAGCAGACATCAAGGCCAGCACAATCACACAAGCTACGCGCGAGGCTGCTGCCAGACAGGGCAGCGCTGCCCCACTGTTTGCAGATCTGGCAACACTGGCAGGCAAGCCTGTCGAGGGTTTGCCCAAAGCCGTGACAGAGATTGCGCGCCTGCTGCTGGATACACGCCTGAACGGCGAAGCACCAATCAAGACGACTGACCTGAAACAGGCCATCGCCATGACAGGCCTGTTCAGCGAGGCGCAGGCGGCCCGAACGGGGGCAGCACCGCTCGATACGAAGATGCTGCTGACAGTCCTTCGCGATCTGGTTCAACCCAATGCTGAACGTTCCATACCAACACAGGCCGATGCCGAACCGCCCCGGCGAGATGGTGCCTTGCAGGCCCAGCGCCCTGCCCTGCCAACGCTCCCAGTGGAAGCCGACATCAAGACCACCGTCACCACTCTGGGGCGAGAAGCCGAACAGGCACTGGAGCGCGTGAAGCTGCACCAGATCGCCTCCCTGCCTGATCAGCGCCAGCAGACAGACCCGACACGGCCGCAGCAGCTCAGCTTCGAACTGCCGATCGCCTTTGGCCAGCAGACTGCGATGGCAGGTTTCCGTCTGGAGCGGGAAAAGCACAAATCAGCCAAAACCGGACAGACCGTCGACAGCTGGGGTGTGCGCTTTGCCATTGATGCCGATGTCCTTGGCCCCGTGCATGCCCATGTGCGCCTCGCAGGGCAAACCATCTCGGTCTCGCTCTGGGCCGAAACACCGGCCACCCACCGCGCCTTTGTGGAAGCCATGCCGATGCTCGAAGCAGCGCTCAACGACAATGCGCTGGATGTGGGCGAGCTTATGGTTTTTGCTGGCAAACCGGCGGAAACAAAAGCTGCTGTGTCTGGCCATTTTCTGGACAGACGCTCATGACAACAGAGCTCAAAAACAAGGTCGCCGTTGCGCTTGAATATGATTTCAAGGGCGCACCGCGCGTTACCGCCAAGGGCAAAGGCCATGTGGCGGAGAGCATCGTCGAGATGGCCCGCAAGCACGGCGTGACGATTGAAGAGAACCATGTGCTCGCCGAAGCCCTGTCACAGGTGGAGCTTGATGACACCATCCCCGAGGCGCTCTACCGCGCTGTAGCAGACGTGCTGACCTTCGTGCTCCGGGCGCGGGGCGAACTGGGCAGAAGACGCGACTAGAGATTTTCGCGAGGAAGCGCTGCATTCCTCTTGTTTTCGCGGCCAAGCGCCGCTATTGCCAGCGCAGACCAGCAACGGGTGACCGTGGCTTCCGCGGAGAGGTGGCAGAGTGGTCGAACGCACCGCACTCGAAATGCGGCATACGGGCAACCGTATCGTGGGTTCAAATCCCACCCTCTCCGCCATACTTTACCATTGACATCAGGCCTGCAGCACGTTCACTCCCGCGCAAGCTAAACAATCATCTGATCCGAAGGATACGCCATGAACGGTCGCCAGTTCATCTACCACATGAAGGGCCTGTCGAAGACTTATCCCGGTGGCAAGCAGGTGCTGAACAACATCCACCTCAGCTTCTATCCCGATGCCAAAATTGGCGTGCTGGGCGTCAATGGCTCGGGTAAATCCACCTTGCTGAAGATCATGGCGGGCTTTGACAAGGAATGGACCGGCGAGGCCTGGGTGGCCGAGGGTGCCAAGGTTGGCTATCTGCCGCAGGAGCCGCAGCTGGATACAACCCTTGATGTGCGCGGCAACGTGATGCTGGGCGTCGCCAAGCAGCGCGCTGTGCTTGATCGCTACAACGAGCTGATGATGAACTACTCGGATGAAACCGCCGAGGAAGGTGCCAAGCTGCAGGACCAGATTGACGCCGAAAACCTGTGGGATCTCGACAGCAAGGTTGAGCAGGCGATGGACGCGCTGCGCTGCCCGCCGGATGACTGGAAAGTTGACAATCTTTCGGGCGGTGAAAAGCGCCGTGTAGCGCTCTGCCGACTGCTGCTCGAAAAGCCAGAACTCCTGCTCCTCGACGAGCCGACCAACCACCTCGACGCCGAGACAGTCAACTGGTTGGAAAATCACCTTCGCGAGTATCCCGGATCCATACTGATCGTCACCCACGACCGCTACTTCCTCGACAACGTAACGAGCTGGATTCTGGAGCTCGACCGCGGCAAGGGCATTCCCTACGAGGGCAACTATTCCGCCTGGCTGAAGCAGAAGCAGAAGCGGCTGGAGCAGGAAGGCCGCGAGGACAAGGCACACCAGAAGACCATCGAGCGCGAGAGCGTCTGGGCCGCCTCCTCCCCCAAAGCGCGGCAAGCCAAGAACAAGGCCCGCATCCAGCGCTACGAAGAATTGGTGGCGGCTGCCAACAACAAGGCGGCTGACCCAACCGTCATCACCATTCCGATTGCCGAGCGCCTTGGCGCGAACGTCATCGACTTCGCCAATCTCTCGAAAGCCTACGGCGACAAACTGCTGATTGATGATCTCTCGTTCAAGCTGCCGCCCGGCGGCATTGTCGGCATCATCGGTGCTAACGGTGCTGGCAAGACCACGCTGTTCCGCATGATCACCGGCTCGGAAAAGCCCGACAAGGGCGAGATCAAGATAGGCGAAACCGTATCGCTCGGCTATGTCGACCAGAGCCGTGACAGCCTTGATGACAAGCAGACAGTCTGGGGCGAAATATCGGGCGGCAACGACATCATCTACCTCGGCAAACGCGAGATGAACTCCCGCGCCTATACCTCCACCTTCAACTTCAAGGGTGGCGACCAGCAGAAGAAGGTCGGCATGCTTTCAGGCGGTGAGCGCAACCGTGTGCACCTCGCCAAGATGCTGCAGAAGGGTGCCAACGTCCTGCTGCTCGACGAGCCAACCAACGATCTTGATGTGGATACATTGCGTTTGCTGGAAGAAGCCCTTGAAGAATACGCCGGCTGCGCCGTCATCATAAGCCACGATCGCTGGTTCCTCGACCGCATCGCCACGCACATCCTCGCCTTTGAAGGCGACAGCCATGTGGAATGGTTCGAAGGTTCGTTCTCGGATTATCTCGAGGACAAGAAGCGGCGTCTGGGTGCGGATGCTGTGGAGCCGAAGAGGGTGAAGTATCGGCAGTTTACAAGGTAAAGGCACCTTTTCAGGAAACAGAAAAGCAGTCTAAAACAACTTCCATGATCAAGATTGCGCAAATACGTAATTGCCGCCGTTGCCAATCATAGCCTTACAAGATACTGATTTTGTTATGTTCACCTTATCGAGGTTGCTTCGATGCCTTCTCAACCCCTTACGATTGTAGAAAGCACACCTTGGGACCAGTTCACCCCGGTGTCCGGTGTTCTAAAAAATGGCAATATCGTTTTTGCCTGGGGAGATTCCGATTATTTTCTTGATGATCTATATCAAATAAAATTAAAAATCCTTTCGCCAGATATGACCGAGATTTATCGTAATTTTTCCATAGGTGAGCTGGGCAACAATATAGATTATATTAAGCAAATTTTCCCTTGCGACGACGGTGGCTTTTTCCTGCTTTGGGAAAACAGCGACGAGAGCGGTGGCTGGCAGTATTCTAATGCTTATATGATCCAGAGGTTTAACGCTCAGGGTGTCGCCGTATCAGATGCAATTAATCTTGATCCATCGCAAAATTTATCGACAAACAATTTTTATCTGTTTGATCAGGACGGTAAAACTATTCTGGCAAATGGCTTACCTCGCTATGAAAATGGAAAAACCAATATAAAAATTATTTTTCAGGAAATTGACATAAATGGAAATAGAATTGGTGATAAATATGAACTTTCAGTTCATCCCAAGAAAGAGAACGATTTTTTTGGATCAATAAATTACTATACAAGTGTTGATGGTGATTTTTTTATAACAATTAATAATATAGGCTATACAGGATATGTCCATAATGCATTTGGGTCATTTAAAAACTTGATAGAAATTGATTTTTCAAACAAGACATCGAGCACAAAAATCCTTGACTACATGGATGCGTTGGCTCCGTTCGAGATGAACACAGTTCACATTGAGGGGTTAGGCTTTGCAGTTTCAATGCTTACAAAGAATGACGTTCCGAGTGGCGGTGCGCACAATTTTGAAGTTAGAGTCTACGGATATGATGGGGCCTATATTGGAAGGCCCGTTTTTATTGCACCGCAGGACTGGGGTACAACCGGCGTTGTAATTGGAAATGTCGGCGGCAGTCGCTTTGGTGTTGTTTTAAAGGATCCGGGTATTTTCACGGATTATTATGTGAATATATACGATTATAATTTCAACCAAATTGAATCACGAATTCCTTTGGAAAATTTTGGCACTGTTTCTCTGCAACTTACTAATGAATTAGCACTTGTTTATTCAATGTTTAATGTTGCACAATTAGGCTTTCAGGATTTTGATATAAAGACTAATCTATCAGATTTTAGAAATGAAGGAGAGATGAAGACAATTAATGGAAATTTTATAGGGACAAAATTTGATGACTACATAATTGGCTCAGATTCAAGTAATTCAATTTATTTAATGACCGGCAACGATACTGTTGATGGCAATCAGGGCGATGACAGTATTTTTGGTCATGATGGAAATGATCAAATTTCTGGAGGAGTAGGCAATGATATGCTGGATGGTGGTGCGGGTGCTGATATATTGGCCGGCGGTTTGGGCAATGATACATATTTTGTCGACAGCAATCTGGACAGCATTTACGAGATCTTTGGCGAAGGCACGGATACGGTCAATTCGAGCGCGGCCTTTACGCAGCTTGATGCTGAACTGACGCTCGAAAACCTGACTTACACAGGCACAGCCAGCGGCACACTTTACGGCAACTCTCTGGGCAATGTGCTGACCGGTGGAAACAATTCAGATAATCTCAACGGCTTCTTTGGTGTGGATATCCTCTATGGCGGTGGCGGCGATGACTTCCTTTACATTGACGAGCAGGACTTCCTGAACGGCGGCGCTGGCTATGATGCTGTTTACATTCAGACCACGGTTGGCACCATGCTTGATGTCGGCCTATCGCAGGTTGAGTTTGTGGTCGGCTATACAGGCAACGACACGCTCAATGGCTCCACCTCAACTGTCAGCATAGCTCTCATTGGAGGCGGTGGGGCTGATGTCCTTAGTGGCGGCGTTAACAACGATGTACTGGATGGCGGTGCGGGCAACGACATCCTTTCAGGTGGCGCAGGGAATGACACTTTCGTCATCGACAGCAATTTGGACAGCATTTTCGAGGTCATTGGTGGAGGAACCGATACGGTCCATTCGAGTGCTGCCTTTACGCAGCTTGATACTGGTAACACCCTCGAAAACCTGACCTACACGGGCACAGGCAATGGCACGCTTTATGGCAATTCGCTGGGCAATATTCTGACTGGCGGGATCAATTCCGACAACCTCAACGGCTTCTTTGGTGTCGATATCCTCTACGGCGGTGGTGGCGACGACTACCTCTATATCGATGAGCAGGACTTCCTGAACGGCGGCGCTGGCTATGATGCTGTCTACATTCAGACCACGGTTGGCACCACGGTCAATGTTGGCTTATCGCAGGTAGAGTTTGTCGTTGGCTACACTGGCAATGACGTGCTCGATGGCTCCACGTCAACTGTCAGTGTTGCTCTGGTCGGAGGCGGTGGGGCAGATACTATCACCGGCGGCAGCACAAGTGATTATCTCTATGGCAGTGCAGGTGCTGATGTCTTTCGCATCACTGTCGGTGTCCAGTATGATGCCATCCTGGATTTCGTTGATGCCGGTGGCGCTGATGATGACCGGATCAATGTCAGTGCGCTTGGCGCAAGCTTCGATACGATTGCCGAAATCCTCGCGGCCACAACAGACTATTCCGGAACATCAGTGATCGATTTTGGCGGCGGCAACCAGCTTTATCTCTACCAGATTGCGAAGATCAGCCTCACAGCGGATGACTTTATATTCTAGGTTTGGTCTGCACGCTTTGAGTGCAGAAAGAAGCTGAAAAAACGGAAGGCCCAGCCGGGCGAGGGTCAGGCGGGAACAGTTTCGCCTTTAGTGTGCGGCACAGGCTTGTTCCTGTATGACGCAAAGGGTCGCTGGCCTAAAGTGAAAGAACGTCATTAAAACAATTATTTGACCGCGACCATTGTATAAGTAAATACGTTGATGCTATAATTTCCAGGAAAAATTATGGCCCTTGAATTGGGAATATTTAAAAGGTAAAAATGATAATGAAACTGATTTGCACGAAAGATAGGTAACTTATGTCTTTTATTGAGGTATCCAGAATTCAGTTCTACAGCGGTCTTGCGTTCAGCAGCATCAGCCAAATCAATTTTATCGGCACAAATAACAAAAGCGTAACATTTTCATCGTCGCATGCCGCTGGGAGTTTCATATCCAACGCAGTTGCTATCTCTGGATCGTCCCTCCAGGCATTTTCCAGTGACAGAATTTTTGTTTCCGTTGAAGCAGGCGCAACATTTTCTGCTTTGGGCTGGACTTTTACCAACTGGCAAGAGGGCTTTGACGACGTCACATTTACAGGCACAACATCAGCTGAGACGATTTATGGGCCAAATTCTGATGTCTTTTTCAAATCGGGAGGCGGTGCAGACACACTTGTTGGTGGCTCAGGCTACGATACTTTTTCTTTCACAGGATCCAGTTTTTCCGCCGTGCCAGCCCCCGGGCTTTCTATCAATGGCGGTGGAGGCTCAGACAGCTTGCTGTTGTCTGGCGATGGCAGCACTTATGATTTCACCCAAGTTTCGCTCACCTCTGTGGAGGCCATGACATTCACGGGCGGCACGTTGACTGCAAGGTTTTTGTCCTCGCAATTTGGTGCGGGCGGCATAACAATAGTTGCCCCAAACAACACGCAGGTTGATCTCACTGTGGTTGGTGGTGCCTTTGACTTTTCAGCCCTGACTCTGATCAATGGCTGGAACGCAAACAGCATTATCCGGATATCTGGCTCTTTTGCAGCAGAATCACTCACAGGCACGGCCGGTGCTAATGAGCTTAATGGATTGGATGGCGACGATTTACTCGCTGGCCTTGGGGGCAACGATACTCTGAGTGGTGGCGTTGGAAACGACACACTGGATGGCGGCAGTGGCAACGACTTTATCAATGGTGGCGCTGGCAACGACCTCCTGACCGGCGGCACGGGCAATGATACCTTCGTCGTCGACAGCAATCTAGACAGCATCTACGAGATCTTTGGCGAAGGCACGGATACGGTCAACTCGAGCGCTGCTTTCACCCAGCTTGATGCTGGCCTGACCCTCGAAAACCTGACCTACACAGGCACGGCTGGCGGCACACTCTATGGCAATTCCCTGGGCAATATTCTGACCGGCGGGATCAATTCAGATAATCTCAACGGCTTCTTCGGCGTGGACGTGCTCTACGGTGGTGGTGGCGATGACTACCTCTACATCGATGAGCAGGACTTCCTGAACGGTGGCGCTGGCTATGATGCTGTCTACATTCAAACCATCGTCGGAACCACGCTCAATGTCGGCCTTTCGCAGGTTGAGTTTGTGGTCGGCTACACCGGCAATGATGTGCTCAATGGTTCCACATCTACTGTCAGTGTTGCTCTGGTCGGAGGCGGCGGGGCAGATACGATCACCGGCGGCAGCGCCAGTGACTACCTCTATGGCAGTGCAGGCGCTGATGTCTTCCGCGTCACGGCCAACGCACAGTATGATGCGATCCTCGATTTTGTTGATACCGGTGGCACTGATGATGACAAGATCAGTGTTAGTGCACTTGGCGCAAGCTTCGACACGATTGCCGAAATCCTTGCGGCTACAACGGACTATTCCGGAACATCAGTGATCGATTTTGGCGGTGGCAACCAGCTTTATCTCTTCCAGATTGCGAAGACGAGCCTGACAGCGGATGATTTCATTTTCTAGCGGTTCGATCAGAGCGCTTTGAGTGTAGAAAGAAGCTGAAAAACGGATGACCTCGGTGCACTTGCTGCACGGCACCAGTCGTGGTCAAACGTCAATCGAAGGGGATAGCGATGTAGCTTTCCGTTTCAGCGATCAACGGCCAGCGGTGTTGCCTTCTCTGTCGCAAGGCCTGCGTCTATCCACAGATCTGTGCCTTCGCGAAACCAGTGAACATTGGCGTAGCCAAAACTGATTGCGCGGCGGGCGGCATTCCACGACACCCAGCAATCTGCGATGCAGTAGAAAACAATTGGTCTCTGAGGGCTGTTGTTTGTCAGCTGTGCAAGCAATTCTCGCAGCTGTTGATCCTGCCGTGCGGTCAGCCGTCCGCGCCCCATATCAGGCAACCAGTGTGAGCCGGGAATGTTGTAGCGCGCCGGGGCCTTGTAAAACAGCCCGAACGACAACTGCTCCCGCCAATCCGGATCATTGTTCAGAACATCCAGCAGAACCGGATTTTCCTGCGCTATCATTGCCTCAAGCCTGTCAAGGCCAACCCGCGTTCCCCCGGGGATGCTTTCAGGAACGTCCTGTCTCATGGCATTGAGGCGATAACCTGTTTTTGGATCAAAAAGATCTGAAGGCCCACGCATCTCCCTCCATGACAACGCAAGTATCGCGGCAACAACAAGTGTTACCGCAAGCAGGCAGCGAGCCAGACTGACAGAATTCCAGAACGATGCTCGCACGAGGTTGGTAGGCGTACCCATGTCGACGCACAATTGCAGAGGAATCCAAAGAAGTTCTTATCGAGCTGGAAATTTCTCACGTTGCCCGCAAGCGGTGGCAAGACATAATGAAACACTACGAGAGCAGGAGCTGATCCAGAAACGGTCATTTGTGGGATAAGTGCAGCATGGTCATTCCAGTTTACCCCGCCCTTCCCTTGCGCTAGCTTGCGCGGATGAAAACCATCGCCACCGCGCTTCTTCTCCTCGTGCTTGCCTCGCACATCGGCTTTCTCGTGATGGAGATGTTCTTTTGGACATCGCCTTTCGTGATGAAGACCTTCAACCTCACGCCGGAGTTTGCGCAGGCCTCCAAGGCGATGGCGGCCAATCAGGGGCTCTATAACGGCTTTCTGGCTGCTGGTCTCTTCTGGGGTTGGCTCAAGGGCGATGATGGCTTTGCGCTCAAGGTGTTTTTTCTGTCCTGCGTAATTGTGGCAGGCATTGTTGGGGCACTGACGGTGAAGATGTCCATCCTGTTTGTGCAGGGCCTGCCTGCCGCGCTGGCTCTTGGCGCACTGTTCGCCTCGCGAAACAGCAAAGCCTGATACCACCATGGGACAGGCCAAGCGGCGGCGTGACGCGGGCGAGCGTGTATCCTGGTGCCGCACCTGCACGCTTTGCTGCGTGCTGCCCGAGATCATGGCGCTTGAAAAGCCGATGTATCGCCCTTGTGCCCACATCGCCAACAAAGGGTGCAGCCTCTTTGGCAATGACGAACGCCCCAAAGCCTGTGTCGCCTATGAATGTGCTTATCTGAGCGCCCGTATGACAGATGCGCCTGAACGAAACAGCATCCCGCATCCGCTCGATGCAGGCGCGTACTTTCATCGTGATCCTGTCGAAAATGCGATTGTGCTGTTTGTTGATCCGGCAAAGCCAGAAGCCTGGAAACGCTCGGCCATACCCGGATTGCTGCGCCCTGCTATTGCCGCTGGCCAGACACTGGTGATCTTCGATCGCGGGCGGCAATTGACCGTGTCAACTCAAGCCATTTTTGACATGATCCTGTCGCGCGACTTTGTTGCTTTTGCTGAGAGCGAAGGTCGCCCGCTGGATATCAACAGCTTTGCAGAATGGCAGACTGTTTGAGGGCTCCTGCTTATGGGCAAAGGCTGCCAGTTCTTGAAACGTTACCTTCAGAAAACCTGCAACACATGACTGCAAACTTCCGCAAAGTCATAGCCAACAACACTGGAAAAGAGCCATTTATGACGCAAAAGCAGCGCGTCAGCTAAACTTTTCTGTACCATACTGGTACTTCGCTTTATATTTTTCTTAACCAGCGGCCAATTTTTGATCTATGCAAAAGATCAAAGAAGTTGTGATTCGGCGACTTCGAAGAGGCAGTACTTGTTATGCTCACAATCAGCAGAGTTGCATTTTTGGCTGCCGCTGTCGTGGTCTCAGCGCCAGCAAGCGCGGAGACATTGCAGTCCGTTGTCAAAAGGACGCTTGCGACAAATCCTGATCTGAAGGCGCTTCAATTCAACCGTCAGGCCATTGATCAGGAGCTGGAAGCCGCCAAAGGGCTGGGCCGCCCCTCGGTTGATGTGCGCGCCGCCGTTGGCCATCGCAGCACCGAGACATCAAGCCTGCCGGGAGGCGGAGCGCGGTCTTCGCGAGACAGAAACCGCGCGGAAGCAGGTATCTCCGTAAGCCAGCGTTTGTTTGATGGGTATGAAACGCAATCGCAGGTCCTGCGTCAGACGGAGCGTGTGAACTCTGCCCGCTCGCGTGTATCTGACACCGCCAATTCCATCGCCTTGCAGACCACACAGGCGTTTCTCGAATTGCAGCGCACATCGCAGGTGCGCGCCATCGCAGACCAGAACGTGAAGGCGCATGAGGAACTGCTTGGCAAGGTCAAGGCCCGTTCGGATGGTGGGCGTGGTGCATCCTCCGAAGTGTCGCAAGCTCAGGCACGCCTTCAGGCTGCCCGCGCAGCGCGTGTCGAGGCTGATGCCCGCCACAAGGATGCGGTATCGTTGTTCATTGCCGTTGTCGGCACCAAGCCTCCCGCAAAACTGACGCCTGGCCCTGCCCCTGTGAAGCGCTTGCCAAAGAGCGTTGATTCAGCCGTTGCACAAGCCCAGAAGGGCGCTCCAGCCATCATTGCACGCATGTTTGATGCTTCGGCAGCCACTGCTGCCATCGGTGTTGCAAAGGCTGAGTTCTATCCGAAGATTACGGCAGAGCTTTCTGCCGATTATGCCTATGATGTGGACCGCACCTATGGTCGCAGGGCCGAAGCCTCCGCCATGGTGGTCTACCGCCAGAACCTTTATCGCGGTGGCATCGATACAGCCCGCGTTCGTGAAGCACATGCCCGCGCCTCGGAAGCACAGGCATCCGCTGATCTCATGCGCCGCACCGTAGAGCGTGAAGTGCGCCTTTCATGGACAGCCATGCATTCTGCCCGCACCAGAGCAGAAATCATTGCTCGCCAGCTTGAGCAGAACAAAACAGTGATTGCGGCTTACAAGGAGCAGTTTGAGCTTGGCCAGAGAACATTGCTCGATATTCTGGATATCCAGAACGAGATGTTCGTGAACTCCACCACCCGCACAACGGAAACATTTGTCAGCGAATACAATGTCTACCGAGTGTTGGCGGCCATGGGTCAACTGGTTCCTGCCCTTGGCGCAAACTATCCGGATGATGCGACACGCCGCCCCCTGCCGTCGGGTGCTATTCTTCCCTGACAGCTTCTACCCCGACAGATTTTCCTGAGGTAACGTCACTGACGTAACCTTGCGTTAACCATAAAGCTGCTTGATCCAGAGTGTAGAAATGTCCGCTTTGCGGATGCTTCCTGCGTGAGGATTTCAGCTGTGACGACTCAGGGGCCAGATATTCAGGAATTGCAGACGCGGCTGAAGCAGGCCTACAGCGCTGAAGCAACATCACCTGTCACTGCTACAGCTTTCAGAAAGCGGGATTTTATTGCCGGTCACGCAGGCATCTACAGCCGCGCCGTTCTTGCAACCATCGCTATCAATGTGCTGGCGCTGGCTGGGTCGCTGGTCGTGATGAATGTCTATGATCGCGTTCTGCCCAATCAGGCGATGGAAACGCTGACAGCCCTGATGATTGGCGCAGGCCTTGCCGCGTTGTTCGAATTTTCACTGCGCATGCTGCGCGGCATTCTGATTGATGCTGCCAGCCAGGAAACCGACCTGCGCATGGCGGATCATCTGTTTGCCCGCGTTGTGGGCGCAAGGCTTGGTTCCGTGCAAGGTTCAACCGGCGTGCGCATCAACACGATGCGCGAGTTTGAAACCCTGCGCGAGTTCTTCACATCCTCGACCATGACAGCGCTCGGTGATCTGCCTTTCGCAGCGCTGTTCATTCTGGTCATAGCGATTGTCGCTGGCCCGCTTGTGGCCGTGCCTCTGGTTGTCATTCCGCTGGTGATGCTGGCAAGCCTCGCATTGCATAAACCCTTGGCGCGGCTGACTGCGCAGAGCTTTCAGGACACCGCCCAGAAGAACGCTGTGCTGGTTGAAACCCTTGTTGGCCTCGATACGATCAAGGCACTCAATGCTGAGCCATGGGCACAAAACCTGTGGAACCGCTCCATGCAGGAGCATGTACGCGTTGGACTGCGCACACGCCTGCTGATGGCGTTGGGGCAGAATTTCATCCAGCTCGTACAGGGCACTGCAACGCTGGCCCTGCTCACCTACGGTGTCATTCTGGTTGGTCGTGGCGATGTCACCGGTGGCGCGCTGATGGCATCCATGACACTGATGGGCCGCATCCTCTCGCCTGTTGCTCAGGGCGCGATGATCATTGGTCGCCTGCATCATATCAAGGTGGCCTGGAATGCGCTTCGTCAGATGGCTGAAGCACCGCAGGAAAGGCCTGAGAACGCTGAGTTCGTGCAGCCAGCAACAGCACTGACAAGCTTTGCACTGGAGCAGGTTCGCTTCGCCTATGCTCTTGATGCTCCCCCTGCCCTCAACGATATCAGCCTCTCCATCCGCTCGGGTGAAAAGGTGGCGTTGATTGGTGGTATCGGCTGCGGCAAAAGCACCATTCTCAAATTGCTCATGAAACTGCATGAGCCACAATCCGGACGCTTGCTGACGCAAGGTCTTGCTTTCAACGGCATCGACCCGACGCTGCTGCGCAACCAGATTGGCTATGTCGATCAGAACCCAACGCTCTTTGCTGGAACAATCCGCAGCAATCTTTCGCTGCATCGTCCTCAGGCAACTGATGCGGAGATTATCGCGGCCTGTGAAGCAGCCGGTGCGCTCAGCTGGATAAGCCGCACACCACGCGGTTTTGACAGCCGCATTGGCGAGCGTGGCCAAGGCCTTTCAGGTGGGCAGCGCCAGTCATTGGCCCTTGCCCGCGCATTGGTCGGCAATCCGCCTACCCTCGTGCTGGATGAACCAACCAGCGACATGGACGGGCGCACGGAGCTTGATGTTGTCAAACGCCTGAGCGCAACGCTCGCCGGTCGCACGCTCATTCTCGTCACCCACAAGCCTGCATTGCTGGATCTGGTCGATCGCCTGATTGTGCTGGATCAAGGCAAGATCGTCGCTCATGGCCCGAAGGCTGACGTAATGGAGCAGTTGCGCAAGCGTCAGGCGGCTATGGATTCCGCAACCACACCGGGAGCGCGCGTAGCATGACAAAATCTCCTGCCCCCTCCCGTGACAGCCTTGCCAACACAGCGCGCTGGGCCAAGACAACAACAATCGCTCTGACAGGACTTGTCGCCGCCTTTTGTGGCTGGGCCGCCATGGCCAAGGTGGAAGAGGTGACGCGCGGCGAAGGCAAGATCATTCCAGCCAGCCGCATCCAGATCGTGCAAAATCTTGAAGGTGGCATTGTCCGCCAGATCAGCACCAAAGAAGGCGCGGTTGTGAATGCAGGTGATGTCATCATCAACATTGACACAACCGGCGCAGGATCAAGCTTCGAGGAGCGGCGCGAAAAGCTGATTGGCTTGCGCGCCGTTGTCGCCAGATTGTCCGCGCAGGCAGAAGGCACTGCTCTCGCCATGCCTGATGATATTCTGACCGACAGGCCAAAGCTCGCACATGAACAGCAGGAGCTTTACACCAACCGCATCAGGGAAATCGAGGCAGCGCTTGCAGGCTTTGATCTGCAGGCCAGTCAGCGCCGGCAGGAGATTGTCGAGGTCAAGGCCAAGATCCAGAACCTAACAAAATCCGTGCAGATCGCCAAAGATGAAATCGACCTGACCCGCCCGCTGGTGCAGCGCGGCGCTGCTGCCCGCATCGAGTTGATCCGCCTTGAAGCACGGTTGAACGAAACCTCTGGAGCGCTTGAAGCTGCCACCCTCGCCGTGCCGCGCGTGGAGCAGGCTCTTGCTGAAGTCATCACCAAGCGGCGCGAAAAAGAACTCAATGAGAAAGCAGAAGTGCGCCAGCAACTGGCTGAGGCACGCGTGCAAACCTCGGCGCTGGAACAGTCGATCAAAGGGGATGCTGACCGGGTGGAGCGTGCCGATGTGCGCGCCCCCGTGACAGGTCTCGTCAAAACATTGCACGTCAGCACCATTGGACAGATCATCAAACCGGGCATGGACATTGTCGAAATTGTCCCCACCGATTCAGCCCTGATTGTCGAAGCGCGCGTGCGCCCGCAGGACATTGCCTTTCTGCGTCCCAACCTCGATGCCATCGTGCGTCTCAGCGCCTATGACTACACGCTATACGGAACACTGAAAGCCAAGGTTGAGCACATCGGTGCAGACTCGATCACGACCGAAAAAGGCGAAACCTATTATCTGGTACGGGCCAGAACGGACCGCGCACAACTGCAGAAAGATGGCAAAAACCTGCCAATCCTCCCAGGCATGGTCGCCAGTATGGATATTCTGACAGGTGAGAAAACCATTCTGAACTATCTATTGCGCCCCCTCTCACGCATGCGAAACGAGGCTTTGCGTGAGCGATGAAAGAAGATGCACACTGTCAGGCGCAGTATAACGGCAATTTTTCTATTCCATTTTCATTCTTTAAAAAGCGTTTTTGCAATCAACCGACGCCTCCTTGAGAGAACTTTAACCATAACTTCCTAGGGTGAGTCAGCTATCATCACACCCGTGATGTGTCTTACCTTGCGTCAGGTTGCGTCATGTCTGAAAAGTCAAAAGCAAAAACTGCCAAATCCCATGCGATTGCAGGCAGCAGCGATGCACCAGATCTTGATCTGCTGGCAAAACTGATGGGGCAGTTTGCATCTGCGCAGGGCCCTCAGTTCCGGATAGAGCAGGACGCCAGCAACCGTCTGATTATCATCCTGCCCAATGGAGAGAAGTTCGTTTTTGCTGGCACGCAATTGTTGGTGCAGGCCCTTGCTGGCCGCCTGACTGCGTTTGCAGAGGAGTTGCGTGCTGGGCAGGTAGATATCGACCGGGTTCTGCAAGGCCTCGAGCGGCAGCAGGTTGACCAGAAAAACTGGGATGAGATCGTTTTCCGTCTGGACCGTATGCTCAGCGATGTTGTGCCGAAAGATGGCTCTCTCAGCTGGAAGTCCCTTGGCAAGACTCAGGAAGGGCATCTGGAAACACCGTACTCTGTGGGCAAGATCGGACGCGGCATCGGCCACCTGCCCGGCCTTCCTGGAGAGGATTATATCTTCGGCAATGACCAGAACCGCTTGACCGAAGTCGCCCGTGTGGATTCGACTGCAACTGATCCAAGAGATCAAGATGTCAAGGACAGCCTCTCGCTGGGCGGAGTGGGCAGTGCCATTGTCCATCTTCCACCCATGCCCGATGGTACCCGCATTATCGTTGGCGATCGCAGTCTGGATCCCTTGGTTGATAACCGCTCCGGCAGGATATCGGAAACACCTAGAATAGTTGTCTATGAGCAACCAACCGCAAAGGACGACAGCTACCGGGTTGATGAGAACGGTCGCATTACAGCGCGCATCACTGACAATGATGTGTTCCCCAATGGCAAAGGACCGATCACACTTGTTGGTGCACCACCACCCGGCATTTTTGAACTCCGCCCGGATGGAACGTTTGACTACCAGCCACCAAGCGACTTCTCTGGTGTGACGACATTCACATATACATTCACGGATCCAGTCACCAACGCGCGCGTAGAAGCGAAGGTCACGCTGGTTGTTGGCCCGTTGGCCGATGCTCCGGTTGTCAGTGCGCCTTCAAGTCCCTTCACAACCGATGAAGACACCGCCATCACCCTGACTGGGCTCAGCGGCACTCTGAAGGATACTGACGGCTCGGAGGTCATCACATACCGCATTGACGGTGTGCCTCCCGGCAGCACGTTCAATGGCGTTGGTACAAACATTGGCAATGGGGTCTGGATATTCAGCGCGGAAGATCTGGCATCGCCTCTGGTCTTTGTTCCCCCAACAAACAAGCACGGCACCTTCGATATGACTTTTTCTGCAATCGCAACAGAAAAAGCCAATGGTGAAACAGCGGTAACGGCGAAGCCATTTACGATTGTCGTAGAAGCGCAGGCCGATACACCCTTGCCCACAATTGCTGCCATAGCAGGCAACGAGGATACTCCGTTTGTGGTCGGCGACAAGATCACCTGGACCAAACCGGACAATGACGGTTCGGAATGGGTGAGCGAGGTAACAATTGCTGCTTTGCCGGCTGGCTGGACAACCAGCTTCACCGCCAATCCTGCTGTCACAGTGGTTGGCACAGCCACCACCGGCTACACCATCTCTGTCTCCAACAAGGCCGATGAAGCCCTGCTGCGTGCACTGATCGACAGCTTCGCCGTGCAAGCGCCCCCCAATTCAGACGTTGATGCAACACTTAGTATTACAGTCACTACAACCGACGCTGATGGCTCGAAAGCCACATCGGCTCCAGTCTCGACACCAATCATCATTGCGCCTGTCTCTGACACCCCAACGGTCAACACCATCAACGCCTCCGGTGAAGAAGACACACACATCCTGTTCGGCGACAAGATCACCTTTGTGAAGCCTGACAACGATGGCTCCGAGCAGATATCCCGTGTGGAGATTACCGGCTTTGGCTCGGCGGACGTTCGTAACATTGCGACACCCAATGGTCCGCTGACAGGTGTCGGCTCTGCTGTTATCACCTTCATTGGCGGTATGGTCACTATCACCGGCTCGGAAGCCGACATCCGCGCTACGCTCGATACCCTGACAGTCAAGCAGACGCTCCATTCTGACGCTGACATCACGCTTACAATCAATGCGCAGACAACCGACGGTGTTGCCGTCCCGTCAGCCAATGGCAGCAACACGCAGACCATCGTCATTGATGCGCAGGCGGATGCTCCGACGCTCACTGCAGGCAACACAACAATTTCGGAAGATCAAACCGCCGCATTCGGATCTTCAATCAACTTCGCGCTGGTCGATAACGATGGTTCAGAGCGCATATCCGGGATCACGATATCCGGCTTTCCTGCCGATGCTGCGGTTGCCTATACAGTGGCCACTGGCGCTCAAGTCACAATCAACGCAGGTGTCTACACCATCACCGGGGATGCCGCTGCCATTCGCGCAACCCTTGACTCATTTGCTGTCACGCCCAGCTTGCATACTGATCGAAATTTCACTCTCAACATAGCGGCTTCAACCATTGATGCCGATGGATCGACAGCAACGTCATCCACGCAACATCAGATCATCATCAGTGCCGTTGCAGATGCACCCGTTATCAGCGGCACTGCTGCAGGTCTGGAGG